>NZ_WFGV02000013.1 GCF_010095445.2 Pseudomonas sp. TNT3
AGGGCTGGCCCATCGTCCACGTGCGCGTGGCGTTCCGTGCGGACTACGGCGACCTGATCCAGAACGCCCCGATCCTGCGCACGGTCGCCAGCCTCGGCGCAGTCCGGGAAGGCAGTTGGGGCGCGGAGTTTTTCAGCGCCCTGGCGCCGCTGGACAGCCGCAATGAGTTCGTCATCACCCATCACCGGATCAACGCTTTTTTTGGCTCGGCGCTGGAAACCGTGGTGCGCCAGTTCAATCCTTCGCACCTGCTGATCGCTGGCGTGGCGACCCATTCCGTGGTGGAAAGCACGGTGCGCCATGCGGTGGATTGCGGATTCGAGGTGACGGTGGCGGCAGATGCCTGCGCCAGCGCAGACAGCGGCATGCATGCGGCCTCGCTGGCGAGCATGGCGGTGATAGCCCGTATCAGCTCCGTCACGCAAGCACTGGAGGAATGGTCATGATGCTCGAAGGCAAAGTTGCGATTGTCACCGGCAGTACTCAGGGGCTGGGACTGGATATCGCACGGCAACTGTTAGCCGAGGGCGCCCGAGTGATGCTGGTGGGGCGCAACGCCGACGCTGGCCAGGCATTGGCGCAAACAATGAACTGCGCGTTTTCAGCCTGCGACGTGGAGCGTGACGAAGACATCGACGCCTGCATCGCGGCCACGCTGGAGCGCTTCGGCAGGCTCGACATCCTGGTCAACAACGCGTGCCTGTACGCCGATCAGGGACTGGCCTCGGACCGCGCACAATGGCTGAAAACCCTGAACGTCAATCTGGTGTCGGCGGCCATCTTTACCCAGAAAGCCGCCGTGCATCTGCCCGCCGGTGGCGTGGTCATCAACATGGGCAGCACCGGCGGCAAATTCGGCGCGGCCGGGCGCGCGCTGTACCCCGCCTCCAAGGCCGGCATCCTGCAACTGACGAAGAACCTGGCCATGACCCTGGCCCCGGAACACATCCGGGTGCTGAGCGTATCCCCGGCCTGGACCTGGTCGCCCAGCGTCGCCGACTTCAGCGACAACGACCCGGAGCTCGCGGATCGGGTCGGGGCACCTTTTCACCCGCTCGGGCGCATCGGCCGTGGCCATGAGATCGGCAGCGTGGTGGCTTTTCTGTGCAGCGCCGGTGCAAGCTGGATGACCGGTGTCGATGTGCCAGTAGACGGCGGCTTTTCGATTCTCGGGCCAGACCGTGGCGTGTCGCCGCGGGTGTGGTTCCAGCAATACCGTGACAGCCAATAAAACCTGATAACCGAATGGGGTAGATGACATGGGCAAGATGATTGAGATCCAGGCAACGGACAGCAGCGCCACGTTCGGCGCTTACCTGGCCCTGCCCGCCAGCGGCAAGGGCCCCGGCGTGGTGATCGGCCAGGAGATTTTCGGGGTCAACGCCAACATGCGCGCAGTAGCCGATTTCTATGCCGAGGAAGGTTATGTGGCGCTGGTGCCGGACCTGTTCTGGCGCCTTCAGCCGGGCGTTGACCTGGGCTACACCGAAGCGGACTTTGCCGTCGCCATTGATCTGTTTCAGCGCCTGGACATGGACAAGGCCGTCGGCGACATCGACGCCTGCTTCACCGCCCTGCGTGCATTGCCTGAAGTCGAAGGCTCGGGCCTGGGTTATGTCGGGTTCTGCATGGGCGGCAAACTGGCCTGGCTCACCGCCACGCGAACCGATGTGGCCTGCGCCGTCGGCTACTACGGCATGGGCATCGAACACCTGCTGCACGAGTCGGAAAACCTCAAGGGCCGGCTGGTGCTGCATTTTGCCGAAAACGATGGCTACTGCGACGCCAACGCACGCGCCCGGATCAGCGAGCACCTCGGCGGCAACGACAAAACCGAAATCTACGTATACCCAGGCGTCGACCACGCCTTCGCCCGGGCCGGCAGCGCGCACTTCGACAAGTCCGCCTCGCTGATGGCCCATGAACGCAGTATCGCCGCACTCAAGCGCGAGATCGGCCCGCACTTCAACCTGTCCGCCCTGTGGGAAGAACACATCCGCCATGAGTTCGACACCCGCGACGTGCCCGCCACCATGGCAACCATGGTCGCCGAACCCTACGTCAACCATATTCCGACCATGACCGGCGGTGTCGGAGCCAAGGAACTCAGCCGCTTCTACCAGCACCATTTTGTCCACGGCAACCCGCCGGACATGAAGCTCATCCCGATCTCCCGCACCATCGGAGCACTGCAGATCGTTGATGAATTCATCATGTGCTTTACCCACAGCACCGAAATCGACTGGATGCTGCCCAACGTGGCACCGACCGGCAAGTACGTCGAGATTCCGATGCTGGGGGTGATCAAGTTCCGCGGGGACAAGCTGTACCACGAGCACATCTACTGGGACCAGGCCAGTGTGCTGGTGCAGATTGGCTTGTTGAACCCTGAGGGGCTGCCGGTGGCCGGGGTAGAAACAGCGAGAAAGTTGCTGGATGAACAGCGGCCGTCCAACACGTTGATGGGGCGCTGGACGCAAAGCGAGCAATAACGACCGGGTAATAAAAAGGCCGATCTGTCATGCAACAGATCGGCCTTTTTTCATTCACTGCAAACGTCAGACATGTTCACTGCTTTTCGCATGCGACGGCCGCGGTTCTCCGTGCCCGTGATCCACCTCGATCACCGGGATTTCCTTGCCGTCGCAGTCATGCAACTTGCCTTCGCTGAAGTAATCCCCTTCGCGCAACGCTGCCAGATCCTGATAACGCAGAACACGCTCAGTCCCTGCTGCAAACACCGATTGCTGATCGGAGTTGCCGGCAGTGAGGTGGTTGAACGCCAGGTTAAGCACGATCGCCATGATCGCCGACGAACTGATGCCCGAATGGAAAATGGTCGCGAACCAGCTTGGGAAATGATCGTAGAAGTTGGGTGCGGCGATAGGAATCATGCCGAAGCCGATGGAAGTGGCAACGATGATCAGGTTGACGTTGTTGCGATAGTCGACCTTGGACAGGGTGCGAATACCGCTGGCCGCCACCGTACCGAACAGCACGATACCGGCACCACCGAGCACCGAAGTCGGCACCGCGGCAATCACCCGTCCCATGAACGGCAGCAGACCCAGGACCACCAGGAACAAACCACCGGTGGCCACCACAAAGCGGCTCTTGATCCCGGTCACCGCCACCAGCCCGACGTTCTGGGCGAAGGCACTTTGGGTGAAGGAGCCGAAGATCGGCGCGATCATGCTCGACAGCATGTCGGCACGCAGACCATTACCCAGGCGCTTGGAATCCACTTTGGTGTCGATGATTTCACCGACGGCCAGAATGTCGGCGGAGGTTTCCACCAGCGTCACCATCACCACGATGCACATCGACAGAATCGCGGCGAAGTGGAAGGTTGGCATGCCGAAGTGGAACGGTGTCGGGAAGCCGAACATCGGCCCCTGGGCCACGTTCGAGAAGTCCGCCATGCCGAGGAACACCGCGAGAATGGTACCGATCACCATCGCCAGCAGAATCGACAGCCGGGAGATGGTTGCGCTGCCGATCTTGCTCAACAGCAGCACCAGCACCAGGGTCACCGCCGCCAGGCCAATGTTCGCCATGCTGCCGAAGTCAGGGGCATGGCTATTGCCGCCCATCGCCCAGCGTGCGGCCACCGGCATCAGCGTCAGGCCGATGGTGGTGATCACGATGCCCGTCACCAGCGGCGGGAAAAACTTCGTGATGCGCGAGAACACCGGCGTGATCAGTAACCCGATCAACGACGCGGCAATGACCGCCCCAAGAATCGACTGGAAACCACCCTCCCCGCCACTGCTGACAATCGCCACCATGGTCGCAACGCCAGAGAAGGACACGCCCTGTACCAGCGGCAACTGACAACCGAAAAACGGTAAACCAAGGGTCTGGAGTAACGTCGCCAGCCCCCCTGCAAACAACGAAGCAGCAATCAACAAACCGATGTCCGCCGGCGAAAGCCCGGCCGCCTGGCCGATAATCAATGGCACTGCGACGATACCGCCGTACATGGTCAGAACGTGTTGCAGGCCATAAGCCATATTTGCGCCGACTCCAAGATTTTCATCCTCGGGCCGTTGGTGTGAAACATGGGGCGTTTTCATGGTTGGGGGGTTCCCTGGTTTTTATTCTGCGCACACTGTATGCAAGACTCAGGACAAATGTCTATAGAGTTGTATACAACTCATCAGTCAGATAATGGACATATGTCCATTTGCCTCTGCCTGCGTTGACTTTTCCCCCAGAAAAATCCTTGAAACACATCCTGCCTGTCCCGCCTCCTTCCCCCGCTAATCTTCATCACTCCTAGCGACCGTTGGCACGGACGCCTCTCGCTTATACATATAAAGTATGCATAATGAACTCATTCGAAATTCAATATGACAAGGCAAAGAACGCAGCTAACAAATCAAAGCACCGAGGCATCAGCCTGGCAGAGACGGAAGCGGTGTTTTACGACGACCGAGCGATGACGGTGCAGGACAACCATCATGACGAACAGCGGTGGATCATCATGGGGATGGATGCCAAAGGGCGCTTGCTCGTGGTTGCGTTCACTTATCGGGACCCGAATTTCGTTCGAATCATTTCCGCGCGAGTTGCCACAAAAAACGAGCGCCGCAGCTATCAGGAATTCTGACCTATGAAAAACGAACACGATTTCAGCGATGCCAAGCGTGGAGCCATCGCATCCAGCAAAGGAAAAACCCGCATCACCATCATGCTCGATGATGTGGTTATAGAGGCTGCTCGCGCTTTGGCTGAGAGCGAGGGCTATGGCTATCAGACGGTTATCAACAATACCTTGCGCCAGGCCTTGCTCAACGAGAAAGGCAAAACGGTCGGTGCCGATCAACACACCGCTGTTGGCAATGCGCCGCATATCAACGAAGGAATAACGACCGCTGAACTGCAAAATCTCGAGAAAAAACTGGCCGAGGCACTCAACGAAATCCATCGGGTGATGAAGCCTTGAGTCCGATGCCGGTAATGGGCAACCAAGGGCAGACTTGGCAGCGCTGCCCTTTTCAATCTGTCCTGCAGGTATTCATACGCCCTGAATCAACCGCTCCAACACTTGCCGCAAGCGCGCATGCGCCGGCACTTGAATGCCGAATTCCGTCTTCAGCAGATCAATCAACTCATCCACATTCGCCACCTGATGCCGCTCACTTTCAGCGTCCATCCGGTGAATGGCGAAACTGCCGTTGTTGAGCGTGCGTCGCCACCCTTCCCCCGTGCGCGCCACCATCAATTGCCTGGTGAAAGACGATTCAGGATGGGTCGAGACATACCAGTTGCCGACGACGTAATCGATGTCTTCCTGGCGTTGCAGATCGAAGATGTACATCGCGCGCCAATCACCCGCGACGTTGGCGCGAAGCGTGTAGCCATCGGCATGCGGCTCGATGCGATACGGCTCATGCGGCGTGAGCTGTTCGGCAAGTGAATCGAGCAGCAGTGGCGCGGTGGGGACCATGCCACCGAAGCCGACATCAGTGATGTAGCGCACGCCCTCCAGGCTTACCAGACTCAGACGATGCGTGCGGGCGGTCCACGCGCCTTCGGGTTGCCCCATCACCACTCGACCGCTGATGCCCCGCGCATCGAAGCCCAACGTTTGCAGCAAGGCCAGGAACAGACAGTTGAGTTCGTAGCAGTACCCGCCCCGCCTTTCGTGCAGCACTTTGCGCTCGATCGACGGCAAATCGATCAGTACCGGCTCGCCGGCCAAAGTCGAAAGGTTTTCAAATGCAAAAGCGCCGGTATGGCGCAATTGAAGGAGGCGCAGTGTTTCCAGCGTGGGTGCCGGAGGGGTGTCAAAACCGAGTCGTTGCAGGTACTGCGCGAGATGTGTCAGGCGTGGCTCGCTCATTGTTCAGTCCTTTTGAAGTGGCCGCGGATCGCTCCACCGATGGGCCACAGGTATAGGCCAAAAGCTCATCGGACCGACAATTGATTTAGCCAATAGCGCTGCGAGAAAACTTCAACGGCGTTTGCGCGAGCCCAACCTGATCCACGTTGGGGCATGGTCGCTGGCATGGGGCTCGTTGCGCACCCAGGCATCCACGCCCGCCTCCTCCAGATAAGGGCTCAAGGCCGGGTTAAGCAGCAGATGGTCGATGCGCAGGCCGGAATTTTTCTGCCAGTGCTGGCGAAAGTAGTCCCAGAACGTATAGAGCCGATCTTCCGGGTACAAATGACGCAGGGAGTCGGTCCAGCCTTGATCGAGCAGGCGCTGATAACACTCACGACTTTCCGGTTGCAGCAGCGCATCCTTGAGCCACGAGCGCGGGTTGTAGATGTCCAGATCGGTTGGCACCACGTTGTAATCGCCTGCCAGCACCACCGGATGGTCACTGGCCTGCAAGTCCTTGGCGTAGGCGATCAGCCGCTCGAACCAGGCCAGTTTGTAGTCGAACTTCGGTCCCGGTTGAGGGTTGCCATTGGGCAGGTACAGGCAGCCCACCAGAACGCCATGTACGGCGGCTTCCAGATACCGGCTGTGCGTATCACTGTCATCGCCCGGCAAACTGCGCCGACTCTCCAGCGGTTGCGCATCCCGCGCCAGAATCGCCACCCCGTTCCACGACGACTGGCCCTGCCAGATCGCGCCATAGCCGGCAGCCTCAAGCTCGGCGGCGGGAAAGGCACTGTCGACCGATTTAAGCTCCTGCAAGCAAGCAATATCCGGCTTCTCGCGCTCCAGCCAGGCGAGCAGATTGGGCAGTCGGGCACGCATGCCGTTGACGTTGAAAGTGGCGATTCGTAGTTTTTTCACGGGCCAACGCTCCTGATAGCGAGGTGTCTAGCGTGTGACACCTGCGCGTTTGGGTGGTTGCGTCCCGGTATTGAACTGGCTGGATGAAGCGCGCTTGGCGTTGTCGACCACTCGTCATCCAAAAGGCACCAATTACGCGGTCCGTGACACCAATTTCAGGTAACGACTCACTTTTGGAGACGTACCATGATCAATCTCAAAATCTCTTCCCTGATACTGGCAGGCGTGTTGTCCGCGGCTTCTTTCGCCACTTATGCAGCCTCCGGCGATGGCGCTGATGCAACCGGTACCCCATCAGGTTCGACCGGTGGTTCGACGATGTCGCCCAACAACACCAAGGGCGCACCTGCACCGGGCAGCACTTCGGGCAGCAGCAGTGGATCGAGTTCATCAAGCGGCTCAGGCGTTAACTCCAACGGCGGCACAAGCGGTTCTGGCGCAGGCGGAGGTACCGGCGCGGCCGGCGGAGGCACAGGTGGCGCGGGGGGTGGGACTGGCAGCTGAACGCGTAAAGGCAGTCGATAATCAACTGTCGGCTGCTTTGTTCGCCCGCTCGCTCATCTCAACGATCAGACCGCATCAACGCCTCGGCGCCGCCTTCGATCGACAGCGCCGCAGCGCGATTGCGACCTGAATGTTTGGCCTGATACAACGCCGCGTCTGCGCGCTCGACGAACACTTCGAGACTGTCGCGCCCTGTTGGCACGAACGAATAGCACCCCAGGCTAACCGTGAGATTGCCTGTGGGCGAACCCGTGTGGCTGATGTTCTTGTCGATGACACTGCGGCGTATTTGTTCGGCAATCACCATCGCTCCCCGAATGTCCGTGTCCGGCAGCAACACCGCGAACTCTTCCCCGCCGTAACGCACGGCCAGATCAGCCTTGCGATGGCAGCAACCCTTTATTGCCCGGGCCACTTCCGCCAGGCAGTGATCACCGGCCACGTGCCCGTAGGTATCGTTGTAACGCTTGAAGAAATCAATATCGAGCATGATCAGACTCAATGAACTCGCCTGGCGGGCCCCACGTCCGAACTCGATGTCCATCGCCCGTTCGAACAGCCGTCGGTTGGCCAATCCGGTGAGACTGTCATGGGTCGCGATCAACTCCAGCGCTTCCTGAGCCTCACGCAAATCAGCCTCTATTCTTTCGCCATTGCGCACCTGCTGAATGAACACCCAACCGAACAGCCCCACACCGAGCAACACCAACGCGACAATTACGATGGATTGAAACGCTGTGTCGTACCAGTGCTTGAGAATCGCATCCTCGGAGGACGCGGCGGACACGACCAGCGGGTACGCGTCCAGCTGACGGTAGCCATACAACCGCACAATGCCGTCCACTACTGAGCCGATCATGGCGTTGCCGGTGGATGCTTTGGGCAGCAATGTCTGAAAAATTTCCCCCTGGGCCAATGACGTACCGATCTGCGCCTCCACAAACGGTCGTCGAGCCAGCAAGGTTCCATCGGTCAGCGCCAAGAACATCGAACCGTTGTCATCAATGCTGAAGCTTTTGAAGAATTGGTCGAAGTAAGACATCTTGATCCCGGCCATCAAGACGCCCTGAAACTTGCCGTTTCGGTCGTTCACCCGCTTGGACACCGGAATGATCCACTCTCCGTTTTTCTTGCTGCGGATAGCCGGACCGATGTGAGCCACGGATGACACGTTCTGCTGGTGAAACTTGAAATACTCACGATCTGCCACACCCGCACCGCGAGGCAGGTCGTCAAACGAGGTCACCACCCACTGCCCCTGCTTGTCGAACAGAAAGATGCCGTGCAGTTGATCCAGCGCCAGCACTCGCCGCGCGAAGGTTTTGCGTAGGCGTGGTAACTGCGCAGCACCGTAACCGTCGGCCTGAATCCAGTCGGCCAGGCTGCTCAGTACCAGGTCGGCCTTCATGAAGGTGTCTTCGGCCTGCTGCGCCATGGCACGGGTCAGGTTGGACGATGCCACCTGCGCTTCAATCAGGTCATGGCGGCGTGACTGCTCCAGTTGCAGGTACAACAGGCCACAGAGACACAGGCAGACCGCCGCAATAAACAATACCGCGGCCTTACGCAGCGGTAATCGTTTCAACGTACCACCGGGGGTGTGAAGCGGATCGTGAAGGGGAATTGGCAAAAGCTCATCCTGAGAGGGCAAGGCGTGGGCACCGACCCAAAGCCCTTGTTTTTTGTGAGCGTAGTCTACGCCTTAGTGACGAGACAATTGTCCTTTAGAGGCATCGCTTCGCTCTACGCATAGCAGCCGACGACCTTGAACCGCTTTATGTAGCAGCCGGACGCAGGCTTCGCCAGCTGCTACAGGTTTGGTTTCATCAGGGGGGTTAACCAGCAATCATCCTGTCGACGTCCTCAAACGTCACTCGGGAAACCAGTTCGGCGGGAATCCTTGAGGACCTGGACAGGTTGTAGACCTGAAAGTCTTTGTTCATGACGTACTTCGACAAAATCTTGAACGACGGCAGGATACGGGTATGAAAATGCTCGTCCAGCGTACAAGGTGACACGAACGAGCCCGGCGTTTCATAAAAACGATTCGCCGACTGATCGAGATCGACGCCCACCAAAAACACTTTGGTAAATCCCACGTGATAGGCAATTTGCAACGCCAGATAGGCCACGGTGCGGGCATCAAAAAAACCGCGTTTGAGGTTCTTGCTGAACCCCAGGCTTCTATTGCGACCTGCCCCCAACTTTCGACTTCTGATGAGCTCCTCGTCGCGCCGACACATCAGATCGAACCAGGAAAGTTTCGGCGCACGGGTCAATAGATACAGCTGGCCCGCAGGATCAAGTGCCTCGTAATGCATGTGGTTTTGTGGCACGGCCACACGCTGACTAAGGCGCATCGCTTCCCCACTCAGACGGGGCTGCTCCCTGTAGAAAGCGTCATCCGAGCAGATGTAAAAGTACGGTTTGACGCCAGAGCCAATGAACAAAGAAATCGCGCCGTTCATTGTGATCATCGGCACGTCGGCATACTTCGCCAGGGGAAAGTCTTTGGCCGATGCACCCGAGGCGATGATAAAAACCGCACCACTTTCAATATTGCGGCACTCCTCCAGGTCACGCACCTGTCGCGGACTTTTGAGCAGTTCCCTGGCTTCTTGCGCAACATCCATATTCAGCCCCCTATTGTTTCGGGTTGATCACCACGGCGGGAGCTCCTGCCCGCAGCAAATCCAGAATGGGTAACTTCGACGGCAGATTCAAACCCCGCAGGACCGCCGAATCGTAGTCGTAGACATCCGGTTTGAAGGTCACCCGTCCGTCCTTACTCAGGTCCACCGTCCAGTACGCCAACAACACCGGCACTTTGACCGGCAGCTTGATGTTTTGCGTCTTGCCATTGGCCAACTGTTTCCGAATACCGGCACTGTCCCAATGTACCGGGTCGTTAAACAGCAGCTCGACCAGTTGCAACGGGTTCTCTACGCGGATGCAGCCCGAACTGGTGGCGCGCACGGTTTTGGAGAACAACTCGCGATGGGGCGTGTCATGAAGATAAATTGCGTAGTCATTGGGGAACCGGATGACCACCTGACCCAACGAGCTGTCCGGACCGGCGTCCTGGCGCAGGCTGATGCCACGCGGGTTGCTCCAGTCAACGCTCGACGGATCAAGCTCCGCGCCCTGCCGGTCGATCACTCGAATACGGTTCGCGGCGAGGTAACCTGGATTCTTCTGGATTTTCGGTATCACATCTTCCTTGAGAATCGTCGGCGGCACCGTCCAGGTCGGGTTGAACGTCACATAAGTGATCTCGGCCTGAAAAACCGGGGTATTGCGAAACGGTTTACCGACCTGCACCCGGGACCGCCAGATCGGTTTGCCGTCACGGTACATCGCCACTTTGTACCCGGCGATATCGACAATCACGAACGTACCTTGCAGCTTGTACAGCAGCCAACGCGCACGCTCCATGTTCACTCGCACCTGATCGATACGCGCGTCGACGGGCACGTTCAGCGCCGCCAGGGTCGTTGCCCCTGCCACGCCATCGGCGCCAAGGTATTGATCGGTCTGATACTTCTTCACCGCCGCAGTGACGGCGGCATCGTACTGGGTTCCCCGCGCCAGGCGCGGATCAAGAAAACCGCCGGCCACCAGCCGCGCACGCAACTGCGCAACGGCAGGTAGATCCATACCTGGCTTGAGCGATTGACCTTCGGCGACTTTCGGCCAGCCACCGATCTCGCGCACCTTGCGCAACTGCGCCAAGCCTTCACGCAAGCCTACGTAAACGGCCTCTTGAGGCGGCGCCTGGGCAAAGGCCCTGGCCACATCATGCTCATCGAGTGCGATGAAAAACTTGTTCACGTCTTCACGCGGGTCAACATCGGCGGGGTCGAAATTCCAGTGAATATCCAGTCGAGACGGGTCGACCTTGCCCCGGCGCAACTGCAGCAGCGCCGTCAGGAATGTGTGGGTCGCGGCAATATCAAACGCGGCGCGTTGCTCGGGTGTCGACGTCTCGGCCTGCATCAACGGCTGGGACCTGGCCAGCTCATCAATGTGAAAATCCGCCGGGTTCAACCCTTCAACCTGAGTGGCGTGCAAGCTGGTGAACAACTGCGCGACGTCCTTTTCGTTTGTCCAGGCCGCGCGGTAACCGCGATGGGAGTAGAAATCCAGCACCATGCGGCTGATATCGACTCGCTTGTAACGCGACGAAGTCAGCAATGGTGGAAAGGCGGTGGTAAGTGGAGAAAGCTTCGCTTGAATCGCCTGGCCGACGTTGTCGTCGACGGCTGCACCCCTAAGGATGTTCGGAGCAATTGTCGGCTCAATCGACGAATTTTCTGCAAGCGCAGAACCGCTGATCAGAAAGACCATAAAAAACACGCGGCTTATGACGAATAACCTTGTTAATTGCACCATGGATAATCCTTAATCTCCCGAATTAAACGGCTAGCTTCCCGCAAACAGCTAGACTCGAAACTATCACGATGAGACATCTATATGGCGCGAGACCGCATTCGTTCGTTATTCACGGCCCTGCTGCTGACATCCCTTTCAGTACCGGCAGCGTACGCCGATTCACTTGCAGCCGCTCTCGTCAAAGCCGCTCCCGATGCCAACGCCACTGTTATAAACCTCGCCGTACGTGCTTCACAATGCTCACAAGTCCAGGGCGCAATTCCTGCCCAGCGTCTGGCCGTGATCGATTACTCACTGCCTTCGACCGAACAACGCCTGTGGGTGTTCGATCTGAAAAAGCGCAAATTGCTTTTTCATGAACTGGTTGCCCACGGCCGAAACAGCGGCGAGAACATGGCCGTGAACTTCTCCAATCAAAATGAAAGCTTCGCCACCAGTCTGGGGTTGTATCGCACCCAGGCGAGTTATGTCGGCCAAAATGGCTATTCACTGCGCATGGAAGGCCTGGAGCCCGGCTTCAATGACAACGCCTTTGACCGCGCCATCGTCATCCACGGCGCGCCCTACGTCAGCCCGGTGCTGGCCCGTGCCAACGGCCGGATCGGCAGAAGCCTGGGTTGCCCGGCCGTGCGACCTGCGGTTGCCCGCCGACTGATTGATTCGATGAAAGATGGGCAGCTGCTGTTTTCGTATTACCCGGATCAACGCTGGCTGAAATCTTCTTCTTATATTAATTGCAGCGGCGCCACTGTGGCCTCGGCAGGGAAAACCACCCATCGCAAATAGGTTACGCGTGAACTTTTCGCCCTTCCCCAAAGGGCATGGTTCAATGCTGGATTCTGCTCTGCTTTGATGGTTTGATCGGTTCACCCGAACCATCAAATAAGCCCAAAAATAATGAAAAATCTTAAAAGCACGATGCTACTCGGAAGCCTGCTCGCCCTGTCGATGGGCGCGCAGGCCCAGGAAGGCCCCTCTCATCTGGACAGCGTTCTGCAGCAGGGCCAGCTGCGCGTCTGCACGACCGGCGACTACAAACCCTATACCTACAAAGCTGAAGACGGCGAATACTCCGGCATCGACATTGCCATGGCCCGCTCACTGGCCGATAGCCTGGGCGTAAAGGTCGAATGGGTGCCAACCACCTGGAAAACCCTGATGCCCGACCTGATCGCGGGCAAATGCGACATCGGCATGGGCGGTATCTCCGTCACCCTGGAACGTCAGAAGAAAGCCTTCTTCAGCACCACGCTTGATGTCGACGGCAAAATCCCCTTGGTGCGCTGCGAGGATCAGTCGCTGTACCAGACAGTCGAGCAGATCAACCAGCCAACGGTACGTTTAGTTGAACCGGCGGGTGGTACCAACGAAGCGTTTGTTCACGCGTTCCTGCCCAAGGCGCAGCTGCGGTTGCACGACAACGTGACCATCTTTCAGGAGCTGCTCGACAAGAAAGCAGACGTGATGATTACCGATGCGTCGGAAGCGTTGTTCCAGCAAAAACTCAAGCCTGGGTTGTGCGCGGTGAATCCGACTCAATTCATGCAGTACGGCGAAAAGGCCTACTTGCTGCCTCGCGATGACATGACCTGGAAGCTATACGTCGATCAGTGGCTGCACCTGGCCAAGGTCACCGGGAATTATCAGAAAGTGCTGGGACAATGGCTGGCAGCGCCCGCCCCTAACTAACAACGCGTCACCTGTAGCCGCTGGCGAAGCCTGCGTCCGATCGCGAAGCAATCTCTAACTCAGCGCCCTCCCAAAAGCAGGAGGGCCGCTGTCGCCCAATCAGGACATTCGCGGAGCGTCCGCCCACTTCCCCATCTCTTGATGCGATATATTCCCGCCGCACACCACAAGGCCGATGACAGCGTTGTCAGGAAGCTCAGGTGCGGTAGCAAGTACCGCAGGAATAAGCGCCCCCGTCGCGAGCTCTACCCAGAGTCCCGCCTCCTCTCCGAAGGCAAGCATGCCCTCGATCGCCTCCTGATCAGACACGATCACCATGTCTTCTACATAGTGTTGAGCGTGGGCCAGCATCAGCTCATCGATAACCGGCACGCCCAGCGTTGAGATGATTGAACTGATCTCGACGTCAACCGGCTTTCCTGCCTGCAACGCCTGGTACATGGAACTCGCCCCGACGGTCTCGACGCCCCAGATCCGGATGTCGGGTTTGATCGCCTTCAACGCCGTCGCCACCCCCGCCAGCATCGCCCCGCCACCGACAGCAACGAAGACGTCAGTGAGTGCAGGGCAGTCCGCAATAAACTCAAGGGCAAGCGTTCCGTGGCCTTCAGCGATCAGCGTATCGCTGCAATCATCAATGACCACATACCCCTCTTCCTCCAGCGCTTTCGCCCTGGCAAACGCAGCGTAAACATCGCTTTCCACAATGACCGAACTGCCAGAGGCACGAATCCGGTCAATCGACGACGACGGCGCACTCTTCGGGACAATGACCGTCACGTCAGCACCGAAGCGCTTCGCGGCTTCGCCGATGGCAATACCAAAATTACCGCCACTGACCGCGACGAACTTTGCGCTGCTTACATCTTCAGTGGAGGCCGAGAATTTATTGATTACGCCGCGGGCTTTGAACGATCCGCCAACTTGCAAGTTTTCAAGCTTGAGGAAGACGGGCCGTTGGGTCTTTTCAGTCAGACGAGGGCTTGGAACCGTTGGGGTGCGGATCACTGAACCAGCTATTCGTTGCGCGGCGGCGACGATGGAGTTGAAGTTGATGAGATCTGGGCGTGAATTGGGCGATTTTTTAAACATGGAATCCGTTCCTTGAAAAACTCGGTAGGCGGATGCTAGCAGCCTGTTTTATGACTGTCTTGCGTAATCCACCTCGCTGCTACAGGGCATGGAAGCAGGACTCGCCCGAACCTCACAGCCGCAATCCTGATAAACTCCACCACCTCCCAGCCTTACCGATTTCAGATCCCCCCATGCTCCCAATCACCGCTGCACCTGCGCCATTGTCCCGCCGCTTCTCCGTCGCACCCATGATGGACTGGACTGACCGCCATTGCCGCTTCTTCCTGCGCCTGCTCTCCAAGCACGCCCTCCTCTACACCGAGATGGTCACCACCGGCGCGTTGCTCAACGGCGATCACGAGCGTTTCCTGCGCCACAACGAGGCCGAGCACCCGCTTGCGCTGCAACTCGGTGGCAGTGTTCCGCTGGACCTGGCCGCGTGTGCGCGTATGGCTCAGGAGCATGGTTATGACGAGGTCAATCTGAACGTTGGCTGCCCGAGTGATCGGGTGCAGAACAATATGATTGGCGCGATGCTGATGGGGCATCCGCAGTTGGTGGCTGATTGTGTGAAGGCGATGCGCGATGCGGTGTCGATTCCGGTGACGGTGAAGCATCGCATCGGGATCAATGGACGGGACAGTTACGAGCAGTTATGTGATTTCGTTGGCACGGTGCGGGATGCCGGGTGTACGAGCTTTACGGTGCATGCGCGGATTGCGATTCTTGAGGGGCTTTCGCCGAAGGAGAATCGCGACATCCCCCCGCTGCGTTATGACGTGGCGGCGCGGTTGAAGACGGATTTTCCGGAGCTGGAGATTATTCTCAATGGCGGGATCAAGACGCTGGAAGCCTGTCATGAGCATTTGCAGACGTTCGACGGTGTGATGCTGGGTCGTGAGGCGTATCACAATCCTTATGTGATGGCCGAGGTGGATCAGCAGTTGTTCGGCAGCACGGCACCGGTGATCACTCGGGCCGAGGCGCTGGCGCAGTTCCGTCCTTATATAGCCGCGCATATCGATGCGGGTGGTTCGATGCACCATATCACCCGGCATGTGCTGGGGCTGGGCACCGGTTTTCCGGGTGCGCGCAAGTTTCGGCAGTTGTTGTCGGTGGATATTCACAAGGCCAAGGAGCCTTTGGCGTTGCTGGATCAGGCGGCGGAGTTGCTGGAGGGGCGTTAACGGTCGCCCGGGTTGAACCTGTTCACTGTTTCGGCATCGTATTTATCAACACCGCGCCCCACCTTTCAAACAGCTGTTTTCAGGTTGTTGCCGCTGGGGCCTTCGATAGGTACACGCGCCCTTGAGTGGCTGTCAGCGCTCGGGTAATGTCATCAAATCCAAAGGACAGAGCACACTCATGACTTCCAAGCTGGAACAACTCAAACAAATGACTACCGTGGTTGCCGATACCGGCGACTTCGAAGCGATCGCTCGCGTTAAACCGGTGGACGCCACCACCAACCCTTCCCTGTTGCTGAAAGCGGCGGCCATTTCCGGTTATGCCGAATTGCTGAACGCTTGCGTTCATGACTGCAAGGGCGATGTCGGCCTGGCCAGCGACCGTTTTGGCGTGGCCGTAGGTCAAGAGATTCTGAAGGTTGTACCAGGGCGCATTTCCACTGAAGTGGATGCGCGACTGTCGTTCGACACTGACGCCGTATTGAAGCGTGCGCACCGTCTGATCGAGCTGTACGACAAAGCCGGCATTGGCCGTGACCGTGTGCTGATCAAGATCGCGTCCACCTGGGAAGGCATCCGTGCTGCCGAGAAGCTGGAGCAGGAAGGCATTCAGACTAACCTGACGTTGCTGTTTTCGTTTGCCCAGGCAGCGGCCTGTGCCGATGCGGGTGTGTTCCTGATTTCGCCGTTTGTAGGCCGTATCTACGATTGGTACAAAAAGGCTAACGGCAATGACTACACCGGCGCGGATGATCCGGGCGTGCAGTCGGTGACGCGTATCTACAACTACTACAAAGCCAATGACTACAAGACTGTGGTGATGGGCGCGAGCTTCCGTAATCTGAATCAGATTGAGCAACTGGCCGGGTGCGATCGCCTGACCATCAGCCCGGAATTGCTGGAGAAACTGGCGGCGGACAACGGCAAGCTTGAGCGTAAACTGGCGCCGGGGCATGCCGGGGAAGCGCGTTTGAGTCTGAACGAAGCGCAGTTCCGCTGGTTGTCCAACGAAGATGCGATGGCGACAGAGAAACTGGCGGAAGGCATTCGCCAATTTGCCCGGGATCAGGAGAAGCTTGAGGCGCTGTTGCAAGCCAAGCTGTGATCTAGGACTAGGCAATGCAAAAAGGGCGAACCCTGGTGGGTTCGCCCTTTTTTGTGCGCTGGGATTGATGCGAGGTTCAGGCTAATTTGGTTTGCCAGGGGCTGTCTGACGCAACGCCATGAAGGGTTGGGGGCGCAACGCGCCCAGCGGGACGGTGCGACGATTCGACAAGCTCCCTCGCCACAGGGCAATGCGGTGCCTACCGTATCAATGCCGCTCTAGCGCGTTCACGAGGTCGTGGAAGGCTTCACGGTTGGAATCGTTGAGGCCCATCAGGATCTTGTGCGCTTCGAGCACCTTGATCCGTACGATCTCTTCGGACTGATCCTGGTCTGGCAAGTCGGTCAGGCATTCAGGGCATGGGATCGGGCGGTCAACGATGTTGAACACTTGCTCGAAGCCCATGGACTGCAGCAGACGCGTGATGTCTTCGTGGGTGGTCACGACGGTCGGCAGCAGGCCGACCTTTTGCCGCGACAGGATCGACAGTTTGGCCAGCAGGCCAAGGGTGGTGCTGTCGATGCTGCGGGTTTCGGTCAGGTCGATCACGATCGCGTTGAAATTCAACGCGGTGAAGATCCTCTCAATAGTCGCATCCAACGCCGAACATAGGGTCAGGCGAACTTCACCGACGAACTTCAGGACGAAGGTGCCGTCCTGCTCGGCGAACTGGATTCTACCGGTACTCATTGAAGATTCCTGCTCAACACCAACAGGGCGATATCATCCGGCATCTCCCCTAGCGTGGCCAATCCAAAAACCTGCCGCAACCCATCCAGGGTGCCGCCCGCAGCCTTGACCCGTTGGGGCAACGCCGCTTCTTTTTCTTTGAGTGTAGGCTCTGGCAGAAGGTCCAGAATGCCATCGGACATCAGCGTCAGGCTGAACGTCGGCGGCAGCTCCAGCACGTGGTCTTCGTAAGTGGCTTCATTGAAGAGGCCCACGGGCAGACCACGCCCTTCCAGATAACGAACACTGTCCGGCGTGTACAACACTGGCAACGGTAAATGACCACCGATGCTATAGGTCAACAAACCTGTCTCCTCGTCGATGACTCCACCGACCATTGTGACGTGTTTACCCAGCTTACAGCTGATCAGGCCTCGGTTGATATGACCAAGCACCTCTGAAGGCTTGAATTCGGGCAATGTACCGCTGCGCTTGGATTCGAACAGCAAACGCGTGGTCATGAACTTCAACAGCACGGTAACGAAGGCTGATGAAGCGCCGTGACCGGAAACGTCCGCCAGATAGAACGCTACACGGCGCTCGTCGACCCGAAAGTAGTCGACGAAATCACCCGAGAGGTACAGCGACGGGATGATCTGGTGGGCGAACTGGAAATCGTCGATTGTCCACGGGCTCACCGGCAGCATGTTCATCTGCACCTGGCGACCGGCGTTCTGGTCTTCCTGGAGCAGGTTCAGGCTGGCTTCGAGCTCGCGGTTGGCCTTCTCCAGCTTTTCACGATAGCGCTGGTTTTCCAGCAGCAGGCGCGCACGATCAAGAGCCCGGCGCACAGAGTGCTCGAGCACAGCCAGGTCTTCGAGAGGCTTGATCAGGTAGTCCGCCGCGCCCAGGCGCAGGGCCTCGACCGCGTCGTTCATCACGCCGGCGCCCGAAACCACGATCACCGGCGTTTGCGGCGAAAGCTCGGTGACCTGACGGATTAGTTCGAGTCCGCCCATCTGCGGCATGCGCAGATCGCAGATGACCAAGTCGGGCTTGTCTTGCTCGAATACCTGAAGACCTTGCTGACCATTGCTGGCCTGCAGGACGCTGAAACCACTGTCTTCCAAATAGGCGGCGAGGCTCGCGCGCACTACTTCGTCATCATCGATTATCAGCAGCGTGGCACTGGTTTTTGGCATGTGGGCAAACGGCGCCAGAATTAGGTTGGCGTAGCCGGCAGGTTTTCAACCTCACCGTACTACTGGATTCGCTTTCTAGCCTCTCTGTCGCACCGCTTTCAGGCATTTGCCCTACACACAGTTACACCAGAGGTGCCCTTCTAAGGCGCAGACGGTACTCCCATCCGCGGGGCGTTTCAAGCATACGGCGATGGTCGCTTGAGCTCTTTACTTGTCAAATGACCGGGAGTTATAAGAACTGTCAAAACCGTAACCCAATGGAAGGTTGAACCCCATGAGTCAAACCGATCGGGACTATAGCGAAAAACGCGATTTCATCCGCATGCGAGTGGATGCCGAGGTGGCGCTGATTCATGAGGGCGATGAGGTTCCAGCCGTCTGTATCGACCTTTCCAGCAGCGGCATGCAGGTTGAAGCGCCCCGCTTGTTTAAGGTCGGCGACCTGTTGAACGTGCGGATAGATTCAGAACATGCTGCGCTCAAGGGCCTTGAAGCCGACACCGAGGTGGTATGGGTCAAGGATCAGGACGGCGGGAGCCAGAAACTCGGGCTTACAATCTTGAAGATGAAATAACGGCGATTTCAAACGAAAGAAGGCGGCCTGATGGCCGCCTTCCTTGTTTTACCGGTCGAAATCAAAAATCGTCTTCGACCTGACCGTCCTTGACCCTGAATTCGCGGTTTTGCAGGTACGCATTGCGGATGAAGATGTACTTGTCGCCATTGATCAGCTTCTCGGCCGACAGCAAGCTCGCACGGGTATCGACAACATCCAGCGCCATGAACGAGTTACGCACTGGCACATCGTCCACGTAACGATAAGCGCCGACGTAGGAGTCAGCATACTTCGCTGGCGCATCGCGCAAGCTGCTCGGACCGTAGAGCGGCAGCATCAGGTACGGACCGCTCGGTACGCCCCAGTAGCCGAGGGTCTGGCCGAAGTCTTCGTCGTTGCGCTGCAGGCCCATTCGGGTGCCGACATCGATAAAGCCCAGCAAACCAAACGTGGTGTTGAAGATCAACCGCGCGGTATCAACACCCGCCGCGGCCGGCTTGGCTTGCAGCACGTCGTTGGCCAGGTTGCGAACATCACCGATGTTCCTGAAGAAGTTGTGAATACCGTCTTCAACGAACTGCGGCGTCACGTACTGGTAGCCCTGGGCCAAAGGCTTCAGCGCATAGGTGTCGAGCACATCGTTGAATTTGTAGATTGGACGGTTGATGCTTTCCAAAGGGTCATCTTCCGATGCTGCCTGAGCAACAAACGGAATCAGCAATACGCTGGAACACACACAAAGCTGAGCTAGAAGATTGCTCCAGCGCATAGAAAAACTCCTTGGATTGTACTGACGTGGGCTCACGGCCCAGACGTTAAGCTCGACAGTATAAGACGGAAACGCCGCTTTAGGCAGCATCGGCGTCCGCTGCTTTAGGGACAGTGGCGATGTCAGGCGATTCACTTGATTGTCACTCAACTGTCATCGGCGACGCATAGCCTCGTACTATTTCAGGGACGTTGATATGCCGCACGCCGAAGTCTTGCCCCTCGTTGCTCCGCGCCTGACCGCCGTTTTGTTTGGTCTCAGTGGTTGCCTGGTGGATTTCGGCGCCCGAACCCGTGAACGCCGCGACCTCTGCACCACTCACGCGGAACTGACTCCCGGCGCATTGGATAGCCTGCACAGCCTGCAGCGCCAACAGATTCCATGCGCATGGGTGGATGAATTGCCCCCTTCCCTCAGCCATTCCCTGGCCCTCGCACTGCCGGAATGGGTCAAACCGTCGAAACAAATCGAAACAAACAATCCATGGCCGGCGCCTCACGCCTGCTGGGAAGCGTTGATGTCGCTCAACGTTGATCGACTGGAGGGGTGTGTCCTGGTCAGCGGTGAACCACGCCTGCTGCAATCAGGCCTGAACGCCGGGTTGTGGACGATTGGCCTGGCGTCGTGCGGTTCGCTCTGCGGACTGGCACCCACTGAGTGGCAGGCATTGACGGCACAACAGCGGGAAATCAAACGTGGCAAAGCGACGGTTCAGCTGTTCGGCCTGGGCGTGCATTCAGTGATCGATCACCTGGGCGACCTCGATACCTGCCTGGCAGACATCAATCAGCGCCGACTCAAGGGCGAAAAGCCCTGAACGCCACCTCTTTGACATGAACACATGCAGCTTATACGCGAGTGGATTAATCTAGAGGCAAGCCATAGACCTTTGGCATGCTGCTGCGGTCTATGCCAGTGCCTATCGATAAAAGGAAGAACGCCATGCCTGCCCGCGAACTGCAAGAACAGCTCAATACTCTGCGCGAGCAATTGGAACAGAATCCGCCACTGTCCGAAGCCGAGCGCGAGAACCTCCACGATCTGATGCAACAGATCGAGCTGGAGATCGAGCTTGAGACCAAGACCCAGGATTCCAGCCTTGCCGACGGTGTAAACCTGGCGGTAGAACGCTTCGAACTCGAACACCCTGCCATTGCCGGCACGTTGCGCAACATCGTGCTGACCCTGGGCAATATCGGGATCTGAACCCGTTAAATGCAAAAAAGCCCCGCCAGTGATGGCGGGGCTTTTTGTTTTCAACGGCCGACAAAATGTTTTGAACTGCTCACCCTTTGTAGCAGGTGGCGAAGCCTGCGTTGAAGCCAAACGCAGGCTGCGCCAGCTGCTACATAAACAAGATCGTTACTGACGGACCAGACGATGGTTCGGCAGTTGCACCTCTTCAGTGCTGCGATACGGGTTGATGTCCAGCCCGCCGCGTCGTACGTAGCGCGCATACACCGTCAATTTCTCCGGTTTCAGCAGCCGCTGCAGATCAAGGAAGATCCGCTCGACGCACTGCTCATGGAAATCCGAGTGCTGGCGGAAACTCACGATGTATTCCAGCAAGCTCGCGTGATCCAGAGCCGCGCCGCGGTATTCCACAGTCACACTGCCCCAGTCCGGCTGGCTGGTCACCGGGCAGTTGGATTTGAGCAAATGGCTGTGCACGCTCTCTTCCACAATGCGTGAATCGTCACAACGCAACAGCTCCGGACGTGGGTGCTCGTAGTTGCTGACAGTGATATCCAGATCGTCGATGCACACGCCCGGCAATGCCACCACGCCTTCGGCTTCAACGTCTTTCAGGCTGCGGATGCGCACGCCGACGGGTTTGCCGGCAGCGGCGGACAAATCCTTGACCAGCGCAGCTTCGAGGCTCGAAGTATCGGCAAACGGTGTCTGATTCAGCGAATTGAGATACAGCTTGAACGACTTGGATTCGATGATATTCGGCGAATCCGCCGGGATGCTGAACTCGCCGATCGCGACGACGGGCTTACCCGATGGCAGCAACCAGGACAGCTCGAAGCAGTTCCAGAAATCCACACCTTTGTAAGGCAAGGTTTCTGCGGTCAGGCCCAGCTCGGCCCATTTCGCGGTGCGCGGAATCGGGAACAGCAGGGACGGTGTGTACGTGGCGATGTATTCGCTGGATTTGCCCAGCGGCGAGTGTTCGGCTGCGGGATGCATGGCGGAAACCTGACTGAAGAATCAGCCGATTCTAACAGCCTTTGCGCCCGCCTTTGAGTGCTGTTACAGAGGGTTTTCCTCTACACCGGTTTCCGCGGTGTTTTACTTAGCTGCGTCTACGGTCAACTTGCCGACCATGCCCGCCTGGTAATGGCCAGGAATATTGCAGGCAAATTCCAGGTTGGTGGCTTTGCTGAACGTCCAGGTCAACTCGGCGGTTTTGCCGGGCTCCACCAGTACGCTATTGGGGTCATCGTGCTTCATACCATGATCCATTTTGCCCATGGCGCCGTGGTCCATTTTCTTCATGCCTGTCGGCGTCAGCATGCCGCTTTGCTGCATTTGCAGCATTTCCTGTTGATGACGGGCATGCATCGCCGCGTCACCCAGGTTGAATTCGTGCAGCAGCTGACCTTTATTCACCAGCACAAAGCGCACCGTTTCCCCTGCCTTAACCTCGATGGCCTTGGGGTCGAACGACATATCGCCCATCACCACTTCAATGCTGCGCGTCGCCTTGGACGCTGGCGCCGGCTGACCGAAATCGTAAGAGTGCGCGGGCGCCGCCCATGTCGGCGTGCTCAGCGCCAACAGGCAGGCGCACAGCAGAAGAGGTTTGTGCAAAAACATAGTCATACTCCAACAAGATAAGGTTCAGCCTGCAGAAGACATTAAACTGCTGTCACTGGCTTGAACCTGACAGCCAGATTACAACTTTGTCAGGTTGGCCAGCATTCACGCTGCCCACGGTATAAAGCATTCGCTCCATTAGCCTCGAGTTATCCATGAAACTGCTGATCGTCGAAGACCAACTGAAAACCGGCCACTACTTGCGCCAGGGCTTGACCGAGGCCGGGTTCAACACCGAACTGGTGGCCGATGGCAGCACTGGTCAGCAGCTGGCATTGAGTGGCGATTACGCCCTGTTGATCCTCGACGTGATGCTGCCCGGTCGCGATGGCTGGCAGATCCTGCAAGCGGTCCGCGGTGCCGGACTGGATACGCCGGTACTGTTTCTGACCGCCCGTGACGCAGTGGAAGACCGGGTTCATGGTCTGGAGCTGGGAGCCGACGACTACCTCGTCAAACCGTTCGCCTTTTCCGAGCTCCTGGCCAGGGTCCGCAGCCTGTTGCGGCGCGGCAGTGCGCCGCCTCAGGACACCAGCCTGCAACTGGCTGACTTGCGCCTCGACCTCATCCGCCGCCGGGTCGAACGCAGCGGTCAGCGCATCGACCTGACAGCCAAGGAATTCGCCCTGCTGGAGATGCTGTTGCGCCGACAGGGCGAAGTGCTGCCCAAGTCATTGATCGCGTCCCAGGTCTGGGACATGAATTTCGACAGCGACACCAACGTCATCGAAGTGGCCATCCGCCGCTTGCGCCTGAAAGTCGATGATGAATTCCCCAACAAATTGATTCATACCGTACGCGGCATGGGTTACGTCCTTGAAGAGCGCCCCGCCTGATGCGTCGATTGTCCTTGAGCAGTCGCCTGGCGCTGTTGTTTGCCGCCTGCACGGCCGTGGTGTCGTTGTTCGCTGGCGTGTTGTTCAACCGTGCCAGCGAGGCGCACTTCATCGAACTTGATCAACAGTTGCTGGAGGGCAAGTTGATTGGCCTGCGCCGGTCGCTGCAGGACATTCAGTCCAGTACTAGCGAAGTCAAACTGGCAGATGAGTTGAGTCGACAGGCGGATCTGTATCTGCGGATCACGGGCAGCGATGGTCAGCGCTGGTACGACAGCTCGGCGCACCTGCCGGAGACACTTGCGCAGACACCAGGCCTGTCGACCCTCAAAGGTGATGGCACGGACTATCGAGTCCTGAACGCGCCACTCTACCCCGACAAACCCGATTCGCCGCAACTGACGCTGTTGCTGGACATCACTCATCACCAGCACTTTCTACAGCGCATGCAGCACTTGATCTGGTTGACTGTCGGACTCTCCGCATTGGCCACTGCGTTGCTCGGCGCCTGGGCGGCGCGTAGCGGGTTGCGACCATTGCGGCGCATGAGCGCGGTGGCTCGCGGGGTGTCGGCGCAATCGCTCAACGCGCGTTTGCCCGAAGAAAACATGCCACCAGAACTCGCGGAAATGGCCCACCACTTCAACGCCATGCTCGGGCGCCTGGACGACTCCTTTCAGCGACTCTCTGCGTTCTCCGCCGACATTGCCCATGAACTGCGCACGCCGCTGTCGAACCTGCTGACCCACACGCAAGTCACCCTCACCCGCCCACGTCCGATCGAGGACTATCGCGAGGCACTGCACAGCAACCTCGAAGAGCTGCAATGGATGGCGCAACTGGTCAACGACATGCTGTACCTGGCCAAGGCGGACCACGGGTTGTTGATGCCCAGTCGCGAACCGCTGAACCTGGCGGACGAGGTGGATGTGTTGCTGGAATTTTTTGCGCCTTTGGCCGATGACTCCCACGTGACGGTGAGCCGTGAGGGCACTGCACGCATGGTGGGCGATCGCAGCATGTTGCGGCGCGCGCTTTCCAACCTGCTGGATAACGCGTTGCGGTTCACGCCGGTCGATGGCGAAGTGCGGGTGCGGATCACTGATCAACCGCAAGGGTTGAGCCTGACCATTGAGAACACGGGCGACGAGGTTTCCGAGGCGTTGTTGCCGAGGTTGTTTGATCGTTTCTACCGGGCTGATCCGGCACGCCAGGAAGGCAGCAGTGAGCACGCGGGCTTGGGGCTGGCGATCACCCGTTCGATCATACGTGCCCATGGCGGGCAGATCTGGTGTGAATCGGAGAAGGGTTTGACGCGGTTTGTGATCGAGCTGCCAAGGGGAGATTGAGGCCAGCAGCGCCGGCCTCATCGCGAGCAAGCTCGGCTCCCACAGGGATCGAGTTGAGCCACAGATTCAGGGTCAACTCCAAAACCTGTAGGAGCCGAGCTTGCTCGCGATGGCGGTCTACCGGCTACGAAAAACGCAACGCGTGAGCCTGCTCAAAACCTGTGGGAGCCGAGCTTGCTCGCGATAGCGGTCTACCGGCTACGAAAAACGCAACGCGTGAGCCTGCTCGAAACCTGTGGGAGCCGAGCTTGCTCGCGATGGCGGACTGAAGTCTTACGAATACCGCAACGCGTGAGCCGGCTCGATCTTCGCCGCTCGCCAGGCCGGGTAAACCGTGGCCAGAAAACTCAGGACAAATCCCGCCGAGCAGATCAACAACACATCCCCGCCCTGCAGTTCCGAAGGCAGGTTACTGACAAAGTACACATCCGAACTGAAGATGTGCTGACCGCTCACCCGCTCCACCCAGCCCACCAGCTCACTGACGTTCAGCGCCGCAATCACGCCCAACACGCCGCCGATCAAGGTGCCGACGATCCCGATCACCGTGCCCTGCACCATGAAGATGGCCATGATCTGCCGAGGTGTGGCGCCAATGGTGCGCAGGATCGCAATGTCCGCGCCTTTGTCGTTCACCACCATGATCAGGGTGGCAATGATGTTGAACGCCGCCACGGCGACGATCATCAGCAACAGCAGGCCAATCATGGTTTTTTCCATCTTCATCGCGCTGAACAGACTGCCCTGGGTGTGGGTCCAGTCGTCAGCCCGATAATCAGCCCCCAAACCGGCGGCGATGTCGCCGGACACTTTCGGCGCGGCATACAGGTCCTTCACCGCCAGACGCACGCTTTGTACCTGATTCGGCTGCCAGTGTTGCATTTGCGCTGCATCGGCCACATGAATCAGTGCCATTGAACCGTCCAGCTCGGCGCCGACCTTGAACACACCGACCACGTTCAGGCGCTGCATTCGCGGAGTAATACCGCCTGGAGCAGTGCTGACTTCCGGCACGATCAGGGTGATCTTGTCGCCGACGTTCAAGCGGAAACGCCGCGCGGTAATCTCGCCGATCACCACGCCGAACTCACCGGGCTTCAAGTCATCCAGACGTCCCTGGACGATGTGCTGGGCAACGATCGACACCTTGCCTTCCAACGCCGGGTCGACGCCGCTGACCTGGATCGGCTGCATCGTGCCCTTATAGGACAGCATGCCTTCCATCTCGGTGAACGGCACGGCAGCGGTGACTTCGGGATTTTTCATCGCCGCCGCGGCAACCGGTTGCCAATCATCAATAGGATTGACGCCGACGATCGTCGCATGAGGCACCATGCCGAGGATCCGCGAGCTCATCTCGCGCTGAAATCCGTTCATCACCGACAGCACCACAATCATCGCCAACACGCCGAGGGCGAGGCCGATCATCGAGGTCATCGAGATGAAGGAAACAAAGCGATTGCGACGCTTGGCGCGGGTATAGCGTGCGCCGATAAAGATCGATAACGGTCTGAACATTCGCTTGGGCACCGTATAAAAATAAAAGACCCGACGCACTGTTCAGTGACGTCGGTCTTGGGCCAGTCAGATGGCGGTCAGGCAACCTTCCTGCAAATGCAGGACGCGATCCATCTGGCGGGCCAGGTTCATGTCGTGAGTCACCACCAGGAACGCCGTGCGCATCGAGGTGCTGAGCTCCAGCATCAAGTCCTGAATGCCCTGGGCAGTGTGGGAGTCGAGGTTGCCGGTCGGCTCGTCGAGCATCACCAGGCCCGGATTGTTCACCAGGGCGCGGGCAATCGCCACGCGCTGGCGTTCGCCACCGGACAATTCGGACGGTTTGTGCTCCAGGCGATGGCCCAGCCCTACCCGCTCCAGCAACGCCGTCGCGCGTTTACGCGCTTCCGGGATCGCCGTCTTGCCGATCAGCAACGGCATGCAGACGTTTTCCAGCGCGGTGAATTCCGGCAGCAGATGGTGAAACTGGTACACGAACCCCAAGGACCGGTTACGCAGCAGACCGCGATTCTTCTCGCTCAGTGCCGACAGCTCTTCGCCGTCCAGCCACACACTGCCCTTGGTCGGCGTGTCGAGGCCGCCCAACAGGTTCAGCAAGGTACTTTTGCCCGAACCCGAAGTGCCGACAATCGCCACACGCTCGCCCGGGTGCAACTCCAGTTGCAGGCCGGCCAGAACCTCCACCGATTCCGGGCCTTCCTCGTAGGACTTGCCCAGGTTGCGGCAGCTCAGGATTGCTTTTTCACTCATGCCCAACTCACTCATAACGTAGCGCCTCCGCAGGCTGGGTGCGCGCGGCACGCCAGGCTGGATACAGGGTGGCGAGGAAACTCAGGACCAACGCGGCGGCGCAGACCATCAACACGTCCTGGCTCTGCACTTGCGACGGCAGGTAATCAATAAAGTACACGTCGGCGTTCAGGAACTTGTGCCCGATCAGCCCTTCGAGGGCCGAGATTGCGGCGCTGACGTTCAGGGCGGCAAAGATCCCGACCACGGCGCCAATCGCTGTGCCGACCACGCCGATGACCGTGCCCTGCACCATGAACGTGCGCATGATCGTGCCCGGCGTAGCACCCAAGGTACGCAGAATCGCAATGTCGCCTTTCTTGTCATTCACCACCATCACCAGCGTGGAAATGATGTTGAACGCCGCCACGGCAACAATCAGCAGCAACAGCAGGCCGATCATGGCTTTCTCCATGCGGATCGCCTGATACAGATTGCCGTGGGTACGGGTCCAGTCGCGAGCGTAGAAATGGTCCTGGCCCAACTGCTGGGCGATGTTCCACGCGGTGCGCGGAGCCTGGAACAGGTCATCGAACTTGAGGCGGATGCCCTGTACCTGATCCGGTTTCCAGCGGTGCAGCCTGGCCAGATCCTGCAGGTTGGTGACGCCGAGGTAACCGTCAATCTCACCGGCGCCAACGTGGAAAATGCCCACCACGGTGAAGCGTTTCATGCGCGGAAACATCCCGGCCGGGGTGACGGTGACTTCCGGGGCGACAAATGTCAGCTTGTCGCCAATGGCCGCACCGAGCTTGGCAGCAGCCTTGTCACCGATGACGATGCCGAAACTGCCCGGCGTCAGGTCGTCGAGTTTGCCCTGCAGCATGAACTTGTCGATGATCGAGACCTGTCGCTCCAGTGCTGGATCGATCGCATTGAGCAGGACCTTGGAGACTTTGCCGTTATTGGTCAGCAAACCCTGCATTTGAGTAAACGGCGCTACCGCCGTCACCTGCGGGTTCTGTTTGACTTTGTCAGCCAGGCTTTGCCAGTCGTTGATCGGCTCACCGGACTCGATGGTCGCGTGGGGCACCATGCCCAGCACGCGGGTGCGCATCTCATGATCGAAGCCATTCATGACCGACAGAACGACAATCATCACGACTACGCCCAGGGCGAGCCCGATCATCGAGGTCAGGGAAATGAATGACACAAAATGATTGCGACGCTTTGCACGGGTATAACGCGTGCCAATAAATACGAAGAGAGGTCTGAACATGTCGGGGCTTGTTCGGAGGGAAAAGGAACGTCCTTGTGGCGGGGGTCGATAACCAGCTTTACACTCAGACCACCGCCGCTACCATGGGTTCGCCATGTCGACATTAGATGAAGAAGATCGCCGCGAATACTACCGTATCGAGGACATGATCGCACTGGAAATTCGGCCCCTGTCCGCTGCCGAGGCCGCAGGCCAGGAAGTGTTGCAGGATGCTTCTCCACTCTTCAACTTGCTCAGCGAATTGCACCTGAGCGAATTCGAGTCGCAGCACCTGTTGCGCCAGATCAGCGAGCGGGACCGCAACCTCGCGGCGTTCCTGAAATCCCAGAACAAACGCATCGATTTGCTCAGCCAGGTGATCGCGGTCACCGTGCTTGGCCAGATCGGCGAGCCACAACCCGTGATCATCTCCGAAGGTGGCATCGACTTTCAGCACCCTACCCCGATTGCCGCCGGCGCACACCTGTCGATCAAGCTGGTGCTGATGCCTCAAGCACTCGGCCTGTTGCTGCGCGCTCGCGTCACCCATTGTGATCCCAAGGGCGACGCCTACGACATCGGCACCGAATTCCAGATCCCGACCGACGCCCAGCGCCAACTGCTGGCCCGCTACATCTTGCAAAAGCAGGCCCAGGAACGACGTCTGGCCCGCGAACAAAACGAATCAGGCCTCTAATTTAAGGAAGAACCGTGACCCTCATCTACGGCCATCGCGGCGCCAAAGGCGAAGCACCGGAAAACACCCTGACCAGCTTTCAGCAATGCCTCAAGCACGGCGTGCGCCGTTGCGAGCTGGACTTGCACCTGTCCAAGGACGGCGAACTGATGGTCATCCACGACCCGACCCTCAAGCGCACCACCGACCGGCGCGGCAAGGTCGTCGAGCATTCGGCGGCCGAGCTTTCGACCTACGACGCGCGCAAGGGCGGCCCGGGCTGGATCAAGCCATGCCCGATTCCAACGCTGGAAGAACTGTTCGAGAAGTGTGATTTCGAGCACTGGCAACTGGAAGTGAAAAGCGCTTCACGCACCCGCGCAGCAACTACCGTGCTGGCGATTCGCGAAATGGCGCAACGTCACGGCCTGCTCGACAAAGTGACTATCACTTCGAGCTCCCGTGAAGTATTGAAAGCCGCGCTGGACCTGGTACCGGATGTTTCTCGCGGACTGGTGGCCGAATACGCCTGGCTCGACCCATTGAAGGTCGCACAAAGCTATGGCTGTGAAATTCTGGCGCTGAACTGGACCCTGTGTACGCCGGAACGCCTGCAGAAGGCGCAGCGTCAAGGGCTGCATGTGTCGGTGTGGACAGTCAACGAGCCCGCGCTAATGCGCAGACTCGCCGACTTCGGCGTTGACAGCCTGATTACAGACTTTCCCGGTTTGGCCAGCGCCACGCTCGAGAATTGCTGAAATCGGTCTCCCCGGCCGGCTCAGGCCACCGGCCGGAGCCGCTCAAAAAAGCCGGTTGAGGCCATCGTACGCCGCTACCCGATAGGCTTCGGCCATGGTCGGGTAGTTGAACGTGGTGTTCACAAAGTACTTCAGCGTATTCAAGTCACCCGGCTGGCTCATGATCGCCTGACCGATGTGCACGATCTCCGACGCCTGATAACCGAAGCAGTGAACGCCCAGCACTTCCAGCGTCTCGCGATGGAACAGGATCTTCAGCATGCCTTGAGGCTCGCCGGCAATCTGAGCACGCGCCATGCTCTTGAAGAACGCCTTGCCCACTTCGTACGGCACCTTGGCCTGGGTCAGCTCCTGCTCGTTCTTGCCGATCGAGCTGATTTCCGGAATGGTGTAGATGCCGGTTGGCACGTCATTCACAAAGCGCCAGCTGTTGTTATCCACGATGGTGCCAGCGGCCGAACGCCCCTGGTCATGCGCGGCACTGGCCAGGCTTGGCCAGCCGATCACGTCACCGGCGCCATAGATATTCGGCTTGCAGGTACGGTAGGTCTCGTCCACTTCGATCTGGCCACGGCTGTTGACCTTCACGCCGATGTTTTCCAGACCCAACTGGTCGGTGTTACCGGTACGGCCGTTGCACCAGAGCAAGGCATCGGCCTTGATCTTCTTGCCGGACTTGAGGTGCAGGATCACACCGTTGTCCACACCTTCGACGCGGTCGTAGTCTTCGTTGTGGCGAACCGTGATGTTGTTGTTGCTGAAGTGGTAGCTCAGGGCCTGGGAAATTTCCGAATCCAGGAAGCTCAGCAACTGACCGCGGTTGTCCACCAGCTCGACCAGCACACCCAGACCACTGAAGATCGAGGCGTACTCGCAACCGATCACGCCGGCGCCGTAAACGATGAGTTTACGCGGGGTGTGACCGAGGCTGAGGATGGTGTCGCTATCGTAGATACGCGGGTGGTGGAAATCGATGTCCGCCGGGCGATACGGGCGCGAACCGGTGGCGATGATGATGTGCTTGGCCACCAGCTTTTCGACGACGCCATTGGCGCAGACCACTTCGATGGTCTGCTCGTCGGCAAAACTGCCGGTGCCGAAGAACACGTCGACGCGGTTTCGGGCGTAGTAGCCAGTGCGCGAAGCGACTTGCTTGGAGATGACTTTTTCAGCGCTTTTCAGCACGTCCGGGAACGAGAACCAGCGCGGCTCACCAATGGCCCGGAACATCGGGTTGGTGTTGAACTGCATGATCTGCCGGACCGAGTGACGCAGTGCCTTGGACGGGATGGTGCCCAGGTGGGTGCAGTTGCCGCCGACCTGGCGACGGCTATCGACCATTGCCACCTTGCGCCCTGCTTTGGCGGCGTTCATTGCCGCGCCTTCTCCTGCCGGGCCAGAACCCAGCACCACCACGTCGTAGTTGTAGACAGCCATGCGTACTCCTCAGAACAGGCCGCGGCGCCATCGGCACCTGCGGCTAAATCACGCCGATCTGCGGCGTGAAGGAACAATTTGGGGTCAATGCAAAACCCGGACACAGTCTATAGAAGCGTCAACGCCGCGCACATTAACCCTTGGTCGCGTCGTAGGCTACTTTTGCCTGCACTACAACGCCAGTTTTCAATCCTCGCGACTCAGTGATCACTCGGTTTTCCAGTGCTCAACCGTTCGAAAGCCTGATTGGTTCGTGTGACGAAACCGCTGTCGGTGCGAATCACAAAAAATGCGCCGATGTCGTGTTTTTCGGCGTAGTCCCACCCGCGCACGGGTCCGAGAATCAGCAGCAGCGTCGATAAGCCATCGGCCATCATGGCCGAAGGATCAATCACCGTGACGGACGCCAGGGTGTGGGATACCGGCGCGCCAGTACGAGCATCGAAGGTGTGGGAATACCGCTTGCCGTCTTTCTCGAAATAATGACGGTAGTCGCCTGAGGTGGACACTCCATACCCGTCGATATTGATTATTCGCTGGGCGACTCGCTGATCGTCGCGGGGCTCCTCCAGCGCGATACGCCAGGGTGAGCCATCGAGTTTCCTGCCCGCCGCCTTCAGCTCCCCGGTGGCTTCGGCGAGGTAATTGTGGATGCCCATCGCCTCAAGCTTTGCGGCGATCCGGTCAACGGCGTAACCGGCGGCGATGCTGTTGAAGTCGACTTCCACCGCAGCGTCCTTGCACAGTTGATCACGCTCGATGCGCAGGTGTTGGTAGCCGATTCGCTGGCGTACTTGCGCCAGCGCTTGGGCGTCGGGGACCTTTTCCTCACGCGCCTGGGGACCGAAACCCCAGAGATTGAGCAGCGGCTCCACCGTCAAGTCGTAGGAACCTTCGCTTTGTTCCGACAGTTGTTCACCGACGCGGATCAACTTGAGGACCGGCGCAGGCATGTGCTGACAGCGGTTAGCGGGCAGATCGTTGAAGCGTTCGATGTCGGAATCACTGCGGTAGGTGGACATCTGCTGATCGACTTCAGCGAGGATTTTCTCGACCTGGACCTGCACGTCTGCCGAAGAAGGAAGACCGTCCTGGCGCAGGTATTTGATCGAATACGTACTGCCCATGGTCGGGCCGCTGAAGCTTTCCATGGAATCGCCGTTGCCGCAGCCGGACAACACTATGATCAGGCTCAAAAGTCCGCACTGCTGCCATTTCGACAATTGAAGCTCCCTCTGACACACCACTGAAGCCAGCCATTATGCGATAGAAACTGTTGGAGTGAGCCTGCTCGCGAAGCGGCGTGTCAGCCGACATCGATATCAACTGAACGACCGCTATCGCGAGCAGGCTCACTCCCACACTGGATCTAAGTCGTTGCTGATTATTTATTCACTGAAGTGCGCAATTCATGCCGCGTAATGGCAATAACGTTTAAGCAGCAAGCTAACTAGTTGTTGCCTAACGATCTATATACACATATCGTTACAAAACTGTTCGCCCAAGGAGCCTGGCTTCCTGAAAGCGCCGAGGACGCCTCTAGAACAAGGATTTCCAACCAGCCAGCCAATAGTGAGTACGTACAAATGTCCTCGAATACGGGCAAAGGCAAGGCGATTTTTCGCGTTGTCAGCGGCAACTTCCTCGAGATGTTCGACTTCATGGTCTATGGCTTTTACGCCACGGCCATCGCCAAAACCTTCTTCCCCGCCGACAGCGCTTTCGCATCGCTGATGTTGTCCCTCGCCACCTTCGGCGCCGGTTTCCTGATGCGTCCGCTGGGCGCCATTTTCCTGGGTGCCTACATCGACCGTCATGGCCGTCGTAAAGGTTTGATCATCACACTGGCCATGATGGCGGCCGGCACGGTGCTGATCGCCTGCGTGCCGGGATACGCCACATTAGGCGTGGCGGCGCCGCTGCTCGTGCTGTTTGGGCGCCTGCTGCAAGGTTTCTCGGCCGGTGTCGAGCTCGGCGGCGTGTCGGTGTACCTCGCCGAGATTTCCACGCCGGGGCGCAAAGGCTTCTTTGTCAGCTGGCAGTCCGCCAGCCAGCAAGCGGCCGTGGTCTTTGCCGGTTTGCTGGGGGTGGGCTTGAACCACTGGCTCAGCCCGGAAGAAATGGGTGACTGGGGCTGGCGCGTGCCGTTCCTGATTGGTTGCATGATCGTGCCGGTGATCTTCGTGATCCGCCGTTCGCTGGAAGAGACCCCCGAGTTCCAGGCGCGCAAACATCGCCCTACCCTGCAGGAAATCATCCGCTCGATCGGTCAGAATTTCGGCATCGTCATCGCCGGCATGGCGCTGGTGGTAATGACCACCGTGTCGTTCTACCTGATCACGGCCTACACGCCGACCTTCGGCAAAGCCGAACTGCATTTGTCGGACCTGGACGCATTGCTGGTGACGGTGTGCATTGGCCTGTCGAATTTCTTCTGGTTGCCGGTGATGGGGGCTGTGTCGGACAAGGTCGGGCGAAAACCCTTACTCCTGGCGGCGACGATTCTCGCGATTTTCACTGCGTACCCTGCCCTGTCGTGGCTGGTGGCAAACCCGAGCTTCAGTCATTTGCTGATCGTCGAGTTGTGGCTGTCGTTCCTGTACGGCTCGTACAACGGCGCGATGGTCGTGGCGCTGACCGAAATCATGCCGGTGGAAGTTCGTACGACCGGCTTCTCTTTGGCCTACAGCCTGGCCACCGCGACCTTCGGTGGCTTCACGCCGGCGGCCTGCACGTACCTGATTCATGTCCTGGATAACAAGGCGGCGCCGGGAATCTGGCTCACGGGCGCGGCGGTGATGGGACTGATCGCGACGCTGGTGCTGTTCCGTGGTAACCGGCACGAACTGCGGACAGCGCAGGCGGCGGTGGTTGGCGGCGCCTGACCAATCGCCATCGTCGGAATGCCGCCCAGACCAGGCCTGCTCCCACAGGTTCGTGCGCGATTTCAAAATTAGCGCATAACCTGTAGGAGTGAGCCTGCTCGCGATGAGGCCCGAAAACTCACCGCAAACTCACCGCTCCGCCACCTTCAACGAACGACTCCACCCCCCGCCCAACGCCTTGTACAACGTCACCTGGTTAATCTCCCGCGCCAACTCAAGCTGTGCCCATTTCTGCTGCGCATCAAACAACGAACGCTGCGCATCCATGGTCGAGAAATAGCTGTCGAGCCCCGCCTCGAAACGCAGGCGCGACTGGCGATACGCCTCTTGATAATCCCCCACCAGTCTTTTCTGGAACGCCACCTGAGTGAGCATTTCCTGCCGCGCATTCAAGGCATCGGCCGCTTCACGAAACGCATTCTGCACCGTGGCTTCATACGCCGCCGTTCGACCGTCGAACCGCGCATGACTGGCATCCACTTGCGCCCGCCGCGCACCGCCGTCAATCAACGGCAACGACCCCGCCAACGCCACCGACCAGAATTCCGCTGGGCCACTGAGCAACCGCGAAAAATCGCCAGTCAGGCTGCCCAACGCCGAGGTCAGCGAAAACGTTGGAAAGTACGCACTGCGAGCGGCGCCGATATCAGCGTTGGCGGCTCGCAACTGGGCTTCGGCTGACATGATGTCCGGCCGGCGCTCGACCAGTGACGACGGCAAACCCGCCGGAACGTCAAGCGTTGCCAACTGTTCGCCCAGCACACCCGTGGGCAACAAACCCACCGGCACCGGCTGCCCCACCAGCACCCGCAAGGCATTGCTGTTCTGCGCCACTTGCATGCGGTAGGTGTTGACCTGCACTGCGGCGGTATTCGTTTGCGCATCCGCCTGGTGAACGTCAATGCGCGCACTGGACCCGAGATTGAAACTTTTACGCAACAGCTGTCCGTACTTGTCCTGGGACTGGTAAGTGTTCTGTGCAAGATCAAGCAGATGCTGATTGGCCTTGAGACTCAACCAGGTGCTGGCAACTTCGCCAATCAATGCCAGGCGCGCCGTCTGGTAATCCGCTTCGGACGCCTCGAAACGCGCCCCGGCGGCGTTGCGCTGACTGCGGATACGACCAAACAGATCAAGCTCGTAGGACGTGAACCCACCCGTCGCCTGAAACGTGTTGGCGATGCTGCCGGCGCTGTCACCGCCTCCCGGCGTACGCACCAACGGCGGTAATTTGCTGCGTCCCGCATAGGTGTCGATGCCAATCGTAGGAAAAAGTCCCGACTGCGCACTGTCGTACCCGGCCCGCGCTTCTTCGACGCTGGCTGCGAATTGTCGCAAGCTGCGGTTGTTGGTCAGCGCCATTTCGATCAGTTGACGCAGACGATCATCGACCACAAAACCGTGCCAATCCTGGTCGAACGCCTGCTTGCCCGCGCAACACTCACCCGCTGTGTTCGCTGGCCACTGCTGGTCGATGGGCGCATCGGGCTTCTCGTAAGTCGGCTCCAGGGAACAGCCACCGAGCAATAACAACATGAAACATGAAGTGGGCAAGTACCTGTTCATCATGGCGCGCACCTACAAGCGTTGGCCGAGCAAAGCTCGCAAGGGAGAAAGAAGCAAAGACCACAAACCTGAACGTCCGACACTGATGTGCGGCAGTGCCGGTTCCCGCGAACGCACACGCACCGGACGCCACCTTGGCAATGGCGAGTAGGACGGAACCTTGTCCTGCGCAGGCAAACGCGACTTCGTACGCTTATCTCCAAGTAATGACCGACGCAGCAACGTACCGAACGCCAGCGCAGGCTCAGCCTTGCTCACCACATTGATCGTCGCGTCGCTGAACAGGCGCGCAATCAGTTGCCGGCGCAGCGGTTCATCGAGGTCGAGAAACCTCAAGCCCAACTGATCGTCGTCGTGATTGCGCATCACCTCGACGTCGAGCCAGCCCAGTTTGTCGATCCACAATTGGCCGCACAGCCCGGGTTTGATCGAGGACGCGAAGGCGCATTTCAATGACGTGCCGCTGAGGGAGATATCCACCAAGCGCCCGGGCAGGACTTTGCCGCCGAAGCGAAACCCGGTGGGCTTGTCGAACGGGAAGCGCTCTTCACCGTGCAACCGTGGGCGGTCGACGCACGCCACCAGCGTCGCCAGGTTGTACACCAGCGCGACCACCGTCCAGCAAAGGTTGAACAGCATGTTGCCGTCGAACGAAGCCGCTGTGCTGATGGCGATGTACGCGCCGATCTGTGAAAACAGCGTCAGGGCAAAAAAGAAGCCGAAGAGCTTCCAGTGGACCATTGTTTTCGTCCGGTCGAGCCCTTTCGCGGTGACTTTGAAGGGACGTCCAAAGGGCCGGATCATGGCGCTGGCAATGGTGGCCGTGACCGCCAGCGAGGCGACGATCTGGGTGACCTCGGTGAAAATCGGCAAGGTGCGCCGATCCGTGACCCAGGTGCCGTATCCCCAGAACGCGATCAATGCCGGCATGCCGAACGCAAGGAAATCCACTGGGTTGGCGTAGAACCCGGCAATGCCGAAGTACCAATACAACACCGGGGACACCAGCATCATCAAAATGAACGGCTTGGAAAACCAATGCATCAGCCCGTGGATATAGTGCAACCGGTCATTGAGCGTGTAGCCGCTGCCCCGCAACGGGCCGTCCTTGAGCAGCGCCACCTGGATGGTGCCGAGGCACCAACGCCCACGCTGATTGATGTACTCGGTCAAACCTTCGGCAGACAAACCGATCGACAGACGCTCATTCAGCCAGCGCGTGACGTAACCTTTTTGCAGCAATCGATACGTCGTGTAGATGTCTTCGCAGACCGAGCCTGTGGGAAAACCGCCAATCTCGTTGATCAAATCCCGTCGCACGACGAAAGACGTACCGACGCAAAACGCCGCGTCCCACCCATCTTTCGCCGGCTGGTAGACGTCGAAGAACACCCGCTGCTCATCGACCCAGCAGGCCGAAGTGCCGAGGTTGTGCTGGATTGGATCGGGGTTGTAATAGAACTGCGGCGTCTGTACGAGGCCGACTTTCGGGTCGTCGAACAGCCCGAGCGTGCGCAACAGAATCGGTTGCTGCGGGGCAAAGTCGGCGTCGAGGACCAGAATGTATGGCGCGTTGCTGCCTAGCGCCGATTGACGCAGACCGTTGTTCAGATTGCCCGCCTTGGCGAAGGAGTTGTCCGGGCGTCGCGCGTATTGCACGCCTACCTCGGCACAGTAATCGCGCAACCAGTCGCGACGCGTGTCGTCGAGCACCCAAATAGTGAAGTTGGGGTAGTCGATGGCCTGGGCGGCAATAATGGTTTTTTCGAGGATCTCCAGGCCTTCGTTGTAGGTGGCGATAAACACGTCCACCGCGGGCACATTCGCCCCCCTGGCGCGCAACCCTCGCTCGCCGGCGTCCGCGTCCTTGCTGTGATCCGATCGACAGAGCATCACGACAATGGAGAACAGCGTGTAACCGATCGCCAGCATTTCAAAAAACAGAAAGGCGTACGCCCACACCGTTGCGAAGCCCGAGTGGCTGTCGGGCAAGGTGTCGCGAATCCGCCAGGCAGCGTAGTTGAGCAACAACAACGCGGTGACGGCACCGAAACCTGCCCGCGCCGCCCATTGGTCCCGATGCGTCAAGCAGGTGAACAGAATCACCGCCGCCAGTGTCCAGAAATTGATTTGCAGCAGTTGCAGCGAGTCCAGTGCCTGCATGTCAGTCAGCCTCTAGCGAACCAGTAAAGGGATTGACGCCGGTGGCCGCAATCGCCGCCCACGCCGTAGCGCCCAAGTGAGGCAGGTGGTAATAGAAAAAGTCGTTGGTGACGGAGTCCGGGCCTATGGCCAGTCCGGTACTGATGCGCGCTGCCGGCGTTGCGAACAGCCAGCCATTACTGGCTTCCTGGGCTAACAACACGCTCCATAACGGTTGGGCCATGTCGCTCAAGCCACTCAACTGTGCGACAGCAGCAGCCTGCGCGGTGCCTTCGGTCCACAAACCATCGGGGTCGCGGTTGAAGCCATAACCTTCGCCAGCACGGTGTGCGTGATCGATAAATGCGAACACCCGACGCCAATCCTTGGGCGGATCGTGCAAGGCAATCAGCGGCCAGATCTGTGCGTCCAGCCCCGAGCGGATGCGGTCGGATGTCTGCCCATCCTCCCCGGTGCCGATCAGAAACCGCCCTTCTTTCGAGTCCCACTGGCTTGAGACAAATTGCCGGGCGATCTGCGCCTGTTGCGCCGACACTTGGTCTGGCGCCACCGCATTGAGTGCCGACCAGGCGGCGGCCAGGTCGACATTGTGCTCGGTGGACTTCCAGTTCTGCTGCACCTGCTGGGCAAAGTAACCGTAATAGCCGCCGCTGAAGCCGGCTGGCGATTGCCCGTCGTAGGTGTTTTTCTGCGACCACTGCAGGACTTTGCGTGCGGCCTCGAGGTAAGGCGCCTCCCCGCTCTGACGAAAAGCCTCCAACAACGCCAACGCGGCCCACGCCTGATTGCCCGTGGCACTGCTGACCTGATAGGCATCCTGATTCCAGGCGTTACGTTCAGTGCTCCAATAGCCCGGCAACTTCATCGACGGTGCACCCACCGGGCCGGCGGCGTAGGCGTTGCGCAGGCGGCCGTCCTGATATTCGGGATCGTGATTTGTCGCGAACGCCAGGGCATCGGCTATCCGTCGCGCTGACACCGCTTTGCCACAGGCGAACAACGCGATGCTCGCCAAGGCGTTGTCGTAGGTGAAGGCGACACCGCGCAGGGCCAGGATCGGTGAAGGTTGCCCCTCCAGTGGCGGATAGCTGGCCAACAACACCGGGCCTTCAGGTTGTGAAGCCACCGCCCGATCCAGCGCCGCGCAGGTCATCGCCACCAGTTGCGGCCGAGCCTGCGCCGCCAGTGCGGACGCCCCGCTGCTGATCAGCATCACGCCGACCATTCCCTTCAGGAGGTTATTCATCGCCGCGACACCTCGGCACTGGCCCACAACCCCGGGTTGCAGGTCATGGCTCGCTGGGTGTCCGTCAGGTCCGAAGCAAAGGTCCCGACCACGTACACCGAGTTTTGCTCGGCATAGGGGAACGGCACGCTGTAGGTGTTGGCGCGGATGTCCGACGTGCTCGACAACAACTGCACCACACTGGCCTTGAGAGGTTCATCCAGGCCGCGGATCTTCACCGTCAGCACACTGTCACGGTCGATCTTGCTGGCCATGCGTTCGGGAAACACCGCGATCACGTAGCTCTGTCCGCAATCAGTGGCGCGCAACAAGGTCGACCCGGCCTGCACCAGCGTGCCTTGGGGTGCCAACAACTCCTGGACGGTACCCGGCGAGTACGCCACGACGTCATAACCGGCCATCAGCCTGACCCGATTTTGCTCGGTTTCGATCAGTTGGTTGAGGTTGTCGAGTTCCTGTTGATAGGTCGCCCGATTGCGCGCCTGATTCTCGAGACTGAGCTTGAGCGTGGTCATTTGTGCACTGAGGTCGAACATCCTCAATTGATCCGGATCGAGGTAGACCTGCTTGTTGGCAGCGCTGACGTCACCATCGTTGATCCGCAACTGCGAGCGAACCGACTCGGCCGCGCCTTGCAACGAGGCCAACTGGGCTTTGGATGACGCGACCACCGCGCCACTCACTGCCCCCTGCACAAACAACTCCAGATTGCGTTCGACGGTTTCCTGGGCATCCATCAACCGAGCGCTGGCAGCGCTGTTCTCGGCTTTCAGGGCTCTTTGGGTGAACAGCTGGCGGGTATGAAACGCCGTCTGGTACTGCTGGCTGGTCTTTTCCAGCGCCTCGTAATACCGCTGATCGTGCTCGGCCTGACTCGCCGACGAGGACAGCTGCTGCTCAAGGGTCAATCGTCGCGTTTGCAAGGTGAGCAATGTTTCCTGGTTTGCCCGAGGGTTTTCCACGACCGCGATTTTCTGTCCCTGCACAAAGGTCGCACCGGGTTTGACCTCCAGCGTGCTCACCACACCGTCAATCGGTGTCGTGAGCAGAATCACCGGTGCATTCAAAATCGCCCGCGTTGCGGAAGCTGAAACCAAAGGCATCAACAACGTCGACAACAACAGCCAGATGATGAATCCAAGAACGCCCAGACCCACCAGGCGCGGTAACAATGACAATAGCTTTGAGCGCTCTTCAGCCATGTTCAACTCTCCCGATAGACCAACCGCGTAAAAGTCAAGCAATAGCAGGCCGTGACTGCGAAACACTTTTGGCAGGGTGAGCGAAAAACAAAGAGACTTTATGGACGGCAACTAAGCCGACACTTTCTTATCAGGATTTATTTGATGTGAGCAGGAATGGGATTCCTGTCTTGCTGGAGAGATACACGACAGCGCAGTGACGGTAAAAGCGTGTGTTGCCCGAGGCAGAGCGGGCGCCGACAGGGAAGACACTAGATTCAGTGTTATAGAGTGTCAAGCATTTGTGCAGAGCAATTAAATGGCGCCAAATATATAGCGATTTTCGGATTGGATCCGCTTGGATCATCCACACGCGTTTGCGCGACAACTGTTTATTTTTATTAGGGGTTTTTATTTTTAGTACTGAAATAAACTTTGTATCGAGTTCGAGACAATCATTAATTTCAAAACAAACAGATTAAAACGTTATAAAAAAAACGCCCCGACAAGTGCCGGGGCGTTTTCATTTACCTGTGACGCTTAGCGTGGGAACGCTGGCGGGTTTACACCGGCCATGTCTTCCATCACGCGAACAACCTGGCAGCTGTAGCCAAACTCGTTGTCGTACCAAACGTACAGTACAACGCGGTTGTCCTGGCTGATGGTCGCTTCAGCATCCACAACGCCTGCGTGGCGCGAGCCAACGAAGTCAGTGGAAACCACTTCCTGCGAATTGACGTAGTCGATCTGCTTATGCAGATCGGAGTGCAGCGCCATGTAGCGCAGGTACTCGTTCATCTCTTCGCGGGTAGCGGCTTTCTCAAGGTTCAGGTTGAGAATGGCCATCGACACGTTAGGCGTCGGAACGCGGATCGCGTTACCGGTCAGCTTGCCGGCCAGCTCAGGCAATGCCTTGGCAGCAGCGGTAGCAGCACCGGTCTCGGTGATCACCATGTTCAACGCGGCGCTACGACCACGGCGATCGCCTTTGTGGAAGTTGTCGATCAGGTTCTGGTCGTTGGTGTACGAGTGAACCGTTTCAACGTGACCGTTGATGATGCCGAACTTGTCGTTCACAGCTTTCAGCACCGGCACGATGGCGTTGGTGGTGCAGGAAGCGGCGGAAACGATCTTGTCGTCAGCGGTGATTTCGCCGTGGTTAATGCCGTGAACGATGTTCTTCAGCTTGCCTTTGCCAGGCGCGGTCAGAACAACGCGGTCGATACCCGGGCAGGCCAGATGCTGGCCCAGGCCGTCGGCGTCACGCCATACACCGGTGTTGTCCACCAGCAGCGCGTCTTTGATGCCGTACTGGGTGTAGTCCACTTCAGTCGGGTTCTTCGCGTAGATAACCTGGATCAGGTTGCCGTTGGCGGTGATGGTGCTGTTGGCTTCATCGATGGTGATGGTGCCGTCGAACGGACCATGAACCGAGTCACGACGCAGCAGGCTTGCACGCTTGACCAGATCGTTCTCGGCGCCCTTGCGGACAACGATGGCGCGCAGACGCAGGCCGTCGCCACCACCGGTTTTCTCGATCAGGATACGCGCCAGCAGACGGCCGATACGACCGAAGCCGTAAAGAACAACATCGGTGCCTTTGCGAGCGGAAGCGTTTTGCTGACCAACGACGTCGGCCAGTTCTTCACGGACGAACTGCTCGGCAGTACGGCCATTGCCTTCGGCCTTGAACTTGACCGCAAGCTTGCCCAGGTCTACCGAAGCGGCGCCGAGCTTGAGCTCGCTCATCGCTTTGAGCAGCGGGAATGTTTCGTGGACGGACAATTCGCTGTCATCGGACTGACGATGACGAGCAAAGCGGTGAGCTTTGAGAATCGCAATGACTGAACGATTGATCAGGCTGCGGCCATAGATCGAGCTCACCACGTTGTTATTGCGGTAGAGCTGACCGATAAGCGGAATCATCGCTTCTGCGAGTGCTTCACGGTCGATCCATTCACCAAGACACTGGTCGGGCTTCTGAGTCACGGGAACCTTCCACATGTAGGGGCAGAAAAAAGGGGCTACATTATGCCGCCCCAACCGTCACGTAGCAATGCGATCCTGTCGAACGGGCCGTAACAAATTCCCATCGAAAAAAATTACGCCTCGCTCAAACCCAGTAAAACCGTGGCTTCCAGCGTTGCGTATTTTTTGGAGACAGCGCTGCCTTATCCGTAACCATCCGTAACACTCACCCATTTCGGCACTACATAATCCCTAAAAAACTGCAAAAAACAGCCGGTTTTTGTCTTTACCACTACATTTCGCCAAACCTGCGTAATAGACGCAGTCTTCAACTGACAGGCGGCACCCGGGACCGCTACAATTACCGACTTTGTCGCAACGCTTGGAGCTCAACCTTCCGTGCCCGTTCTGCGTCTACCGATTCTCCCTGCTGCGGCAGGTAAACAGCATTGGGGCAATCTGCCCGGTGCCGCCCTGAGCCTGGCCATCGCCGAGGCTGCCAGCGCTGCCAAGCGCTTTACCCTGCTGCTGACCGCCGACAGCCAAAGTGCCGAACGGCTGGAACAGGAGCTGAGTTTCTTCGCCCCGGACTTGCCAGTGCTGCATTTCCCGGACTGGGAAACCCTGCCTTACGATCTGTTTTCGCCGCACCAGGACATCATTTCCCAGCGCATCGCTGCCTTGTACAGGCTGCCGGAGCTGAGTCATGGCGTGCTCGTCGTGCCAATCACCACGGCCCTGCATCGCCTGGCACCCACCAAATTCCTGCTGGGCTGCAGCCTTGTTCTGGACGTCGGCCAAAAGCTGGATGTCGAACAAATGCGCACCCGGCTCGAGGCCAGCGGTTATCGCTATGTCGATACGGTGTACGAGCACGGCGAATTCACCGTACGCGGCTCGCTGATCGATCTGTTTCCGATGGGCAGCAAGCTGCCCTTCCGCATCGACCTGTTCGATGACGAAATCGAAACCCTGCGCACTTTCGATCCGGAGAACCAGCGTTCCATTGACAAGGTGGACACCGTCCGCCTGTTGCCGGCCCGCGAATTCCCGCTGCAGAAAGATGCCGTCACTCGCTTCAAGGCGCGTTTTCGTGAGCGCTTCGATGTCGACTTCCGTCGCTGCCCCATCTTTCAGGATCTGAGCAGCGGGATTACGCCGGCCGGTATCGAGTACTACCTGCCGCTGTTCTTTGACGAAACCTCAACCTTGTTCGATTACCTGCCACAGGACACCCAGGTGTTCTCCCTGCCAGGCATCGAGCAAGCCGCGGAAAACTTCTGGAACGATGTGCGCAATCGCTATGAAGAGCGACGCGTCGATCCGGCGCGTCCTTTATTACCGCCCGCCGAGTTGTTCCTGCCGGTGGAAGATTGCTTCGCACGCCTCAAGAGCTGGCCGCGCGTAGTTGCCAGCCAGCAAGACATTGAGACCGGCGTCGGCCGCGAGCGCTTTCCGGCGCGCGAATTGCCCAACCTGGCCATCGAAGCCAAGGCCACTCAGCCATTGGCGGCGCTGGCCGGTTTCCTCGACGAGTTCCCCGGCCGCGTGTTGTTTACCGCCGAGTCTGCGGGTCGTCGCGAAGTGCTGCTGGAATTGCTCGAACGCCTGAAGCTGCGACCGAAGACCGTCGACAGCTGGCCCGATTTCGTCGCAAGCAAAGAACGCCTGTCGATTACCATTGCGCCGCTCGACGAAGGCCTGGTGCTCGACAATCCAGCCTTGGCGCTGGTGGCGGAAAGCCCGCTGTTTGGCCAGCGCGTGATGCAGCGCCGTCGTCGCGAAAAGCGCGCCGATGCCAACAACGATGCCGTTATCAAGAACCTCACCGAGCTGCGCGAAGGCGCGCCGGTGGTGCACATCGATCACGGCGTGGGCCGCTACCTCGGGTTGGCGACACTGGAGATCGATGACCAGGCGGCAGAATTCCTCACGCTGCAGTACGCCGAAGGCGCGAAGCTGTATGTGCCGGTCGCCAACCTGCACCTGATCGCGCGGTACACCGGCAGCGACGATGCGCTGGCCCCGCTGCACCGTCTCGGCTCCGAGACCTGGCAGAAAGCCAAACGCAAAGCCGCCGAACAGGTGCGCGACGTGGCCGCCGAATTGCTCGACATTTATGCGCGCCGCGCCGCTCGCGAGGGGCACGCCTTCGAAGACCCGAAAGCCGATTACGCGACCTTCAGCGCCGGCTTCCCGTTCGAAGAAACCCCGGACCAGCAAACCACCATCGACGCCGTACGCGCCGACATGCTCGCGCCCAAGCCGATGGATCGCCTGGTCTGCGGCGACGTGGGTTTCGGCAAGACCGAAGTGGCGATGCGCGCCGCCTTCATCGCGGTGCATGGCGGTCGCCAGGTGGCGATTCTGGTGCCGACCACCCTCCTCGCCCAACAGCACTACAACAGCTTCCGCGACCGATTTGCCGACTGGCCGGTGACCGTGGAAGTGATGAGCCGCTTCAAGTCGACCAAGGAAGTGAACGCCGCCGTTGCCGACCTCGCCGAAGGCAAGATCGACATCGTGATCGGTACGCACAAGCTGTTGCAGGACGACGTCAAAATCAAAAACCTGGGGCTGGTGATCATCGACGAAGAGCACCGTTTCGGTGTCCGTCAGAAGGAACAGCTCAAGGCCCTGCGCAGCGAAGTCGACATCCTCACGCTCACCGCGACGCCGATTCCCCGGACGCTGAACATGGCCGTCTCGGGCATGCGTGACCTGTCGATCATCGCCACGCCGCCAGCGCGACGCCTGTCGGTGCGCACCTTCGTCATGGAACAAAACAAGAGCACGGTCAAAGAAGCCCTGCTGCGTGAGTTGCTGCGTGGTGGTCAGGTCTACTACCTGCACAACGACGTGAAGACCATCGAGAAGTGTGCCGCCGACCTCGCCGAACTGGTGCCGGAAGCACGGATCGGCATCGGCCACGGGCAGATGCGCGAGCGCGAACTCGAACAGGTGATGAGCGACTTCTATCATAAGCGTTTCAACGTGCTGATTGCCTCGACCATCATCGAGACCGGCATCGACGTGCCGAGCGCCAACACCATCATCATCGAGCGTGCCGACAAATTCGGCCTGGCGCAGTTGCACCAGTTGCGCGGTCGCGTCGGTCGCAGTCACCACCAGGCGTACGCCTACCTGCTGACACCGCCGCGCCAGCAAATCACGCCGGATGCGGAAAAGCGTCTGGAAGCCATCGCCAACACCCAGGATCTGGGCGCGGGCTTCGTGCTCGCTACCAATGACCTGGAAATCCGCGGCGCCGGTGAACTGCTGGGCGACGGTCAGAGCGGACAGATTCAGGCCGTCGGTTTCACGCTGTACATGGAAATGCTCGAGCGCGCGGTGAAGTCGATCCGCAAGGGCGAACAACCGAACCTGGACCAACCCCTTGGCGGCGGTCCGGAAGTCAATTTGCGGGTACCCGCGTTGATTCCCGAAGACTACCTGCCGGACGTTCATGCCCGGCTGATTCTCTACAAGCGCATAGCCTCGGCCACCGATGAGGAAGGCCTCAAGGACCTGCAAGTGGAGATGATCGACCGCTTCGGCCTGTTGCCGGAACCGACCAAGAACCTGATGCGCATCACCGCGCTGAAGTTGCAGGCGGAATTGCTCGGCATCAAGAAAGTCGATGGAGGCCCGCAAGGCGGCCGCATCGAGTTCGCCGCGCAGACGCCGGTCGACCCGCTGACACTGATCAAACTGATCCAGGGCCAGCCAAAACGCTACAAGTTCGAAGGCGCCACGATGTTCAAATTCATGGTCCCGATGGAGCGCCCGGAAGAGCGCTTTAATACTGTAGAGGCGCTGCTTGAATGCCTCATTCCGAAAACTGCTTGAAGGACGCCGCATGCGCCTGTTTCGCTCACTGACCTTGTTGATGACCCTGGTCACACCCACGGCGTTTGCCGACGATCTGTATCAGGTCGAAATGATTCTGGTCCGGCAAAATGCCGTGCCGGCCATCGTCAGCCGTGCGGCACCGGAAGACTGGGCCGCCGGTGCACAACGCGTCAGCCCCGACAGCCTGCGCACACCGACGTTGAACGGTGAAGTAGAGAAACTCACCGCCAGCAACGATTACACGGTGCTTTTGCATAAGGCCTGGCAGCAGACCCTTGGCGAAGAAGCCAGCAAAATCGCGATCAGCGACGGCGCGGAGCAGTTTGGTCAATTCCCGATCGAGGGCACGTTGAATCTCAAACTGGGGCGCTTCACCGACGTCGACGCCGACTTCTGGGTCAACCAGATCGACGCCAACGGCCTGGTGACTGCCAGCGAACGCCTCAAGCAGGAAAGCCATACCAAGAACGGTCAGCTAAACTTTCTCGACAACGGCCACCTCGGCCTGCTGATCAAAATCACTTCGTTGACCGCCCCTGCACCTCGGCCAGTCCCCGATGAAATTCCGGACTGATTGAAGTCTTTATGCCCCCGACCCTGAGCAAACCCCTGGCACCTTCCTGGGTCAGTCGATTCAAGGAACAGAGCCTGGAGCGCGGCCGTCGCTATGCGCTGGAAAATCGCGTCAGGTTCGTCGAGGTCGGCGACGCTACGATTGTCGCCGCGTGCGAAGGCTCAGGCGGCAACGTCTACCGTCAGACGATTCGTCTGCGCGAGTCGGCAAAATCCACGCTGCTGATGGTCGACGCCACGTGCAGTTGCCCTGTGCGCAACAACTGCAAGCACTGCGCCGCCGTGCTGCTGCAAGTGCAGGAAACCCTCGCGTACCCTGCCGCCGCCAAGGATGCCGAGCTGCTGGAAAAACTCTCCGCCGTGCTGGAAAACCGCAGCCCGAAAGCATCGCCACAGGTGCTGGTGGATGACGTGCAGCCGGTGCCGCGCCTGTGGCTGGCGAGCATCGAGTTCAGCGCCTTCGAACCGCGCAACGGCAAGATGCAGCGCTATATCCAGCACCGTGCAGCGCTGTCTTTCAACTATCTGGACGAATACGTTTCCGGACAGAAGAACGCCGACGTACTGATTCGCCAGGAAACCCAAACGCTGCGGATAAAACGCCACCCGGAAGTGGAACAGTCCTACAGGGAACAACTGCGAATTCTCGGCTTCAAGATTGCCACTCGGCAAAGCAAAGCCCTGCCGGAAAGCGCCGGCGAACTCTTCGAGATGGTCAACGACAGTGCCTGGCTGACCTTCACGCTCAACGAGTTGCCGAAACTGCGCAGCCAAGGTTGGGAGTTGCAGATCGATGAGGATTTCGGTTTTGACCTCACCGCCGTGGATGATTGGTACGCCACCGTCGATCAGGCGCCTGAGCGGGACTGGTTCGATCTGGAGCTCGGCATCATCGTCAACGGCGAGCGCCTGAGCCTGCTGCCGATCCTGTTGAACCTGATGCGCTCACACACCGAAATTCTCAATCCGGAACGCCTCGCCCGCCGTCGCGACGACGAACTGATTCTGGTGAACATTCCCAATCGACCGAATTCCGAGTACGGGCCTTTGCAGGTCGCCCTGCCCTTCGGCCGGCTGAAACCGGTGCTGGCCACCCTCGGCGAGTTTTACCTGCAAGAGCCGGGCGAAACCACGCTGCGCCTGAGCAAGGCCGACGCCACACGATTGAACCCCCTGGAAGGCATGCCGCTGATCTGGGAAGGTGGCGAGCACATTCGCTCCTTCGCCCAACGCCTGCGTGACATCAAGGATTTCACCGCCACCGCACCTGAAGGGTTGAACGCGACCTTGCGCCCCTACCAACTCGAAGGCCTGAGCTGGATGCAGTCGCTGCGCCAACTGGAAGTCGGCGGAATTCTCGCGGACGACATGGGGCTGGGCAAAACCCTACAGACGCTGGCGCACGTTCTCAGTGAGAAAAATGCCGGCCGCCTCGATCGTCCCTGCATGGTGGTGATGCCCACCAGTCTGATTCCGAACTGGCTGGACGAGGCGGCGCATTTCACGCCCCAGCTCAAGGTGTTGGCGCTGTACGGTGCCAGTCGCAGAAAACATTTCGACACCCTGGCCGATTACGACCTGATCCTGACGACGTATGCGCTGCTGCCCAAAGACGTCGAACGCCTGTCCGCGCAGCCCTTGCATGTATTGGTGCTGGATGAGGCGCAATACATCAAGAACCCCAACAGCAAAGCCGCCCAGGCCGCCCGCGAGTTGAACGCGCGCCAGCGTCTGTGCCTGAGTGGGACGCCTCTGGAAAACCACCTCGGCGAGCTGTGGTCGCTGTTTCACTTCCTGCTGCCCGGCTGGCTGGGCGACATCAAGAGTTTCAACCGCGATTACCGCGTACCGATCGAAAAGCGTGCCAGCGAAGTTCGGCTTCAGCACCTCAACGGTCGGATCAAGCCGTTCCTGTTGCGCAGAACCAAGGAACAGGTCGCGACAGAATTGCCGCCGAAAACCGAGATCATCCATTGGGTCGAACTCAACGAAGCACAGCGCGATGTCTACGAAGCCATGCGCCTGGCCATGGACAAGAAGGTCCGCGACGAGATCACCCGCAAAGGCGTGGCACGTAGCCAGATCATCATTCTCGAAGCGCTGCTCAAGCTGCGTCAGGTGTGTTGCGACTTGCGCCTGGTCAATGATGCCGTGCTGCCTATTCGCGGGAGCACGTCGGGGAAGCTCGACAGCTTGATGGAAATGCTCGAGGAGCTGTTCGAAGAAGGTCGGCGGATTCTGCTGTTCTCGCAGTTCACCTCAATGCTGGCGCTGATCGAAGACGAACTGAAGAAACGCGGCGTCGAATACGCGATTTTGACCGGACAAACCCGTGACCGCCGCGCGCCGGTGAAAGACTTTCAAAGCGGCAAGCGGCAGATCTTTCTGATCAGCTTGAAGGCTGGGGGTGTCGGCCTGAACCTCACCGAAGCGGACACGGTGATTCACTACGACCCGTGGTGGAACCCGGCAACCGAAAATCAGGCAACCGACCGTGCGTATCGAATAGGCCAGGAGAAACCGGTATTCGTCTACAAGATGATTGCCCGGGGCACCGTGGAAGAGAAGATTCAGCACCTGCAGAAAGAAAAGTCCGACCTGGCGGCTGGCGTGCTGGATGGACGCAGCGCCGGCGACTGGAAGCTGCAGAGTGATGATATCGAGGCGTTGTTTGCGCCGTTGCCGGAGAAGCTGGAGAAGCGCTGAGAGAGTTGGCGCCTGTCAGGCCGCCATCGCGGGCAAGCCATGCTCCCACAGATTCAGTGGTCTCTCTGTGGGAGCGTGACTTGCCTGCGATGGCATAGGCATATACACCTCTTTCAGGAGCTAGCAAACACCGTGGCGAGGGAGTTTACCCCCGCTGGGTTGCGCAGCGGCCCCAATAGGGCGGCTCCGGTCCTTCAGAAAAAACTTCGCGACCTGTTTCAGGGCTGCTACGCAGCCCAGCGGGAGTAAACTCCCTCGCCACAATTCCGGTGTGTGCTACGACGAGATGTGTAGACACTTATGCCGCGATGGGGCCATTACTCAAGCGAACTGCTCTCATGAATCGAGAGTGGGCAGCGGAGCAAACAGCGCTTCAATGTCACTCTGCTCGAGCTTCCACCCGCCGCTTGTTCCACCCTCAAGTATCGCACCGGCTAAAGCCGCTTTCTCCTGTTGCAGCGCCTGTATCTTCTCCTCCACCGTACCCCGGGCAATCATCTTGTAGACGAACACCGGCTTATCTTGCCCGATTCTGTAAGCACGGTCGGTGGCCTGGTTTTCAACAGCAGGGTTCCACCACGGATCAAAGTGGATCACGGTGTCGGCCGCTGTCAGGTTCAGACCTGTGCCACCCGCTTTCAAACTGATCAGAAACAACGGCACCTTTCCGCTCTGGAAGTCTTTGACAGGAGTACGCCGATCCGTCGTATCCCCGGTCAACAACGAGAAACCAATACCACGCTGCTGCAGTTCTTCTTCTATCAATGCGAGCATCGAAGTGAACTGCGAGAACAACAGAATCTTGCGGCCTTCCGTGAGCAACTCTTCGAGCATTTCCATCAAGCCATTCAGCTTGCCGCTACCTGCCTTTAGCGCTTTCGCAGTCAGGGACATTTTGACTAACCGCAAATCGCAACACACCTGACGCAACTTGAGTAACGCGTCGAGGATGATGATCTGACTGCGCGCAACGCCATTGCGGGTGATTTCGTCGCGGACCTTTTTGTCCATCGCCACGCGCACGGTTTCATACACGTCACGTTGTCCATCGCTGAGTTCAACCCAATGCACAATCTCGCTCTTGGGCGGTAACTCCGTGGCGACCTGTTCCTTCTTGCGCCGTAGCAGGAAGGGTTTTATCCGGGCGCTCAGGTGCTGCATCCGTTCGCTGTTGCCATGTTTCTCAATCGGTGTGCGGTAGTCGCGATTGAACGTCTTACTGTCGCCAAGCCAGCCGGGCAACAGAAAGTGAAACAGCGACCAGAGTTCGCCAAGGTGGTTTTCCAACGGGGTGCCCGATAGACACACGCGCTGCCGGGCGCTCAGATCCCGGGCCGCCTGAGCCGCTTTGCTGATCGGGTTCTTGATGTTCTGCGCCTCATCGAGAATCAGCACGCTCCAGAGTTGCGGCTGCAAAATCTCCAGATCACGTGGTAACAACGCATACGTGGTCAAGACCAGATCGTACTCGGCAAGACGGGCAAAATCCTTTTGGCGGGAAGAGCCATGCAGCGCCAGGACTTTCAGTTGCGGGGTAAAGCGTGCCGCTTCATCGAGCCAGTTGGGAATTAGGCTGGTCGGCATCACCGCCAGCGCGGGCAGGTCGAGGCGGCCTGCCTGTTTCTCCAAGAGCAAGTGAGCCAGGGTTTGCAGGGTCTTTCCCAGCCCCATGTCGTCGCCGAGGATGCCGCCGACTTCGAGCTCTCGAAGCGTCTGCAACCAGTTCAAGCCTTCGAGCTGATAGGGCCGCAGTACTGCATTCAGGCCCTCTGGAGCAGCAACGTTGCTTTGAGTGGAGTCGCGCAAACGTTTCGCGAAACTGCGTAACCGCTCACCGCCTTGCCACACCAACGGCAGGCCATCAAGCGCGCTCAAGCGTGCCGCATCAGGGCCATTCAAGCGCAGGGAATGACCGCTGTTCACACCTAAATACAACTCGCTGAGCGTCGCCATCAACGGCTTGATCCGCCCGAGGGACAGTGCGACCTTGATGCCAGGTTTGGCACCGAATTGCCCACTGTTGAGATCGATCAGCACCTGATCATCATCGTCACGCAAGGCCAGATTGGCCGGCTCCATCAACTGCGGTTGCCTGCGCAACAGCTGCAGCAGGATAGGCAGCAAACTGTGCCGCTCACCGTTGACGACGATGCCCAATTGAAGATCGAACCACTCGCGCCCGGGAGATTCTTCAACATCGGCATACCATTCATCTACTGGCTGTAAATTGAAATGAAAGCTGTCGGTGATGCTGATCTGCCAATTGGCATCTTTGAGCGCTGGAACGCCGTTTTGCACAAAGGCAAGCCACGCCGATTCGTCTGGGAGATCGAACATCTCTCCCGCACTGTCGGGTAAGGCATCACTCTTGCGGGAGGCTTTTTTCAAGCCATGTCTCTGCAAGGCCTGGCGCAAGGCTTTTTCCGCGGCGGGCTTACGTTGAATATGCTGGGTTTCGGTGCCGGACAGGATCAGCACTTCGGAAGACTTTTTGCCCGTCGCCAAGTGACCGTTGTAAGTGAACGCCAGGGCAGCGCGATGCTCGGGTTCGTACTTCCACTTTATATAACGCCTGGTCGAGGCAAGCGTCAGTACAGGCTGGGGCTCAACGTCATCAATGAAACTGTCGGTCAATACCCGCGGCGGCGGTGCGATCTTCGTTGCTGCGCCCATTCGATGACTGAACTGCGCGGCTTGTCGACCAGGGATCGCGGGAGCCAAGGACAGATGGCACGCCAGTTTTGCATCAAACCCGGTTTCAAGCGGCCCGACCTGCATTCGCTCGCGGTCCAGGTAATACAACGGTTCCAGGGCCAGGATCGTCTCTTCCGGGACGTCTTCACTGCCCCATTGAGGCCGGAAACTGCCGTTGGCTTGTTCGGCCCAGGCGAACTGCGCCGGCCTGCTCATGCCTAAGCTCAAAGGCTGTAATTGTTCGAAATCGAGGAACAACCTATTGGTTTTCAGCGCCAACTGGAGCACTTCGGCCCCACTGCTGCCTTGCAGCGGGTAACCGCTGTAATGAGCATGGTATGAATGGATGGCGACCAGCAACCTGGCGATTCGCAGGTCCAGCTCGGTGAGATAGGCAAACTCTCGCATGAGAGCGTCTGACAGCGAGATCACCGACTGAATGTCCTGCAATCGTCCATCGCTCAGCTGACGAGCCTTGCAGATTTCCAGCAGCCATTTGCCCGAGGTCGACGTCGCCTTGAGCTTGTACACCCAACAAGTGCCGGCGCCTTTAGTGACCCCGTCGCGATCGTCATCGGGAATACCGTCGAGCCAACGCTCCAGCTCACGGTTCAGGCGAACAGGCGCAGTGCTGTCGGGCGCATCAACGGCGAGCGTCTGCAAGTGGTAAATCACTGTCGCGCAATGCTTGCAATCGACCCCTACAGGACAAGTACAGGAGCAATGCAGCGCAAATGCACCGTTCGGCATTTCCAGCAGCTCGATGGACTGCTGGTAAACATGACCTTGGGAACCTCTGCAATCGGCGCTGACCGACACATCGTCAAGGTCGCCAATGTGAACCCGATGTTCGTGGGCATACCGGCGCGCTTTATCCAGCGCGCGATGACTGAATTCTTCTTCCCACGGAATGTGCTGAATTTGCTCGATAATGGCCGACATTAAATCAACGCTTCTGAATATGACTGAACGGTAACGGACATCAAACCGCCTGACCTTTAAGCACCCGCGCCAACGTCGACTGAACCTTCCCCATCCCGTCCCGCAATGCCTGCTCGATATCGGCCATGCTGATTATCGCCGCCGACTTCCCCGCTGCCGGGTTCACCACCAGTGCGAGACAGGCGTAATCCAGATCCAGCTCCCGAGCCAATGCCGCTTCCGGCATGCCGGTCATTCCGACGATATCGCAGCCATCACGCGCAAGCTTTGCAATTTCGGCGATTGTTTCCAGGCGCGGCCCCTGAGTGCAGGCGTACACACCTTGACTGCTGTGGTCGACACATTCAGCCGCCAACGCCGCAATCAATTGCTGACGCAACGTTTCGCTGTAGGGAGAGCTGAAGTCGATGTGCGTGACCTGTTCCAGATCATCAGCGAAATAGGTGTGTTCGCGACCGCTCGTGTAGTCGATCAACTGATGCGGTACGCAGAAATGGCCCGTGCCCATCGAGCCATGAATCCCGCCCACTGCATTGACCGCAAGAATGGCTTCGGCTCCCGCCTGTTTCAGTGCCCAGAGGTTTGCACGGTAATTCACCTTATGCGGGGGCAAGCGATGAGGATGGCCATGACGGGCCAGAAACAACACGTCCTTGCCTGCGTACTCGCCGATCTGCACCTCGGCCGAGGGTGCGCCGTAGGGCGTGTCCACGGCCAGTGACTGACGAATGCTCAGGCCTTCAAGTTGCCTCAGTCCGGTACCACCGATAATTGCGTAAACCGTCATAGCGAAACGTCCTCACTCGATCAGTTGAGCCTCTTTGAGCGCGCCGACCGCTGCCAGCCAGCGCGGGTTTTGACGGTATTCAGAGTTGGCATGGGATTGGCCACGCATCCGCGCAATCCGCGGCGAAGGTTTGACCTTCAAGCGTTGCGCGGCAGTCAGGGCAAGTTCGGCGGCGGCGCGATCGTTGCACACCAGGCCCATGTCGCATCCGGCGGTCAGTGCGGCTTCAATTCTGCTCGCCGCGTCGCCGACCACGTGGGCACCGGCCATGGACAGGTCATCGCTGAAGATCACGCCATCAAATTGCAGCTCGCCGCGCAAAATATCCTGCAACCAGCGCCGAGAGAAACCGGCGGGCTGGGAATCGACTTGCGGGTAGATCACGTGAGCTGGCATGACTGCTGCCAGTTGCTTGCTCAATTTGGCGAATGGCACCAGATCGTTGGCGCGGATTTCGTCGAGGCTGCGCTCATCGTTAGGGATGGCGACGTGGGAATCCGCTTCGGCCCAGCCATGCCCGGGGAAGTGTTTCCCGGTGGCGGCCATACCGGCGCTGTTCATCCCGCGAATAAAGGCACCGGCGAGCAGCGCCGCGCGCTCCGGATCACCTTCAAACGAACGGGTGCCCACGACGGCGCTGCGCTGGTAATCCAGGTCCAGCACCGGGGCGAAACTCAGGTCAAGGCCAACGGCGAGCACTTCGGTGGCCATGATCCAGCCGCACTGCTCGGCCAGGTACTCGGCATTCGGGTTGTCGGCAATGGCGCGCATCGCCGGCAATCGCACGAAGCCCTGACGCAGCCGTTGCACGCGCCCGCCCTCCTGGTCCACCGCCAGCAACAGGTCGGGGCGGATGCCGCGGATCGCCGCACTCAGCTCGCGGACCTGACGAGGGTGCTCGATGTTGCGGGCGAAAATGATCAGGCCACCCACTTCAGGTTGACGCAGCAACTGGCGATCTTCAGCCGTCAACCAGGTACCGGCGACGTCCACCATCAACGAGCCTTGCAGGCCAGCAGTCATAGAGATTCCTTGATAACAGTAAATCCGGCTCGCGCGAATGCGCCGCCATGGGCAAGGCCCGGCAGGTCGGCGGTATCAATGGGGAGCGGGTTCAGAACGGGAGTGGGCATGGGCGGCTAGCTTAGCGGATGTCAGCTGCCGCGCCCACCCGTGCGCGGTTAAACCTTGGCGGCAACCGGCGTCGATTTACTGCGCGGACGCAGTTGCGCAGTGGCCATGGCGGTGTCAGTGACCCCGGTTTCGGCACGCATGCCAGCGGCCAGGAACGGAACCATCAGACGCATGACCTGCTCAATGGACGTATTAACGCCGAAGTCGGTCTCGGCAATCGCGCGCAACGCTTTAATGCCCGACATGCTGAACGCAGCGGCACCGAGCATGAAGTGCACGCGCCAGAACAGTTCGATCGGCGGGATGCGCGGCGCGGCTTCGTTTACCAGCGTCATGTAGCGGCGGAACACCTTGCCGTACATGTCTTCCAGATAACGACGCAAGTGGCCCTGGCTTTGACTGAACGCCAACCCGAGTAAGCGCATGAAGATGGAGAGATCGTTGCCGCTGCGTGGCTGCACCACAAGGGCTTGCTCGACGAGGATTTCCAGCAGCTCTTCAAGCGTGGGCTTGTTCTCAGGCTTGGCCTGGCGTCGCTCCAGCTCTTTATCGAGGCTCAGGCAGAACGGCCCGAGGAACCGCGAGAAGACGGCTTGAATCAGCGCCTTCTTTGACCCGAAGTGATAGTTCACCGCTGCCAGATTGACACCGGCCTTGCTGGTGATCAGACGCAATGAGGTTTCAGCGAAACCTTTTTCCGCGAACAACTGCTCGGCTGCATCAAGAATGCGTTCAACGGTTTCCGACTGGGCCATGGCTACTCCGCCTGACAAACACTTGTTTGAAACATACGTTTCAGACTATGTATTGTCAAGCCTGTCGGTTCGTTTTGGGAATGGTCAGTCAGCTATTTAACCATACAACGGCAAAGCTTCAATCAGAGGGTAAACCGACCGTCCAGCGGCAGCTAAAAAAACGGGCATTGCCAAGCCCGATTCACTGTATATAATCCCAGTCACTGTATAAAAAGACAGAGCGATCAATATGCTAAAGCTGACGCCACGCCAAGCAGAGATTCTGGCCTTCATCAAACGCTGCCTCGAAGACAACGGCTACCCGCCGACCCGTGCGGAAATCGCTCAGGAACTGGGTTTCAAATCCCCCAATGCGGCGGAAGAGCACCTCAAGGCGCTGGCCCGCAAGGGTGCAATCGAAATGACGCCCGGCGCTTCACGGGGTATTCGTATCCCCGGCTTCGAAGCCAAGGCGGACGACTCCACCCTGCCGATCATTGGCCGGGTTGCTGCCGGTGCGCCGATCCTGGCCCAGCAGCACATCGAAGAGTCCTGCAACATCAACCCTGCCTTCTTCCATCCGCGCGCCGATTACCTGTTGCGCGTGCATGGCATGAGCATGAAGGACGTCGGTATTTTCGACGGTGACTTGCTGGCGGTCCACACCACCCGCGAAGCCCGCAACGGCCAGATCGTGGTCGCCCGGATCGGCGACGAAGTGACCGTCAAGCGCTTCAAGCGCGATGGCAGCAAAGTCTGGCTGATTGCCGAAAACCCTGAATTCGCCCCTATCGAAGTCAACCTGAAAGATCAGGAACTGGTGATCGAAGGCTTGAGTGTTGGCGTTATTCGCCGCTAAAGGAGGCTTTATGCAGTTCCCACACACATCACAGCAAGCCCAACTGCCGTTGTTCGAGGCGTTCATGGTGCAACCGTTGGCACCGATTCTGAAGGACGTAGTCGAGTCGCCCTGGAGCGCCGAGCCGGAAGTCTTCAGTGAGTTGTCGTTGCGTGGTGCGGCCGGGAACTGCCTCAACCTTCTCGCGCCGATCCTCAGGGAATTGAGCCAGGATCAGGATGCACGCTGGCTGACCCTGATCGCCCCGCCCGCCAGCCTGACCCAGGCCTGGTTGCGGGACGCCGGACTCAATCGCGAACGCATCCTGCTGCTGCAACCCCGTGGCACCCAAAGCGCTCAACAACTGACCTGTGAAGCGCTTCGACTGGGTCGCAGCCACACCGTTGTCAGCTGGATCAACCCGTTGAATACACCCCAACGGCAACAGTTGATCAGCGCCGCCCGCATCGGGGACGCACAAAGCCTGAACATTCGATTGGGTTAAGCGAGAAAAGCTACGCGCCCGAAACTGCGCGGGGCTTCTCCAAAAGGACAGAGAAGCCGAATTGAAGGACAGGAAACCGACGGGCGGGATCAGTGCAGAACCCGCGACCCGTCATCTTTCTCGAATTCGCCTTCAACCATGCGCCCGGCCATCTGAACACCGACGCTCAACATCGCCTTGGCGACTTCCACGTGCTGACCTTGCAGAAAGGCTTTGGCATCCTCGGAGAAATCCAAAGTAACCAGAGAACCCTCGTCCTCGGCCCTGCGCAGCTCGATACGGCCGTCTGGTAACTCGACAATTTCTAGAAAGGACGTTGGCATAAAAGTCTGTTCTCCACGAAAGGCGGGGATTATATAGGCATCGGTCATGCTTCGCTCGGGATCTTGACCAGCAGCACTGTTAATTGCGCGCCGGACCCACGGCAATCAGCACTCGTTCAAACCCTCACGAAAACGGATCGCCAGACCTTTCAGGTTCTGACGCCAGCTCTCGAGCTCAGCTCGGCTCAGCTCTTGCGGCGCCTCTTCTTCATCCAGGTTAACCGCCAGAATCAGTGGCTGAGTGACATCGCCCTTGGGCTTGTGCGGAGCACGAGGCGGTTGAAACAAAGCGGCATGGGCGGCTAGTAGTCTGGCCAACCAGGTTTCCGGATTTTGAGCCAGCTCGACCATCTCGGCCATTTCAGGAATCGCGATTGCTTCAAGCACTTCGCGAGTCAGCAACATTTCCGCGCGTGGCGCATTAGCCTGTGGCAAACGATAGAAGCCGGCGATTTCGTGGCATAGCCCCAACAACGCCCCGTACAGGTGAAACAACGCCGATTCGCGCCCGGCCTGAATCAGCGCCAGGGAGTTCATTGCCCGCCCCTCTTCGGCTTTGGCCAACGCTTCCAGCGACAGGCCGGCGAAATAGATTTTCTGATTGGTACGGGTATAGAGCTCGTGGGCCATGACGGCAGCCTCCACAACGAAATAATTGCTTCACGCAGGTCGGACAGTGTCGTGGATCCGCTTCGCTTCCCGCAAGCACAAAACAAAAAGGCCGCATGAAAACCCGAGGTTTGTCATGCGGCCTTGCTGTATCAACAGAGCTATTGTGGCGAGGGAGCTTGCTCCCGCTGGCCGACGAAGTCGGCCCCTCTAAACCCTTCTATTACCGCCGGCTCAAGCCTTGACCTTAGCCGGACGCTTGTCTTCCACAGTCCACTTGCCGCCGTCGTAATACGCTTTCCAGCCAGTCGGCTTGCCGTCGACTTCTGTCTGAACGTATTGCTCCTTGGTTTTGCGGCTGTAACGAATCACTGCCGGCAAGCCGTCCGGATCCTTCTGCGGCGCTTCACACAGGAAGTGATACTTAGGATCGATCTCGTCCTTGTGCGGGACAATTTCCATCACCAGCGGAGCGCGGGTCTCGCGGTTTTTCGGAAACTGACTGGCAGCCAGGAACAGGCCGGACGCACCGTCGCGCAGGATGTAGGTGTCGTTGACCTTTTCGCATTTCAGCTCAGGCATCTTCACCGGGTCCATCTTCGGCGGCGCCGCATCACCGCTTTTCAGCAGCTTACGGGTGTTCTTGCACGTCGCGTTGGTGCAACCGAAGAACTTGCCGAAACGGCCGGTCTTGAGTTGCATCTCGCTGCCGCACTTGTCGCATTCCAGGCTCGGACCTTCGTAGCCCTTGATGCGGTAAGTGCCCTCCTCGATCTCGTAGCCATCGCAATCCGGGTTGTTACCGCAGATGTGCAACTTGCGCTTCTCGTCGAGCAGGTAAGCGTCCATCGCCGTACTGCAGATCGGGCAGCGATGCTTGCCACGCAGTACCAGCGACTCCGACTCACCCTCGTCGTCCGCGGCGATTTCATCGCCCGGCACCAGATTGACAGTGGCCTTGCAGCGCTCTTTCGGCGGCAGGCTGTAACCCGAGCAGCCGAGGAACACACCGGTCGATGCCGTACGAATCTGCATCGGACGACCGCACACCACGCATGGAATGTCAGTCATCACCGGCTGGTTGGCGCGCATCCCGCCTTCGGCGCTTTCAGCAACTTCGAGTTTCTTCTTGAAGTCACCGTAGAACTCGTCCAGCACGTTTTTCCAGTCGCGTTCGCCCTGGGCCACGTCGTCGAGGTTCTCTTCCATGCCGGCGGTGAAGCCGTAGTCCATCAGGTTGGAGAAGCTCTCGGACAGACGCTCGGTGACGATGTCACCCATCTTTTCCGAATAGAAACGACGGTTATGCAGCGCAACGTAGCCACGGTCCTGGATGGTCGAAATGATTGCCGCATAAGTCGAAGGACGACCGATACCGCGCTTTTCCATTTCTTTAACCAGGCTCGCTTCCGAGTAACGCGCCGGCGGCTTGGTGAAGTGCTGGGTCGGATCAAGCTTGATCAGCTTCATCGCATCGCCCTGAGCCATGTCCGGCAACACATCGTCGTCGCCTGGCTTGGCGATTTGCGGCATGACGCGGGTGTAACCGTCGAACTTCAGGATACGGCCCTTGGCGCGCAGCTCGAAGTCGCCTGCACCCACGGTGACCGTGGTCGACAGGTATTGGGCCGGCAGCATCTGGCAAGCGAGGAACTGGCGCCAGATCAGCTCGTAGAGGCGCTCTGCATCACGCTCCATGCCCGTCAGCTTGCTTGGCTCGGTGTTGGCGTCGGACGGACGAATCGCTTCGTGAGCCTCTTGTGCGCCTTCCTTGCTGCTGTAGACGTTCGGATTTTCCGGCAGGTACTTCTTGCCGAACTCGCTCTCGATATAGGTACGCGCCATCGTCACGGCATCGGCCGAGAGATTGGTGGAGTCGGTACGCATGTAAGTGATGTAGCCGGCTTCGTACAAACGCTGGGCCATCATCATGGTTTTCTTCACGCCGAAGCCCAGGCGGTTGCTCGCAGCCTGCTGCAGGGTCGAGGTGATAAACGGTGCGGACGGCTTGCTGCTGGTCGGCTTGTCTTCACGCTTGGCGATGCTGTAGCTGGACGCCTTGAGCTTCTCCAGCGCGGCCATGGCCTGGGTTTCGTTGAGCGGCTTGAAGGCTTCGCCTTTCTCGCGGGCCACGTCAAAGCGCACGGTTGCGCCTTTGGCGGTGCCGAGGTCAGCGTGGATTTCCCAGTATTCTTCCGGGTTGAACGCACGAATCTCGCGCTCACGCTCGACCACCAGCTTCACAGCCACCGATTGCACACGACCGGCAGACAGGCCACGGGCGATTTTCGCCCACAGCAGCGGCGAAACCATGTAACCCACGACGCGATCGAGGAAACGACGCGCCTGCTGGGCGTTTACACGGTCGATGTCCAGCTCGCCCGGCTTGGAGAAGGCTTCCTGAATCGCCTTCTTGGTAATTTCGTTGAACACCACGCGCTTGTAGCGGCTGTCATCACCACCGATGGCTTCGCGCAGGTGCCAGGCAATGGCTTCCCCCTCGCGATCCAAGTCGGTTGCGAGATAGATGGTGTCAGCATCTTTGGCGAGCCGGCGCAGCTCTTCGATGACCTTTTCCTTGCCCGGGAGGATCTCGTACTTGGCTTTCCAGCCATGTTCGGGATCGACGCCCATGCGCGAGACCAGTTGCTTGCGCGACTTCTCTTTCGGCGTGAGCACCGGACCTTCGCCCGCGGCGGCCTTGCCGCGCTTGGCGGCTGGCTCTTTGCTGGCGCTAGCCGAACCGCTGGTGGGCAGGTCTCGGATATGGCCGATACTCGACTTCACCACGTATTGGTTACCCAGATACTTGTTGATGGTCTTGGCCTTAGCCGGGGATTCCACAATGACCAGCGATTTGCCCATGGATCAGAAAATTCCTGAATTCTAGAAGTGAAAGGCGGTTGGCGCCTGACGCGGCACCGCTATATATAGTGGCTACAAGATGAGGTCAAGCGCAGGGTTCTGCGCGCACTCGGCTTATGGCTTGGAAAAAACGCTCGGTTCGGCTTGCACCAAAGCAAAGCGTGGCACCTGTTCGCCGTCAACCTCGACCGACTCCAGGAACATGCTCAAGGGACGCACCCAAAAGCCGTAATCGCCATACAGGGCTTGGTAGAAGACCACTTCTTCTTCGGTTTCCGAATGCCGCGCAATGCTGAATACGCGGTACTGCGGACCTTTGTAATGCTGGTAGAGCCCAGGTGATATCGACATGGTTTGGCCCTCGCACAAATCTTTTCAAAAATAAAATAAAAAAAATTCAGAAAAACAAAAACCGGGGCACTTGGCCCCGGCTTCCATCAACGAAATGCTTAAACGCGTTCGAAGACGGTGGAGATGCCTTGGCCGAGACCAATGCACATGGTAGCAACACCCAGGTTGCCGCCATTTTGCTTCATCACGTTCAGCAGAGTGCCGGAGATACGCGCACCGGAGCAACCGAACGGGTGACCCAGGGCGATCGCGCCGCCGTGCAGGTTAACCTTCTCGTTCATCTTGTCGAGCACTTTCAAATCTTTCAGCACTGGCAGGGCCTGTGCGGCGAAAGCTTCGTTGAGCTCGAAGAAGTCGATATCGTTAATGCCCAGACCCGCGCGTTTCAGCGCTTTCTGTGTAGCCGGTACTGGACCATAGCCCATGATTGCCGGGTCCACACCTGCCACTGCCATCGAGCGAATCACGGCCAAAGGCTGGATGCCCAGATCTTGAGCACGCTGCGCCGACATCACGATCATGCACGAGGCACCGTCGGTGATCTGCGACGAAGTACCGGCTGTCACGGTGCCGCCCTTAGGGTTGAAAGCAGGCTTGAGAGCCGCCAGGCTTTCCAGGGTGGTTTCCGGACGAATGGTTTCGTCGTAGTCGAACAGTTTCAGGAAACCGTTCTCGTCATAGCCCTGCATCGGGATGATTTCGTCTTTGAACTTGCCTTCCACGGTCGCCTTATGAGCGAGCTGATGGGAACGCACGCCGAAAGCGTCCTGCTGTTCGCGAGTGATGCCGTGCATCTTGCCCAGCATTTCAGCGGTCAGGCCCATCATGCCCGAGGCTTTCGCCGCGTACAGGGACATGTGCGGGTTCGGATCGACACCGTGCATCATGCTCACGTGGCCCATGTGCTCGACGCCGCCGACCACGAACACGTCACCGTTGCCGGTCATGATCGCTTGTGCGGCAGTGTGCAGCGCGCTCATCGACGAGCCACACAGACGGCTGACGGTCTGGCCGGCGGCAGTGTGCGGGATCTGCGTCATCAGGGACGCCATGCGGGCAATGTTCCAGCCCTGCTCCAGGGTCTGGTTTACGCAGCCCCAGATCACGTCTTCGACTTCGCTCGGGTCAACCTTAACGTTGCGTTCCAGCAATTTGCTGATCAGGTGCGCCGACATGTCTTCGGCGCGGGTGTTGCGGTGCATGCCGCCTTTGGAGCGGCCCATCGGAGTACGACCGAAGTCGACAATCACGACGTCTCTTGGATTCAAGCTCATAAAATTTCACTCTCGCTCAAAAGTTGGGACGCTTAACCGAAGAACCGTTGGCCGGTTTTGGCCATTTCACGCAGTTTTGCGGTCGGGTGGTACAGCGCGCCCAAATCAGCGTACTGGTCAGCCAGGGCAACGAACTCTGCAACACCGACCGAGTCGATGTAGCGCAGCGCACCGCCACGGAATGGAGGGAAACCAATACCGTAAACCAGACCCATGTCGGCTTCGGCAGCGGTTTCGACGATGCCGTCTTCCAGGCAACGTACGGTTTCCAGGCACAGCGGGATCATCATCCAGTTGATGATGTCTTCGTCAGTGACATCGCGCTGCTCGTAAACGATCGGCTTGAGCACTTCGAGTACCGACGGATCGGCGACTTTCTTCTGCTTGCCCTTCTTGTCGGTCTCGTAGGCGTAGAAGCCCTTGCCGTTCTTCTGGCCCAGGCGCTTGGCTTCGTAGAGAACGTCGATCGCCGAACGACGGTCGTCTTTCATGCGGTCCGGGAAACCTTCAGCCATCACGTCACGACCGTGGTGTCCGGTGTCGATGCCGACCACGTCCATCAGGTAGGCCGGGCCCATCGGCCAGCCGAATTTTTCCATGACCTTGTCGATACGGACGAAGTCCACACCGGCGCTGACCAGCTTGGCGAAACCGCCGAAGTACGGGAACAGAACACGGTTGACCAGGAAGCCCGGGCAGTCGTTGACGACGATCGGGTTCTTGCCCATTTTCTTGGCGTAGGCAACGGTGGTGGCAACGGCCAGCTCGCTGGACTTCTCGCCACGAATCACTTCAACCAGCGGCATCATGTGCACAGGGTTGAAGAAGTGCATGCCAACGAAGTTTTCCGGACGCTTGAGGGCTTTGGCCAGCAAGGTGATGGAAATGGTCGAGGTGTTGGACGCGAGGATGGTGTCCTCTTTGACCTTGTCTTCGACTTCAGCCAGAACAGCCTGCTTGACCTTAGGGTTCTCGACGACCGCTTCAACCACCAGATCCACGTGACCGAAATCACCGTAGGACAGGGTAGGACGAATACCGTTAAGGACTTCAGCCATTTTCGCAGCGGTCATACGACCCTTGTCAACGCGGCTCACCAGCAGCTTGGCGGCTTCAGCCAGACCTTGCTCGATGCCGTGCTCGTTGATGTCCTTCATCAGGATCGGCGTACCTTTGGAAGCCGACTGATAAGCGATACCGCCACCCATGATGCCGGCGCCCAATACGGCAGCCTGCTTCACGTCTTTGGCGATTTCGTCGTAGGCCTTGGCCTTTTTCTTCAGTTCCTGATCGTTCAGGAACAGACCGATCAAGCTCTGCGCAGCAGAGGTCTTGGCCAGTTTGACGAAGCCAGCCGCTTCGACTTCCAGTGCCTTGTCGCGACCGAAGTTCGCGGCTTTCTGGATCGTCTTGATCGCTTCGACTGGCGCTGGGTAGTTCGGGCCAGCCTGACCGGCGACGAAACCTTTGGCGGTTTCGAAAGCCATCATTTGTTCGATCGCGTTCAGCTTGAGTTTCTCAAGCTTCGGTTGACGTTTGGCCTTGTAGTCAAACTCACCGGAGATGGCGCGCTTGATCAGTTCCAGGGCAGCTTCCTGCAGCTTCTCAGGGGCAACCACTGCGTCCACGGCGCCGACTTTCAGCGCGTCTTCAGGACGGTTTTCCTTGCCGGCGGCAATCCACTCGATGGCATTATCGGCACCGATCAGACGCGGCAGACGCACAGTACCGCCAAAGCCCGGGTAGATGCCCAGTTTGACTTCCGGCAGACCGATCTTGGCCTTGGTGGACATGACGCGGTAGTCCGCCGCCAGGCACATTTCCAGACCGCCACCCAGTGCGATGCCGTTGATCGCGGCCACAGTCGGGACGTTGAGGTCTTCGAAATCGCTGAAAATCTTGTTGGCTTCGAGGTTGCCAGCAACAAGCTCTGCATCAGGCAGCTTGAAGTTCTCGACAAATTCGGTGATGTCGGCGCCGACGATGAAAACGTCCTTGCCGCTGCTGACGATCACACCCTTGATCGAAGCATCTGCCTTGATGGTGTCTACGGCCTGACGCAGTTCGTTCAGGGTTAGACGGTTGAACTTGTTGACGGACTCACCCTTGAGGTCGAACTTCAGTTCGACGATGCCACTTTCAAGAGCCTTAACCGTGATGGCTTTACCTTCGTAAATCATCAACTGATCTCCACGATATGGAAGCTGAACAGTACACGTCGGACGCAGGCGGATGGCTGGGCAGGACGATCATCGTCAATGCTACGCCAATCCACCCGACACACCCGCCAACGCGATAGTCGGGATTCTGTAGGAGCGATCTGCAATGCAAACGCTCAATTCATACGCCCGTTTGATTTGGGTACGTCACCTTCACGGAATTTCAGACAATTGTCAATCGCCCAAAATACGGGTTGAAACGCGACTTTGTGGTCATTTCCGTGACGCGAAGATCTTCAACACGCGGGTGCATGCGAAGCCATTCATAGGATCAATAGTTAGAAAAGTCGCCCTAATTCGCAGCAGCCTTTGTTTAAAAGGCTACGCTGGCGGGACGTGGAAGAAAAAATATCAACGCATTGGCGAATGCCCGGCGTAAGATCAGCCCACACCGTTTTCCGGCCTGCCTGGCCAACCCGGCCCGATGTTGATGTCGGGCTTTTTATTGCCCGTAGAAAACTCCCAACAGAACCACACCCGGACCCCCTGTAGCAGCTGCCGAGCCTGCGAGGCTGCGTCCGGCTGCGCAGCAGTCGTAAAATCAAGCGCTTCGGTGTGTCAGTTCTACCGAATATTCAGGTCTAGCGACTGCTGCGCAGCCGAACGCAGCCTCGCAGGCTTGGCAGCTGCTACAGGTTTCAGTGGTTCAGGTATTTCGACGGTGTTCAGGCGAGTGCTTTGAGGGTCACGTCGATCTGCTGCAGAACCGTCGCTTCGCCCTTCTCGCCCCAATACAAAGCGATCATCTGCTTGTCGGCTTCGACCTTGTAAACGTTGGCTGGCAATTTTTCGAAATAATTCAGCAGCACCCGATCCTCGCAGACCTCCTGCCACTGATTCACCCAGACACCCGGCGCCTTTTGCCAGTAAATCCAGCACGCTGGCTGCTTGCCGCGCCGTGGACGATGATATTGCGCGCACGGACTGGGCGGCTCCTGGCTCAGCCAGTGTGGCCACTCCTGCGGCGCCAGTTGCATGGCCAATCCGATGCGTCGGGCTTCCATGCGAAGGGCCATGCGACCGTTCTGACCACGGGAGGGTCGCAACCATGCCAATGGACTCAAAACCACTAACAGGATTGACACCACTATCCAGACCGTCATATCAGTACACCCCTTTTTACACGCACCGCTTTTAAATGAGCGCACCGGGCCACTTTGGAACCACTGCGCTTGAAACCAGCCATACTTACCACTATTGCAATCCTCAGGAGGAGCACCTCATGCCCTACAACCATATTCTGGTCGCTGTAGATCTAACCGAAGAGTGCGATCCTGTAATCCATCGCGCTCGCGAACTGTCGGTCAGCAATGGTGCCAAATTGTCCCTGGTGCATATCGTCGAACCCATGGCCATGGCCTTTGGTGGCGACGTGCCGATGGACCTGTCACAACTGCAGCAACAGCAGTTTGATCAGGCCCGCGAGCGCCTGGATCGGTTGATCGTGAAGTACCCTGAGCTTTCCAAGGAATACAGCCACCTGACCTACGGCCAGCCGCGCCAGGAGATTCACCACCTGGCCAAGGAACAAACCTGCGACCTGATCGTAGTGGGCAGTCACGGCCGGCACGGCCTGGCATTGCTGCTGGGTTCCACTGCCAATGACGTGCTGCACGGTGCGCCTTGTGACGTACTTGCGGTGCGCCTGCAAAACAAAAGCTGAAACACGGACCTCTGTAGGAGCGAGCTTGCTCGCGATGGTCGTCAACGATAAAGCGGGGTGCCTGACACCCCGCGGCGCTCTCCGGTTCATCGCGAGCAAGCTCGCTCCTACAGAGATGGATTGTGTTGCATACGAAAAGCCCGGCGCTCATCTCTGAACGCCGGGCTTTTTTATTACAGGATCAATCAGGCATCCAGCTCAGCCCAACGCTCGACCATCACGTCGAGTTCAGCCTGTAACTGCTCCAGCTGAGCGATCACGGCAGCTGTTTCCGTCGCTGGACGCTGATAGAAAGCAGGGTCCGCCATTTGCGCTTCAACCGCCGCAATCTGCTTTTCCATGGCTTCGATCTGCGCCGGCAACATTTCCAGCTCGCGCTGCAACTTGTAGCTGAGCTTTTTCTTCGCTACAGGTGCTTCGGCTGCAGCAGCAACGGGTGCCGCTTCGGCCGTCACCACTGCCGAGGTCAGGTCGGCCTTGCCGGACTTGCTCTCGGTCACGCCCAACAGGCGCGGCGAGCCGCCCTGACGCAGCCAGTCCTGATAACCACCGACGTATTCACGAACCTTGCCTTCACCTTCGAAGACCAGGGTGCTGGTGACCACGTTGTCGAGGAATGCCCGGTCGTGACTGACCATCAGCACGGTGCCGTTGAAGGTCAGCAAGACCTCTTCCAGCAACTCGAGTGTTTCCACATCGAGGTCGTTGGTCGGTTCGTCGAGGACCAGCAGGTTCGCCGGCTTGCTGAACAGCTTCGCCAGCAACAGACGCGCACGCTCACCACCCGACAGCGCCTTGACCGGCGTGCGGGCACGCTGCGGGCTGAACAGGAAGTCGCCGAGGTAGCTCAACACATGACGGCTCTGGCCATCGATATCGATGAAATCGCGACCTTCGGCGACGTTGTCGATCACGGTTTTTTCCAGGTCCAACTGGTGGCGCAACTGGTCGAAGTAGGCCACGTCGATGCGCGTCCCTTCTTCCACTGTGCCGCTGGTTGGCTGCAGGCCGCTGAGCATCAACTTCAGCAACGTGGTCTTGCCGGTACCGTTGGCGCCGAGCAAACCGATACGGTCGCCGCGCGTCAGGACCATCGAGAAATCCTTGATCAGGAACGGGCCGCCCGGATGAGCGAAACTCACGTTCTCGAGGACCATCACCTGCTTGCCGGACTTGTCAGCGGTGTCCAGCTGAATGTTGGCCTTGCCGGTACGCTCACGACGCTCACTGCGCTCAACGCGCAAGGCTTTCAAGGCGCGCACGCGGCCTTCGTTACGGGTGCGGCGGGCCTTGATGCCCTGACGGATCCAGACTTCTTCCTGGGCCAGCTTCTTGTCGAACAGCGCGTTCGCGGTTTCCTCAGCGGCCAGCGAGGCCTCTTTGTGCACGAGGAAGCTGGCGTAGTCGCCGTTCCAGTCGATCAGGCCGCCGCGATCCAGTTCGAGGATGCGCGTGGCGAGGTTCTGCAGGAAAGAACGGTCGTGCGTGATGAACAGCACGGCGCCCTGGAAATCCTTCAACGCTTCTTCAAGCCAGGCAATCGCACCGATGTCCAGGTGGTTGGTTGGCTCGTCGAGCAGCAACAGGTCCGGTTCGGAAACCAGGGCCTGGGCCAGCAGGACGCGACGACGCCAGCCGCCGGACAATTGCGAGAGGGTCTTGTCGGCCGGCAACTGCAGACGGCTCAAGGTGCTGTCGACCAGTTGCTGCAAACGCCAGCCGTCACGGGCTTCGAGGTCGTGCTGGACGTGCATCAGTTTGTCCAGGTCGGCGTCGGTGACGATGTTCTGGCTCAGGTGGTGATACTGCGCGAGCAGCTCGCCAACACCGTCCAGGCCTTCAGCCACTACGTCGAATACGGTCCGCTCGTCGGCTACCGGCAATTCTTGCGGCAATTCGCCAATCTTGAGACCGGGTGCACGCCAGACAGAGCCTTCATCAGGCTTCTGGTCGCCCTTGACGAGCTTCATCATGCTGGACTTGCCAGTGCCGTTGCGGCCGATGATGCACACCCGCTCACCACGGGCGATCTGCCAGGACACCTTGTCCAACAACGGCATAGCGCCGAAAGCAAGGGACACATCGCTGAATTTGAGCAGGGTCATGAGCTTCTCCAAAAACCGGGCGCGCATTCTACCTGACTTGAGGCTTCAAAAGGCCGGCCATTTCATTGTCGGGGCACTCTGCATGACAAATGTTGCGAACTGATGCCAACCGGTCCGCAAAGCTTTCGCCCGTTGCTGGCAAAAGGCTAAGCTACAGATTATTCAGTGTGGGTCCTGTCCGCACTTGTCATGATTTCTCTGCCCGGATGTCTCATGCGCAGTCGCCTTTTTAGTCTTTTTTCATGTTTGCTTCTTTCTGCCACTGCCATCCAGTCAGCCCAGGCGGTGGACCTGTCCACTCAGCGCCAGTATTACGATGAAGCCAAGCGCGCGTTGGCCAAGGGCGATACCGGCCCTTATTTTCGCTACAGCCAGGCCCTCGCCGATTATCCGCTGGAACCGTATCTGGCCTATGACGAGCTGACCGCGCGCCTGAAAACCGCGAGCAACGCCGAAATCGAGAAATTCCTCGCCGAACACGGTGACCTGCCCCAGGCCAACTGGATGAAGCTGCGCTGGTTGCGCTGGCTGGCCGATCGTGGCGAATGGGCGACCTTCGTCAAGTATTACGACCCCAAGCTCAACTTCACCGAACTGGACTGCCTGAACGCGCAGTACCAGATCGGCAGCAACCAGAAATCCGTCGGTTACGCCAACGCGAACAAACTCTGGCTCACCGGTAAATCCCTGCCTGCCGCGTGCGATGGCTTGTTCGGTGTGTGGGCGGCCGATGGTCAGCTGACCGAAGAGAAACGCTGGGAGCGCACCAAGCTCGCCGCCCAGGCACGCAACTATCCACTGGCCAACAGCCTGATCAGCGGCCTGACCACCCTCGCCCCTCGCGGTCGCTTGCTGGTGGAAGTGGCGCAAAAGCCCGAACTGCTGAACCAGCCGTCGCGCTTCACCCCGGCCGACGAGCCGATGTCCGACATTGTCAGCCTCGGCCTGCGTCGTCTTGCCCGCCAGGACCCGGACAAGGCCATGGCCCTGCTCGACGGTTATGCCAGCAGCATGCATTTCTCTCGCGATGAAAAAGTTGCGATCGCCCGGGAAATCGGCCTGACCCTCGCCCGACGTTTCGACAGCCGTGCCCTGGACGTGATGACCAAGTACGACCCGGAACTGCGCGACAACACCGTATCCGAATGGCGTATGCGCTTGTTGTTGCGTTTAGCCCGCTGGGATGATGCGTATCAGCTGACCCGACGCCTGCCCCAGGACCTGGCGACCACCAACCGCTGGCGCTACTGGCAGGCCCGCAGCCTGGAACTGGCGCAGCCACAGAACCCGGAGTCGCAGGCGCTCTACAAGCACCTCGCTCGCGAGCGGGATTTCTACGGATTCCTCGCGGCGGATCGTTCGCAGTCACCTTATTCACTGGTCAATAAGCCGTTGGTGCTAAGCCAGGCGCTGATCAATAAAGTGCGCAATACACCGGGGGTACGTCGCGCCCTGGAGTTCCACGCCCGCGGGCAGATCGTCGACGGTCGTCGCGAGTGGTACCACGTCAGCCGGCATTTCAACCGTGACGAAATGGTCGCCCAGGCCAAACTGGCCTATGACCTGAAATGGTACTTCCCGGCGATCCGCACGATCAGCCAGGCACAGTATTGGGACGACCTGGATATCCGCTTCCCGATGGCTCACCGCGAAACGCTGGTCCGTGAGGCCAAGGTCCGTGGCCTGCATTCAAGCTGGGTGTTCGCCATCACCCGCCAGGAAAGCGCCTTCATGGACGACGCCCGCTCCGGCGTTGGCGCCACCGGCCTCATGCAGTTGATGCCAGGCACCGCCAAGGAAACCGCTCGCAAATTCAGCATTCCATTGGCCTCGCCACAGCAAGTGCTCAACCCGGACAAGAACATCCAGCTCGGTGCCGCCTACCTGAGCCAGGTGCACGCCCAGTTCAACGGCAACCGCGTCCTCGCCTCCGCCGCCTACAACGCCGGCCCCGGTCGAGTGCGTCAATGGCTGCGCGGCGCGGATCACCTGAGCTTCGACGTATGGGTTGAAAGCATCCCGTTCGACGAAACCCGCCAGTACGTGCAAAACGTATTGTCGTACTCGGTGATCTACGGCCAAAAGCTCAACTCGCCACAGCCGCTGGTGGATTGGCATGAGCGGTATTTTGATGATCAATGATGTTTGCCTGACGCCATAACGAAAATGCCCGCATCGATTGATGCGGGCATTTTTTTAGAAACAAAAACAAGATCAAAGGTTCTTCTGTTCCGCAGCGTTCTTCACGCCGCCTCATGCCCATCACTGAACTGCAACGCCGCCAACCGCGCGTACAGCGCATTGCTTGCAATCAACTCCTGATGCGTCCCCACCGCCACCAGCTTCCCTTGGTCCATCACCGCAATTCGGTCGGCGTTCTTTACCGTGGCCAGTCGGTGGGCGATGACCAGGGTGGTGCGGTTTTTCATCAGGCTGGGCAGGGCTTGCTGGATCAGGTGTTCGCTTTGGGCGTCGAGGGCGCTGGTGGCTTCGTCGAGCAGCAGGATTGGCGCGTCCACCAGCAGCGCGCGGGCGATGGCGAGGCGTTGGCGCTGGCCGCCGGACAAGCCGAGACCACCGTCACCGAGGTGGGTCTGATAACCGTCAGGCATCTGTTCGATGAAGTCGTGGGCGTAGGCGATTTTCGCTGCTTCCTGAACCTGGGCCAGGGTCGCGCCCGGGTTGCCGTAGCGAATGTTCTCTTCCACGCTGCCGAAAAACAGTGCCGGACTCTGCGAGACCAAGGCGAAGCAGCGGCGCAGGTCGAGGGGATCGAGTTGAGTCAGCGGCACGCCATCCAGCAGGATTCTTCCTTCGACCGGGTCGTAGAATCGCAGCAGCAGGTCATACACCGTCGACTTGCCAGCACCTGAAGGCCCGACCAACGCAAGGGTTTCGCCGGCATTAATGGTCAGGCTCAAGCCATCGACCGCATAGCTTTGCGGACGCGACGGGTAGGAAAAGCGCACATCCTGCAGCACCAGATCGCCTCTCACCCGCTCAGGCAACGTCACCAACCCGGTGACCGGTGGCTGAATGATGTTTTCCGAGCGCAGCAGTTCGGCGATTCGCTCGGCGGCCCCGGCGGCGCGCTGCAACTCACCGATTACCTCGCTCAAGGTGCCGAACGCACTGCCGACGATCAGGCTGTAGAAGACAAACGCGGCCAGTTCACCCGCCGAGATCCGTCCGGCAATCACATCCATACCACCGACCCACAGCATTACCCCCACGGCCCCCAGCACCAGCACGATCACCAGGGTAATCAGCCAGGCGCGCTGGAAGATGCGTTTACGCGCAGTCTCGAATGCCTGCTCCACGGTGACGGCAAACCGCTGCTCGTCCTGGACTTGATGGTTGTAGGCCTGCACGGTTTTGATCTGGCCCAGGGTTTCGGACACATAACTGCCGATGTCGGCAATGCGATCCTGGCTCATACGAGACAGATTGCGGACCCGGCGGCCGAAAATCAGGATGGGCGCGATCACCAACGGCAAGGCCACCACCACGATGCTGGTGAGCTTGGGGTTGGTGATGAACAGCAAAACGATGCCGCCAATCACCATCAGCAAGTTGCGCAGGAACAGCGACAGCGAGGAACCAATCACCGATTGCAGCAGTGTTGTATCTGCCGTCAGACGGGACTGGATCTCGGAGCTGCGGTTGTCTTCATAAAACCCTGGGTGCAGGTAAACCAGATGATTGAACACCTGCCGCCGAATGTCCGCGACCACCCGTTCGCCGATCCAGGACACCAGATAGAAACGCGCAAACGTACCGATCGCCAACCCCACGACCAACACCATGAACAGCCCGATCGACTGATTGAGCAGATGCGGCGACTGAGTCATGAAGCCCTGATCGACCAACAACCGAATGCCCTGCCCCATCGACAACGTGATGCCGGCAGTGACGATCAGCGCGAGCAACGCACCCAAAGCCGGCCAGCGATAAGGCGCGAGAAAGCGGGTGGTCAAGCGAATGGCGCGGCGTTGACGAGCAGAAAGCATAAAGATCATCCAGATACGCAACGGCGCAGTTGATAGGAAGGAACTCTGTAAATCACAATGAGTCAGGTTAATTATGACCGCAAAGCCTTGCCTCTAGACGCTATTGGTCTAAAGTCCGGCTGGCAACGTTGCGATATTTCTGGTGGACTGATGCTGCCGTTCAGGAAAGATCGCAGGGAGTTGTCACAACCCGGTCACCGGGCGGTTTTATAGTAAGCACACAACCTGATGAGGAGACAGGCCATGTCCTTGCAACACAGCAGCGAAGACAAAATTGAAGTGATCCGTACACAGCCAGACCAGTCTCTGGGTTGCTCGATTATCGATGAACAAGGGCGCGAAGTACCGATCACTGAAGGCATGATCCAGGACGCTTGCCGCGAACTGGAACAGCGATTGGTCAAGCCTGCCAAACAAGATTGATGTAGCCACCGTCTTCTTGACCCGGCCCTGATGGCCGGGTTTTTTATGGGTGAATATTCAAATATCGCGGCGCGGCCAATCGCGGGCAAGCCCGCTCCCACAGGGATTTATACGGTTTCAAAATGGATGCATGACCTGAGGGAGCGGGCTTGCCCGCGATTGGGCCGACCTGACTGTCAACTAGCCACAGCCCCCAACGCCGCCACAATCTTCTGCAACTGCGCCGACTCACCTTCAATCCGCACCTGCAATCCATCAATCTCCCGCCGCTGCGGGTAATGCTTGCGCAACGCATCAAACGCCGCACGCTGTTCGTTCACCGTCCCGACAAGGCTGCGGCGGAAATCCGCGTCATCACGGCGCGGGTCGTACACGCCACGGCACAGCATCGCCAATGCCCAGGCCGGATCACTTTCAGCGTTCAAGGTCACGCGGGACAGCCAAGGCGCCGGCAGCAATTCGCTCAGGCTGACGTCCGCCGGCTGACCGAGGAAATCGCAATACGCCTGATAAATCTGCGCCGTCCCGCGCTGTTTGCCATCAAGGCTGTAGCCCGCAATGTGCGGTGTCGCCAACACGCAGAGATCGGCCAGTGCCACATCGACCTCGGGCTCACCCTCCCAGACATCCAGCACGGCTTGCAGGTCTTCACGCTGCAACAGGACGTTGCGCAGGGCGGCGTTATCGACCACCGCGCCGCGACTGGCGTTGATCAGCCAGGTGCCGGTCTTGAGTTGATTCAAACGATTTTTATCAAACAGGTGCCAGGTGGATTGGGCGCCGTGTTTCTTCAGCGGTGTGTGCAGACTGATGACATCGCACTGCTCGATGATGCGCTCAAGGCTGACGAAGTCGCCGCCTTCCGCCGCTTGCCGTGGCGGATCGCAAACCAGCACGTTCCAGCCCAGCCCTTTCAGCACCTTGACCAAACGGCCGCCGACTTCACCGGCACCGACCACGCCATAGGTGCGTCGAGTCAGGTCGGCGCCTTCGATTTCGGCCAGGGTCAGCAGACTGCCGAGCACATAATCCACCACGCCTCGGGCGTTGCAACCGGGTGCGCTCGACCAGGTGATGCCGGCCTGCTGAAAGTAATCAAGGTCCAGGTGATCGGTGCCGATGGTGCACGTACCGACAAAACGCACCTTGCTGCCTTCGAGCAATGCGCGGTTGACGTTGGTCACGGAGCGCACCAGCAACACATCGGCCTGCTCGACCGTTGCACGGTCAATGGAGCGCCCCGGCACCCGGCGGATTTCGCCAAAACGTTCGAAGAAGGCATCGAGCAGCGGGATATTTTCGTCGGCAACAATCAGCATGGCGGGCTCCTTTGGGGGATCGGCAGTGTAGGCGTAGATGGCCATGCTGGGCCAGCGGGCATTAGAGGTCACCACTTCTCCTCTTGTCACCACTTCTCCTGTGGTGAGGGGATTTATCCCCGTTGGGCTGCGAAGCGGCCCCAGAACCTGTGCACGCGGTGTACCTGTAATAACGTGGATTCAATAATAGGGGCCGCTTCGCAGCCCAACGGGGATAAATCCCCTCACCACAGGGGTTATCGATACCTGCGGGAGACGATTACAAATCCCCAACACAGCTCTTTTCCTGACCATAGCGTCAACGCGTAGAATGCCCCGCCTTGCGCATCAATACCTTTGGACGTTTCGCCCTTGAACTCCGTAACCGACAACACCACCGCCCTCACCCGCCCCGAACGCATCCGCCTGGAGCTGAAAAACCTGCTCGGCCTGGCGCTGCCGATCATGGTCGCGCAGCTGGCCACGACAGCGATGGGTTTCGTCGATGCGGTCATGGCCGGCCGTGTCGGGCCTCGGGATCTGGCGGCGGTGGCATTGGGGAACTCGATCTGGGTCCCGGTCTTCCTGTTGATGACCGGCACCCTGCTGGCCACCACCCCGAAAGTCGCCCAACGCTTCGGCGCCGGCACTCATAGCGAAATCGGCCCGATCGTCCGTCAGGCACTGTGGCTGGCATTGGTCGTCGGGGTGTTGGCCACCGGCATGCTGCTCGGCGCAGAGCCGATCCTGCACCTGATGAACGTCGATCCCGAACTGATCGGCCCCTGCATGCAATACCTGCACGGCATCGCCAGCGGCCTGCCTGCCGTCGCGATCTATCACGTGTTGCGCTGCTTCAGTGACGGCCTCGGGCGTACGCGCCCGGCCATGGTCCTCGGCCTGTGCGGCCTGGCGCTGAACATCCCGCTGAACTACATCTTCATCTACGGCCACTTCGGCGTGCCCGCCATGGGCGGCGTCGGTTGCGGCTGGGCCACGGCGATCGTGATGTGGGTGATGGCGCTGGGCATGGCCGGGTGGGAGCGCTGGGCGCCGGCGTATCAGTCGAGTCAGTTGTTCAGTCGTTTCGACTGGCCGCAATGGACGGTGATCAAACGCCTGCTGGGCATCGGCTTGCCCATCGGCATTGCGGTGTTCGCCGAATCGAGCATCTTCGCCGTGATCGCCCTGTTGATCGGCAGCCTCGGCGCAACAGTCGTCGCCGGGCACCAGATCGCGCTCAACTTCAGCTCGCTGGTGTTCATGATCCCCTACTCCCTTGGCATGGCTGTCACCGTGCGCGTCGGCCAGGCACTGGGTCGTCGAGAGCCACGTGAAGCGCGCTTCGCCGCCGGTGTCGGCATGGGCACGGCGCTGGCGTATGCGTGTATTTCAGCAAGCATGATGCTGTTGTTGCGCGAGGACATCGCGACCATCTACACCTCGGACCCGACAGTGATTCATGTCGCGGCGATGCTGATCGTGTACTCGGCGCTGTTCCAGTTTTCCGACGCGATCCAGGTCACGGCGGCCGGCGCATTGCGCGGTTATCAGGACACGCGGGTGACAATGATCCTGACGTTGTTCGCGTACTGGGGGATTGGGTTGCCGGTGGGTTACGCGCTGGGCCTGACCGACTGGTTAGGCGCGCCAAGCGGCCCGAGCGGGCTGTGGCAGGGTCTGATCGTGGGCTTGAGTTGCGCGGCGCTGATGCTGTCGATCCGCTTGACGCGCAGTGCACGCAAGCAGATCCGCATCAGTCGTTCGACGGGTTAAGCGAGTTTCTTGCGGATCCAGTAGAGGTAGGTGCCTGCCTCTTCATGCTGGCCGATCAGCTCGTGATCGAGAAACACGCAGAACTTGGGGATATCGCGACGGGTCGACGGATCGGTGGCGATCACCTTTAACAGACCGCCGGGCGCCAGGTCACGGATGTGCTGGTGCAACATCATCACCGGCTCCGGGCAGTTGAGGCCGGTGGCGTCGAGGGTGCCGTCAACCGGCGTATCAATCATTTCACTCATGATTCACTCCTGAAACGTGCCGACATTGTCGCGCAATGTCGGGTTTGTGGCGAGGGAGCTTGCTCCCGCTGGGCCGCGAAGCGACCCCAACTATGGCTACGCGGTTTATCAGTTATATCTCTGTGTCCGGTTTTAGGGCTGCTACGCAACCCAGCGGGAGCAAGCTCCCTCGCCACACAAGCCCGCATATCTGCCGACGCACATCAACGAGACTTCGGCTTCTTCACATCAATCCGGCGCAAATGGCACGTCACTTCTTCACGGTCGTGATACAGCTGCTTGCAGCCAATCTCCACCCGAATCCCGCGCTCCTTGAACCCGTCGGCAATGCGCTCCAATAGACGCTTCACCTCGGCATAACGCTGCTTCATCGGCAACTTCAGGTTGACCACCGCCTCGCGGCAATGCCCCTCGCCAATCCACTCTTCCAGCATCGCGGCATTACGCGCCGGCTTCTCGACAATATCGCAGACCATCCAGTCCACCGGCTGCTTGGGCTTGAAGGTAAAACCATCCGCCATCAAATGCTGCACCAGCCCGGTGTCCATCAGGCTTTCAGCCATCGGCCCGTTATCGATCGCCGTCACCAGCATGCCGCGGTTGACCAGCTGCCAGGTCCAGCCACCAGGTGCGGCACCCAGGTCAACGCCGGTCATGTCACTGTGCAAACGCTCGTCCCACTGATCACGCGGGATGAAGTGGTGCCACGCCTCTTCCAGCTTCAACGTCGAACGGCTTGGCGCGTCACGGGGAAACTTCAGGCGCGGAATGCCCATCGGCCACATCGCCGAGTTGTTCGACTCCGCCAGCCCCATGAACACTTCGCGACCGCTCTTGAACGTCAGCAACAACCGCGGCTTGAGCGGATCTTCCACCAGTTTGCCGGCGGCCATCAGCGCCTTGCGCAAGTGGACTTCGAACTTCTTGCAGAAATTCGACAGTTCCTTGCCGTCGTTGGTGTCGACCATCTCCAGCCACAGGCTGCCGCACAGCGGAAAATCTCGCATGTGCGCGAGGATCACGCTGATGCGATCGGTTTCCGGCAGATCGATAAAGATCCCGCGAGCCCACTGGCGCGGGAAGATCAGGTCGGCAAAACGCTGCCCGCGCATCAGGCGCTCGGCACCGTCTTCTTCGGTACAGATAAATTCGGCAAAGGCGCTGGCGGCCTTGGCCTTGGCATAACCGGCCACGTTCAAGCGTGCGGCATGTTCGGATATCTCGGAACAGACTTCGCCTTCGAAGCCCGGCCGGCAATGCATAAAGAGGGTGTTCATTCTTACTCCTGGGCAGATGGCGAGAAATTCAACCACTGCGCGATGCCCAGACTTGCGTTGAAGCAAAGCCTGTCACGAAAACCGGCGCATGATAGCCGAGTTCGGAACCTTGGACCTGTCCATAGAGTCCAGTTATTAGCTTTAAGCCGCAAAGAGGACTAGGTTTAGACCTCAGTTCGTCCCCTCAGTCCGTAGCCGTGCGGATCATAAGGAGTGATCGTAATGCCGTCCCTCGATAGCCTGAAATCCCTTAAAACCCTGCAGATCGACGACAAGACCTACCATTATTACAGTCTGCCCGATGCTGCCAAAAGCCTCGGTGATCTCGACAAACTGCCGATGTCATTGAAAGTGCTGCTGGAAAACCTGCTGCGCTGGGAAGATGAAAAAACTGTCACCGGCGCCGACCTCAAGGCCATTGCCGCCTGGCTCAAGGAGCGTCGCTCCGATCGTGAAATCCAGTACCGCCCCGCGCGGGTATTGATGCAAGACTTCACCGGTGTTCCCGCCGTGGTCGACCTGGCCGCCATGCGCGCCGCCATGGCCAAGGCCGGCGGTGACCCGCAGCGGATCAACCCGCTCTCCCCCGTGGACCTGGTGATCGACCACTCGGTGATGGTCGACAAGTTCGGCAGCGCCAGCGCGTTCGAGCAGAACGTCGACATCGAAATGCAGCGCAATGGCGAGCGTTACGCGTTCCTGCGCTGGGGCCAAAGCGCCTTCGACAACTTCAGTGTCGTGCCACCGGGCACCGGCATCTGCCACCAGGTCAACCTGGAATACCTGGGCCGCACGGTCTGGACCAAGGACGAAGACGGCCGCACCTACGCGTTTCCCGACACCCTGGTCGGCACCGACTCCCACACCACCATGATCAACGGCCTTGGCGTACTCGGCTGGGGCGTCGGCGGGATCGAAGCGGAAGCGGCGATGCTCGGCCAACCGGTGTCGATGCTGATTCCGGAAGTGATCGGCTTCAAACTCACCGGCAAGCTCAAGGAAGGCATCACCGCCACCGACCTGGTGCTGACCGTTACCCAAATGCTGCGCAAAAAAGGCGTGGTCGGTAAATTCGTCGAATTCTACGGCGACGGCCTCGCCGACCTGCCGCTGGCCGACCGTGCGACCATCGCCAACATGGCCCCGGAATACGGCGCCACCTGCGGCTTCTTCCCGGTGGATGACGTCACCCTCGACTACCTGCGCCTGTCCGGCCGCCCGCCGGAAACCGTCAAACTGGTCGAGGCCTACTGCAAAACCCAGGGCCTGTGGCGCCTGCCCGGCAAGGAACCGTCGTTCACCGACAGCCTCGCCCTGGACATGGCCAGCGTCGAAGCCAGCCTCGCCGGCCCGAAACGCCCGCAAGACCGCGTCTCGCTGCCCAACGTCGCGCAAGCCTTCAGTGACTTCATCGACCTGCAATTCAAGCCCACCAGTAAAGAAGAAGGACGACTGGAAAGTGAAGGCGGCGGTGGTGTCGCCGTGGGCAACGCTGACCTGGTCGGCGAAACAGACTACGAATACGACGGCCACACCTATCGCCTGAAAAACGGCGCCGTGGTCATCGCCGCCATCACCTCCTGCACCAACACCTCCAATCCGAGCGTGATGATGGCAGCCGGCCTGGTGGCGAAAAAAGCTGTGGAAAAAGGCCTCACCCGCAAACCCTGGGTGAAAAGCTCACTGGCGCCCGGCTCGAAAGTCGTCACCGACTACTACAAGGCCGCAGGACTGACGCAATACCTTGATCAACTCGGCTTCTCCCTGGTCGGCTACGGCTGCACCACCTGCATCGGCAACTCCGGCCCGCTGCCGGAGCCGATCGAAAAAGCCATCCAGAAAGCCGACCTCACCGTCGCCTCGGTCCTCTCGGGCAACCGCAACTTCGAAGGCCGCGTGCACCCCCTGGTGAAAACCAACTGGCTCGCCTCCCCGCCACTGGTCGTCGCCTACGCACTGGCCGGCACCGTGCGCACCGACATCAGCAGCGAACCGCTGGGCAACGACAAGGAAGGCAACCCGGTGTACCTGCGCGACATCTGGCCCAGCACCCAGGAAATCGCCGACGCCGTAAGCCAGGTCAACACCGCCATGTTCCACAAGGAATACGCCGAAGTATTCGCCGGCGACGAACAGTGGCAAGCCATCGAAGTGCCACAAGCCGCGACCTACGTCTGGCAGGACGACTCGACCTACATCCAGCACCCACCGTTCTTCGACGACATCGGCGGCCCGCCACCCGAAGTCAAAGACGTCTCGGGCGCACGCGTCCTCGCCCTGCTCGGCGACTCGGTCACCACCGACCACATCTCACCGGCCGGCAACATCAAGACCGACAGCCCCGCCGGCCAATACCTGCGCGCTAAAGGCGTGGAACCCCGCGACTTCAACTCCTACGGCTCCCGCCGCGGCAACCACGAAGTCATGATGCGCGGCACCTTCGCCAACATCCGCATCCGCAACGAAATGCTCGGCGGCGAAGAAGGCGGCAACACGATCTACATCCCAACGGGAGAAAAGGTCGCCATCTACGACGCCGCCATGCGCTACCAGGCCGCCGGCACCCCGCTGGTCGTCATCGCCGGCCAGGAATACGGCACCGGCTCCAGCCGTGACTGGGCGGCCAAAGGTACGAACTTACTGGGCGTAAAAGCCGTCATCGCCGAAAGCTTCGAACGGATTCACCGGTCTAACCTGGTAGGCATGGGCGTGCTGCCGCTGCAGTTCAAGCTGGATCAGAATCGCAAGAGCCTGAAGCTCACGGGGAAAGAAAGCATCGACATCCTCGGTTTGACCGGCGTGGAGCTGACGCCCCGGATGAACCTGCCGCTGATCATCACCCGGGAAGACGGCAGCCGCGAGAAGATCGACGTGCTGTGCCGGATTGATACGTTGAATGAGGTGGAGTACTTCAAATCGGGGGGGATCCTGCACTACGTACTGCGCCAACTAATAGCCTCATAACTCACCGCGGACTAAGACACCGCCTTTAGGCGGTGTCTTTAAGAGTACGCCTCACTGGCATATTTGGTTTTCCTGCACTATCGCTATGGCTTCTGCAAACACAAGAAGTACAGCTGTCTGGCCTCTCCAGCAACAAGGTTTCCGCAGCCGGTCCTTCGCTCGCCCCCCCTCCCTGAACTGGTTTAGCGATCGGGTCTGGATTTCCCCACCCAAGCCAGTTCGCACCAAGCGAAAAATTAACTTCGCGCCAGTTACATTTTGACCAACGAATCCAGGTACTGGCGAAAGCCCAAGCGCATCACAGTTTCATACAGCAACTTCTTTACACCTCTGCAAATATAACGAACACCCGATCAGCTTTTGCGGTCTCGAACTCGCGCGCTGTCGGGGCCAACCAACTACGGCAAACCCACGAAGTACGGGTCAAGCGCCGCCCTACTGCCTGCTTGAATGTTCAAAAAATAGTGCCATCACAAACAGATACCGGCGATTAAAATCTCCGATCCTCGAGGCAAGACCTGGTCTCGGGTGTGAATGCTGCATTTACAGTGAAGTTCGGTGGACTGGAACCGTTACGACGGGCGTTCGGTTGTCGTGACCGACGAATGCGATTACCCTTACGCCGCCAATTCGGGAGCGCGCAATGCTGCGCTGAAAAGATGCTGCATTAACAATCTGCTCACCCGCGCACCTGAAAATATTTGCACTAATAGTAATCACTTACTAAAGGTCGCAAATTCCCTAGCCGAGTTCCACATCAGGCTTGCCAGTTGGCTAAACGGTTGATAGGCCACTTACCTTCGGCCAGTTTCCACCTCCTAAATCGCGGTACATGATGGCTGGCCCTAAAAAGGCGGCTCTAGACCAACGCCACCCCCCCTCTCACCATATTCATAGCGAACTCTCGATCGTGATTAAAATCACTTCTACCATCCAATGCTCCAACGAATCTCCCTTCGTACTCTTCGGCGGCATCAACGTACTGGAATCCTTGGACCTCGCGCTGACCGCTTGCGCCGAATACGTGCGCGTCACCGAAAAGCTGGGCATTCCTTACGTGTTCAAAGCCAGCTTTGATAAGGCAAACCGCTCGTCCATCCACTCTTACCGCGGCCCAGGGATGGAGGAAGGTCTACGTATATTCGAAGCCGTGAAGGCCGAGTTCGGTGTTCCGGTGATTACAGATGTGCACGAGATTTACCAGGCTGCGCCAGTAGCAGAAGTAGCCGACGTTCTGCAACTGCCTGCATTTTTAGCACGGCAGACTGACTTGGTAATGGCACTAGCGAAGACTGGCAAACCGATCAACATCAAAAAGCCACAATTCCTGAGCCCGTCGCAGATGCAAAACATCATGCACAAATTCAAGGAAGCCGGAAACGATCAACTGATCCTATGCGACCGCGGCACCTGCCTGGGCTATGACAACCTGGTGGTGGACATGCTGGGCTTCGGCGTGATGAAGCGCACGTGCGAAAACTTGCCGATCATCTTTGACGTGACGCACGCGCTGCAACAACGCGATCCATCGGGCGCAGCATCAGGTGGTCGTCGTGAGCAAGTGGTTGAACTGGCACGTGCCGGAATGGGCGTGGGATTGGCTGGACTGTTTCTGGAAGCGCATCCAAACCCAAATGAGGCCAAATGTGACGGCCCGAGTGCTTTACCGCTGGATCAGTTGGAGCCGTTCCTGACTCAGATCAAAGCGCTGGACGATCTTGTCAAGTCGTTCAAACCATTGAACATTGCGTGACGCAACGTTTTTGACGAAAGGATTCCGAACATGGAAAGTACAGAACATCGGGTCGCAATAATCATCCCGTCACGCTATGGCTCAACACGTCTACCCGGTAAGCCGCTGGCGGATATCGCGGGTAAACCCATGGTGCAGCATGTTTACGAACGCGCACTTCAGGTGACTCATGCTCAAGTTGTCGTAGTAGCTACCGACGACGAACGCGTCGCAGAAGCGGTGCGGGCGTTTGGAGGTCAATACGTAATGACCTCGCCGGATCATCTCTCCGGCACCGATCGTCTTGCCGAAGTAATGGCGCATGTCAAGGCGGGCATCTACATCAACCTGCAAGGTGATGAGCCACTGGTGCGCCCCTCTGACATCGACACACTCATCGCCGGGATGCTTGCCGACGAGCAAGTAAAGGTGGGTACGTTGTGTCATCCGATCGAAGCGCATGAAGCTACCTCCCCCGATACCGTGAAAGTAGTACTGGCTAACAACGGCAACGCGCTTTACTTCAGCCGCTCTCCGATCCCGTACCCAAGGGACGGCGAAGCGACCCAATACCTAAAACACGTGGGCGTTTACGGATTTCGTCGCGACGTCTTAGCCGATTACGGCTTTCTGCCGCAACCGATGCTCGAACATGCCGAAAAACTGGAGCAGTTGCGACTGATGGCTGCTGGATACTGCATTCGGGCGTATCAAGTAGCACCGACCGGTCCTGGAGTGGATACGCCGGACTGCCTCGAGAAGGTGCGCGCGTTGATGAGCGGCGAGCCACTAATCACCGTTCCTACACTGGACGACATTCGCCTGGTAATTACTGATGTAGATGGTGTGCTAACTGACGGCGGCATCTATTACGACGCAACCGGCGAGTGCCTAAAGCGCTTTCATGTTCGAGACGGAATGGGGATGCGCTTACTGGAAGAAAATGGTGTTCGGGTGGCAGTGCTGTCAGGTCGCGATTCGGCGACGCTACGCAAGCGCGTTGCTGATTTGGGCATAACGCTCTGCAGATTCGGCGTGACGGATAAACAGGCCGCCTGCCATCATCTGATGGCCGAAGCCGGAGTCGATGCCGCACAAACGGCATGCATCGGCGATGACTGCATTGATCTGCCGGCGTTTGCAGCTTGCGCTTTGTCCTTCGCGGTGGCAGATGCGCGAACTTACGTTAAAGCAGCAGCGACGCATGTGTTGACCTCTACGGGCGGCACTGGGGCATTTCGTGAAGTTGCAGACAATATACTAATTGCACAAGGTAAGGGGGCCGTACTAACCACCGCAGCAGGCTATAGGCAAGTTATGGCGCGGATGGCGCAGTGATCAGCCATGATGGGCGGCACTAAAACTCGCAAGAGTTCACTGTAAGCACACTTGACGCGATCCTCAGTGTTGAACTGGTGAGGGTGATCACTTTTTTTTACCCTCGCCTTTCCTAAGCTATAACCCGTCTGTCACGATAGTTTCCCACTCCCAATTTTCCTATAAAAGTATATTGGGGCGGGCAGAGAAATATCGTGTCGTACTTTGAGTTGAACTCAGAGCCGCATTGCTCCATCTGCGCCACATGATGGAGGGGTCGTAAACTAGTCGCGGAGCCCATGCGCGCCTGCTAAAAACCTTCGAAGAACCAAGCCCCCCCAAGGACGACCCCATGCTCCGCCTCCCCTGGCCGTACCTCACCATGCTCACCGCCGGCTACGTCCTCGCGCTCACCTACGGTCAACTGTCCCTCCAGGGCAGCATCCCCATCACACTGCTCCTGTTAGCCGGCTTCGCCGTTCAGGCACAAAACCACCGCTACGCCCGCTACCTCGGCCACAGCCTGTTCGCGCTCATCGCAATAGCCCTGGCCCTCCACTACCTGCCAGGCTTCCACAACGCCCAGGCTATCGAGCCGCAACGCTTCAGCGAAAACGCCGTGCCCTTCTCGATGTACCTCAACCTCGACAAACCCCTGCTCGGCTTCTGGCTGCTGCTCGCCTGCCCCTGGCTTATCGCCCCACGCGCCTTCAGCCCAACCCTGAAAACCAGCGCCATCGCCCTGCCCCTCACCGCACTCGCCACCTTCACCTGCGCTTGGCTGCTGGGCATCATCGAATGGGCCCCCAAATGGCCCGACGTCGCCCGTATCTGGCTCCTCAACAACCTGCTATTAGTCACTTTGGTAGAAGAAGCCCTGTTCCGCGGCTATATACAGGGAGGCCTGAACCAACGCTTCAAACATTTCCCGTACGGCGAACACCTCGCCGTGTTACTCGCTGCAACAGTTTTTGGGCTCGCGCACTGGGGCGCCGGCTGGCAATGGGTGTTGCTGGCAACCCTGGCCGGCGTCGGCTACGGCCTGGCCTACCGCTTCGGCGGACTGGCTGCAGCCATCGCCACGCACTTCGGTTTGAATCTGCTGCACTTCGGGTTATTCACGTACCCGATGCTGGCGGAATAGCCAAGACGTAGAACCGAACGCCCGTATGACAGAAAGTTCCCATCGAGCCTTGACCCTACCCACCTACGCCACTAGAGTGCACGCTTTTAAAATGGCCCCGGCAGCAGTAGTGCACCGGAGAAGGCCGTACTGTTGCGCTGGAAAGGAATTCCATCCCCCTCCTCCTGCTGCCTGTGCGGTCAACACACTCGTTCCGTAACCAGCGCAGCCCTATGTTCAATAAAATCCTGGTCGTATGCATCGGCAACATCTGCCGCAGCCCCACCGTAGAAGCCCTGCTAAAAAGCAAGCTGGCCCATCACGGCAAAGTCATAAGCTCAGCCGGCCTCGGCGCCCTCGTGGACAAACCCATGGACGCCACCGCGCTGGAAGTCCTGCGCGAACACGGCGGCGACCTGCCAGACCATAAAGGTCGGCAACTGACTCGAGAAATGCTGCAACAGGCCGATGTAATACTGACCATGGAACAACGCCACGTGGACAGCATCGCGCGAATGGCTCCAGAAGTACGCGGTAAGACATTCCTACTGGGTAAGTGGCAAAACAATCAGGAAATTCCTGATCCGTACCGCCAGCAAAAAGTCGCTTTCGATCACGTCTACCAACTGATGACGCAAGGCGTCGACAGCTGGTCGCAAAAATTATAATCACCTCTTGTAAAAGTATCCCGCATGCCAAGCCAAAACAGCCTACCTATTCAGGATCACAGCGACGACGATGATGACATCGATTTGCTCGCGCTATTCGGAACTCTGATCGATAGCAAATGGATCATAATCGGCATTACCGCTTTTTTTTGCGCAGTGGGTGTCGCTTACGCTCTTCTCTCTACACCGGTCTACCAAGCTAACGCGCTTGTACAGGTAGAGGAGAAAAAAGGCGGTATGGCTGCTCTCGGCGGCATGGGTGAAATGAGCGAAATGTTCGGCGGCACCTCTCCGGCAGTTACCGAGATCGAATTACTCAAATCGCGGGCCGTACTAGGCAAGGCTGTAGAAAACCTCAAGCTCGACATTATTGTTGAACCTAACTACTTTCCGCTTGTTGGTCACTTTCTGAGCCGTCACTTCAAGCCAGATAGCGAAAGCGAATTGGCCTCCCCTATGTTGGGCTTAAATAGCTATACATGGGGCGGGGACAAATTAGATATCTTTCAGCTGGAAGTGCCGGACTCTTATTTAGGGAAAGGTTTGACGCTGCGCGCCGAAGGCAACAACGGTTTCACATTGCTCAACGATGACGAAGAAGTCCTACTAAGCGGTAAGACCGGCGAGACGCTTGCGCAAAAGGGCTTTAAGCTACAGGTTGCAACACTAAAGGCCAATACTGGAGCTCTGTTTAATGTCACCAAACAGCGCCGCCTCAATACAATCCTGCAGTATCAGGATGATGTTTCTGCTAACGAGCGTGGCAAGGAATCTGGAATCATCGCGCTATCATTGGAAAATGAAGATCCAGACCTAGCTAATAAAGTACTGGATGAAATTAACCGCCTATATGTATTGCAAAACGTCGAGCGAAACTCTGCCGAAGCGGCACAAAGCCTGGAGTTCCTACGCACGCAACTACCCGACGTGCGCAAACAGTTAGAAAAAGCAGAGGGCCAGCTTAACTCGTACCAGACAAGCGCACGCTCTGTAGATATTACAATTGAGACAAAAGCTGTACTCGATCAAATCGTAGCCTTGGAAACATTAATTTCTGAGCTTAAGTTAAAGCAAGCGGAAATGGAGCATCGCTTCACTCGCGAACACCCCGCCTATCAAGCGTTGATGACTCAGATGGGCCAGCTAGATCAACAAAAGCGCGGACTCGAAAAAAAGGTCAAAAACCTTCCAGAAACTCAGCAAGAGTTGCTGCGTCTAGCTCGAGATATGCAGGTCACTACCGAAATTTATACCCAGCTTCTGAACAAAACTCAGGAGTTAGACATTGTACGTGCAGGAACAGTTGGTAACGTACGAATAATTGATTCGGCTGACGCTGATATAGAAAAACCAGTTAAACCTAAAAAGCCTCTGATCGTTTTGATCGCTACTCTGCTCGGTGGTTTGATTGCTGTCGGGTATGTTCTGGTCCGCAAAGCAATGAATCGTGGCGTTGAGGATCCAGATGTCATCGAGCAACTTGGCATCCCTGTATACGCGTCGATCCCGCTAAGCAAAGGTCAATCCCTGATCGAAGCAAGCCTGAAAGGTAATGGACGACCAACAACGGGCTCGCTGCTATTATCAGTAAATAACCCTGCAGACCTCGCTGTCGAATCTTTGCGAAGCCTGCGAACAAGTCTGCACTTCGCGACTTTAGAAGCCAAGAACAACATTCTAATGATCTCTGGCCCGAGTCCGGCCGTGGGTAAATCCTTCGTCTCCTGCAACTTGGCAGCCATCATTGCTCAGACTGGGCAAAAAGTACTGCTAGTTGACGCCGACATGCGCAAAGGATATCTAAACAAACTGTTCCGCAAAGATGTAAGCAACGGTTTGTCTGACCTCTTGGCTGGAAAAATTGACCTTAGTACCGCAACTCATTCTACAGAAGTGGAAAATCTTAGCATTATCACCCGGGGACAGATTCCGCCGAACCCGTCTGAATTACTGATGCACAGTAATTTCACCCAGTTTCTAAATAAAGTAAGCAGCGAGTATGACCTGGTGATAATCGACACTCCGCCAATTCTGGCGGTGACCGACGCCGCCGTTGTAGGACGTCAGGCCGGTACGAGTCTCATCGTGACCCGGTTCGGCGTTAACGCTGCCAAAGAAATTCAAGTAACGAAGCGCCGCTTCGAACAAAATGGCATTGTCGTGAAGGGCGCTATTTTCAACGCAGTAGAACGTAAAGCTTCGGCCTATGGCTATGGCAATTACAGCTACTACCAGTATGAATACGCTTCAGATAAATAGTATCGGAATATCAGGGCAGCGCCGCTGCCCTGATCTACTCACGAGAGCCTTCCGCATGGCCCTTCAGCACCTGCCACCACGCTGGTACCTGATACAGTGCAAGCCACGACAAGACTCACGCGCAGAAGAAAATCTGACGCGCCAAGCATTCAAATGCTACCGCCCTACCCAGCAAGTTGAACGCATACAACGGGGCCGACGCATCACCTCGTTGGAGTCATTGTTCCCAGGTTACCTGTTCATCCAACTCGACCAGATCAACGATAATTGGCACCCCATCCGCTCGACCCGCGGAGTGAATCAACTGGTGACGTTCGGCAAACAGCCAATCTCCGTAGCAGATGAACTCATCGACCAACTCAAACATCGGCTTCAAAACCAACTCAGCGAAACGCCAAAAGGTTCCATAACCCTTGAGCCTGGTGATCGTGTTCGAATAAACAGTGGCACCTACAAGGAACTGGAAGCCATCTTCCTCTCCCACGACGGCGCCGAACGTATCGTGATCCTTCTGCAGCTCCTGCACCGCGAACAAACCCTAAGCGTCCCAATAAGCTCAATAGAAAAAACCTGACAACACCACCCCAAAATAAAAACAATACTCCCCTCCTCTACTCCGCTTTCCAGGCCAATCGTTGCCCCCCCGTAGGAGCTGCCGAAAACTGCGATCTTTTGATCTACCCCCCTGAATCAACAACTCCCACAAATCATAATCAGCATTTTCCACGCGCAAAAAACTCAACCCCGCAATCAATTCAAGACTCCGAAGTCAATCCTCGCCCTGCTTAAGTGACGTACTGCTCAAAATTGTCAGTTCTGTCTGTAGGATATTTCACTCAAACCGCATTTCACCTTCACTTTTCCCACCAAATTAGTAAAATGCACTGTCGGCTGAGGTAACTTCTCATTTCGGCAGGATGCCATTGCACAGATCTCCAATTGTGCAGCAGTCAAGGAAAGACTCATCTCCTCTGCTTGCCATTAACCGAGCCCAGACTCGGCCTGCCTAATTGATCCTCTTCCCTCGAAAATTGCCAGCGCTTGCGCATACGGCTCACGTCGCACCCACGGCGCACGTTCTCAGGAAACCAACGGTAAATCCTGGGGCGGTAGCGTGCCCAAAACCTTGATATTGGCCAAGGCAAAGAGCGTTCCCCGCCACGGATATGGGGAACGCCACGACAACGACCGGTTTGTGCCTCAGGCCCAAACAGTAACTCGAGCTGATCGGAGGCTACTTCTCCGAATAGCGGGCACAGCCTGGACGGCTATGCCCATTTCAACGCAAGGGACATTATCTTGATTCGCAAGCGTAATACCACAATGCCAGCAGGCCGCGGCCTCACGTTCTGGGCCCAATGGGTGGCAGCAATCTCAGTGCTAATTCTCTTACTCTGCGCACTAGCAGTTATAAAAACAGGAGAAGTGGATACTCAATACCGTATTCTCATTGTGCTCTTGCTACTAGGTTCTGTACCGGCCTACTCCATGATGCAGGTCTACCATAAACAGCATGGCTATTTGGTAGGACTAGGTCGCTTGCTTGCCGGATGGTTGACTTTACTCTCCGGCCTGATGGTAATGGCATTCATTACAAAGACTAGCGACCTTTTCTCACGAGAGGTGATTATCACCCTCGCATTGTCCGGCTTCGCGCTTCAAGCGGTGCTTTATGTGCCACTTCATAATCTCGGCAAGCGTTATCAGCAAAAGCTGCAAGCCGCACGCACATCGCTCATCGTTGGTACCGGCGAGCTAGCGCTTGACTTAGCGGACAAGTTGGTTAGGCAGAAAAAAGAACCGCTGATGGGCTTGGTAACGGCGGATGATAATCCCCAGCCTAGTAATAGTTTGTATCCTATATTAGGTAGTCTCGCGCACTTGCGAGACCTGATCGCGACCCATCGCGTTCGCCGACTGTATATCGCGCTACCACTAGCTGAAGCCGAGCAAATCGAAAGTTTATACATTGATCTTTTGGACTCCAGCGTCGATGTGATCTGGATTCCTGACCTCCAGAGCCTCATTCTGCTAAATCACTCGGTATCGGAAATTGAAGGACTTCCTGCGATACATCTTAATGAAAGCCCGCTGACCTCCTATCCAACTGCAGCACTTTCAAAGGCTGTACTGGATCGCACCGTCGCGCTTGTCGCCATTATTTTACTCAGTCCTGTACTGATAATTACAGCCATCGCCGTTAAATTATCTTCACCTGGCCCGGTATTATTCAAACAAAAGCGGCATGGATGGAACGGTAAAATAATAAAAGTCTGGAAATTTCGCTCAATGCGAGTACATAACGACGACGAGGTAAAACAGGCCAGCCGAGAAGACCCGCGTATTACACAAGTAGGTCGATTTATTCGACGCACCTCCATTGATGAGTTGCCTCAACTCTTCAATGCTCTGCAAGGTCGTATGTCGCTTGTTGGCCCGCGGCCGCACGCCGTGGCTCATAATGATTATTACACTGGCAAGATTGATGCGTATATGGCTCGACATCGAATCAAACCCGGCATCACTGGCTTAGCACAAATTAGTGGCCATCGAGGCGAAACTGAAACCATCGACAAAATGGAAAAACGAGTAGAACTTGATCTCACCTACATTAATAACTGGTCATTAATGCTAGACATAAAAATACTGATAAAAACACCTTTTACACTATTATCGAAAAATATCTATTAAACAGGTCGAAAAGAAGCGTTGTGATAATATCAAACCTCAAAAATATATACACCACAAAGGACAACGCTAGCCTCTTGTTTTTTGACGTATCAACACAAACAATGTGCAAACACGGAGAACTAAGGTAATAACACTCAATAATCGTCTGAAGCAATTGTTCTAGCAGATCAAAGCTAGATTTGTGATCTAATAACCCATATTATCGAAAATGATAGCCGCAGATAATCAAATAGAAATAGTGTGATGAGCCTAAAGAAAAAAGACACCGCCATTTCGCTAGGCAGCATAATAATCGGCCAAGCGGCATTCTTTATTTGCCTTTCGCTCATCGGTAGAACTTGGGGGGCAGAAGAACTTGGAAAACTTAACCTAAATCTGAGCTTGGGAATGTTCATCGGAACAATAATGGCTTTTAGATACGAGCTTTCTTGCATACAAGAAAAAGAAGAAAAATCATATCAAGCACTTATCCAAGTAGTAATAATAACAACAACAACACTAGTATTTTTGTATGTCATAGGCAGCACTTGGAAACTAACAAACAGCACCATCACACTAATATTTTCAACTACATTTATTTTGCAACAATCTTGCAGCCTCTACCTAAACACATTACGTAAATATGCTCTTATTGGCCTAATCAAAATATCAGCAAACGTTAGCTTTGCTATATCACTGATCATTCTAATAAACTTAAGTACAATTTCCGACACCTTCTTGATTTACACAGCTATCAATCTGATAGTAACGGCGATTTGCCTTATCTTAATCATTAAAAAATCACAACACCCAAACTTATTTTTAAACTTTGAATTCTATAAAGAAAACCTGAAGTTTCCGAGATACACACTTCCCGCAACGCTGCTTAGTTCGACACTGACATACTCGCTCCCTATCGTAATCCCATTTTTTTATGGACCTATCGTTGCTGGATATTTTGCTGCGACACAACGATTTGGATTCTTCCCAGTCTCCCTAATAGCGCAGAGTATCAGTGGTATATTCCGAAGGGAGATAATTTCCGCGATTAATTCCGACGATGGAAAGCTATTAGACATATACATAAGTCACGGAAAGTTATTATTGGCGATCTCCATGTGTTATCTATTTTTCGGAAATCTTTTTTTTGGATTACTTATAGATATTTTACTTGGAGATAGCTGGAAGCAAGCTACGACTTTTTTTCATATAATATCTCCACTTTATGCCGTACAAATAATCTACATTCCACTTTCACAAGTATTTTTATCGACAAACAATCAGCGCCTAGATCTCTACATCCAAATACTTATTTTTACAAGCACTGCCGCAACGTTTGCTGCCTCGTATATTTTCGATTTAAGCAGCACACTAACGGTTTCGATATTCTCTGCATCTGGTGTAGTCGTATTATTGATCGGTTTAAAACTCACTCACTCAATTATAAAAAAAATATCTGTCAAACCCTACGACAACATCATATTGCAAAAACACAATTAAGAGCATATATGCGAATAGCATTAGTAGTCGATTCCATGCAGCGCCATCGATTTTTTTCAAGAATCGCGAATGCATTAAAAAGTGAACATAACATTCACTTCGTGAGCTCAGAACCGCTCGCCGTAATGATGAGTCGGATAAACGGATTCAAAGTAAAACACCTATCAAGAAAAACTAAACAATCTAAATATTTTCTTAATAACGAACTCACCCGTACGGTTGAGACATCAATTGAAGTGCTGAACGGTCTGTTTACTAGCGAAGACGCATTTCATGATGCAGGTTCTATTGCGGACGACCTTTATGTTTATTTTAGAGAGAATAAGATCGATAAAGTCGTCATATGGAATGGACAGCAACTAATAGGACGGGCAGCTAACCTCGCTGCAGTCAAATCTAATGTAGAAATTCAATTTTTGGAATTGGCAAATTTACCCAGCAAGCTATTTTCCGATCCAGTGGGAGTAAATGCTTTATCTAGCGTTGCCCATGATATTGAGATCATCGACAGGCTTCCGGAGGTGCCGGATCAGTTCCACCAAGACTGGCTCCAAAGCTACGAGCTTAGCAAGCAACAGCCACTCCCCCAGGCTCAACGTAAATTAAAAAACACTATAGCGTCAGGTTGCAATCTTGTTCTAAAACAATTACTAGCAAGCACCTGCTCCATTGTTATATCCAAACGAACAAATTTAGCAATTAAACATCATCTAGCCGACAGCAATACTTCACCTCTTGCTAATAACTATATTTTTCTAGCTTTACAGGTTTCGTCAGATACACAAATAAAGCTTCACTCCAATTTTGACAACATTGATGCAATTAATTTATCGTATAAAAAGGCGTCTGAAGAAAATTTAGAGCTAGTAGTAAAAATTCACCCTGCCGAGAATAGTTCTTTAGAAATCTCCAGAATTTCAAAAGCTCAGAAATCAATGGGATTCAGAATTAGCAATGACAACACGGTGGACCTACTAAAAAACGCGCACACCATAATCACTATAAACTCCACAGTGGGCCTGGAAGGCCTATTATTTGGTAAGAAAGTGATTCCCTTGGGAAGATGTTTTTACAAAAACTTTGATAATTCAAGGCTAAAAAAATACATCCATCACTACCTAATAAAAGATATAAACTACTTCGACAACTCCAAAATCAAAACTCAAACAGCACTCGAAATTATTGGTATTACCACGTCGCGGTAACAACAATTATATTGGCAATAGAAAGAATCAATCTACCACGATGATATAAATAAGCCGTACATGCAAATAGTTTTCTGAAGCCGAACTGAGTCTTACTTTCCATATCATTTCGCTGAACCGAAGTGAAAGATTCGAAAATCTCTCTATATCTATTAGCGAAGTCTTTTAAAAATCTGGAACTCAATTGAATATTTTCATACTTCACCCAGGCAAAGCAAACTATCCGGAAATTGCGGCTTATCGCAATTTCTTTAGTAAAGAATTTACTGTTACTGACGGAACAATACAGCAGTTCGACGCAGTGGGTAATAAACAAGACACTATTGTTTGGTGCATCATGGGGTTCTTCCCAAAGAAACTCACTGCCAGACTTATTATTCACGATTATCGATCTCTCTCTGTCGGCTATTTCCCTAAAACAAAAGACCTTATTAAAAAATATCTTAATATAAAACCTGATATTCGCATATTCCAAAATAAGCGTATGGAACAAGCGATGGGTTTTCAAGATAACGTTCGCTCTCTTACTCTTCCAATGGGAGTACCAGATTGGATTTTCAATCTTGAAGCAGACAGCAGTCTGCCCGGTGGAACATACTGCTACATAGGAGAAATCACTCGCGAGCGAGGGATGGACAAGGTGATAAATGCATTTAAAAAATATAGGAGTAATGAAAAAGAAACTCTAATACTTGTAGGGCCAGCGGAGGAATCAATTAAAAAGAAATTTTCGAACCAGTTAAATATAATTTTTACCGGAAAATTATCGCAACTCGACGCATTAAAAGTAGTCAAAAATAGTTCATTTTGTATAAGTCGTATTCCGCATAAATATCCATACTGTTATCAAGCGCCTACAAAACTCCTCGAGTATTCCGCCCTCCAGAAAAATATTTTATGCAACAACGCCCTTTCTAACACAGAAACGGCCAGGTTGTTGAACATTGATATTATAATATGCCCAGATGAGATTTTTACTGCGATTGCTCCTTCAGCACCCCAATCAAAAACTCAACTCGGAACTTCTATTGATTGGAACAATGTGATACAAAATTCAGAAATTTATGAAACCATAAGAAGCAAATTATAAATGATCTCAGCAATATTAATCTCACTCAGTATATTCTGCTTTTCACTGAGCCTATTTAGCATCCGCGCAACAATTGCATGCTATTTATTTTTAGCGCTTGCGCTAATATTTAGCCCCCGCAAACTCAGTAATTTCAAGATTAAGAGCAAATGGGTGGTCGCTTTAGCGATTATCAATATTGTCCCTTTAATAATTTCGATCAGACATGGTATATATTTTAATTACTATGTGAAATTTTTTGCAATGTCAGTCTACTCATTAACACTAATACTTGTAATTCATAATAGAGTGATAAATTACTCACAATTCACATCCGCGTTAAACTTCTTCTTGATAGCACATTGTTCGTTCTTTATTGTTCAGCTGGTAACTTATCAAGCAACTGGATATTTTATAGACTTCAACAATTATTTAAGAGAGGTTTCATCGGAGACTCTTTACGAAACAAAATCTCTCGAAGATTTGTTTATTCACATCCGCGCAACGGGCTTATTTTCCGAACCCTCATTTTACAGCATGACTGTACTTCCGGTTGCTTTACTATCATCCTTACACCAGAGAAAGTTAACAATCGCAACGAGCTTAGGGTTCGTTACATCTATTGCCAGCCTTTCAATAGCTGCAATTTTAGTAACTTCTCTAGCACTCGGATTGACACTATTATTTACAAAGTCAAAAAGAGCCCTGCCCGCTCTAATAATTATAGGCTTGCTATTTGCCGCGCCAATTCTTTATAAAGTTTATACATTGAGAATTGTGGATTCGGTCGATTACGATGCATTAACGTCTCGACAAATGATTTTTACAGAGTTTAAAGAGCGAGGTCTGTTAAACAATCTCATCGGGAGTGGATTTTTTTGGGACGAAACTTTGCCTGTCGGTAAAACAATGATGAAGGGTTACAATACTCGTGATTCTTCTTTTTATGTATATCTATACTTCACCGCAGGCGCTCTTGGCACGGCGCTAATATTAAGCTCATTGATTATAATCCTACGTAAAAACCCGAAATACATTGCTGCAGTAGCGATACTATTTCTTTTCAAATTCCACGCCATGACAGGCATACTTTGGTTATTATTGACTCTATGTATTATATTTCCACTACTAGAGAACAAGAAAACAAACCCAACTCAAGAAGATAGTAGAAACTAGTGAACACATTGAAGATCGCGCACATTATAGAGGCGTCCGCCACAGGAACTTTATCTATGGCGGCACTGCTAGCAAATTGCCAAGCTAGTAATGGGCACATGGTGACTGTTATATATTCACGGCGTAATGAAACACCGAAAGATTTTGAAAGCCATTTTCACAGAAACATAAGCTTAATAAACATTCAGATGTCAAGCATGGCAGAAAAACTTACATGCCTAGCAAAAATCAGATCTGCGCTAATTGATTTATCTCCAAACTGTATTTTCATGCACTCCTCTTTTGCTGGCTTTTTAGGCCGACTGGCTACTATCGCGACATTAGGTAATACAAAATTCTTTTATCTGCCACACTGTATCTCCTTTATGCGGAAGGACATCGGTCTTCTTAAGAAATACCTTTTTGTTATATTTGAATGGTTTGCCTGTATTAAGAACGCTGATTATGTAGCGTGCTCCGAAAGCGAAAGAATGGCCATTACTAAATTTATTCCTTTTCGAAGATGCCATCTCGTAGAAAATGCGCTCGACTTGAATTCTATCCCTCAAATGCAGCAAAAAAATATTTCTCAACGAAAGAAAATTGTCATTACCGTAGGACAAATTCGACCTCAAAAAAGACCAGATCTTTTTTCGGAAATTGCTCGAATAGTTAAAACCGAGGATCCTCATGTAGAATTTCTCTGGGTTGGCGATGGGGAAGCAGATGCTCGTCGACAACTAGAGCAGTCCGGAGTTAAAGTTCTCGGGTGGGTATCGAAAGAACAGGTCTGGCAGTACTTAAGCGGAGCACGTCTTTATCTGTCAACCGCAGCTTGGGAAGGAATGCCGGTTTCGGTCATCGAAGCTAGTTTTGTTGGTCTTCCCGTTGTGGCATCTAGCTGCGCGGGAAACGTCGATGTCATCACCCATAACGAGAATGGATGGCTCTATAAAACTGCCGCTGAAGCTTCTGAATACATACATTCGTCTCTTGAAAATCCTGAATACTCGCGCTCGATAGCTAGGAGCGCACACGATATTGCCCTACAGCGTTTTAACGTCGAACGCTATTTTCGGGAAATGGAAACTCTATCTCAGTACTAGTCGAGAAAACAAATGACATGCGCCGTTATATTCGGGGGTACTGGCTTCATAGGTACCTTTTTCGCTGAACACCTTGAATCCGTTGGATCATTTAATAAAGTTTACCTTTTTGATCTAGAACCTTTAGATATCAAAACGAGCGAATTCCGCAGAACTTTAGTTAGAAGACTCCACAATACAGAAATTATTATTGGCGATGTTCGCGATTCGATTTCTTGGGAACCACTAGAAGACGTTACACTAATCGCGAATTTTGCAGCGGTACATCGCGAACCAGGGCACGAAGACTTTGAATACTTCGAAACTAACCTTTCTGGAGCAGAAAATGTATGCGCCTGGGCAGAGAAAGTCGGCTGTAACAATATAATATTTACTAGTTCGATCTCTCCTTACGGTCCCAGCGAAGCGCAGAAAACTGAAAAATCTACACCTGTGCCGACTACTGCTTACGGCGGATCCAAACTGACCGCCGAAAAAATTCATCAGATATGGCTTGCACGAGATGAAAACATTCGACATTTAGTTATCGTTCGCCCAGGAGTGGTTTTCGGACCTGGTGAAGGTGGAAATGTATCTCGTCTCATCAAAGCCGTAATCGGGCGCTACTTTTTCTATATGGGGAATCGTGGAACTCGAAAGGCAGGAACTTATGTCAAAGAGCTATGTATGGCGATGTGGTGGGTTTTAGAATGGCAAACAGAAAAGGGACAACATTTGACATTGTTCAACATGTCGATGAATCCAGGCCCATCCATACAAGAATATGTGCAAACTATATGCAAGATAGCGAAAATTCAGCGCAACGTTCCGAGTATCCCTTATCCACTATTGCTAACAGTTGCATATGTAATTGAAATTATCGCCGGTCCTCTAAAAATTAAGCATCCATTCAGTCCGGTTCGAATTCGCAAAATGGTGCGCTCAAATAACACATTACCGGCACATCTGGTCGAAATTGGTTACTCTTATAAGTACACACTCGAGACTGCGTTAGCTGACTGGAAGTCCATGTGTCCAAAGGAATGGCAATAATAAACGTTCAAGAATTTACTTTCTTACGCTATCTAGCACATTACTACAACTTTGAATAACTGAGTTCCTCAACAATAACAAGTTATTTTCGTCAATTGCACTCAGCTATTGCACATTCAATATTTCTACTTGCCGAAACAATCGCAACTTCTAATCGGTAACAATCAACTCATCATTCTACATCTTATTTTTTAATGAGCACGAGGACGTCTTGAAATATAAGAAATTGCAGACTCCATCCACTGTTTAATTCATGCGGTGTATTTACTGATTTTAATATAGGCACTTTAGTATGTTTTAAAAAACCTACCACCAATGCTCGAATTAATATTTTTAACAAGCATCTTGTTATGTTCTAAAGCTTATTTGTGTTTGAAGAAACTCCGCAATCCACGCTAATCATTTACGTATTTTTATCAAGGAAATTGCCATGGACGCAATTAGATGTATTGAGGCCGCCAAATCGGTATTTGCTATTGAAGCGAAAGCTGTAGCTGGTTTAGCAGAGCGTCTAGACAATTCTTTTTTTGAAGCTGTTCAGCAAATACTAGAGTCTAGGGGCCGAGTAATCGTATGCGGCATGGGCAAGTCTGGAATTATTGGAAAAAAAATTGCCGCAACTCTAGCGAGCACTGGCACACCAAGTTTCTTTATGCACCCAGGTGAAGCATATCACGGCGACCTTGGCATGGTTACCTCGGATGATATATTCGTCGCGATCTCCAATTCCGGAGAAACGGACGAAGTCGTAAAACTAATTCCCTTTCTAAGAAGTAACAGGAACTATCTCGTCGCATTAACAGGCAAACCAGAGTCTACGTTGGCAAGGGCTGCACATAGTCATCTGGATGTCAGCGTGGAAGAAGAAGCGTGTCCATTACAACTAGCACCAACTTCCTCAACAACTGCAGCATTGGCCATGGGAGATGCCCTTGCGGTAATATTGATGAAGGCTAGGGATTTTAGGCCCGAAAATTTTGCTAGATTTCACCCAGGCGGAACCCTTGGAAGGCGACTGCTGAGTAAAGTAGAAGACGAGATGGTCACGGTCAACCTACCATTCGTCAGCGTACATGCGAAGGTGCTAGAGGTAATACACATTATATCTTGCGGCGGTCTTGGACTGGCCATCATCGATTTTGAAAGTGGTTTTGGTTTAGTAACTGATGGGGATATCCGCCGAGGTATTGAACTCTACAGCAATACCATCTTCGACAAAACTGCCGCGGAACTTATGAGCTCCGATCCGTCGATGGTTCCGGTTGGCACTCGAGTAGAAGACGCGTTGTTGCTGATGGAGAATCGCAGTATCACTTCCCTTTTGGTATTTCAAGAGCGATCAATTGTTGGAGTTTTTAAGAAATAAACATTTTATTAGCATAATATTTGCCTGAAAAAATGTTTTCTTTCAGCTCGTCTCAACGGCGCTACACATACACATACACAGCCAATTTGCCGTGCCTGTATCAATTTAAAAACTGGTAATTTATGAAAAACACCATTCTTGTGACCGGTGGAGCAGGTTATATCGGATCACACACCACGTTAGCGCTACTAGAAGCAGGCTTCGAAGTAATTGTACTCGACAACTTATGCAATAGCTCCGTGGACTCTTTGAATCGAGTCCAAAAAATCTGCAATAAACTGCCGATATTTATTGAAGGTGATATTCGCGACCGAATATTGTTGAATAACATTTTTACAACCTATAAGATTTCTGCCGTGTTGCATTTTGCTGGCCTTAAGGCGGTCGGTGACAGTGTAAATAACCCACTTGAATATTATGAGAACAATGTTGCTGGCAGCGTAAATTTATGTTCAGCAATGGCCCAAGCCAACGTTTTTAACTTGGTGTTTAGCTCCTCTGCTACGGTATACGGAGAGTCAACGCAAATGCCAATCAACGAGCGTGCTCCTACTGCGACACCTACTAACCCTTACGGCCGATCAAAATTGATGGTCGAAGAGTTATTGAAAGACTTAAGTTATTCTGATGCCCGTTGGAGTATAGCTTTATTACGCTATTTTAACCCTGTTGGCGCACATCAAAGTGGCCTAATTGGAGAGGACCCTAACGGCACTCCCAACAACCTGGTCCCATACATTAGTCAAGTTGCCATTGGTAAACTAAAAAAACTTTCTGTGTACGGCGACGATTATCCGACACCCGACGGCACCGGTATTCGTGACTACATCCACGTAGTCGATCTAGCAGACGGACATTTGAAAGCTCTACAGGCAATTAGCAAAACAGGTGGGGTAAATATCTGGAATCTTGGGACAGGTATTGGTTACAGCGTTTTAGAAATGATTCGGGCGTTCGAAATGGCGAGCCAGAAGTCCGTGCCGTTCCAAATAGTAAACCGACGTCAGGGTGATATCGCTGAATGTTGGGCAGATCCAATGAAGGCTCAACAGGAACTAGGATGGAAAACTGAGCGTAAACTGAATGATATGATGGTCGATACTTGGCGTTGGCAAAGTCTCAATCCCTATGGATATAAAACATCGTCTAACTCTGTGAAATAACTCTAGGATATCCATGGTCGAAACCGGAGCACGTACCCTAACCACCGATCAGCGCTTGGATACATGGCCACAGCCTTTACCGTTGTCATTCCATCACGTTATGCCTCGACCCGTTTGCATGGCGAGCCGCTGCTGTTGATCGCCGGCAAACCGATGATCCAGCACGTCTGGGAACAAGCAAGAAAGAGCAGCGCCGAGAGAGTAGTGGTTGCCACTGATCACGCTCGCATCGTCGAGGCCTTCAAAGGCTTTGGTGCCTAGGTGGTGTTGACCCGCTAAGACCATAACTCCGGTACCGATCCCTTGGCGGAAGACGCTGCGAAACTAGGCCTTTCCCCGGAAGCCATTGTGGTCAACGTGCAAGGTGACGAACCGCTGACCCCGCCGAGTGTGATCAATCAGGTCGCCGCCAACCTTGCCGCCTACGCCGAAGCGCGCATGGTCACCCTGTCCCAGCCGATCGAAGACGTTGATACGCTGTTTAACCATTATGTCGTCAAGGTCGTCAGTGATCTCAATGGCCTGGCGTTGACTTTCGGTCGCGCGACGTTGCCGTGGGCACGGGATGTTTTCGCCAAGAGCCTTGATCAATTGCCGGAAGGTGTACCGTTCCGCCGGCAACTCGGTATCTATGCCTACCGCGCCGGTTTCCCGCATTACTTTGTCAGCTGGGGACCGTGCTGGCTGGAAAGCATCGAGCCCCTGAGGCAGTTGCGTGCTTTGTGGCATGGCGTGAGGATTCATGTTGCCGACGCGTTGATTGCACCGCATACCGGCGTCGACACCGTTGAAGACCTTGAGCGCGTTCGTCGCTTGCTTGAGGCCTGATGCGGATTTTGTTCGTCTGTCTGGGCAACATCTGCCGTCAACCGATGGCGGAAAGCGTGCTGGTGTAAACTAGAAGTGACTCGTGATAGATAGTAAGACCCAGAAAAATTGGCGAAGTATTCGTTTTTTATTTTCGGATTTTGGCCACATTGCTACGTCCAACGTTTCAATTCATTTCGGGCATATCGAACAACAGCCGGTATATCGCCGAACGCAACAATTTTTGAGGTTAAGCATAATGCTGAATCGCCGTCAGATATTAAAAATTAGCTCCCTCGCCACCACATCATTTGCAGTACCACTAGCATACTCTGCGAGCAAAACAAACAAAGGCTATAACATCGGTGATACTTCAACTTCTCCAGAAAATATGATTGAAAGCTCTGTAATTATAACTAGTGGGTGCATGCCAGTAGAGGCTCTAGCAACGAAATTCAACTTACCGCTTGATGATGTCGGCGCGATAGTTAATGCTGCCTGGGCGGAAAATATTGGAGTACTAATCGGAAAACGATTGTACACCACCAATACATCAATCCTGGTAAGAGCAAACTGCGCACTCATAGGAGTTGGCAGCGGGTTGAGCTTTATAAAAAGCGCAAACGGTTTTACTGGCAACATTATTGACACACTAAATTTTTCTGCTTTACAACGCGCTCAATCGGTATCAGTTAATGATACGATAAATCCCGTACCGCGACGCTTTGTTTTGTCCGGATTCACAATAGACGGAAATGTACAAAATTACGGAGGAGTTATATCCTCAGACAGCGGGTATGGTATTCGCTTATACGGAGCTGGATATTCAGTCACTGATGTAAAGCTCACTCGTATCCCCGGGATTGGATTTTACTCCGAACTTGCTCCGCACGGGACATACTTTAACTCAGACAAAAATGAAATAAAGTCGTTTAGCCCTACAGATGAGTATGGTGGCGTAGGAATACGAGGTCTATATATTTTCGATACGGGAGAGGAAGGCTTTGTATTTATTGGCCCTGCAGATATAAATGTATCTGATGTATTTGTGGGATGGGCAGCTAACAGTCAAAGAAATGAATATGCACCAGGCAAAAAATCTAAGTTGTTCAGCGGACGCTCAGTAGATTCAGTAGTAATCTTACGTAGCTGTGAGATTGGTTTTATTCACGCTTTCGACAACCGAAATGGTCATGGAATATATATTGATCGTCAAGGAGCAGGAAAGCCTGCTGTTAGATTTAATGCAAACCACGTAATGAGTGAAAACTGCTTTGGGAATATCTATATCGGCCCTGACGTACACTATCAAATAAGTACGATCGACTCACATAACAACACTGGCGGAGACGGTTCTAGGCCGCACTTGCATGTTTCTTCTACTGTAGGAGGTGTTTGCAACAATATCAAAATTAAAAAGGAAGCTTCCTACCTAAGCGAATATGGATGCGACGCTGCCATTGTTAATGGAGCAAAACATAATCTTAAAATTTTTATTGATACTACTACTGGCCAGCAGCGTGGCAGAGGAGTTCTCTGTTCGTCACGCATAAGCGACATTGAAGTGCATGCCTCGGGAATGAAGGGTATGGCTTATTCCGGGTGTTCTGTTAGCTACGCAGCGGAGGTTACATCCCAATTTACCGGTAGCAAACTTAAGGTTATAGCTCAGCTTTGTGAAGGCGGCATCAATTTTTCAAGCTCTCCGAATAGTGGTGATTATGGCAGCGAGTTTGAAATAATTAGCGATGAATGCACCACTCCCATTAATGGACTGTCTTCACTATCAAGTCGACAAACTCGATTTGTAAGAGCCACACACCTCACAGGTAGCGGCCCCTCACTACGGAGCGAGTACTCATCTTTTGTTGCTGTCAATCTCGACTCAACTGAAATACAGTCTCTTGAGCTGGAACACGGATTGATTGCTGCCCCAAAGTTAGAAAATTGCAGACCCTATCTGACGGGCAACTCTGGCATGCCATATACAATGCCAAATATTGAGCAGATGTATGTGTGTGCAACTGACTCCAAGACCGTAACAGTAAAAGTTAAGTTTGCAGTCGGCGGCACGGGTTCCGCTTCGCTGTGTGTAGACGCGCGCATATAAACGCACAGCACTCGACATATATTCCACTCCCGCGCATTTTACTAGCAGGACGTCACGAATCAGTGATTGTTCTTTTCCCGTACGTCGGTGCTAGTTTTCCGTTAAACAAGACATCTAGTAACTTCACCCTACTTACAAAGTAAGCTACCGCGAGCAAAACCACTACCTGCACAAAAAACGTAAGAGGCCAACTAGCCATACCCAAATTGGACAACGCTTTATGGCAAGCAATATTGACAATGTAGTTAAAAGCCAAAATTGGCAAAGTCATTTTACCGACCCAAGAAAGAGCCTTGCTGTTAACTAGCCTCGCTATCAAGTACAGAAGTGCGGTTCCTGAAAGAGCACCGCCTACATTTATCAACAACCACTGAGGCTGAGCAATGAAATTTTCTGCCATAGATATGGCCGCAGGTGTAATATAATTTGTAGCAAACAACATTCCTGCGCTAACAACACCTACTAGCGTCACAGGGATCGTCTTTTTGGACAAAACGGTTTTTGCGGTAATTCCCACAGCAAAAAACAAAGTAGCAGTGAGTGCAATAGCGCAATTAAAGAGCGTGTAATTATTCACTTCAAAACTAATTATTACACCCACAACCCCGATCATGTAAAGAACATAGATACTGTTATTTCTGAACGTGGCATAACAGGCGATTGCACATACCTCCGTTATAAACAATGCGAACAAGAACCAAACTGGAGTAGATTCAAAATTGTATTGGGTATTTGTATATCCGACAAGCGTACCTAATAGCTTTTCAAAAAATACATGTAGATCGATACCGCCTTTATTTAGCACGAGCATGGCGAGGAAAGGTATTCCGCAAGCCAGACCTAAAGTCCAAGCCGGCATAATTAGCCTATAGAATTTTCTTTCAACTTGACGCACCGGACTCTGAATTGACTTCTCCGGATTAAACAAATACCCTGACAAAATGAAAAACGCAGGCATGTGGAACGAATATATAAAATTGTGCAACCACGAGGGCAACCCAGTTGTATGACCAAGCACCACTAGCAAAATACCGAGCCCTCTAAACGAGTCTATAGTGAGGCTCCTGCTTCCTGCATTTTCCATGTAAATGGCTCTATTAGTTAGATTCGAAATATTAATAGGAGGTCGTAAGCAGCCCACAGGTGACTTGCCCCCCCTCATTTTTAGTTACGAGCTTTTTTCAATTTCAGTTTCAAACGTCATCCTGTCATAACAGATGTAATTTCATATCTGAAGCTATGCAAACCAAGCACAATGAGGTACTGCATCGTACGACCGGCGCACTCAGGTATACGAACACTGCCTTTTGCGCCTGAAAAGGGATGCTCGAGCATTGGCTTAAGTAAATAAGCGCCGGATAGTCACCCACAACCCACAACCCACATCATACGGTGTCAAATTTTCCCGCAATTCAGGCGCCAGGTCGAGGGGAAGTGCTCGCTTTGCATTAAAACAATGTTCACGTAAGCCCAAAACCAAAAAAAGCCCAGGAAACCCAGAAAGCACAATCTAGGACAGCAGCTTCGCACTCGTTTAAGGCAACGCAGGCATCAAAATTTGTATGGATTGCCGTGTTGATAGCCTCTTTCCTAAAGCAGCAGGTTGCGGTGTGACGATTTGGCTCATAGGACGTCGAAAGCATAGCTTGCGTGACCAGATAGGAAATCGTTGTATGAGGATTATCGAGCCTCAATGCGAGTTCTAGCTTGCAAAATAGATACTTCCTGCAATAACCTACTCAAATAACCATCAAGGATTATCCTTTCAAGGAGCATAATCATGAAAATCATGAAAAAACTACTAGCTTTGGCCCTCGTAACATCCGTCAGCTTGCCGTTGATGGCAGCTGAAACAGCACCTGCAAAAGCCCCTGAAGCTGCTACGCCTAGTGCGACTTCGGGTCTGAGCTTATCGACCCCAATCGCCGGTGGCGTTACAGTCGGCACTGGCTTGGCTGTTGGTGCTGGTCTCATCGCTGTTGGAGTTGCAGCTTCGAATAGTGGCGGTGGTGGTGGTAACGACGGTACCCCTGGTACTACCGGCACTACTGGGACCACAGGCACCACAGGTACTACTGGTACCAACTAAACCGGTCTCTCCCGCTTAAAGTTCGATACGCTAACCTCCCAGCCATGCTGGGAGGTTTTGTTTTGCCTATTCCCTCGAGCAATTTCGATAATGAATCGCGCGCTACCTTTGGCCATGCTGGTTGGCCTGACCCTGCAAGGCTGCATATTTTCCCCTGGTCAGCACATGGACACGGGCAATCTGGTACGAGAAGGCTCACCGGAAAGCAGCCGCATTGAGTTGATACCCATCACTCCAAAATTAATGGCAATTGAAACCGCAGCCGACCATTCGAATATTATTGCGCCGGAGCTGCTACGTTTTCAGCCTAGCGAGTATCGGATTGGTGCCGGTGACCTTATCTACATCACCGTTTGGGATCACCCTGAGCTGACTGCTCCGTCCGGTCCTCAACAGCAAATTGAAGCAAACGGGCGTCTGGTTCGCCCCGATGGCTCGCTCTTCTATCCCTACGTCGGCAACATAGAAGCTGCAGGTAAAACCATTGAGGATTTGCGCTCGATCATCGCCTCGCGCCTTGCCAAGGTTGTCGCTGAACCACAGGTAGACGTCAGCATCTTGCGGTTTGTCAGCCAGAAGGTCGTCCTGTCTGGCGCCTTTGGTAAAACCGGTCAGTTACCCATTACGAATACACCTCTGAGCTTATTGGACGCTGTCGGCCAAGGTTCGGTACAAGCCGGTTCTGCCGATATTTCGGGCTTGGTGTTAAAGCGCGATGGTCGCGAATATGTCATCGACCTCGACACGCTTAATCGAAAGAACTCGACTTTGCACAACCTTTATCTGAAAGATGGCGATCAGCTCCATTTGCCGTACAACGATCAGAAAAAGGTATACCTGCTCGGCGAAGTCACCGCTGCTCGACCGCTTCTTTTCAAAGGTACCAACATGAACCTCACCGACGCCCTTGGTAGCGTTGGTGGTTTGCGTCAGGAAACCTCCAGCGGCAAAGAGGTCTATGTGATCCGTGGCGTTGAAAATCTCGCGGACGAACCAGTCAAGGTTTTCCAGATCGATCTCAAATCTCCTTCTGCGTTCGCCCTGGCTCAGCACTTTAAATTGAAGCCGCAGGACGTTGTCTATGTTGGCCCCGCAGATGTCACTCGCTGGAACCGCTTCATCAGCCAGGTTTTCCCAACTGCCAACCTGCTGCGTACCGGTGTAGCGATTCAAGATGACATGGGCAGCGAAAACTAAGAATTGGATGTCTTGTGAAATTTTTGCGACTGGCCACCCTCTCGGTGGCCTCCCTGCTAGTGAGCGCCTGCAACCCGTTGATGACCGCTTCCATGGACACGCTCAAGGCCGCTTTCGAAGGTCCTGAGCCCTTGGAGCTCACCCGCCAACAGGTGGATGCAACCCCGTACTACCAGATCACCATTGCGGCACCTACGGGTGAAGCCGTTATGGCATTGGTGCGTCAGCAGAATGGAGTTGGTTTCTGGATGGCGTCGACTCGCCAAATTCTGATGCTTGAGGACGGCTTGGCCATTCGTAGTGTCGGTTTTAACAACAACCTCGATGGCACTCGCTTCGACGGTGAGTCGCCCTTCAAAACGGGCTTGCACCGCGTTGTCGATGGCTTGCAGACCCGGCGCCAGGTCGACTTTGTCGACGGTTACCGGATGGGCGTGACCCTCACCAGTCGCTTTGAGAAAAAAGGCCTGGAAACCGTGCATATCCTCGACCGCGACGTTGAGTTGCTGCGCGTTGACGAGGACATCGCCATGGAAGGTCTCGGCTTCACTGCGCGGAACCAGTACTGGGTTGACCCTGCCGACGGCTTCATCATGGCCAGCGTGCAACATCTGACCCCCGAATTGCCCCTACGCATTGTTCAAGTGCGCCCGAATAAGCCGGTAGTGCAATGATTCCTCGTTCCTCCTGGCTGCTTTGCTGCAGCCTGCTCATGACTTTTGCCGTAAATGCTGACTCGCTGGTTACCGTGCAGGGCGATGCCGCCAAACCTGGGCGCTACTCGTTCCAGGAAGGGACTCGCTTGCATGACGTTTTACTACCAGCTCAAGTGAGCCCTAAGGCGTATCTGCTCGGCGCTGCGTGGTTACATACTCCATTGCGCAACGCGCAAGAGCGACTGAAATTGGGCGTGCTCTTCGATCTCGCGACTGTTAAGAGCAACGCACTGCAAGATGACGAAATCGAGTTGGCTGAACTGGCTGAACGCTTGATCGCCAAAGTGCAAGCGATGCCGGTTACCGGACGCAGGGTGGCTCAACTCGATCCGGTGCGTGTTGAATTGAACCGTGGGGACAATCCCTACCTGAGCAATGGCGATGTACTGCTCTACCCTCCTCGTCCTACTACGGTACGAGTTGTTGGGGCAGTACAAGGCGAATGCGATCTTCCGTACCAGGCATTGCAGCCGGCAATCAGCTATCTGAAAAACTGCCAACGTGACGCTGGTGCTGACAAAGATGTGCTCTTCGTTATCCAGCCGGATGGACGTGTTTTCCAGGAAGGCATTGCGCTTTGGAATGAAACCAAGTCTGTATCGCCAGCCCCAGGCGCACGCATCTATGTCCCAGTGCACAGCACTGCGAAAGGCGACCCTACGCCTGATCTGAATGCCGAAATGGCTGCTTTTATCGCCACCCAGCCGCTGCTGGAGGTGAAGCCATGAAGTATCACTTGATTCCTTGTCTACTGCTCGGCTGTAGTACTTGGGCAGTAGCCGAACCGCGCTACACGCAGAGCGATTTTGGTGGTATAGGCCTATTACAAACTCCTACTGCGCGTATGGCTCCGGCTGGGGAGTTGTCTTTGACCGCCAGTCGAACTGATCCGTATAGTCGTTATAGTGTGTCCTTTCAGCCTTTCGATTGGTTGGAAGGGTCGTTTCGCTACACCTCGATTAGTAACCGCGACTATGGTCCTGAATCTCTTAGCGGTAGCCAGAGTTACAAAGATAAGGCGATCGACGCCAAAGTGCGCCTGCTCGAAGAAACCCACTGGATACCGCAAATTGCATTAGGTGCACGTGACGTGGGTGGTACTGGCCTGTTTTCCAGTGAGTATTTTGTAGGCAACAAACGGATGGGGAATTTCGATCTTAGCCTGGGCTTAGCCTGGGGCTATATCGGGAACCGTGGCGATATGGACAACCCGTTGGGCTGGCTGGATGACAAATTCGACACACGACCAGACTCAGGCACCCAAGCAGGTAACTTTAACGGAAACAGCTACTTCCGTGGCTCCCCATCGTTCTTTGGCGGCGTGAACTACCAAACACCTTGGGACCCGCTATCCATAAAGCTCGAATACGAAGGCAACGACTACCAACACGAGCCACAGGATAACAACCAGATCCAAGATTCCCCAATCAACCTGGGCTTCGTTTTCAAAGCCAACGATTGGGTAGATCTCCACGCAGCCTGGGAACGCGGCAACACCGCCATGTTCGGCATAACCCTGCACACCAACTTCGCCACCCGCAAAGCGCCAACCAAAAGCTTCGACCCTAAACCCGAACCTGTGCCGGACGTCAAACCGACAACCGCTCCAACGGACGTGCAATGGGCCGGCGTCGCCAAGCGTTTGCAAAACAACGCAGGCTACACCGTTTCGAAAATCACCCAACGTGATTCCGAACTCATCGTCTACGGTGAACAGGGTCGCTACTTCCACACCCCAAAAGCCGTTGGTCGCGCTTCGCGCATCCTCGACAACAGCGTCAACGATCAAATCGACTGGTTCACCATGGTCGACACTCGTTACAGCTTGCCGATCGAGGAAGTCAGCGTGCCCCGGGATACGTTCCGCGAAGTGGTGCAAGAAGATCGCCCACTGGAAGACCTGCGCCGGGTAACCGAGCAAAACGTTTCGGTACCGCATCAAGAGAAAACCCTGTACGCGAAGACGCCGGACAAGTTCACCTATGGCCTGGGCCTTGGATATAAACAGAACGTCGGCGGTCCCGACGGGTTCCTGTTGTATCAGTTCAGTGCGGATCTGAGCGCCGAGTATCGTTTCAAGCCTGATCTGTGGTGGAACGGTCTGTTAAGCGCGAACCTGATCAACAACTTCGACAAGTTCAAATACGACGCACCGAGCGGCCTGCCCCGTGTACGTACCGACCTGCGTCAGTACATGACGACGTCGGAAGTTACGATGCCGACGTTTCAGCTCAATAAGGTCAAGCAACTGGATCAAGACCTCTACGGTATGGTTTACGGCGGCTATCTGGAGTCGATGTTCGCCGGTGTCGGGAGTGAAGTGCTGTATCGTCCAATGGGCGAGCGCTGGGCCGTTGGTGTGGACATGAACTGGGTCAAGCAGCGTGATTTCGATCAGGGCTTCGGTTTGCGCGACTACAGCACCATCACGGGCAACGCTTCGCTCTACTACCGCAGTTCGTTCCAAGACATTCTGGGGGCACTCAGTGTTGGTCGTTATTTGGCCAAGGACTACGGCGTTACCTTGGACTTGTCCCGCGAATTCGCCAACGGCGTGCGGTTTGGTGGTTGGGTGACGGTCACCAATGCCACGAAAGAAGAATACGGTGAAGGTAGTTTCGGTAAAGGCATCTATTTCTCGATTCCGTTCGATGAATTGATGGCCAGTTCCACCACTCGCCGAGCTAACTTGGCATGGACTCCGCTGACTCGAGACGGTGGCGCTTCCTTGGGTCGCAGCTACTCGCTGTACTCCCTGACAGAGCGTCGGAACATCGACCTGTTCCACAACAACTTCTACAAGGTCACCGAATGAAGCAACGGATACTGCGTGCCCTGCCCAAGCTGGCGTTTTTCGTGATCCTGGTGGTGCTGTGCGTCGCCGGAATGCGCGGCGAGCCGGTACCGCAGGTGTTTGAGAATCAGGACAAGCTGCATCACTGGGCCGGGTTCGCTTGTCTGACGGTGAGTGCTTATCTGGCATTCCCTGGCACTCGGATTATCTGGTTGATGTTTTGGACACTGTTGGGTTCGATGTTGATCGAATTGGAGCAGAGTTTCATGCCGCTGCGCACTGCGTCCTGGGGTGACATGGTGGCTAACGCCACGGGTGTTATGTGCGGGATGGTGGCTATTCTGGTTTGGCGTGGTTATCAGCGTGCGAGGCTCAAGAAGGCCTCGTTCGCGGTGTCGCAAAGCGTCAACTGATCAGATAATTCAGCCGTTTCCTCTGTGGGAGTGGGCTTGCTTGTGATGGGGTGTGTCAGTCGATTTAAGTGTTGACTGACACACCGTAATCGCGAGCAGGCTCGCTCCCACAGTTGTTTCTGGTATGACTGGTCTGTTAATCAGTAGCTTCGACCGTGATCTCAGCATCCATATCTTTCAAGTCGGATAATTCCGCATCACCGGACATCATCCCAAGTGACCGCAGCATCTCGACCAACCCATTGCTTTCATCCCCAAGCACAGCAACACCCACCTGATTCTCCTCGTGATAGTCCATCGCCTCCAACCACGGAGCACCGCCCCTGCGCGGGACCAGCAATACCGCCCTGTCCGGCCTCATCCCATTCCAGCGCAAACAATCGCGGTACAGGTGCGCAGATTCCATTGCGTCCAGCACCGCAGTGCGGGTGACCCGGTACTTGGCGTCCATCACGATGAACTTGCAGCCCTGCGGGCCTTTTACTGTGACGACAATGTCGGGATAGCGCTCACCCGACACGCTGGTAAATCCATGATTGTCTGGCCGATCAAATGCGGGGCACTGAACCTGTAGCCACACATCGACCTGAGTGTCGTTGCCTGTACCTGTACAGCGGATGACATCCACTCGCGTGCCGGGCCAATGGTTTGTCCAGCTCAGTTCGGGATAGAGAGACTTCAAAGTAGCAACGACCTTGAGGTAGCACCATCGCTCGTAGATCTCCCACGTGGGACTGATCCACAGGCGCTCCCCATTGCGGCTGCCGTCGATACCTGGGCGCAGTACATACCAACCGTAACGATAAGCGCGTGCATAGGCCGGGTGGGCAGAGATGGCGTTGAGCCCTGCGGCGGTGATTCGGCGTTGGCGCAGGGAGCAAAACGGTTCCCGGCGTTGAATCTTCCTCAGTGCACTGTGCAGCCCTTCCACGTATTCAATGCGCCGGCCAAGCCTTGGAGCCAGGGCAGAACGGGTGTCGGTGTCGCGCTCACGAGTCAGCAGTGTTCGCAAATCTGTGATGACCTGTCGACAGCGGCGTATCGTTTCATCAAGCACGACAGCCATGGCCTGGTTAGCCGGGTTGTCCAGGTCCTCGAACACGCTGGGCACATCAAATTGCAGGGGCTTTGCGCCAGTGTTCGTTTGCGCCCGGTGATAGAGCAGCGCAGTGGCAGCCGGGTCTTGCAGGGCACGACGCAGAGTCTGATGATCAATACGGCGCAACTGATGCGCAGGCCGTAACGTGCGCTCTCGCCGCAGCCGGGTGAGCGGCTTGCGTATGACATCGGTGAGGGCCGTGAGTAAGGTCGGGCCGTACCGCTTGAGCCGTGCGAAGCTGAGGTGCGGATCAGTGACACGCCCTTCGCGACCGATGTCCCGCTGGGCGTATTCGTCGCCTAGCAGCAGACGTGAATCAAAGGCGAGGATCTCGTCGAGCATGGCGGCGAATGTCGCTTCGCCGACTTTGCTCTGGTCCGGTGCCACGTCGAAATGGTAGGTCGCAACAACGACGCCCCCCTCGTCCACCAGCTCCGCGGATACCTTGCCGGCATAGAACATCGGCGTCCATTGCCACGCATCGAACGCGCCATGGCGAATGGTTTGCAGCGGCTCATCGTCGACGAAGAAACTCCGCTGGGGCACCACCTTGAAATAATAGGTGCCCAGCTCCACGAACCCCGGTTCGACCCCGTCAGGGCTGACGCTGAATGCACGTCCTAACTTATCGATGTAATGGATAACGGCCATGGTTCATCGCCAGAATCGGGCAGTGCCGAGGATGTGCAGGTCGCCCTTCAATTCGACGAGTTTTGCGGTGGATTCCGGCAACAGCCCGCCTCCTAAAAGCGTAATGCAGTTGTCGAATGCATCCTGTAGGCGCTGCGAATCTTCTCCGCGGATTTTGGGCAGGACCTTGGCGTAAATCGCTTGATCCAGCGCCGCGTCAAATTTAATTACGCCGCCGGTCTCGGCCTGCTCGATGTAGCCGATTACGTCTTGAATGGTGCGCCAACCGAAATGCAGGCGTGCCGGGCGCAGGGCCTTGACCAAGCCCGTTAGCGTGTCGCGCACGTGGGAAACTTGTTGCACGGTCAGGCTGCTGGTTTGCCAGCCTGGGAACGCGTCGACATCGATATCCCAGAACTCGATGACAGACGCCCGATCAAGCACTTTATCGCTCAGCCCGTGGGTGGTTTCATCCATATTAACGGTGCCGATGATCAGCAGATTGTCCGGATAGGCAATGCTCCGGGGCACGCCGCTGATGTCATCGTACTGGGCATGGAATTCGATGCGATCGCCGGTTTCCATGGCCGACAGCAGTGGCGCGAGGTACTGCTCGGGGTGGGACAGGTTCATTTCATCGAGCACTACCGTGTACGGGCGTTCGGGGTCGGCGCTGGCTTTGAGTAGGAAATCGACGAATGCCGTACGGACATAACTGTCGCTGTCCAACGGGTTGATGTAACCCAGCACGCAGGAAGGATCGTGCCAGCCGGGTTGGACAGGTATTGTCAGCAGGTAGGGTGCTGGATTGGATTGATCTTGGTGTAGCGCGTGCGCGTAACCCCGCGCCAGTAGCGTTTTGCCCGAACCGCTTAAGCCGGTGAGGACTGCAAAATGTCGGCGTGGATGACTCCAGAGTCCGGCGTCGAGGCGAGCAACCTGATTGAGTGAGAAGGCGGTGCCTTTCGGGAGGCTTTCGTGGATGGTTTGCGGTGATGGGCGTTGGAACGGAGCGGGTTTCTGATCCGGAACGGTCAATGGGGCGATGGGGGGATTCGCTTGTGAGGACGGTGATTGAGGGAGCCAGTGAATCTGCGCTGCCCAGGCTTTTCCCCGCTCTGTCAGGTGCAATTTATCGTGCTTTTTTTTCTCGGCTAACTGCAATTTTTCCAACCAGAAGGGCACATTGGAGGCAGCTCTGTCGCCAGACGATTCTGATCTGATACTTCTCAGCAAATTGAACGTATCAGAGTTGGACATAGCTTGGCTGCGCATTGCAACAAGCATGTGATCAAACCCGACCACGCGGGTCAGCAGCCAATCAGAGATTTCCTCGGGCCCGTCTGTTTCCACAAGGCCTTCACCTCGCGGCGTCAAATAGATTTTATCACCTCGCTCTTGTATCACCCCCCACGTAAATAGATTGTGGAGGTGACTTTTTAAACTCGTTTTGCCGTTTGCATCTTTGATTTTTTGCATATGAGCTAGAAGGTCCTCACGCGTGCAACCCCCTTTGGCGAATTTGATGATGGCCGTAACATCCGCGAGCCCCTTTCCTATGGCGCGCATGCCAAATTCGCGGCTTTCGTCAGGCAAGGGATTGAGTCGCTCATGGCCCGTATTGAAGTCTACGATTTCGGTAGCCTCAGCTTCCTGATCCTGGAGGTAGTTCAAGTAAAGCAACCACGGCAAGGTCATGCGCTCCAGTGCTTGCGGGGATAGCCCATCAACCTTGTCGCCCAGGACATGATCCAGGTGATCGCGCACAAGATGATGCAGCGATAGATCACCCTCTGCCCCCGATAAACCGAGCCATAACGACAATGTACGCAGCTTCGAAATGTGAGCGATCGTCGTCAACCTGGACGGACAAAGCGCGGCGAAGAGTCTGTTCTTTTTCAGTCGGGTATTGCGTTGGTTGATTGGAGTGTCGACCAATCGACTCAGCGCCTGCCAGCCGGCGTTCAGTACTTCGTCATACTTTTGCGGGTCGATTCCTTCAAGCGATGTGCGGATATCCCAAAGGCATGTGGCGACGGAGGGCGTGTGAATAGCGTCGGACGCATTGATCGGGCCCATTCCGTTGCGGCATAAGGTTTCACTCTCCCACAACTCCGTTTGAATCTGCGTACTGCAAAACTCATCGTGAGTGGCGTTCTGAACTTTCTGCAGAAACTCCGACAGGCTTGCCAGCCAGTTCTGATACCAAGGTAACCCACGATGCTGAGCCAGGACTACTTCACAAGCTGCTCTTAGATTCGCGTCATTTGTCAGATCCACCGCCACCTGCTTACCCCTTTTGTCATTTGAGAGACAGTATTCATTACCGTCACAGCTACGCCTTGCCATAAAGCCCGTCTGGACGCTCGCTTTAGAGCCTTGTCTGTGAGCTGCACTATGCGTGATCAGGAAACATCCTGCATGCACTTGAATGGCAGAGCAAAACAATTGCTTCGAATTGATTCAGCGATTTTTCCTACCAACAACACCTACTCCGCCTGACTTCTTTCCACCCTGATCCCCCGCACAGTCTCTCGCGCCATTTTTCCTGCGCGAGGGACTGCTCATGTTCGACCCGATTGTGTGTTCGCCTTCGTTCGAAGCGCTGCGCTGATGGAGCACAGCGCACGCATCGAGCAGGCGCTCGACGACTTTCCTAACACCTTGACGCTGTATCTCCAGCAGCTCGATCACTGGTTCAGCCGTGCCGCCGACACCGTCAGTCACGCGACGGATCTGCCGTCGCTGATGGACATGGATCGGCGGATCAAGCTCGGTGATAGCACCACGGTGGTCGGTCGTCGCGATGACGATTTTATCTCCACGGTGGCGCAGTGCCCGAGCAACGGGATTCTGCTGATCGAGAGCACGTTCGAGTCGGTGTATGACATTCCGCTGGGGAACATTCAGGTTGATGTGATAGCGGTCGAGGGTGGCGAGCGCAAGTCGGTCACGCTGGATGCAAACGGGAAAGGACAATTCCGCGGTATTCCCGGAAAGTTTTACCGGGTGCACGTGCAAAGCGCGGTGACGAAGGATCAGGTTGATGCGCTGTTCAAGTCTTACGACGGACTCACCGGGCAACTGGAAGACTGGCTGCGCAAGGAGTGGGAGGGGTTCAAGCCGCAGTGGTCGCAGTCGGCGTTTGCGGCGGCGGGTAATGGAATGCTGGCCGGAAGTTGGGCGGCGATTATTGGGGTGTGGGACAGCCTCAGCCTGCTCTCGGAAATCCTTCAGGATCCCGGCAGATTCGCTGAACGCTTGGGCAGTGGCGCGGATGAGCTGGTCAAGCTCGCGAAGTCCGCACCGGAGGCGATGGCCCAAATCCAACTGCTGGTCAGTGATGAAGCGGCGCTGTGTTTGCTGCTGCGCACGGCCAGTCTGTGGTGGGACATGCTGCCGCCCAGTGTACTCGCGGGCAACACCGCCGAAGCGGTGGCCACGGGGGTGGTGCAACTGCTGATCGATATCCTGATTGGTGTTGTCCTGACGTTCGTAGGCGCCGGCATCGCTTACTTGAGCATGCGCTTGGCCCACTATGGCGCCCGGATCGTCAATGCCGCCGTGGGCTTCGTCAACGCCATCTTCGCCCTCCTCAGCACCTTCATGTCCTACGTCGACCGCTACAAAGCCGTCGCCGCACGCGGCATCGCGGCCGGCGCCAATCAGGGTCGCCTGCTGCTGAACTGGAACCCCCGCAAGAACACCACGCTCAAGCAGAACGAACACCGCGACGACGCGTCGAAACAGGCAAAAAACCCCAACGACGACGCCGCCACATGCGTGGCGTCCACCTGCAAGAATGGCTGCCCGGTATCGATGGTCACCGGCGAAGAACTGCTGACCCTCACCGACGGCACGCTCGACGGCCTCCTGCCCTTCGACTTCGCCCGCCTCTACCGCACCAGCGCCGCCGAGCTCGATGTCGGCCTCGGTTTCGGCTGGAGCCACAGCCTCTCCCATCGCCTGGAAATCGTCGGCGACGAAGTCATCTGGATCGACCACGAAAACCGTCGCACGCCCTTTCCCCTGCCGAACAGCGAACGTCCGGCGATCCACAACAGCCTGTCCAGGGCGGCGATTTTTCTCGGTGACGCGGCCGAAGAACTGATCCTCGCCCAAGCCGGCGACGCACCGCGCTTTTATCACTTCATCAACGGTCGCTTAAGCGCGATCAGCGACGCCTACGACAACCGCCTGCACCTGACCCACGACTACCACGGCCGCCTCGAGCGCGTGGACAACGGCGCCGGTCGCGCCTTGTTGTTGCGTTACGACCGTCGCCACCTGATCGCCGTCGACTACCAGCGGTTTACCCCGGCGCCCACCGTGGCCCAGGGGTGGGTGACGGAGCAGACGCTGGTCCGCTATCGCTACGACGAGCACCAGCAGCTGATCGAAGCGACCAACGCCGCCGAGGAGAGCGAGCGTTACCGCTATGACGAGCAGCACGTGATCCTGCAGCGGCAACTGGCCGGTGGGGCGAGTTTCTTCTGGGCGTGGGAACGGTCTGGCAAGGCGGCCCGCTGCATCCGTCACTGGGCCTCGTTCGGGCAGATGGACGCGCACTACGTCTGGGATGACCAGGGCAGCGTCACGGTCAAGAACCTCGATGGCAGCGAAGAGGTGTACGTCCACGACGATCGGGCGCGGCTGGTGCGCAAGGTCGAACTGGATGGCGGCGAACACCTCAAGTCTTACGATGATCAGGGTCGATTGATCGCCGAGCAGGACCCGCTGGGCGCGGTCACCGAATACCACTACGACGACGCTGGGCGGTTGGTGGCGCTGATTCCACCGCAAGATGAACCGACAGCCTACGAATACCGAAACGGTTTCCTGCACGCACGCTTTCGCGGCAAGGCCGAGTGGAAATACCTGCGCAACGCCCAGGGCGATGTCACCGAGGCCATCGACCCGGACGGCCACACCACGCACTACCGCTACGACGCCCAAGGCCGACTGCTGTCGATCCGATACCCGGATCACAGCCGGCACCTGTTCGTCTGGAACGCGCTGGGCCAGCTCGTCGAAGAAACGCTGCCGATAGGTGGCACGAGAAAGTTTTCCTACGATGCGCTGGGGCGGCGGATTACCCAGGAAGACGAACACGGCGCCGTCACGCACTCGCAATGGGATGCCGTCGGCCGACTGATCCACAGCACCTCACCCTCCGGCGCCACCCGCTCCTTCAGCTACAACGCCTACGGCACGCTCACCTCAGCCACCGACGAACTGGGCCAGGTCACGCGCTACGAGTACGTCGAGGACCTGCACCTGGTCAGCCGTCGGATCAATCCGGACGGTTCGCAGCTGCGTTATCGCTACGACAACGCACAGTTGTTGCTGACGGAAATCGAGAACGAGTCCGGCGAAAAATACCTTCTGGACTACACCGCCAACGGACTGATCCGACAGGAAACCGGCTTCGACGGCCTGCGCACTGCCTACGAATACGACCTCAACGGGCACCTGCTGGAGAAGACCGAGTTTGGCGAGGACGGCTCGCAACTGGTCACCGGGTATACACGCGATGCGGCCGGACGTTTGCAGGTCAAGACCCTGCCCGATGGCACCTCCGTTACCTATCACTACGACACGCTCGGGCGCCTGACCAGTGTCGACGACGGCCACGACCACCCGCTGGAATTCGAATACGACCGCCAGGATCGGCTGATCACCGAACACCAGAGCTGGGGCACCTTGCGCTATGGCTACGACGCCTGCGGCCAGC
>NZ_WFGV02000135.1 GCF_010095445.2 Pseudomonas sp. TNT3
TGGGAAACCATCGCAGACCAACCTCGAGTGGTGGAACACTGGACCAGCGATGGCGAGCACTTCCATTTCCGTTACGACATAGCTGCCCGCACCACGTGGATCACCGATGTACTCGGGCGCGAAGCTGAGCTTCATTACAACAGCGATAACCGCGTCACCTCGAGCCGCGACTTCGGTGGCGAACACTACGTTATAGAGATTGACGACACCGGCAACATGACCGGCCTCATATTGCCCGATGGCAATACCGTCAAGCTCAAGTACGACGAATACGCTCGGCTGGTCGAAGAAACCGATCCGCTCGGGCGCAAGATCAAATACCAGCACCACCACCTGACCACCCTGGTCACGCAGGTTGATTACCCTGACGGCAGCACCTGGAAAGCACGCTACGACGCCAAGGGCAACCTCATCGCCGAAGTCGATGCGCTGGGCAACAAGACCGAATACCTCAACAGCGATGACGGCCTGCCGCACACCATCATCGACGCCACACACAAGTCCAAATACCTGTGGTGGAACACCCTGGCTCAGGTCGAACGTTTCCAGGATTGCTCGGGCAAAAACACCCGGTACCGTTTCGACGAACGCCATCACCTCGTCGCCGTCACCGATGCCCTGAACCAGACCACCACTCTGGAACGCAAACCCGACGGCGAAGTGCTGCGCATCCAGCACCCGGACGGCAGCGCCGAGTCCTTCACCTACAACGCCCTCGGCCAGGTCCTGACGCACACCGACGGCAAAGGCCAGACCACGCGTCTATTGCGCACTGCTCGCGGTTTGCCAAGCAGCCGACAGGACGCCAAAGGCCAGCGCATCCGCTACGAATACGACCAGGCCATTCGCCTGACCGCGCTGGTCAACGAAAACAATGCGGCCTACCAGTTTGCCTACGACGCGTCCGATCGGCTGATCGAAGAAAAACGCATCGACAACCTGACCCGCCAGTTCAGCTACAACCTCGGCGGGCACCTGACGCAAGTCAACGAAATCGGCTACGGCGAACGCGCCGAACGACCACAACGACAGACCGAATTTGAACGCGATTCCATCGGCCGACTGCTGGCCAAACTCAATGCCGATGCCCGTCAGGATTACACCTACGATGACGCAGACCGCTTGCTCACCATCGAGCGCCTGCCTACCG
>NZ_WFGV02000136.1 GCF_010095445.2 Pseudomonas sp. TNT3
CCGACAAAACCAGCGTCACCATCACCGATGAACCGAATGGCGATGGCAACAAGGTCACCGTCGGCATCGCCGCCAATGGCGATGTGCTGGAAGGCCAGGCGCCGACCTTCACCGTGAGCATCAACCGCGTGCTGGCGGACAACCTGGTCGTGACCCTGGACAACGGCAAAACCGTGACCATCCTCGCGGGTGCGAAGACAGCGATCTACACCGCTGATATCAACGCCGAGGACGTTTACAAAGATCCATCGTCGCTGACCGTTAAAGTCACCGGCGCAGAAGTCGCCGGTAAAGCTCTGGAAAATCTGGTTATCAGTGGTGCTGACGCGACCGTCAAAACCACCGACACCATCAACGACGTCGTGGCCAAATTGACGGTGGATAACTCCACCGTCGCCGAAGGTGGCAAGGTCACTTACACCGTGACGTTGACCAACGCTGATGGCTTGCCGGTCAATAACCACGGTGGCCTGACCTTCACGCTGACTGACGGTACGGTGATCAACGTTGCTGCCAATCAAACCAGCGGCAGCAAAGAAGTTGCGATTGCGGACAACCTGTACGTTGATCAGCCGATCGTGGTGGAAAACCAGCTGACCGGCGTTACCGGCACCAACAACTACGAAAACCTGGTGTTGGGTACCGATAAAACCAGCGTGACCATCACCGATGAACCGAATGGCGATGGCAACCTGGTTACCGTCGGCATCGCCGCCAATGGCGATGTGCTGGAAGGCCAAGCGCCGACCTTCACCGTGAGCATCAACCGCGTGCTGGCGGACAATCTGGTTGTCACTCTGGATAACGGCAAAACCGTCACGATCCTCGCCGGTGCCAAGACAGCGATCTACACCGCTGACGCTAATGCCGAAGACGTTTACAAAGATCCATCGTCGCTGACCGTCAAAGTGACCGGCGCAGAAGTCGCCGGTAAAGCTCTGGAAAATCTGGTTATCAGTGGTGCTGACGCGACCGTCAAAACCACCGACACCATCAACGACGTCGTGGCCAAATTGACGGTGGATAACTCCACCGTCGCCGAAGGCGGCAAGGTTACTTACACCGTGACGTTGACCAACGCTGATGGCTTGCCGGTCAATAACCACGGCGGCCTGACCTTCACCCTGACTGACGGTACGGTGATCA
>NZ_WFGV02000137.1 GCF_010095445.2 Pseudomonas sp. TNT3
GTCAGTCAGTAGTATTTAGCCTTGGAGGATGGTCCCCCCATATTCAGACAAAGTTTCTCGTGCTCCGTCCTACTCGATTTCATGACTAAGAGATTTTCGCGTACAGGGCTATCACCCACTATGGCCGTACTTTCCAGAACGTTCCGCTAATCTCAAAGCCACTTAAGGGCTAGTCCCCGTTCGCTCGCCACTACTAAGGGAATCTCGGTTGATTTCTTTTCCTCAGGGTACTTAGATGTTTCAGTTCCCCTGGTTCGCTTCTTAAGCCTATGTATTCAGCTTAAGATACCTAACTTATGTTAGGTGGGTTCCCCCATTCAGACATCTCCGGATCAAAGTCTGTTTGCCGACTCCCCGAAGCTTTTCGCAGGCTACCACGTCTTTCATCGCCTCTGACTGCCAAGGCATCCACCGTATGCGCTTCTTCACTTGACCATATAACCCCAAGCAATCTGGTTATACTGTGAAGACGACATTCGCCGAAAATTCGATAATACTCAATTAAGAGCAACTCACAAATTTTACCTTAGCCTGATCCGTTACCAGTGAAAGTAACGTTCAGTCTATCTTTCTATCACATACCCAAATTTTTAAAGAACGAACTAGTCAAAGACTAGAAATCAACATTCACCATCGTACGATGGAATGCTCATTTCTAAGCTTTACACAATCAGAAGCAGTTAGTGGTGGAGCCAAACGGGATCGAACCGTTGACCTCCTGCGTGCAAGGCAGGCGCTCTCCCAGCTGAGCTATGGCCCCGTATTTCTACAGGCGTTTCCCACACAAAATTGGTGGGTCTGGGCAGATTCGAACTGCCGACCTCACCCTTATCAGGGGTGCGCTCTAACCAACTGAGCTACAGACCCAATTTCGGGCTGCTTCTTTTCGTCTTCTTCAATGAATCAAGCAATTCGTGTGGGAACTTATGGAGCAGCTGATGTCGTCGATTAAGGAGGTGATCCAGCCGCAGGTTCCCCTACGGCTACCTTGTTACGACTTCACCCCAGTCATG
>NZ_WFGV02000014.1 GCF_010095445.2 Pseudomonas sp. TNT3
AAGGTGGCGCCGAGATTGCGCAGGGTCGAGTACGTGCCGCCCTGCCCGCTCGGGTCCTGATCCCGGGCCAGACGTGAACGGCTGACGCCGGCACTGGCATCCAGGGTCGGCATGCGCTCGGCATCGGCAGCATAAGCGGCGGCGCTGGCCTGGTGGGCGCGGGCGTCGGCGATCTGCATGTCAGGGCTGTCTTGCAGCGCTTCACGGATCAGGCCGTCCAGCTGCGGATCACCCAGGCTTTTCCACCAGTCGCTTTTCGGCCAGGCCGCCGGTGTCAGGGTAACGCCGCTCAGGGATTGGCCAGCCTTGAGGGTTTTCGCATCGAGGCTTTTGCCCTCGGTGGTCAGGCCGCTGTAGCTGGCGCAACCGGCCAGAGTCATGGCGGCGAACACTAAACCCAGATGCAGGCCCAGACCGGTACGCAAGGTTTTGCTGCTCATTTGTCACCAACCCGCAGCAAGGTGATCGAGTCACCGGCTGCCACCAGGATTTTCTTCAGGATCTGCTCCAGGGTGGCCAGCTCGTCCGGCGTAATAGCGCCGGCCAGCTCGTTCATGGCTTCAGCGCCGATATGTGGCAGGCGGTCGGCAAGGTGCTGACCTTCTTCAGTCAACACCAATTGCACCTGGCGGCGATCCGCTTCTGAACGTTGGCGAGCGAGGAAACCTTTCTGTTCCAGACGATCGAGCATGCGCGTCATCGAACCGCTGTCCAGGGACAGGTGGCGGCACAGCTCGGCCGGGGTATCGACGCCGAACTGGGCCATGATGATCAGCACCTTGAACTGCGCGGCAGTGATGCCGTGAGGTTCCATGTGGGTGTCGATGATCCGGTCCTTGAGCAGCGCGGCGCGCCCGAGCAGGAGCCCGAGGTGGCAATTCTTGAAGTCGTCCGGGGTGAAATGTTTCATCTGTCCACCAATTAGCTGCCTAGGCAGAGAATGTATGTCGAGATGTTACTGCCTAGGCAGCGAATGTCAACGCAATAGTTAGGATGCTTGGTATTAGGTTGATAAACGGTGCCTGATTTTGCGCTGAGCGGTCTGACGCCATCGCGGGCAAGCCCGCTCCCACAGGGATTACCTTGACCTGTGGGAGCGGGCTTGCCCGCGATGGGGACGACGCGATTTTCGAATGGAAAGCAGGCCTAGAAATCCCGCTTGTAGAAGATATCCAGCGAACTGGCGACGCCGCCCGCGGCTTCCAGATACACCTTCTTGCTCAGCTTGTAGCGCAGCGCAATGGTGTTGGCCGGCTCGAACACCCCCACCCCATAACGCAAGCTGAGTTTTTCCGAGATGTTGCCGCTGGCCACCACGGAGGTTTCATTGCCGCTGCCCTCGGTGTCGAGCTGGAAATCCTGGATGCCCAGGTTCTTCGCCAACCCGCTGGTCACACCCGAACTACCCATCAACCCCAAACCGAGGGCGGCCTGGGCGAGCATGTTGTTGTCTTCGCCGTTGGTGCTCAACGGACGGCCCAGCACCAGATAGGACAACGCCTGTTCCTGGCTCATGGCCGGTTCGGAGAAGATTTGCGTGGTCGGCTGCTCGGCGCTGCCGCTCAGGCGAATCCCGGCGATGATGTCATCGGTCTGGCGAATCGCTTCGATGTCCAGGTACGGTTGATCGATAGGACCGGCAAACAGCAAGCGCGCCCGGCGCACCGTCAAACGCTGACCGTAGGCACGGTAACGGCCGTCGTTGAGCCAGAGTTCGCCACGGGTGTCCATGTTGTCGCCGATGTGCACATGGCCTTGCAGGTTGGCCGTCAGTCCAAATCCGGCAAAGCTCAGTTTGTCCTCACCCACGACCACGTCGATGTCCATTTTCATGGCAATCGGCGGTTTCCCTTCTTCGGTTTGCTGCCCGACAATGACCGTGTCGTTGGAGACCTTGACCGTCGATGGCGGCAGTTCGCGCACGGTGATGTCGCCTTTGGGCACCAGTACCTTGCCGGCAATCGCCAGTTCATCGTCCTTCATCGAGATCTTCAGGTCCGGCGCCACTTCCAGCTTGGCGTAGGGTTCGACGGTCACCGGCAGTTGAGAGCCTTTGAGTGCCAGGTCCACCACCAGCGCCTGGCCCCACGCGATGTTGCCGTTCAGGCTGCCCTGCCCGGCCTTGCCGCTTTTCCAGCCACCGTTCACTTGCACGGTTTCGCCGGCGATGACGGCTTGCAGCTGCAACGCCTGAATCTCCATCGGCAGTTCCGGCCCGGACACTTCGCCATTGCTCAGCAGCAGATTGCCGTTGACCAGTGGCGCCATCAGCGTGCCTGCGATGGTCCCGCTACCATTCAGACGCCCCGTGAGTTTCTCGACCAAGGGCAAAAACGGTCGAGCCACGGACAAATCCAGACCATTCAGGCGGAAGTTGCCACTGAGCGGTTTGTTCGCCGGAATTGGATTGATCTGCGCCTGTACCCGCAATTCACCCAGCTTCTGACCGACGAAGTTGAGGTCGGTGTCGATGCGTTTTGGCGTGAGTTTGCTGGTGAGCAGCAAGGTCTGGTACGGGAAGTCCAGCCACTGGTCCTTCTCGCGCACACGCAGCGTGCCGCCGCTGGCATCAAGGGTGATCTGACCGTTCGGGCCGCTGGCAGGCAGGTCCAGTTGCAGGTCGGCGTTGAGCCGGCCTTTCCACGCAAAATCTTTCGGCAACCATTGAGCCAGGCTGTCGATCGGGAATTGCTTGAGGTGGTATCGCAGCTTCGGTTCCGGCATCAAGCGCTGGTCTTCACCGCACAAGCTGGCTTGGCCTGACATCCAGCAATGGGCGCCGAAATTGATTTTGCCATCGGCCAATCGCTCAAGCTTTGCCGGACCTTGCAGCTTCCAGTCCTGTCCGCCGGCCTGAATGTCTCCCCTGGCCAGGCGTCCACGCCAATTGCCTTTGTCCAGTGCGCCATCGAGGCCGAGCGCGAGTTTGAGCTGCGGCCCTTGCAAATCGAGGCTGAGCTTCTGGTTTTTGATATCGCCCTGGCCGCTGGCAGTCAACGTGCCCAACGAGGTATCGCCGGCTTGTATGCCACTGCCCTTCAGGTCAATTTTCGCCCGCTGTGCGCTGTCCAGCGTTGCGTCCAGATTGAGGCTTTGCAGGCGATTGTCCTGGAATGCCAGTTGGGTGCCTTGCAATCCGAGCTTGCCCTGGGGCGCCTTGAGCGTGCCGGCAACGTCGACCCGGCCATTGAGCTGGCCACGCAGTTGCGGCCACAGCTGGGCAAGACGCGGCATCTTGATATCGATCTGGCCGGCGAGTTTCTGATGCAGGCTGCCCTTGCCGTTGATGCTGTTGTCACCCAGGCGCACTTGCAGCGCGTTGAGGTTCCATTGCTCACCGCCGCCATCAGCCTTGGCCTGGATCACCGCCGGTTGCCCACGCAGTTTGCCCTTGAGGTCGAGATCCGCGTTCAGGCTGAGCTTTTCATTTTTCATTTCACCGGTGCTGCGCAACGGGCCGGCCAGGGTGCCTGGCAACTCCGCGACCCAATACGCCGGGTTGATCGCCGACAGGTCCAGCGCCGTGTCCCAGGCGATGCCATCGGCGAATTGCAGGTTCAGGTGACCTTCGGCCTTGCCCTGCCCGGCTTCGAGTTGAATCTGCTGCAGGTAGATTTTCGTCAGGTCGCCTGCGAACGGACTGCTCAAGCTGAATGCGCCTGCCGGACCATCCAGTGCGGCCTTGAAGTGGCCCAGGTATTTACCGTCGGTATAGGACACTTCGCCAGTGAAGCTGCGCAATGCGACTTCCGGCTCATCGATCAGCGGATAGAGACGATGCCAGGGGAAATCCACCCAGTCGACGGTCGCTTCGGCGCTCAGGCCTTTGCTCCAGTCGAGGTTGCCGGTGAGCTTGAGGCTTTGCTTGTCATTGGCGGTCAGATCCAGGCCAGCGATCTGCGCGCCATTCGCGTCGACCTTGCCCTGGAGCAACAACGCGACCGGGCCTTTCTCGGCCGGCAGGTTGGCTTTACCGAGCAACTGGTAACCGTTTTTCAAGTCGCCGGTGCCCGTGAGCTCCAATTGATTGAGTTGAAGGGTATCCGGCAGATCGGCACTGGGTTTGAAGCCGTCCGCGGTGATCCGAACCTTCGCGGGCAGGTTTTCCACCAACGGCTGCAACTCGCCGGTCAACTGCCCGTTGAGGTAACCGCTGCTGTCGGCCTTGAGGTTCAGGGTCTTCAGCAAATCGCCGTCGACGTTCAGGGCCAGCGCCCAAGGCCCGGTGCCGGGTGCCGGCAGTGTCAGCGTGCCTTCGGCCTTGAGCGGCCAGTTGCCCGTCGGTTGCAGCAGGCCGGACAGGTTCAGGCTGAGCTCGTCGCGCTGCAACTTTACCGAATCGATCTGTAGTCCTTGCGCGGTCCAGTGCGCCGCCAGTTGCAAGCCCTTGAGTTCTTCGCTGCCGTTGAACAGCAGGCTGCCGACCTTTACGTCACCCAGTTCGATGGCCAACGGCAGGCTCAAATCCGGAAGACTGATCGGCCCGCTGCTGGCTTCATCGGTGCCGGGTGGAAATTGCAGGCTGACCTGATCGGCTTGCAACTGGTCAATGCACAGGGTTCGGCGCAACAGGCATGAGGGCGACCAGGCGAAAATCGCTTTGCTCAACTCGACCCGACTGGTGTCCTGCTGCCAAACGAGATGGTCGGCGCTCCACTGCCCGCCCAGGCGACCCTGGAAATTGTCCACGGTCAGGCCCGGTACGAAACCCAGCGCCCAACGACTGCCCGCCGCCGTACCGAGCACCGTGGCCAGCGCCAGAACGACCAGCATCAGCAGGGTCAGAATGGCGAGCAGCGTTATTTTCAAACCACGATTCAAAGCTCAGGCCCCATGGAAAAGTGCAGTCGGATGCCGCCGGGGTCGTCCAGCGCGTGGGCCAGGTCGAGGCGGATCGGCCCTACCGGCGAGACCCAGCGCACGCCGATACCGACGCCGGTCTTGAGGCTCGGCAGTTCAAGGTTGTTGAAAGAGTTGCCTTGGTCGACGAAGGTCGCGACCCGCCATTTTTCGGCGACGGAATATTGGTATTCGGCGCTGGCACTGACCATGTAACGGCCACCGATGCGATCGCCTTCGGAGTTTTCCGGGGACAGACTCTGATAGTCGTAACCGCGCACGCTCTGATCGCCACCGGCGAAAAAGCGCAGTGACGGCGGAATCGATTTATAGCCATTGGTGGCGCTGCCGCCGACCTGCACCCGGCCGAGGAACCGGTGTTTGTCGAACACGGTGGTCAGGCCTTTGACCAGCGCGGTGCCATATAGGAGGTTGTTGTCGGACCCCAACCCTTCCTTGGCCACTTTGCTCTCGAACTGCAGGCGATAACCATTGTGCGGATCGATGCGGTTGTCGCTTTTCAGGTACGAATAACTGATACCGGGCATGAGCAAGGTGCTGAGTCCCGAGTCATCGCCCAGACGGTATTCCTCGCGTTGCCACTTGAGCGATACCACCCGCTGCCAACCGCTGGGCAACTTGCTGTGCCACTCAGGACCAATTGTCAGCAGTTTGCTGAGGGAGTCCTTGTCGGCAATTTCTTCGCTCTGGTAGCCACCGGCGAAACGCAGTTTGTCGGTGAGCGGCGGGTCCAGGGGAATGTCGTAGAAGATCCCGACGTTCTGCCGGGGCGCCGAGATTTCGGTCTCCCAGCCATAACTATGCCCTTGGGGATTGACCCAGTGGCGGGTCCAGTTGGCCTTGACCCGTGGACCGACGTCAGTGGAGTAGCCGAGGCCCAGGCCCATGGTCCGCGGCTTGCGAGTGTCGAGTTTGACGTCCACCGGGATCACATTGTTCTTGGATGCGGTGGGTGCCGCATCGACCCGGACGCTTTCGAAATAGCCGCTCGACTGCATGGCCTGGTTGAGTTCGGCGATCAGTTCGGAGTCGTAAGGCGCGCCTTCCTTGAACGGCACCATGCGCTTGAGCAAGTCTTCATCGAACGGCGTGTCGCCCTCGAAACTGACCTTGCCCAGCGAATAACGCGGGCCGCTTTCGTAGACCAGATCGATGTCTGCCACCCCGGCTCGCGGGTCGACCGATAACGTCTGGTGCGAGAAGTGACCACTGAAAAAACCGTAGCGCGAAGCCTGGTTCTGGATCAGTCGTTTGGCGTCTTCGTAGTGCCCATGATTGAGCACCGCGCCGGTTTTCAGCGCAGCACTCTTGGGCACCCGAAAGGATTTGAGCGAAGCGGCAGGCCCCTCGACACGCACCGTGACGTTGCGCAGATGGATCGGCTCGCCGGGGTCGATCGTGAGAATCAGGCGCGGCGACTTGCCGCCCTGCACGTCCGATTCGATCTGGGGCTGGTAATAACCCAAGGCCTGGGCAGCCTTGCGCGCCTGTTCCTCGGCACCGCGACTGAAGCGCAGCAAGGCTTCCTCGTCGCGATCGCCGAGGCTGCCGATATAGCCCTCTATATTGGCGTTCAGTTCATCGTTGGACGGTTTGATCCGCACATCCAATTCACTTTGCGCCAGCGCCGCGCAGCTGGATAACAGCATCAGCACGCCGCTGGTAATTCTTCCTGGAAACTTCATAGGCGCGGATGCTATCACGAGCTTGGGAGCGTGATAGAGCCTTGGGTGCGCGGAAAGTTCGACCTTTATGCGGTGGCGGTTTGCAGCACCTGCGGATTGGCGTGAAAAAACACGTGTTCGCGTACCGGCCCTACGGCCACTTCGCCGATTTCTTCATAACCCTGGCGTTTGTAGAACTCAAGGTAACGAGGATTGCCGGTGTCGAGGACCACACCCTGGGAATGCTCATCGACCGCGCACCAGTTGTGCACCGCTTGCAGCAGCTGTTCGCCGAAGTGCTTGCCTTGAAACTGCGGATGAATCCCCAGTAACGGCAGCAGGTGAACCGAGTCGGACGGCACGCAGGCCATGACTGCATCGTGGTATTCCAGATAACGACGGGTGCAGCGGAAACCGGTGCTGAGCACCATGCGCAGACGCCAGGCCCAGCTCTCCGTGATGCCCAGGCGACGTTGCGGCGGCGCGATCAGGGCAATGCCGATCAACCGGTCATTGACCAACAGGCCGATGGCCGGCAGGTCTTGAAGGAAATGCTGCTTGACCAGCTCACGCACCGTGGCGCGCACGCGCTGCTCATAGCCGGGACGCTCCGCTTCGAACAGATAGCTGAACGTTGGCTCATGTCGATAGGCCTGGTACAGCAACGAACGGGCTTCACGGGAATAGCCACTGTCGAGCATGTGGATATCGGCAATGGCGGTCGAGGTTTCGGGCATAACGGTCAATCTCCCCAGGGCGCCGCTCAAAATGGTGGCGCTCTTGTTATTACGAGCCTACATGGGTAGGCACAGTTCCTTGCTGACTGAAATCAGTGTCGACACGGGGCTGACATCGCTAGTAGTTATAGTCCAGGTTCTGGCGCGGTACTCAGAACCTGTAGACCTCCTGTAGGAGCAAAGCTTGTTCCGGGCAGCGTTCCGACGATAGCGCTGGGTCAGCGGCATCAACGGGATCTGACACACCGCGATCGTCGGAACGCCGCCCGGAACAAGCTTTGCTCCTACGGGCGGAAGTCGGCTAGCATCGCCCTTTTTGCCAGGACTGCCGACCATGAAGATCGTCTCCTTCAACATCAACGGGCTGCGTGCTCGCCCGCATCAGCTGGCGGCGCTGATAGAAAAGCATCAGCCCGATGTGATCGGACTGCAGGAAACCAAGGTGCACGACGACCAGTTCCCGCTCGCCGAGGTTCAAGCGCTGGGCTACCACGTGTATTTCCACGGTCAAAAAGGTCATTACGGCGTCGCCCTGCTCTCGCGCAAGGAACCCCTGGAACTGCACAAAGGTTTCACGACCGATGACGAAGACGCACAGCGTCGCTTCATCTGGGGCAAGTTCGCCGACGAAAATGGCGTACCGGTGACCATCATGAACGGTTACTTCCCACAGGGCGAAAGCCGCGATCACCCGACCAAATTCCCAGCCAAGGAACGCTTCTACAACGACTTGCAGCAATTGCTGGAAAGCCAGTTCAGCAACGACCAGCCAGTCGTGGTGATGGGCGACGTCAATATTTCTCCGGAAGATTGCGACATCGGCATCGGCCCGGACAACATGAAGCGCTGGCTGAAAACCGGCAAATGCAGCTTCCTGCCCGAAGAGCGCGAGTGGATGGCGCGCCTGAAGAACTGGGGTCTGGTGGACAGCTTCCGGCACCTGAACCCGGACGTGGCCGACCGTTTCAGCTGGTTCGACTACCGCAGTCGCGGGTTTGAAGACGAGCCCAAGCGCGGGCTGCGTATCGACTTGATCATGGCGTCCCATGGTTTGCTGCCACGGGTCAAGGATGCGGGCGTGGATTACGAACTGCGCGGGATGGAGAAACCCTCGGACCATGCGCCGATCTGGCTGGAATTGAGCTAAAAAAGCAAAAGATCGCAGCGTGCCGTGTAGTGGTTCAGTTTTTTTAAACCATCCTGTAGGAGCTGCGGCACGCTGCGATCTTTTGATCTGTCATCTTTGTGAAACCCTACTGACTTAATCTCCCGGCACCTCCTTTGGCTTATTAGGGTGCCGGCATGATGCTGCGCGTTTTGTACCTGTGGATACTGGGCGCCCTGGCGCCTGCGTCGGTGTTCGCCGCAGCGTTGCCGACACCTGAACACGGCCCGGCTTTGCGCATTCAGGGTTCCAACACCATTGGCGCAGCGCTGGGCCCGGCGCTGGTCGAAGGGCTCATGCGCGAACAGGGCCTGATCAAGGTTCATCGCGAAATGCCTGGCACCACCAATGAACTGCGCATCGCGGGCGAGACGGCGCAGGGGCGCCGGGTCGTGGTGGACATCGCCGCCCACGGTTCCAGCACCGGCTTCACCGCCTTGCAAGCGGGGACTGCCGACCTCGCCGCGTCCTCCCGTCCGATCAAGGACGGCGAGGTGTCCAACCTCCGCTCCCTGGGCGATTTGAAAAGCCCCGTCGCCGAGCAGGTCATTGCCATCGATGGCCTGGCGATCATCCTTCATCCCCACAACCCCCTGACCCAACTCAACACCGATCAACTGGCGCGAATCTTCAGCGGTGAAGCGAAAAGCTGGGAAGACGTCGGCGGTGTCGGCGGCACCATTCATCTGTATGCGCGGGATGATCAGTCGGGCACTTACGACACGTTCAAGGAGCTGGTCCTCAGTGGCCGTGGGAAAGCCCTGAGCGCCACCGCGAAACGCTTCGAATCCAGCGAACAGTTGTCCGACGCCGTCAGTCAGGACCCGCAAGCCATCGGTTTCATCGGCCTGCCCTATGTCCGAGAAGCGAAAGCCGTGGCCATTGCCGACGGCCCCTCCCAGGCCATGTTGCCGCTCAACAGTCTGGTCGCCACCGAAGACTATCCGCTGTCTCGTCGATTGTTCTTTTACCTGCCACCCAACGGTAAAAATCCCTGGGCAGATGCACTGGTGGCCTACACCCAAAGCAGCCAGGGTCAGGCAATTGTCGCTGCCAACGGTTTTATCGCCCAGACCGTCCAGGCGATGGCCGTTACGCCCAACGCGCTGATGCCCGAGGGTTACCAGGCGCTGAGCCGGCATGCCCAGCGCCTGACGGTGAATTTCCGCTTTGAAGAAGGCAGCGCAATGCTAGATAACAAAGCCCGGCAAGACCTGTCACGGGTGCTCGACTATATAAAGCAACGGGACAAAACCAATCGGCAGGTCACGCTGGTGGGGTTTGGCGATGCCAAGACTGATCCGGCACGTGCCGATCTGTTGTCGAAACTGCGGGCCATGGCGGTACGGCGGGAGTTGGTGAAGCGTGGCGTGGTGTTTCGCGAGATTCGTGGTTTTGGCGCCGAAATGCCGGTGGCGGCGAACAGCGCGGATGAGGGACGGATCAAGAATCGGCGGGTTGAGGTCTGGGTGTATTAAGGGTTTGAAGAGCAAGGCCAAAATTCGGCAGCCCCCCCTGTGGCGAGCGAGCTTGCTCGCGCTGGGCTGCGTAGCGGCCCCAAAAATTTTGCAGCCAATGCATTTTTGTGAGTGCTGCGCACTCAAGCGTCGGAACGCCGCCCGGAGCAAGCTCGCTCGCCACAAAATCACCACAAACTCATCACCCGGTCAGCGTGTCCTTTCAAGCGATGCGTAATCAGCCCAGCAGCTTCTCAAGCTGTGCGGTGGTGTCCACCGCGCCCATGGTCTTCGCAGCGTCCAGCGCGCAAACGCCATTGGCATCCTTGGCTTTCGGATCGGCACCTTTGCTGATCAGGTAGTCGACGATTTCCACGCGGTTGAACATCGCAGCCATCATCAGTGCCGTACGACCGTCGAAGGACGACCCTTCGACCTGTGCACCACTTTCTACCAACGCCTTGACCACCGGCAGGTCGCCCTTGAACGCTGCACCAGCGATCGGGCTCTGGCCGTTGTCGTTGCGGATTTCCGGGTCAGCCTTGTGCTCGAGCAGGACTTTTACCGTCTCCAGATGACCGTGGTACGCCGCCAGCATCAGCAAGGTATCGCCCTTGTGATTGCGCAGGTTCGGTGGCAGGCCTTTGGACAGCAGCGCAGCCATCATGGCCGCATCACCCTCACGTGCCTTGTTGAATACCTGCTCGGCAAATTCAGCGGCCTCTTCCGGGGTCATCTGACGGCTTTGGTCTGTCATGGGAAACTCCACTTCTGTGTCATCGCAAAAGGGCGACAGTTTCCGGAGCAGGCTGGAAACTGTCACTTCTTTTTTCTCATCAAGGGTCATAGCCACATTCAATAACGGTATTTGCCGTCATGAATCTCAGCCAGCACCTCTTCAGTCACTTGCACGTAGGTGTGAGTTCCCGGCAGCCAGGCATAAATGGGATCGTCGCCGGTTTTTCCAGGATCAAAACCTTCGTCCTTGAGTCGAGTCTTCTGGTACTTGAAGGTCCCGGTGGTCTCCATCTTCACTTTCACTCGCAGAAACAACGGCACCGCGTACGCCGGCATTTGCTCGCGGGCAAAGGTCAGCAGTTCGCTGAAATCCAGGGTGGCCAACGACTCGGCCGGGGTAATCGCCGCCATACCGGCGCGACCGTTGGTGTTGCGCACTTCCACTCCGTAGGCCACGGCCTCAGAAATATTCAGGTGCTGCAGCAGGATGTTTTCGACTTCAGTGGTCGAGACGTTTTCGCCCTTCCAGCGGTACGTGTCGCCCAGCCGATCGACAAACTGCGCATGACCAAAGCCGATGTTGCGCAGCAGGTCACCGGTATTGAAGTAACGGTCACCCTTCTCGAACACGTCGTGCAACACGACCTTCTCGGTTTTCTGCGGATCGGTGTAGCCGTCCAGTGGCGCTTTTTCATCAATCTTCGCCAACAGCAACCCCTGCTCGCCTTTGCCAACTTTGCGCATGAACCCCTTGGCATCGCGAATCGGTTGTCCGCTGTCATGGTCGTACGCCGCCAACTCCCACGACATCAGGGAAAAACCGACGGTGTTGTCGAAGTTGAGAATATTGGTGAAGCCGATGTTGCCGTCGCTGGCGGCATACAGCTCGCAGATGTGATCCACCGCAAAGCGGGTTTTGAAGGCGGCCCACGCGCCAGGTCGCAGGCCGTTGCCGATCATTTTCGTGACTCGGTGCTGGTTGTCCTCGGCACTCGGTGGCTGGTCCACGAGGTAGCGGCACAGCTCGCCGACATATCCGAGCGTGGTTGCGCGGTACTTGCGCACATCGCTCCAGAACTGACTGGCGCTGAACTTGCGGCGGATGGCGAACCCCGAGGCGCCGCTGATGGCCGAACCCCAGCACACGCACAGCCCCGTGGCGTGATACAGCGGCAGGGTGCAATAGACGACATCATCCGGCCCCATGTTCAGGGCGATCATGCCGAAGCTGGCCGAACTGCGCATCCAGCGCCCGTGCTTGAACACCCCGGCCTTGGGCAATCCCGTGGTGCCTGAGGTGTAGATGTAGAAACAAGGGTCGTCGAAAAATATCTGCTGACTGCTGGCGGGATTGCCATCCGGGCTGTCGGCTGTGGCGGTCATCAAGTTGATGAAACCCTCGGGGGCATCGCCGGGATGGCCGATGGCGGCTCGTTCTGCAACGAACCAGGTGCGGCTCGCCTCTATCGCCACACGCTCGCGAACAGCGGAGAACGCCGGGACCAACTCTTGACCGACGATGATTGCCGCCGGCGAAACCAGGTTCAGGCTGTGGGCCAGGGTGTCGCGGGTTTGCGAGGTGTTGAGCAATGCACTGATGGCACCGGTCTTGGCCACCGCCAGGATGGTGACCAGCAGTTCCGGGCGGTTTTCGATGAACACCGCCACCACGTCGCCCTTGCGGATGCCTTGTGCCGTCAGGTGATGGGCGATTCGATTGGCCCACTGGTTGACTTGCGCGTAGCTCAACACCACATCGTCCTGCAGCAATGCCGGGCCGTCGGGGTTACGCAGGGTTGCCTGTTCAAAACTCCAGCCCAGACCGCACGATTGGGTCGGGTCCGTGACGTTGGCAGCTTTCATGCCCTTGACCACGCGAGGAATGGCTCTGGCGATGGAGGGCAGCTTGCGGAGCATCATGCTCCAGGTAATCGTGTCGTTCTGCGTGCGGCTCATAGTTGCTCCCGTTCGATCTTTTTATTGTCGGGTGGCGATGTCTGAGGCCGAAAGTACGTCAGCCGTTCCTGAGCTGTACACGCGGTTTTTGAAATGTTTTGTATCCGCGAAAACCAGGGGTGGAAACGAGAGCACGGGTTTAGCGAATGGTTCCGTAGAAACCTCCCCAACCACGCAAAATGCAGGATGCACGATGGCCATTCATGCACATTGCACGAAAGCAAAAAACGCTTAAAAATGCAAACTATTGATTTATATGGGTTTTTTATTTTTCAAATGCTGGCACAAAGGCTGCAACTACCTCTCCATGCTTGCCAACCAAGTGCTAACGGAGCTGATAGACATGAGCCTGATCCAAGAAAAATTTACCTCCCTGTTCTCCAACTTCGAAGTCAACACCCAGCCTCGTCCTGACGGTGGCATCCTGCTGACGCTGCGCAGTCAGGAAGGCAAAGTCTTCAAGCGTTCGATTTCCTACCAGCAGTTGCACGCCGGCGATCAGTTGTCGTGGGTAATCAGTGCCATTCGCCGCGACCTGGCTGAACAAGCCAGCGAGCTGCCACAGATTTCCATGCTGCAAAGCCAGCAACGGTTCGCTCTGCCGACTTATCACTCGGCGTAAATCGCTGCAGGGCTACAAACAAACAGGCCGTGAGAGCTTTCGCTTCACGGCCTGAATTGTTTCTGGGGTAGGTCCTCGATCGCCCGATCCCCTGCCTATCTGGTGTGGGGCCGGGCTTGCTCGCGATAGCGGTCTGTCAGTCAATACTGATTTGTCTGCCAGGCCGCATCGGCTCAGTCATCAAGACCCGGGAATCGGCTGGCGATGTCTTCGCCAGTGAACTTCGCGGGCGAGCCGTCAGAACGACTGATCATTCGGATCGTAATGAAATGCGGATGCTCGCCCATGTCGAAACAATGCCGGATGCCGGCGGGCACTGTGATCAGGTCATTCTTTTCGCAGAGCACTGCATAGACGTAATCGTCGATGTGCAGGTTGAACAAGCCACTTCCCGCCACGAATAACCGGACTTGCTCCTCGCCGTTACAGCGCTCGTCAAGCAGTTCTGCGCGCAGCTCGGCTTTTTGCGGGTGGTCGCTGTTCAAGCTGATGACATCGACGGTGACGTACCCGCGTTCGGTCATTAACTGGTCGATCTGTTCCTGGTAGGCGCCGATCAGGTCTTCCTGACTGGCACCGGGCTGGATTTTTGCCGCTGCGTGCCAGCGGTCAAATCGCACGCCCTGTTCGGCCAGGGTCGAGGCAATGTCTTCTAAATGGGTCAGCACCTTGTTGGGAATGTCAGGGCTTGAGACGTGGTAGACGGACAGGCTGCTCATCAGGCAACTCCTTAACGGTTCATTCTTTACAGGTTCGAGCGCGAGCGCGAGCGCGGCGTCATCTCGCATTCGAACAAAAATTCAGCGGCGTCGGACTGCGCTCATGGCCGGTCCTCTTGCATGCGAACGGCAATGATAACGGCAGCCGCGAGGGCCGCGATGCTTGCAATACTAAAGGTCAACTGTGAGCCAAGGGCGTTCCAGCTGTAGCCAGAATACAGGGCGCCCAATGCGCCACCCGTGCCGGCCAACGCGGCGTACAACGCCTGGCCCTGCCCTTGCTGGCGTGCACCGAAGCTACGTTGTACGAACTGGATGGCCGCCGCGTGAAAGCTGCCGAAAGTGGCCGCGTGCAGTACCTGGGCAAACAGCAGCACCCAGAGGTATTCGGCAAAGGTGCCGAGCAACAACCAGCGCAGCGCGGCCAGGAGGAAACTCGCCATCAGTACCCGGCGCACCGAGAACCGCGCAAGAATCCTGCTCATGGCCAGGAACATCAAAACTTCGGCGACGACGCCCACGGCCCAGAGCATACCGATCAGGCCACGGGTGTAGCCGAGGCGTTCCAGGTGCAGTGTCAGAAAGGTGTAATACGGGCCGTGGCTCATCTGCATCAGCGCCACGCAACCGTAGAAAGCCAGCACGCCTGGACTGCGAAGTTGCCTCAGAAAGCCGTCCCCGGCGATCCGCTCAGTCTGCACCGGCTGGGCGTTTGGCACCCACAGGCTGCTGACGACGATGCCTGCCATGATCAAAACCAGCGCCGTCGGGTAGATGTCCAGGCTCAGCCATTCAAACAGCCGGCCCAGCGCGACGACTGTAATGATGAAACCGATGGAGCCCCACAAGCGGATCTGACTGTAGCGCGACGTCTGCCCTTTCAAATGCGCCAGGGTAATGACTTCGAACTGCGGCAACACGGCGTGCCAGAAGAACGCATGCAAGGCCATGACCATCGCCAGCCAGGCGTAGGTCTTGCTGACGAAAATCAGCGAAAAGGTGAGCAGCGTGCAGACCGCGCCGAAACGCACGATGGCCAGCCGGCGGCCGGTGTAATCACCGAGCCAGCCCCAGATATTCGGCGCCACGCAGCGCATCAGCATCGGTATCGCTACCAGTTCACCGATGCGCGCGCTGGAAAAACCCAGGTGATCGAAGTACAGCGCCAGAAACGGCGCCGTCGAACCGAGCAAGGCGAAATAGAACAGATAGAAACTGGAGAGCCGCCAGTACGGGAGCGTCGCCACGGTCGTCAGACCGCAGCGACCGAGAGGTCAGCCATTAAAGCTGACCCAGCACCGGCGTGCTCACGCGCACATCGGCATTCTGCCCACGATGACGCAGCAGGTGATCCATCAGCACGATGGCCATCATCGCTTCGGCGATGGGCGTGGCGCGGATGCCGACACACGGGTCGTGGCGGCCCTTGGTGATGACGTCAACCGGATTGCCATGCACGTCGATCGAACGGCCCGGCGTGGTGATACTGGATGTAGGTTTGAGCGCCAGGTGCGCGATGATTGGCTGACCGGACGAGATGCCGCCCAGAATGCCGCCCGCGTTGTTGCTGAGGAAACCTTGCGGGGTCATCTCATCGCGGTGTTCGGTGCCGCGTTGAGCGACGCTGGCGAAACCGGCGCCGATTTCCACGCCTTTGACGGCGTTGATGCTCATCAACGCATGGGCCAGCTCGGCGTCGAGACGGTCGAAGATCGGCTCGCCAAGACCCGGCATGACGCCTTCAGCAACCACGGTGATCTTCGCACCGACCGAATCCTGATCCCGGCGCAACTGGTCCATGTACGCCTCGAGCTCCGGGACCTTGTCCGGATCGGGGCTGAAGAACGCGTTCTCTTCCACGCAATCCCAGGTCTTGAACGGGATTTCAATCGGGCCGAGCTGGCTCATGTAGCCACGAATGACAATGCCCTGGGTGGCCAGGTACTTCTTGGCAATCGCGCCGGCCGCAACACGCATGGCGGTTTCCCGCGCCGAACTGCGACCGCCGCCGCGGTAATCGCGCTCGCCGTATTTGTGGTGGTAGGTGTAATCAGCGTGAGCCGGGCGGAACAGGTCCTTGATCGCCGAGTAGTCCTTGGACTTCTGGTCGGTGTTACGGATCAACAGGCCAATGGCGCACCCGGTGGTGCGACCCTCGAACACGCCGGAGAGGATTTCGACTTCGTCGGCTTCCTGGCGCTGGGTGGTGTGGCGGCTGGTGCCGGGCTTGCGGCGATCGAGGTCGCGCTGCAAATCCTCGAGGGAAATCTCCAGACCCGGCGGGCAGCCGTCGACAATGGCGACCAACGCCGGACCATGGCTTTCGCCAGCGGTGGTGACAGTGAACAGCTTGCCGTAGGTATTGCCGGACATGCAGGACGCTCCGTGAAATGAACCTGAATACGTAATGCGCGCCAGTATACGCAGGCTACCCAAGTAGTTCATCCTCGAACCTTATGGGTGCCCGCGAGTCCAACCGGCATCTTCGTGAATGATGGCGTGATGATGCTGCGAGTTCTAGCCTTGAGTCTTACCTTGTTTACCGGCTTTGCCCAGGCCACTGTCCTGCAACGCCCGATCACTCTCGACACCGGCCACGGCGAGCTTTTCGGCTCGCTGCTGCTGCCCAAATCCGACACGCCCGTGCCCGTCGTCCTGATTATTTCCGGCTCCGGTCCGACGGATCGCGACGGCAATAATCCCGACGGTGGGCGTAACGACAGCCTCAAACGCCTGGCCTGGGTGCTCGCCAAGCACAACATTGCCAGCGTGCGTTACGACAAGCGCGGCGTGGCAGCGAGTCTGGCCGCCGCCCCTGACGAACGTAATCTGTCAGTGGAAGGCTATGTGTCCGACGCGCAAGCGTGGGGCCAGAAACTTAAAGCCGACCCTCGATTCGGCCAGTTGATCCTGCTGGGACACAGCGAAGGTGCGTTGATCGCCACCCTCGCCGCGCCGAGCGTTGATGCGGCAGCGGTGATTTCCATGTCCGGCAGCGCTCGCCCGATTGACCAGGTATTGCGCCAGCAACTGAGCAATCGCCTGCCGCCTCCGTTGATGCTGCGCGCCAATGAATTGCTCGACAGCCTCAAGGCCGGCCAGACCGACGACAACGTGCCGCCGCAACTGCAGGTGATTTTCCGCCCGAGCGTCCAGCCGTATCTGATTTCGCTGTTCCGCCAGGACCCGGCGGCGGCTTTCGCCAAACTCAAAATGCCGGCGTTGATCATTCAGGGCAGCAACGACATTCAAGTGGGTGTCGGCGACGCCAGGCTGCTCAAGGCGGCCAAACCGGACGCTGAACTGGCGTTGATTGAAGGCATGAACCACGTGATGCGCATCGTGCCCAACGATGTAAAACGGCAGTTGGCCTCTTACAAAGACCCGCAGTTGCCGTTGGCCGCCGAACTGGGCGCACGAATCCTCGGGTTTATTGACGGACTTCGCACCAGTTAAGCTCTTTTTGTCCTCCAGTCCTGACAAAAACGGCCGATAAGCCTTTGTCGCCAGCGCCAAGACTGGCGACAAGCAGAGCTTGGACAGGATCTCGCCGTTATGACCGACAACCCGACTTCACCCGACACCCCTGCTGAACAAGAGGCACCGCCGGCGGTTGAGCTGCCGTGGGCGGATGTGCACGTCGAGCACCAGAAAATGCTCCGCCTGGCGCCGTTGCAGACCGATCGCAACACCGGTGGACGCCCGCTGCGCTTTGTCGAATTCGGTTACGCCGAACGCCACGACAAGGAGCGCAGCCTGATGCGCATGACCATCACCCTGCCCGGTCAGCGCGTGCGCAAGGAACAGAATCATCTGGATGTGTGGGTCGATCACGTCGACAAAACCGTGGGTTTCGGGCCGGACAGCGGCTTGCAGATTGAACCGATGAACCGTGGCATCGGCCGTTTCATGGCCGCCCACGCAATTAACTGGGCCAAAAAACGCTGGTCTGGCTACACCGTCGAAGGCTCGGACCTGAACAACAAGGACGCGTTGAACGAAGACACTCGCTTGCGTCGCGACCACTTTCTGAAGAGCCACGGTTTTGAAGTGGTGTACGCCGATGCCCAGCATCTAAAGGGCAGCGTCAAAGACGCGCGGGTCGGTGACCTGAAAGCAGACTGGAACCGCGAAAAGCTTCAGGTGGTGGAAATTATCGAAGCGGCGCACATGCTTCAGCAAGCCGAGCACAACCTGGCCGAGCAGGAAGTGAAACTCAAGAAACACGAAGAAAAAGTCAGCAAGTACATGCGTGAAGACGCGGCGCTGCGGTTCACCATTACGTGTTTGGTGGCGTTCGCGATGTTTCAGGCGGGGTTGTTGATCTGGATTGCTACGCAGCGGTGATGAATTTTTTGGCGTGCAGGTTTTTTGCGGCACGTGGGTTCTGTGGCAAGGGGATTTCGTGGCGAGGGGATTTATCCCCGTTGGGTCGCGTAGCGGCCCCCTTATCCCTGAAGGGACTGCTTCGCAGTCCAACGGGGATAAATCCCCTCCTACTCGCCACGAAACCTGCTCACCACAAAACCTGCTCACCCATTAATCAAAGTCAGACGCGGGAGGCGAACACTGCCTGATGATTGCGGCACTGCTCTGCCGTCAGCATGAACACCCCATGCCCACCGCGTTCGAAATCAAGCCAGGCAAAATCGACTTCCGGGTACAGTGCCTCGACGTGAACCTGGCTGTTACCCACCTCGACAATCAGCAAACCCTTCTCGGTCAGATGATTCGCGGCTTCGGCGAGCATGCGACGTACCAGGTTCAAACCATCGTCACCGCAGGCCAGGCCCAGTTCCGGTTCGTGCTGGTACTCGTCCGGCATGTCGGCAAAATCCTCCGCATCGACGTAAGGCGGGTTTGACACGATCAGGTCGAAACGCTGACCCGGCAACCCGTCAAAACCATCGCCCTGCACCGTGTACACACGTTCATCCACGCCATGACGCTCAATGTTCTGGTTGGCGACTTCAAGCGCTTCGAAAGACAGATCGGCCAATACCACTTCGGCGTTCTGGAATTCATACGCACAGGCGATGCCGATGCAGCCGGAGCCGGTGCACAGGTCCAGAATGCGTGCGGGCTCGGCGGCCAGCCAGGGTTCGAAACGTTTTTCGATCAGCTCGCCAATCGGCGAACGGGGGATCAACACGCGTTCGTCGACGATGAACGACATGCCGCAGAACCAGGCCTCGCCCAGCAGGTAGGCGGTCGGTATGCGCTCTTCGATACGACGCTTGAGTAAACGCTGCAGGTTGACCAACTCATCGTCTTCCAGCGCGCAATCAAGGTAGCTATCAGCCATTTCCCACGGCAAGTGCAAGGCACCCAACACCAGTTGACGGGCTTCGTCCCAGGCGTTGTCGGTCCCATGGCCGAAAAAAAGATCCTCCCCATGGAAGCGGCTGACGGCCCAACGAATATGGTCTCGCAGGGTACGAAGTCGGGAAGTGATCACGGGGGCAAACTCCAGAAAAAACGACTGGCGATTCTACCAGCCAAAACGCATCACGACGACGCCGTAAAAATACAGGGGCAGTTGTAGGATATTTCTGTTTTTCTGGTCTGCTATTGAACAATACGAGCCACTTGACAAGGCTGCGAGCCAATAACGACGGCCTCTACGATGGTAGCGATTCACAGAAGCGCTCAGCCAGAGGACAATGTCGCAAAAGCCCCACCCGAAGGAGCCCCAGAATGTCCGTTCCAAAAACGATGTTTCAACTCAGCGGCCGCGGTTATGCAGCAGCCAATCTGAGTCACGCGACGCTTGTGATCATCGATGCCCAGAAAGAATACCTCAGTGGCCCGTTGGCCCTGGTCGGCATGGATGCTGCCGTCGCGAACATCAAGCAACTGGTCGCCGCTGCCCGTGCAGCCGGTCGGCCGATCGTGCATGTCCGCCATCTCGGCACTGTCGGTGGGTTGTTCGACCCGCAGGGCGAGCGCGGCGAGTTCATCCCCGGGCTGGAGCCACAGGCCGACGAAACGATCATCGGCAAATTGCTGCCAAGTGCCTTCCACGGTACGGAACTGCTGGATCGCCTGCAGAACCTGGGGTCGCTGGACCTGATCGTCTGCGGCTTCATGAGTCACTCGAGTGTGAGCACTACCGTACGTGCGGCGAAAAACCTGGGCTTTCGTTGTACCCTCGTTGAAGACGCCTGCGCCACCCGTGATCTACCCTACAAGGGAGGAGTGCTCAGCGCCGAACATGTGCAGCAGACCGAGATGGCGATCATGGCGGACAACTTCGCCACCCTCGCGCTGACGCACGAACTGATTTGATCCACGCTCGATGAGCGGCCAACATCGCCGCTCATCCGCAAAAGCCTCTCATTACCTGTAATTGTCTTAGCCTCAGGAACATCCCGGACAACTCCCGGTCGAAGGGCCGATACCCATTGAGGAAGGTCGGAATGAAGTTATCCGATGGTTTTGACGCTCGCCGCTTGCGGCCCAAAGGCCAAAGCAACTGGCGTTTTCGATTCGGCGCAGCGTTTGCGGCGTTGCTTGCCATGTGCGGCGTGTTACTCGCCATGGCCGGTGCAGCGAGCCTGCTCGGCCGTCCGCCGGCACTCGGCGAACTGAATGCAAGTCCGCTGGGGTCGGCAATCATCCTGGCGGTAGGCCTGTTCGTGCTGTACATCGGTGTCTGGCTGTGGCGCCGATGCCGGCGTCGCTCTCGCCAGTCCCGTGAACTCAACATGTCCCCGCACTTGATGAAAAAACACGATTGAATTGAAGGCCCGACCTGACGGCGGGCCTTCATTTGTATGGCTGAAGCCTGGACTTGGGTAAACTGGCCGCCCTTCGCGGAGGCTGACATGCAAGACGACGATTTTTCCCTGTTCAAAAGTGCGATCCAAGGCGTCAAGCCGATCAAGCACGATCGCGCCGAAACCGGCAAACCCAAAGCCGACCGCGCGCAAATTGCCAAACTGCGTCAGGCCGCCACCGTGCGCACCGATGCCACCACCGTTGACGGGCTCTCCGATCAGTTCGTGATCGACGTCGGGCCGGAAGACGAGCTGATGTGGGCCCGGGACGGCGTGCAGGAAAGCCAGATGCGCAAGCTCAAGGTCGGACAGATTCCGTTCGAAGGCAGCCTCGACCTGCACGGCATGAACGTGGAAAAAGCCCGGGAAACGCTCTGGGCCTTCCTGGCAGAAGCCACCAAATTCGAAATCCGCTGCGTGCGCGTCACCCATGGCAAAGCCGTGCGTCTGGACGGCAAGCGCCCGATGATCAAAAGTCACGTCAACACTTGGCTGCGCCAGCATTCCCAGGTCCTTGGCTTCACCTCGTGCCAGGCCAGACATGGCGGCGCCGGGGCGGTTTACGTGATGCTCAAACGAACCATGATGGAAGGTCGCGACGAGTAGCGCTGTCGCTTCACGCGCGTTTCTGGCTGTTGTTGTCTTTCGTCAACGTGATGAGTAGGCTTTGAAACCTCAATATTGCTTGAGCTCAACAGCCATGAAGGAAAAAGTCACCGACCTTCAAAATCTAAGCGTGGGCCAAGTCGCAAAACGCAGTGGCTTGTCTGTTTCCACGCTGCATTTTTATGAGTCCAAAGGCTTGTTAGGGTCTAAGCGCACAGCCGGCAATCATCGGGTCTACGCTCGCGGCACGCTTCGTCGGATCGCGATTATTCGAATAGCGCAAGCCAGCGGGATTTCACTGGCGGAGATCAAGACAGCGCTTGAACCCATTCCCCATGATCGCAAAGCTTCAGCCAAGGAATGGGAAACGGTATCGAAAGCGTGGGCTTCCTCTCTGAAACGACGGATCGAGCAACTGACCAGGCTGTCCACCAGCCTTGAAGGTTGCATCGGTTGCGGCTGCCTGACCATGGGTGCATGCCCGTTGCTCAATCCACAGGATTTGCTGGGCGAAACCGACTCGGGCCCGGTGATTTTTGACCAGGCACTAGAGAAAACACTGGAAACATGATCAGCGCCCCTCCCCGTCATGAGGCCAGCACAACTGCAAACCCTTCATGACGGCAGTGCTCGCTCTGAACATCAGAGCCAGACGGCAATACAACTGCCGGCACACTTACGCTACCATGTGCCCAATGACAGGCATGAACCTCGGGTTCATTGCGAATCAGCTCGGCCACAGCGTGCAAATGCTGCTGACGACTTATAACCGGCGGTCGACTCCAGACAAGACTGAAGCGGAGCCGGGAAGCTGGAGCAACGCCTGATTGGTACAAAATTGGTACAGACAGAAACCGTACCCCTCTAGAACCTATACGGAATAAAGCTCTGTGACATTGGAACAGAATTACACCGCGATTCTCGGCCAATTGGGCGAGGACGTCTCCCGCGAGGGCCTGCTCGACACGCCAAAGCGTGCCGCCAAAGCCATGCAGTACCTCTGCCGCGGCTATGAACAAACGCTGGAAGAAGTCACCAACGGTGCCTTGTTCAGCTCCGATAACAGCGAAATGGTGCTGGTGAAGGACATCGAGCTCTACTCGTTGTGCGAACACCACCTGCTGCCGTTTATCGGCAAGGCCCACGTCGCCTACATCCCGAGCGGCAAAGTACTGGGGCTCTCGAAAGTCGCGCGGATTGTCGATATGTACGCCCGTCGCCTGCAGATCCAGGAAAACCTCAGCCGTCAGATCGCTGATGCCGTGCAGGAAGTCACCGGCGCCCTGGGCGTTGCCGTGGTGATCGAAGCCAAGCACATGTGCATGATGATGCGCGGTGTGGAGAAACAGAATTCGTCGATGATCACTTCGGTGATGCTGGGTGAGTTCCGCGAAAACGCGGCGACCCGCAGCGAGTTTCTCAGCTTGATCAAGTAATTCGCAGCACGAAAATAACCGGCATTTATCGCCGGTTTTTTTTCGCCTGTGAAAAATCAGGTAAGCTGCGCGCCTTCCGCTTGCCCCTGTGAGGCTTATACCGTGTTCGTAAAAGCGCTTCGTGTCGGCCTAGGCCAACTGATCATCTTCATCGACTTCATCACTCGCCCCGGCAAAAAACAGCGCCCGGCCGAAGTTCAGGCTCAGGTCAACACCGCAGCCAAGGGCCTGACCCTGTATCAATTCCACGCGTGCCCGTTCTGCGTAAAAACCCGCCGCACCTTGCGCCGCCTGAATGTTCCGGTCGCATTGCGCGACGCAAAGAACAACGAACAGGATCGCCAGACGCTGCTGGAACAGGGCGGCAAGGTCAAAGTGCCGTGCCTGCGCATTGAAGAGAATGGCCAGACCACCTGGATGTATGAGTCCAAGGTGATCATTGATTATCTGGACAAGCGGTTTGCGGCGGCTTGATGTATATGCGGTGCGCTGACTGACGCCATCGCCAGCAGGCTGGCTCCCACAGGTTTTGTGAGCGCCGCTAATCCACTGTGGGAGCCAGCCTGCTGGCGATGAGGACAGCCCAGTCACCGCTGATTAAAAAACCGGCCCCAGAGCCGGTTTATTTGTATTTCAGGCAACTTTTTCTATCAGCGCCTGGCGCACTACCCCCGCCAAACGCTTGAGCCCTTCATCCAGCCGTGCCGGATCGATATGGCTGAAGTTCAGCCGCAAATGCCCCGGATGATTATCCGGTTCAGGGAAAAACGGCTCCCCCGGCATGAACGCCACATCAGCCGCCAGCGCGTTCTTGAGCAACGTACGGGTGTCCAGCGGTTGCTTGAGCGTCAGCCAGAAAAACAACCCGCCCTGCGGCACACTCCAGTCTGCCAGATCGGAAAAATGGGTTTCCAGAGCCAATTGGAATGCATCCCTTCGAACCCGATAGAAGTCCCGCAGCTCGCTCAAATGGTGCTGGAATTTCTCGGTGCCGATCCATTGCAATGCCTGCCACTGCCCTACCCGATTGGTGTGCAGGTCAGCCGATTGCTTGAGTTTCAACAAGTGCGGGAACAGATCCGGGCTGGCAATCAGGTAACCGACACGCAACCCCGGCAGAAGGGTTTTCGACACGGTACCGGTATAGATCCAGCTGCTTTTCTTCAAACGACTGACAATCGGTGTGGCGCTACCACCATCGAAAGTCAGCTCACGGTACGGCTCGTCTTCAATTAGCGTGACGGCGAATTCATCGAGCAACGCCGCCACGGCATCACGCTTGGCTTCGCTGTAGCGAACCGCTGAAGGATTCTGGAACGTCGGGATCAGGTAGATGAAAGCCGGACGGTGTTTTTCCAGACGGCTGCGCAACGTCGCCAGGTTGGGACCATCGGCTTCCAGCGGAACCGTGATGCAGTCTGCCCCGAACAGCTGAAAGATCTGCAGTGCGGCCAGGTAGGTCGGCGCTTCTAGCAGGATTTCAGTGCCTTGGTCGATGTACAGCTTGGCTGCGAGGTCCAGGGTCTGTTGCGAACCGCTGACCACCAATACCTGGCTCGCTTCGCACGGTACGCCCAAGGCGCGCGCTTGCGCAGCCAACACTTCACGCAACGCCGGCTCCCCTTCGCTCATGCCGTACTGCCCTATGGCCACCGGCATGTCGGCCCAGTCGACTTTCGGCAGCATCGCCTCGGCCGGCAAGCCGCCCGCGAACGACATCACTTCGGGGCGCTGGGCAGCAGCAAGGATTTCACGGATCAAAGAACTTTTAAGGCGCGAGACACGTTCGGAAAAAGCCATGGGGATCACCGGTAGCGAGGCTTGAGGAAAATAAGTCAAACTGGTTGACCGAAATTACGACACCCCGAACGGATACGTCAATATGCTTGACCTTAAAAATCCATCGACTCAGCAACAGGCCATGGAAGCGTTTTTCTTTGGCTATCAGGCGTTCACCGCCAAGGCTGACGAAATGCTTGAGCGGCGCGGATTGAGTCGAGTCCATCAACGGATCGTATTTTTCATCGCCCGTTATCCGAACCTGAGCGTCAAGGAACTGCTGGAACTGTTGGGTGTAACCAAACAAGCGTTGAACATGCCGCTGCGTCAATTGGTGGAAATGCACCTGGTCGACAGCGTCGCGTCCGAGACAGACAAACGTAAGCGGTTGCTGGAATTGACCGAGGATGGCGCGCGTTTTGAGCAGTCACTGCGGCGTGAGCAAGTGAAGTTGCTGGAGCGGGTGTTCGCCGAGGCTGGAGAGGCGGCGGTGGATGGGTGGCTGGCGGTGAATCTGGCGCTTGGGAAAAGTCAGACTGTTGATTGACTGTTCTGGCCCCATCGCCAGCAGGCTGGCTCCCACATGACCTGTGGTGGACATAATCCTGTGGGAGCCAACCGGATGGGGGCACAGTGATCCGTGGTGAACACAAATCCTGTGGGAGCCAGCCTGCTGGCGATGGGCCCTCGAAGGCCATATATCCCTATCACCAAACTTTTCGTCTACAAAATCAAAAACAATATTTGCTTTATTTGTACACAAAAGCATAATCCACTTCGTGCGAGTTCCTGACCAAGCGGTCAACAAATTCGCAAGTGCCTCAAAGGACCGCTGCCGCCCTCATGGGTCCGGTCCTGGAAATAACAATAAAACTCTTGAGGAGTACTCGCTGTGGAAAGCCGCAAATCCGAAGCATCGACGCTGGATCTCTCGCCGCCTGTACCTAACGGCTGGCTGGAGCGCATCTTTAAACTCACCTTGCATGGCACCACGGTGAAGACCGAACTGATTGCCGGTCTGACAACCTTCATCACCATGGCTTACATCATCTTCGTCAACCCCAACATCATGGCCGATGCGGGGATTGATCACGGCGCCGCGTTCGTGGCCACCTGCATCGCTGCTGCGCTGGGCTGCCTGCTGATGGGCCTTTACGCCAACTGGCCAGTGGGCCTGGCACCGGGCATGGGCCTGAACGCTTTCTTCACCTACACCGTGGTCGGCACCATGGGCTACAACTGGGAAACCGCACTGGGCGCGGTGTTCGTGTCCGGTGTGCTGTTCATGATCCTGACCTTTTCCCGAATCCGCGAATGGCTGCTCAACAGCATCCCCGTGAGTTTGCGCTACGCCATGGGCGCTGGCGTGGGCTTGTTTCTTGGGCTGATCGGTCTGAAAACCGCCGGCATCGTCGTCGATAGCCCGGCCACACTGATCAAACTCGGCTCCCTGCGCGAGCCTGGTCCACTGCTCGCCGCCATCTGCTTCCTGATGATCGCCGTGCTCAGCTATCACAAAGTGTTCGGCGCGATCCTCATCAGCATCATTACCGTGACCCTGGCCGGTTGGGGCCTGGGCCTGGTGCACTACGAGGGCATCATGTCGGCCCCGCCGAGCCTGGCACCGACCTGGATGGCGATGAACGTCGCCGGCGTCTTCAACATCAGCATGATCAGCGTGGTATTGGCTTTCCTCTTCGTGCACATGTTCGACACCGCCGGCACCCTGATGGGCGTTGCCCAGCGCGCCAATCTGGTGAACGCGGACGGGCGGATTGAAAACCTCTCGCGCGCCATGAAAGCTGACAGTGCTTCCAGCGTGTTCGGCGCGGTAGTCGGTGTGCCCCCGGTCACCAGTTATGTGGAAAGCGCCGCGGGGGTTGCCGCAGGTGGTCGGACTGGTCTTACCGCGGTGACGGTAGGTGTGCTATTTATTGCCGCGATGTTCTTCGCACCGCTGGCCGGCATGATCCCCGCCTACGCCACTGCGGGCGCGCTGATTTATGTCGCGATGCTGATGATGGGCGGCATGAAGCACATCGAATGGGACGAAGCCACAGACAGCATCCCTGCAATCGTCACGGCGATCATGATGCCCCTGACCTTCTCGGTCGCTGATGGCATCGCGCTAGGCTTTATCACTTACGTGGTACTGAAGGCATTCACCGGCAAGCACAAGGAAATCTCCGTCAGCCTGTGGGTGCTCTGCGCGATCTTCATCGCCAAGTTTGTTTTCTTGTAAACGTTACGCATAACGCGTTTCGAACCAGCCTCACCCCGTCGGGTGGGGCTTTTGCACAAATGGAGGAAAGTGATGAGTCTGGAAACCTGGCTGCTGTTCAGCGGCGCTGCGCTGGTAGTGATCCTGATCCCGGGGCCACTGTCTTTGCTGATGATCAGCAACAGTCTGAATTACGGTTTGCGTCGTTCGTACCCGGCGTTTCTGGGCGGCGTGATTGCGTCGATCTGTTTGTTGAGTGCTTCGGCTTTGGGGTTGGGCGCGTTGTTGCTGGCCTCGGAACAGCTGTTCAGCGCGCTGAAGATTGTCGGCGCGCTGTACCTGTTCTACCTCGCCTGGCAGAGCTGGCAGCAATCGCGTCAGCCTTCGGTGGGCGCTGAAGTGCCCCAGGCGGCGGCTGTTCCGCGCTTTCGCGCATTGTTCGGCCGCGCGTTTGTGTTGGGTGCCAGCAACCCGAAAGATATTCTGTTCTTCGCCGCGTTCCTGCCGCAGTTTCTGAGTGCCGAGCAACCGTTCCTGCCGCAGTTGCTGGTGATGATCGCGACGTGGACGGTGCTGGATCTGCTGTGCAAGCTGGCTTATGGGCTGGGAGCCCACGGTGCCGCGCGTTATCTACGCAGCGGCAAGGGGCAGAGTTGGTTTAACCGGGTGAGTGCCGGCCTGTTCAGTGGGGCGGGTGCGGCGTCGCTGTTGAGCCGTTAAAAGGCATCGCGGGCAAGCCCTCCCCCACAAGGTTCTGTGAGCGCCATCACCTTGTGGGAGCGGGCTTGCCCGCGATGGCGTCGGCGCTGACAACCCATTTCTCGAAGCAAAAAAAAGCCCGCAGTGTGAGCGGGCGAAAGACCAAAGAAGCTATATGCGCAGTCGCTTCCAGGTTGAGGCAGCTGCTTGGGGGATCAGCTGCCGCGGTACGTGGAATAGCTGTACGGCGAAATCAGCAGCGGTACGTGGTAGTGATCCTGCTCCGCAGAGATGCCAAACCGCAGCACCACCACATCCAGAAAAGCCGGCTCCGGCAACTGAACACCACGGGCGCGATAGTAATCGCCCGCATGGAACTGAACCTGATAAACCCCGGTACGGTAATCATCACCTTGCAGCAGCGGTGCATCGACACGGCCATCGCTGTTGGTTATCGCGCTGGCGACCAATTCCAGCTGCGAGCCTTCAACGCGGTACAACTCGACTTTGATCGAGCTGCCCGGGCAACCGTGTGCAGCGTCCAAAACGTGTGTAGTCAAACGTCCCATTGATTCTGCGCGCCTGCCTGCCAAGAGCAGTCAGGCCTCGCGCCTCCCGAAGTCAGTTGTAAAGGAGACCGCACCGATTCGGAGCACGAAACGCTGCGGCGAGCGATTGATTAAGACACTTTTCAAAAAAATTGTACACAATAAAAACGACATTTTTCCATCCGACAACGCCATTGCAAATTTTGTGGTGCATAGACAGCCAAACCATAGGATCAGCGGACCTTCCATCCATTAGCTGACCGGTCAGGCAGGTTTCTTGCAGTACCATCCTTTCATGACAGTCAATGAAAAATGCGAAAATTCAGGCTTACAAAGTGGATATAAAGTTGTATACAATCAGCCCATCGCTGTGACGCCAGCCTGTAATCCGTTATCAGGCACGCCACACTTACCTGACATTGATATGCCACGAACAAGAAGGAAGACTGCAGTGAGCGCTGACTACCCACGCGACCTGGTCGGTTACGGCAGTAACCCTCCGCACCCACACTGGCCGGGCAATGCCCGCATCGCCTTGTCCTTCGTACTCAATTACGAAGAAGGTGGCGAGCGCAACATTCTGCACGGCGATAAAGAATCTGAAGCCTTCCTGTCGGAAATGGTCTCGGCGCAGCCTTTGCAGGGCGAGCGCAACATGAGCATGGAATCGCTCTACGAGTATGGCAGCCGTGTCGGCGTCTGGCGGATCCTGAAACTGTTCAAGGAATTCGACATTCCGCTGACCGTCTTTGCCGTGGCCATGGCAGCACAACGCCACCCGGACGTGATCCGCGCAATGGTCGACGCCGGCCACGAGATCTGCAGCCACGGCTATCGCTGGATCGACTACCAGTACATGGACGAAGCCCAGGAACGCGAGCACATGCTCGAAGCGATCCGCATCCTCACCGAAATCACCGGCGAACGCCCGCTGGGCTGGTACACCGGCCGCACCGGCCCGAACACCCGTCGCCTGGTGATGGAAGAAGGTGGTTTCCTCTACGACTGCGACACCTATGACGACGACCTGCCCTACTGGGAACCCAACAACCCGACTGGCAAGCCGCACCTGGTGATCCCGTACACGCTGGACACCAACGACATGCGCTTCACCCAGGTCCAGGGTTTCAACAAGGGTGACGATTTCTTCGAATACCTCAAGGACGCGTTCGACGTGCTGTACGCCGAAGGCGCAGAAGCACCGAAGATGCTGTCGATTGGTCTGCACTGCCGACTGATCGGCCGTCCGGCGCGCCTGGCCTCGCTCAAGCGCTTTATCGAATACGCTAAAAGTCATGAACAGGTGTGGTTCAGCCGCCGCGTCGACATTGCGCGCCACTGGCAAGAAACCCACCCGTACCAAGGGGCTGCCAAATGAGCACCTTCAAAACGCTGAAACCATCGACCCTGAGCCGCGACGCGTTTGTCGCTGCCTTCGCCGACATCTACGAACATTCGCCATGGGTGGCCGAAAAGGCTTTCGACCTGGGCCAGGACCCTTCGATCGACGAGATCGAAACCCTGCACCAGCGCATGAGCGACATCCTGTTGAGTGCTGATCACGAAAGCCAGCTGGCCCTGATCAACGCTCACCCGGACCTGGCCGGCAAAGCTGCCGTCCAGGGCCATCTGACCGAAGCCAGCACCAATGAACAAGCTGGCGCCGGTATTCACCAATGCACGGCCGAAGAGTTTCAGCGCTTCACCGAGCTGAACGACGCCTACAAAGCGAAGTTCAAGTTTCCCTTCATCATGGCGGTAAAAGGCAGCAACCGGCATCAGATCCTCGCGGCGTTCGAAACGCGCATTCACAACTCGGCAGACACCGAATTCAAATGCGCGCTGGCGGAGATCAACAAGATCGCCCTGTTCCGATTACTGACCCTATAAGCAAGCCTGGCCCGAGTGCTGTTAAACGCGAAAAGCACCCAGGGCCCTGCAAGCATCCCAAGCCAACTTATTAAAGGCAGACAAGAAGAATGAAAGCTTACGCCGTACCTTTCGAGAAGTTCGTCAACCTGGCCGACGCCCGCCTGGGCACCAAAATCATCTCGGTCACCGATGACTGGTTTGCAGACGCCAACCGTCTGTTTCAGCCGACCCCGGCCGTATGGAAGGAGGGCGTGTTCGATGACAACGGCAAGTGGATGGACGGCTGGGAGTCGCGCCGCAAGCGCTTTGAAGGCTACGACAGCGCGGTGATCCGCCTGGGCGTTCCGGGCTCGATCAAAGGCGTGGACATCGACACTTCATTCTTCACCGGCAACTTCCCGCCGTCGGCCTCCCTGGAAGCCTGCTTCCTGGCCTCGGGCGAGCCGGACGAAAACACCCAGTGGACTGAAGTACTGTCAGCCGTCGAGCTGCAGGGCAACAGCCACCACTACCACGAGATCAACAACGACCAGTCGTTCAGCCACCTGCGCTTCAACATCTACCCGGATGGTGGCGTGGCCCGTCTGCGCGTGTACGGCATTCCGTTCCGCGACTGGTCCGCTGTGGGTGACAACGAGCAAGTGGACCTGGCTGCAGCCCTCAACGGTGGCCGCGCCCTCGCCTGTTCCGACGAACACTTCGGTCGCATGAGCAACATCCTCAACCCGGGCCGTGGCATCAACATGGGCGATGGCTGGGAAACCGCACGTCGTCGCACACCTGGCAATGACTGGGTGATCGTCGCACTGGGTCATGCCGGCGAGATCGAGAAAGTCGTCGTCGACACCCTGCACTTCAAAGGTAACTACCCGGACACATGCTCGATCCAGGGCGCGTTCGTGAAGGGCGGTACCGACAGCCAGATCGAAACCCAATCGCTGTTCTGGCGTGAGCTGTTGCCCGCTCAGAAACTGGAAATGCACGCCGAACACACCTTCGCCGAGCAAATCAAGGCCCTGGGCCCGATCACCCACATCCGCCTGAACGTGTTCCCGGATGGTGGTGTAAGCCGTCTGCGCGTACTGGGCAAGGTCGCTAAATAAGGTTGAATTCAATCGCTGGCAAGCCAGCTCCCACAGGTTTTGTAAACGCCACAGTCCATTGTGGGAGCGGGCTTGCCCGCGATGGCGATAGTTCTAACAACACAGAATTCGGAAAAGAACAGCATGCGCACATTGACGATTGAACCGCTGACTAAAGAAGCCTTCGCCCCTTTCGGTGACGTGATCGAAACCGATGGCAGCGATCACTTCATGATCAACAACGGTTCGACCATGCGCTTCCATAAACTGGCGACGGTGGAAACCGCCAAGCCAGAAGACAACGCGATCATCAGCATCTTCCGCGCCGACGCGCAGGACATGCCGCTGACCGTTTGCATGCTGGAGCGTCACCCGTTGGGCAGCCAGGCTTTCATTCCGCTGCTCGGCAACCCCTTTCTGATCGTGGTCGCGCCAGTTGGCGATGAACCTGTATCAGGCTTGGTCCGCGCCTTCGTCACCAACGGCAGGCAGGGCATTAATTACCATCGCGGCGTTTGGCACCATCCGGTGCTGACGATCGAAAAGCGGGATGACTTCCTGGTGGTTGATCGCAGTGGCACAGGCAATAACTGCGATGAGCATTTTTTCAAAGAGGATGAGCGTTTGATCCTCGCCCCCCACCAATAAGAGAAGGTCTGATCACTCGACAACAGAGTGACAGGCGAGAGGTAAAGACTGTGGAAGCACATCTGTTTGAATGGCTGAACCTGAGCGTGCGCTGGGTTCATATGATTACTGGCGTGGCCTGGATCGGCGCGTCGTTCTATTTCGTCTGGCTGGAAAACAACCTCAATCGGGTCAACCCGAAAAGTGGTCTGGCGGGCGATTTGTGGGCGATCCACGGCGGCGGTATCTACCACCTGGAAAAATACAAACTGGCCCCACCGACCATGCCGGACAACCTGCACTGGTTCAAATGGGAAGCCTACTTCACCTGGCTGTCGGGGATCGCGCTGCTGTGCGTGGTGTTCTACTCCAACCCGACGCTCTACCTGCTGGCTCCGGGCAGCACACTGAGCGGTCCTGAAGGCGTGGCCATCGGTATCGGCTCGCTGTTCATCGGCTGGTTCATCTACTCCTTCCTCTGCGACTCGGCCTTGGGCAAACGCCCTGCCCTGCTCGGTTTCATCCTGTTCGTCCTGATCATCGGCGCGGCTTACGGCTTCAGCAAAGTGTTCAGCGGTCGTGGTGCGTACCTGCACGTCGGCGCGATTATCGGCACCATCATGGTCGGCAACGTGTTCCGCATCATCATGCCGGCGCAACGTGCACTGGTGGCGGCGATTGCCGAGAACCGCACGCCCGATCCGGCACTGCCGGCCAAAGGCTTGCTGCGTTCGCGTCACAACAACTACTTCACCTTGCCGGTGCTGTTCATCATGATCAGCAACCACTTCCCGAGCACCTATGGCAGCCAATACAACTGGCTGATCCTGGCCGGGATCGCGGTGCTGGCGGTGTTGGTCCGTCACTACTTCAACACCCGTCACGACAGCCACAAGTTCGCCTGGACCCTCCCGGTTGCCGCCATCGGCATGATCAGCCTGGCCTACGTAACGGGTCCTGCGCAGATGCCGAGTGCACCTGATGTCGCCAAGGCTGCTGGCACCATCGAGTACCAGCCATTGCCGGAAACAGCAGTGGGCGGTGGTTTGAAACCGGCTGAAGCAAAACCTGCCGAGGCCCCTGCTACCGCACCGGCCCAAGCGTCCAATGCGGGCCCTGGTTTCGAGAAGGTGCACAGCGTGATTCAGGAACGTTGCGCGGTGTGCCACTCGGCCAAACCGACCAGCCCGCTGTTCAGTGCAGCACCCGGTGGCGTGATGTTCGATACCCCCGAGCAGATCCGCCAGAACGCCCCGCGCATTCAGGCGCAAGCGGTCACCAGCCAGATCATGCCACTGGGCAACATCACGCAGATGACCCAGCAGGAACGTGACCTGATCGGTGCCTGGATTGTGCAGGGAGCGTCGACCAATTAACCGCTGAAAAGCTTCGCGGGCAAGCCTTGCTCCCACAGGATTCACTAGAACCTGTAGGAGCAAGGCTTGCCCGCGATCGGCCGCACTGCGGTCACCCTGCTGCAAAAATCACAAGAATAAAAAAGATCCGAGGTGTTGCATGTCCGAGCTATCCCAAGCGCGCATCCCCGACGCACCCGCTATTCAGCGTTTGCCCCTTTTGCAATTGATTCTGGTCGGGCTGCAACACGTTCTGCTGATGTACGGCGGAGCCATTGCGGTGCCGCTGATCATCGGACAGGCCGCTGGCCTGAGTCGTGAAGAAATCGCCTTCCTGATCAACGCCGACCTGCTGGTCGCCGGGATCGCCACCATCGTGCAATCCATGGGCATCGGCCCCGTGGGAATAAGAATGCCGGTGATGATGGGCGCCAGTTTCGCCGCCGTCGGCAGCATGGTCGCCATGGCCGGCATGCCCGGTATCGGTCTGCAAGGGATCTTCGGCGCGACCATCGCCGCCGGGTTCTTCGGCATGATCATCGCGCCGTTCATGTCCAAAGTCGTTCGCTTCTTCCCGCCTCTGGTGACCGGCACGGTCATCACCTCGATCGGTTTATCGCTGTTCCCCGTGGCCGTTAACTGGGCCGGCGGCGGTGCTGGCGCCACTCAATTCGGTTCCCCCATCTACCTGACCATCGCCGCACTGGTGCTGGGCACGATTCTGTTGGTGCATCGCTTCATGCGCGGTTTCTGGGTGAACATTTCCGTGCTGATCGGCATGTGCCTGGGCTACGTGCTCTGTGGCGTGCTGGGCATGGTCGACCTCAGCGGCATGGCCCAGGCGCCCTGGTTGCAGTTCGTCACCCCGCTGCATTTCGGCATGCCGAAATTCGAACTCGCGCCGATACTCTCCATGTGCCTGGTGGTGGTGATCATCTTCGTCGAGTCCACCGGGATGTTCCTTGCACTGGGCAAGATTACCGACCAGGAAGTCTGCCCGCGCATGCTGCGTCGCGGCTTGCTCTGCGATGCCGGCGCCTCGTTCTTTGCCGGTTTCTTCAACACCTTCACCCACTCCTCTTTCGCCCAGAACATCGGCCTGGTGCAGATGACCGGCGTGCGCTGCCGCTCGGTCACCATCGTCGCCGGCGGTTTGCTGATCGTCTTGAGCCTGCTGCCGAAGGCCGCGTTTCTGGTGGCCTCGATTCCGCCTGCGGTACTGGGCGGCGCCGCGATCGCGATGTTCGGCATGGTCGCCGCGACCGGGATCAAGATTCTCCAGGAAGCCGATATCGGTGATCGCCGCAACCAGTTACTGGTGGCAGTGAGCATCGGGATGGGACTTATCCCGGTGGTGCGTCCGGAGTTTTTCGCCCACTTGCCGATGTGGATGAGCCCGATCACCCACAGCGGGATCGCCATGGCGACCCTCAGTGCGCTGACGCTGAACCTGCTGTTCAACATCCTTGGCGGCGCTGAACGCGCGGCCATCAATGACTGCCACGCACACCAGCAATAACAGAGACGCCATGAACCTTGCAGGAGCGAGCCTGCTCGCGATGACGGTATGACATTCAACACCTGAGTTGACTGATTCAACGCTATCGCGAGCAGGCTCACTCCTACAGGGTCAAGGGCTGTCTGCGCCTCAAACAATAAAAACAAGAGGGAGCAACAGATGATTCGGACACAGACACACATGCTGTTGGGCGGCAGTCTTCTGGCCGCCAGTCAGGCCATGGCCGGCGATTTATTGCTGTGGCAGACCAACAGCTTGAGCTACCTGTACGGCAAGGATTTTGCGGTCAACCCGTCGATCCAGCAGACAGTGACCTTCGAGCATGCCGACAAATGGAAGTACGGCGACAATTTCCTGTTCGTCGACAGTACGTATTACAACGGCGAAAAAGACCGCAACAAAGGCTCTCACGCCTATTACGGCGAGTTCAGCCCACGCCTCTCCTTCGGCAAAATCCTCGACCGCCGTCTAGAGTTCGGCCCGATCAAGGACGTGCTGCTGGCCATGACCTACGAGAACGGCGAAGACGACACCGAGGCCTACCTGATCGGCCCAGGTTTCGACCTCGCCGTACCGGGCTTCAACTACTTCACCTTGAACTTCTATCGGCGCCAGACCGAAGGCAGCCGCCCCGGCGATGACGTCTGGCAAATCACACCAGCATGGTCCTACACCCTTCCATTGGGTAACTCGACCGTGTTGATCGACGGCTACATCGACTGGGTCGTGGATAACGACCAGAACGCACGCGGTACCTATCACGCCAACGTGCACGTCAACCCGCAGGTGAAATACGACCTGGGCAAAGCCATGGGCTGGCGTGAGAAACAGGTGTATGTCGGCGCCGAGTACAGCTACTGGAAAGACAAATACGGCATCGAGAACACGTCCAGCTTCGACACCAATGAAAATACCACCAGCCTGCTGGTGAAGGTGCATTTCTAAGATGACCCGCAACCGTGCGCCAAACCTGTCGTCGGTGCTCTGTTGCGGGGCACTTGAGACCTGGTCAAGGAGTCAGTATTCTCCGCGGCCGCCTGAATCCGCTTTAAAAAAAAGTCCGGATTTAAATCCTGACCAGAAAGCCAACTTATCCCGGCCCCGGTCAGCATCAAGGCATTCCAAAACCCCTCTCAATCGACCGCTTTCGAGCAGCCGAGCGGGAGTTTTTGTGCTTTTTGAAAGCCTTGGCTCAGCTCTTGCTAACAGCACTAAAGCTGACCGAATGGATGACTTTTGCAGCGACGGAAAAGGCGCCACACCAGAGCGCCAATCTTAGAAAAAAAACGTGGAACACCAACTTTTTGGGAGCAACCGAATGAAACGTACGTGCACTAGCCTGATGCTTGCCACGACCTTGCTGGCGGGGGGCCAAGCGATGGCCGGCGACTTGTTGCAATGGCAGAACAACAGCCTGAGCTACCTGTATGGCAAGGACTTCAAGGTCAATCCGGCCATTCAGCAAACCGTCACCTTCGAACACGCCGACGGGTGGAAGTATGGGGATAACTTCTTCTTCGTCGACAAGATCTTCTACAACGGTGGCAAGGACTTCAACAACGGTCCGAACACTTACTACGGTGAATTCCAGCCGCGCATTTCCCTGGGCAAGGTGCTGGACCAGAAGATCGAGTTCGGCCCGATCAAGGACGTGCTGCTGGCGATGACCTACGAGTTCGGCGAGGGTGATACCGAGTCCTACCTGATCGGTCCGGGTTTCGACCTGGCGATCCCTGGTTTCGACTACTTCCAGCTGAACTTCTACCAGCGCCACACCGAAGGTTCGCGTGCGGGTGACAACGTCTGGCAGGTCACGCCTGTGTGGTCCTACACCATTCCGGTCGGCGACTCGAACATCCTGATCGATGGTTACATGGATTGGGTGATGGACAACGACTCGAACTCCAAAGGCGACTACCACGCCAACCTGCACTTCAACCCACAGGTCAAATACGACTTGGGCAAGGCGCTGAATTTCGGCGAGAAGCAGTTGTATGTGGGTGTGGAGTACGACTACTGGAAGGACAAGTACGGGATCGACGACACCCGTGCGTTTACGACCAATCAGAACGTGACGAGCTTCCTGGTGAAGTTCCACTTCTGACCGTAAAAAGCATCGCTGGCAAGCCAGGCTCCCACAGGGTTGTGTGTCGTTCACGTCATCAGCGAACGACACAATCTCTGTGAGAACCTGGCTTGCCAGCGATGGCCGCACCGCCAATCTCAGGCCGGGATAACAGAATCCGCCAACCCCAAAAACCGGCAAAGCTCCCCCCGCTTGGCCAACGCATCCCGCCGTCCCAGATCAATCAATTCGCTGCAATACCCCGCCTCGAACAGCAGATAGCTCAGCACCCCTGCCCCGCTGGTTTTCGTGGCTCCCGGCCCGCGCAGGAACAGCCGCAGCGCCGCCGGCAATTCCTGGCGATGCCGCGCCGCAATTTCATCAATTGGCTGACTCGGTGAAATCACCAGCACTTCCACCGGAGCCACGCCCAACGCACGGGTCGGCGTGCCATCGGGCATCAGGTGGCTGAACTGGTTCAGACGCTGCAGCAGCTCGATGTCGCTTTCCAGGCTGTCGATGAACGTACTGTTGAGCATGTGCCCACCGATCTGCGCCAGGGTCGGCTGCTGGCCTGTGTAGGCGCGTTGCAGCGGCTGCTCCGGGTCGACCCCTCGCGGATTGCCACTGACACCCACCACCAGCACACGGCTCGCGCCCAGGTGCAGGGCCGGGCTGATCGGTGCGGATTGGCGGACAGCGCCGTCGCCGAAATACTCCTCGCCGATTTTTACCGGTGCAAACAGCAGCGGAATGGCGGAGCTGGCGAGCAAGTGTTCAACCGACAATTGAGTCGGCACGCCGATACGCCGATGGCGCAACCAGGCGTCAATGGTGCCGCCGCCCTGATAGAACGTGACGGCCTGGCCGGATTCGTAGCCGAAGGCGGTCACCGCCACGGCCTGCAATTGTTTTTGCGCGATGGCCTCAGCGATGCCGTTCATTTGCAGTTTGTCGTTGAGCAATCCGCGCAGCGGCGAACTGTTGAGCAAGGCCACCGGTACCTGCGCACCGATGCCCAACAAGCTGTGACCGACAAAGCGGCTGGCTTGATGGATCACCCCCGGCCAATCGCTGCGCAGCACCAGATGGCTGCGAAAGCCCTGCCAGAAGGTCGTCAGACGCTCGATAGCGCCACGGAAGTCCATCGCCCCGCTGGCGAGGCTCACCGCATTGATTGCTCCGGCCGAGGTGCCGACGATCACCGGGAACGGATTGTCCGCACCCTCGGGCAGCAACTCGGCAATCGCCGCCAGCACCCCCACCTGATAGGCCGCCCGAGCCCCGCCGCCGGATAGAATCAAACCTGTAACCGGTTCAGCAGGACTCATCGCAACACTCCCTGGTGCTTGTGGGTTTTAACCGCGTTTGGCGTAGAGCTTGGGCTCGCCGGGTGGACGGCTCTTGAAGCGGCGATGGGCCCAGAGGTATTGCTCGGGGCATTCGCGCAAGACGCCTTCGACCCATTGATTGATGCGAATGCAATCGGCCTCTTCGTTTTCGCCCGGGAAACCTTCGAGCGGGGCATGAATCACCAGTCGGTACCCGCTGCCGTCTGCCAGACGCTCCTGGGTGAATGGCACTACCAGCGCCTTGCCCAGGCGCGCAAACTTGCTGGTGGCAGTGACCGTGGCCGCCTGGATACCGAACAACGGCACGAAGATACTTTGCTTGGCGCCGTAGTCCTGATCCGGCGCATACCAGATCGCCCGGCCGGCACGCAGCAGTTTGAGCATGCCACGCACGTCGTCACGCTCCACGGCCAGCGAGTCGAGGTTGTGCCGCTCGCGGCCACGGCGCTGGATGTAATCGAACAGCGGATTTTTGTGCTCGCGGTACATGCCATCGATGGTGTGCTGCTGACCGAGCAATGCCGCGCCAATTTCCAGCGTGGTGAAATGCACCGCCATCAGGATCACGCCTTTGCCTTCGCGCTGGGCTTTTTGCAAATGCTCCAGGCCTTCGACATGGGCCAGTTTCGCCAGACGCTCGCGCGACCACCACCAGCTCATGGCCATTTCAAAGAAGGCAATGCCGGTAGACGCGAAGTTTTCCTTGAGCAGTCGTTTGCGCTCGGCGGCGGTTTTTTCAGGAAAACACAGTTCGAGATTGCGCTTGGCGATGCGCCGTCTGTCGCCGGCCAGCCTATACATCAATGCACCGAGCAAGCGACCGATAAACAGCAACGCGCGATAAGGCAGCTGAACAATCAGCCACAACAGCCCCAAGCCACACCACAGCGGCCAGAAACGCGGAGAAAGAAAGGCTGTTCGAAAACGCGGGCGATCCATTAAAGCTTCCGTCAAGACAATGGCCGCGCATTCTACATCGTTCGACCCGGCTTGCGGCTCGCGGGCGTTCTCGTTATAAGTCTCGGCACTTTTAGTGACAAGTCGTTGTATGCCGACCATGAGCCAAACCGAACCGCTAGACAAAGATCCCGTGTTCCAGTTGAAGGGCAGCATGCTCGCCATTACGGTGCTGGAACTGGCCCGTAACGACCTCGAGAACCTCGATCGACAACTGGCCGCCAAGGTCGCCCAGGCGCCCAACTTCTTCAGCAACGCCCCGCTGGTGCTGGCCCTGGACAAACTTCCACCCAGCGAAGGCGCCGTGGATTTGCCAGGCCTGATGCGCGTGTGTCGCCAACATGGCCTGCGCACGCTGGCGATCCGTGCCAGCCGCATTGAGGACATCGCTGCCGCCATTGCCGTGGATTTGCCGGTGCTCCCGCCGTCCGGTGCCAGGGAACGTCCACTGGACCCCAATGAAGGCGTCGTGGTGAAAAAACCGGAAAAACCACCGGAGCCGACGATCAAGCCAACGAAAATCATCACGTCACCGGTACGCGGCGGTCAGCAGATTTATGCCCAGGGCTGTGATCTTGTGGTGATCTCCTCGGTGAGCCCGGGGGCGGAACTTCTGGCCGATGGCAACATCCATGTATACGGCCCGATGCGTGGTCGCGTTCTGGCCGGGGTCAAGGGCGACACGAAAGCCAGGATTTTCTGTCAGCAAATGAGCGCTGAACTGGTCTCCATCGCGGGCCATTACAAGGTTTCGGAGGATCTGCGCCGCGACCCTTTATGGGGTTCGGGCGTACAGGTCAGCCTGTCGGGCGATGTGTTGAACATCATTCGGCTTTAACGGATACTGCCGCATTTTCCAAGCATCTCTAAAACGTAGCGAAAACGGCTTGAACGAAGTCGGAAAATGGCCAAAAGCAGTGTTTACCGAAGGTAATCGCCGTTCAGGGCCGGATTCCAGCCAAGGCTGTCCGACTGCAGTAGTTTTCTAGAGATGTTTTTCAGGGGCTAAATGTCCTTTTTCCTTAGGGGTGAAACACCTTGGCCAAGATTCTCGTGGTTACATCCGGCAAGGGTGGTGTGGGTAAGACCACCACCAGTGCCGCTATCGGTACCGGCCTCGCACTGCGCGGTCACAAAACAGTTATCGTCGACTTCGACGTGGGCCTGCGTAACCTCGACCTGATCATGGGTTGCGAACGTCGCGTGGTGTATGACTTCGTCAACGTCGTCAACGGCGAAGCGAACCTGCAACAGGCCCTGATCAAAGACAAGCGCCTGGAAAACCTTTACGTCCTCGCCGCCAGCCAGACCCGCGACAAAGACGCGCTGACCGTCGAAGGCGTGGAAAAAGTCCTGATGGCGTTGAAAGAAGATTTCGAATTCGTGGTCTGCGACTCCCCGGCGGGCATCGAGAAAGGCGCCCACCTGGCCATGTACTTCGCTGATGAAGCGATCATCGTGACCAACCCGGAAGTGTCCTCGGTACGTGACTCGGACCGTATGCTTGGCCTGCTGGCCAGCAAATCCCGCCGCGCTGAAAAGGGCGAGGATCCGATCAAGGAACACTTGCTGCTGACCCGCTACAACCCGCAACGCGTGAGTGACGGTGAAATGCTCGGCGTCGAAGACGTCAAGGAAATCCTGTCCGTCACCCTGCTGGGTGTCATTCCCGAATCCCAGGCAGTGCTCAAGGCTTCCAACTCGGGTGTACCGGTGATTCTCGACGACCAGAGCGATGCCGGCCAGGCATACAGCGATGCCGTTGATCGTCTGCTGGGCAAAACCGTAGAGCATCGTTTTCTCGATGTCACGAAGAAGGGATTCTTCGAGCGCCTGTTTGGAGGTAGGTAATGAACCTTTTTGACTTCTTTCGTGCCAACAAGAAGACAAGCACAGCCTCGGTAGCGAAAGAGCGTCTACAGATCATCGTGGCGCATGAACGCGGCCAACGCAGTACACCGGACTACCTGCCAGCCTTGCAGAAGGAACTGGTCGAGGTGATTCGCAAATACGTCAATATCGGGTCCGATGACGTGCATGTCGCTCTGGAAAACCAGGGCAGCTGCTCGATTCTGGAACTCAATATCACCCTGCCTGACCGCTAGTCGATCAGACAGGAGCCACGGCGGCTCAGGCTTACGCCCCTGTGGGAGCAAAGCTTGCTCGCGATAGCATCCATCCGGTTCGGACCGGGTTGACTGCATCGCGAGCAAGCTTTGCTCCCACGGATTTGCGAAAGCCTGAGCCGCCGTTGGCATTTGTTACGAGGCTGTTTTAATGCCGCTGTCCAACGTCCACATCATTTATCAGGACGCCGCCGTATTGGTGGTGAACAAGCCTACGTTGCTGCTTTCCGTCCCTGGCCGGGCTGATGACAACAAGGACTGCCTGATTACCCGCCTGCAAGAAAACGGCTACCCGGAAGCGCGAATCGTCCACCGACTGGACTGGGAAACCTCCGGCATCATTCTGTTGGCGCGTGACCCGGATACTCATCGCGAGCTGTCCCGGCAATTTCACGACCGCGAAACCGAAAAAGCCTACACCGCACTGTGCTGGGGTCAGCCTGAACTCGATAGCGGCAGCATCGATTTGCCGTTGCGCTACGATCCGCCGACCAAACCACGTCATGTGGTTGACCATGAATTCGGTAAGCACGCCCTGACCTTCTGGCGCGTGCTGGAGCGATGCGGCGACTGGTGCCGGGTCGAACTGACGCCAATCACTGGCCGCTCCCATCAACTGCGCGTGCACATGCTGTCCATTGGTCATCCACTGCTGGGTGACGGGCTGTACGCCCACGAACAGGCGCTGGCTGCCTGGCCACGACTGTGTCTGCACGCGAGCATGCTGAGCTTCACCCATCCGCAAACCGGTGAACGCCTGCGCTTCGAGTGTCCGGCACCGTTCTAAAGCAAAAGCAAAATCCTGTAGGAGCGAGCCTGCTCGCGAAAAACCCAAGGACGCCGCAGCGCATTTGGTTTTCCGCGTAATCGTTCACGACCTTCGCGAGCAAGCTCGCTCCTATAGGGATTTCCTCCGGACCCGATACCGTGGACCGCCTAACCAGCACTCCCCCGCCAATTCTTTGATCAATACGTTAAACTGGCGCCATTGCTGTCTGGAGCTACTTATGCGCGAAGAGTTGAACCAAGGCCTGATCGACTTCCTCAAGGCCTCCCCCACCCCGTTTCATGCCACTGCCAGCCTTGTACAGCGCCTGGAAGCGGCCGGCTTTCAGCGCCTTGATGAGCGCGAGCCCTGGACCACCGAAGCCAACGGCCGATACTACGTCACCCGTAACGACTCCTCGATCGTCGCCATCAAGATGGGCCGTCACTCACCGCTGCATGGCGGTATTCGCCTGGTGGGCGCCCATACCGACAGCCCGTGCCTGCGCGTCAAGCCGCAACCGGAACTGCAACGCCAGGGTTTCTGGCAGCTGGGTGTCGAAGTGTACGGTGGTGCGCTGCTGGCACCCTGGTTTGACCGGGATCTGTCCCTGGCTGGCCGTGTCACCTTTCGTCGTGACGGCAAGGTCGAGAGCCAGCTGATCGATTTCAAAGCGCCCATCGCGACCATTCCCAACCTGGCGATTCACCTCAATCGTGAAGCCAACATGGGCTGGGCGATCAATGCGCAGACTGAACTTCCACCGATCCTCGCGCAATTTGCCGGCGACGAGCGCGTCGACTTCCGCGCAGTGCTCACCAATCAACTGGCACTGGAACATGGTCTGAACGCCGACGTGGTGCTCGACTACGAGCTGAGCTTCTACGACACCCAAAGCGCGGCGGTTATTGGCCTGCACGGCGACTTCATCGCGGGCGCGCGCCTGGACAACCTGCTGTCGTGCTACGCCGGCCTGCAAGCATTGCTGACGGCCGAGACCGACGAAACTTGCGTACTGGTGGCCAACGACCACGAAGAAGTCGGCTCCTGCTCGGCGTGCGGCGCCGATGGCCCGATGCTTGAGCAAACCTTGCGCCGCCTTCTGCCCGAGGGTGACGAGTTCGTACGGACCATCCAGAAGTCCCTGCTGGTGTCGGCCGACAACGCCCATGGCGTGCATCCCAACTACGCCGACAAGCACGACGCCAACCACGGCCCTAAACTCAACGCTGGTCCGGTCATCAAGGTCAACAGCAACCAGCGCTACGCCACCAACAGCGAAACCGCCGGGTTCTTCCGTCATCTGTGCATGGCCGAAGAAGTACCGGTGCAGAGCTTCGTGGTGCGCAGCGACATGGGTTGCGGCTCGACCATCGGCCCGATTACCGCCAGTCACCTGGGCGTGCGCACCGTGGACATCGGCCTGCCGACATTCGCCATGCATTCGATCCGTGAACTGTGCGGCAGCCATGACCTGGCCCACCTGGTGAAAGTGCTGAGCGCTTTTTACGCCTGCCAGGAATTGCCTTAATCGTCAAAAAGCTTCGCGAGCAAGCCCGCCCCCCCACAAGGGAACCCATTTCACGATGTGGGAGCGGGCTTACTCGCGAAAGCGTCGTTAGGGACGACACTTTCATGCGGCGGATGCCTCATTTTTGATACGCCTCAACACCGCGCGGCTAAAAGCCACCTAAACTTAAATCATCCCAAGACAAGGCAGTCGCTCCATGATCTCCATGCAGTCCTTCCACGCCATGCTGATTCCGATCCTGTCCGGGATGATCCTGCTCGCCATCGGCTTCAATTTCCGTGACAAGAATGCCGGCGTGTTCGCCATGTGGATCGGCATGCTGACGATCCTCGCCACCGTGGTGTTCAAGATCCTCGCCAAACTTAACGAATAAATCCGCTCCCCGGCTCGCATTGATTTTAGCGGGCTCGTACACTCGGTCGATCTGCTCATTCCAAGGTTGACCGCCTAGTGTTCGCTCGTCTTTTCGCCCTGCCGTATCTCCTCCTCGTCTGCCTCATGACGCTCTTGCCAATGGCGCCAGCCAAGGCCGTCGGCCTGCCGAGCCTGCTCAACGGTTCGGCGAAAGCCCAGCCAGAAGCCCAGGAACCGCTGGGGCAATCCCTTGACGAAGTCATCAAGTCGCTGGAGAACGATCAGCAGCGGACCAAATTGCTCGCCGACCTGAAGAAGTTGCGTGATGCCACCAAAAAGGCCCAGCCCGCCGCCGAACAGGGCGTACTCGGATTGATCGGCGGGACCTTGGCAAGTCTCGAGAAGCAGTTTTCCGGCGCCGACAGTCCACTCACGCGCTGGTCCGAAGAGTACGAACTGACCAAGGAAGAACTGAAGGCCTTGATCGTGCCGGCCAATGAATGGCTGCCGATCATCTTTGCCTTTGCCATGATCCTGATGGTCTGGAGTTTGCTCGCCGCCGTGCTTATCTGGCTCAGTCACCGGGTGCGCATGCGCTTCGGCCTGACCGAAGAGTTGCCGCAACATCCCAGCGCCCTGGACATGTTGCGTTTCGCCTTGCGCAAACTCGGGCCGTGGCTGATAGCGCTGGTGATGACGGTCTACATGACCTACGCGCTGCCCTCGTCATTAGGCAAAAGCCTGGCCATGGTGTTGGCGTATGCGCTGGTGGTGGGCACCTGCTTCTCGGCGATCTGCGTCATCGCTTTCTCCCTGCTCGACGGCCCACACCGTCACCGTGCCCTGTACATCCTGCGGCATCAGGCCTTTCGGCCGTTGTGGCTGATCGGCAGCTTCGCCGCATTCGGCGAAGCCTTGAGTGATCCGCGACTGGTTGAAAGCCTCGGCACCCACCTGGCGCACACCGCCGCAACGATCGCCAATGTCCTGGCCGCACTGTCCACCGGACTGTTTATCCTGCGCTTCCGCCGTCCAATTGCGCACTTGATCCGCAACCAGCCACTGTCACGGCGCCTGACCCGCCGCGCACTCAGCGACACCATCGATATCCTCGGAACCTTCTGGTACATACCCGCCCTGGTACTGGTGGGCATTTCGTTGTTTGCCACTTTCGTGTCAGCTGGCGACACCAGCACTGCGTTGCGTCAGTCGCTGATCTGCACGGTGCTGTTGGTGCTGTGCATGGTCATCAATGGGCTGGTGCGCCGTCACTCGCTCAAACCGCAGCGAGGCGTGAAGCGGCATGCGTTGTATTCGGATCGACTGAAAAACTTTTTCTACACCCTCGCCCACCTGTTGGTGTGGCTGGCGTTCATTGAGCTTGGCCTGCGCGTCTGGGGCATGTCACTGATTACCTTCACCGAAGGCGAAGGTCATGAAGTCAGCGTCAAACTGTTCAGCCTGGCGGGGACGCTTATTTTTGCCTGGCTGATCTGGATTCTCAGTGACACCGCAGTGCACCACGCCCTCACCCGCTCGCGCAAAGGCCTGGCAAATGCCCGCGCGCAGACGATGATGCCGCTGATCCGCAACGTGCTGTTCGTGGCGATTTTCATCGTTGCGCTGATCGTTGCGCTGGCAAACATGGGCATGAACGTCACGCCACTGCTGGCCGGTGCCGGCGTGATCGGTCTGGCCATTGGTTTCGGTGCCCAGTCGCTGGTTGCCGACCTGATTACAGGGCTGTTCATCATCATTGAGGATTCCCTGGCCATCGACGATTACGTGGACGTTGGCGGCCACCTGGGCACGGTTGAAGGCCTGACGATTCGCACCGTGCGCCTGCGAGATATCGACGGCATCGTCCACACCATCCCGTTCAGCGAAATCAAAAGCATCAAGAACTACTCCAGGGAATTCGGTTACGCGATTTTCAGGGTGGCCATCCCTTCCGCCATGAACATCGATGACGCGATCAAGTTGATGCGCGATGTGGGGCAGAAGATGCGGACGGACCCACTGCAACGGCGCAACATCTGGTCGCCACTGGAGATTCAGGGCGTCGAGAGTTTCGAGTCGGGCAACGCAATACTTCGCGCCCGATTCAAGACCGCTCCGATCAAGCAGTGGGAAGTCTCCCGGGCGTTCAACCTGTTACTCAAGCGGCAACTGGATGAAGCAGGGCTTGATCTGGCGACACCGCGCATGAGTGTGCAAGTGATTACGGCGGGTGGCGGACCGGTTACGGACTAACCTTGTAGCCGCTTTGTGGCATTTGGAACAGCTGCAATGTGGCGAGGGGATTTATCCCCGTTCGGCTGCGAAGCAGTCGTGAGTTCGGGCAGCGCGGTGCATCAGATAGATCTTGCGTTCAGGTTTTACGACTGCTGCGTAGCCGAACGGGGATAAATCCCCTCGCCACAACGCAGGCATAAAAAAATCCCCGAACCAGTCGGGGATTTTTTATTTTTGATCAATCAGCTCGAGAGCGGATCAATCTTCGCGGTAGCGACGCAGCTTCAACTGCTTACCGGCAACGCGAGTGTCCTTCAGCTTGGTCAGCAAACGCTCCAGACCATCTTCCGGCAGCTCAACGAGGCTGAAGCTGTCACGCACCTGGATGCGACCGATCGCTTCACGAGCCAGGCCGCCTTCGTTCAGGATGGCGCCCAGCAGGTTCTTGGCGGCGATACCATCACGCGCGCCCAGCGCGGTACGGCAACGAGCACGGCCTTCAGCCAATGGAACCGGAGCACGACGCTCGCGATCACCACGGTCCGGACGATCACCGGTACGCTCAGGACGATCGCCACGCGGTGCATTGTTCGGCACCAGTGGACGTTCTTTCTCGATCGCAGCCAGGGTCAGTGCTTGACCGTTTGTAGCCTTGCGCAGCAGGGCCGCGGCCAGGGCACGCGGGCTGCAACCGATGTCGGCAGTCAGACGATCCAGCAGATCACCGTGAGTCGATTCAGCATCAGCAACCAGCGGCGACAGGCTGTTGGTCAGTTTCTTGATGCGGGCATCGAGAACGGCCTGAGCATCCGGCAGGCGGACTTCAGCCACTTTCTGACCGGTTACACGTTCGATCACTTGCAGCATGCGGCGCTCACGCGGAGTCACCAGCAACAGCGCACGACCTTCGCGACCGGCACGGCCAGTACGGCCGATACGGTGAACGTAGGACTCTGGATCGTACGGCATGTCAACGTTGAACACGTGAGTGATGCGCGGAACGTCCAGGCCACGAGCAGCAACGTCGGTCGCCACAACGATGTCCAGACGGCCATCCTTGAGGGAGTCGATCACGCGCTCACGCTGATTCTGGGCAATGTCACCGTTCAGCGCAGCGGCTTTGTAGCCTTTGGCTTCCAGGGCACTGGCCAGGTCCAGGGTCGCTTGCTTGGTGCGCACGAACATGATCAGGGCGTCGAAGTCTTCGACTTCCAGCAGGCTCAATACAGCCGAGGTCTTCTGGTCAGCGTGAACCAACAGGTGAGCCTGTTCGATCGCGGTAACGGTCTGGGTCTTGGTCTGGATCTTCACGTGTTGCGGGTCACGCAGGTGACGTTCGGCAATGGCACGGATCGACTGTGGCAGGGTCGCCGAGAACAGTACGGTCTGACGGGTCGCTGGCAGAGCCTTGAAGATGACTTCCAGGTCGTCCATGAAGCCCAGCTTGAGCATTTCGTCAGCTTCGTCGAGAACCAGATGGTTCACGGTCGACAGGACTTTCTCGTCGCGACGCAGGTGGTCGCACAGGCGGCCCGGGGTGGCGACAACGATCTGTGCGCCGTTACGGATTGCTTTCAGTTGTGGGCCCATAGGCGCGCCGCCGTAAACGGCCACAACGGTAACGCCCGGCATTTGCTTGGCGTAGGTTTCGAAAGCGGTTGCTACTTGCAGCGCCAACTCACGGGTTGGCGCCAGGATCAGGGCTTGCGGCTCGCGCTTGGCAGGATCGATGCAATGCAGGATCGGCAGGGCGAAAGCGGCGGTTTTACCCGTACCGGTTTGCGCTTGGCCAATCATGTCGTGGCCGGCCATGATGATCGGGATCGATTGCTGCTGAATAGCCGAAGGCTCTTCGTAGCCAGTCGCAATGACGGCTGCAAGAATATTCGGATTAAGATTAAAAGCGGCGAAGCCGCCGGTTTCCTGGGTCATGGGTCTGCCTCTAAGTGCATCCGCAAAGACCCATGCTCCAAAGCTGCGCATGCCGTGTAAGACTCAAGAGTCGCCCTGGCTGCTTTGTCGGCGGGGATTTGCGAAAACGAATGAATGAAAAAGATTCGTCAAGGGAGAGTCCGGTGTGCGGACGTGCAGCCGAAGCTGACTTCGGGGAATTGCGCTACCTAAACGCGGCCCGGTTAAAGGCCGGCGCGCACTATACCGGAATTCGCCCAAAAAGGGAGCATTATTTGTCGGAAAACTGACGGATACACCGTTATGTCACAGGCTTTGCGCATAATCGCGCAACGGTCTATTTTTCAAAGGCCCAGCCCTGCTGGGGATGGCGCTAAAACGGTTCACCCTGACGACAAAAACTTGCGGTCTCACTGACGCCTTCCCACCTCTTCCCGCCCGAGGAAATGTTCCATGGATCAACCCAGCTGCAGTCGAGTCAGCCGCGAACGGCGCGGTCATGTCCTGTTAATCGGTCTGGACCGGGTGGCCAAGCGCAACGCCTTCGATCTGCAACTGCTCAACGAGCTCAGCCTGGCCTATGGCGAGCTCGAAGCGGACAGCGACGCGCGGGTGGCCGTGGTGTTCGGCCATGGGGAGCATTTTACCGCCGGGCTCGACCTGGTCAGTGCCAGCGCGTCCCTGGCTGAAGGTTGGCAGGCGCCTCCGGGCGGCTGCGATCCCTGGGGTGTATTTGCCGGGCCAAGGGTGAGTAAACCGGTGATTGTCGCTGCACAAGGTTACTGCCTGACCATCGGCATCGAGCTGATGCTGGCCGCTGACATCAACCTGTGCGCCAGCAACACCCGTTTTGCCCAGAAAGAAGTGCAACGGGGGATATTCCCGTTTGGCGGGGCCACGCTGCGCCTGCATCAGGTCGCGGGCTGGGGCAATGCCATGCGCTGGTTGCTGACCGGCGATGAATTCGATGCCCACGAGGCGTTGCACCTGGGGTTGGTGCAGGAAGTCATGGCCAGCGAGGATTTGTTGCCACGGGCGATTGAGCTGGCCGAACGGATCGCCCGGCAGGCGCCGCTTGGGGTTCAGGCGACATTGATGTCGGCTCGCCAGGCACGGTATGAAGGGGAAACTGCAGCGGCGCAGGCGTTGCCGCCGCTGGTGAAGAAGTTGATGGCGAGTGAAGATGCCAAGGAAGGGGTGCGGTCGATGGTCGAGAAGCGGCCGGGCGTTTTCAAAGGCTGCTGAAGGCAGCACCACCCCTGTAGGAGCTGCCGAAGGCTGCGATCTTTTGATCTTGATTTTCAGCTTGTTGAAGCTGCCAAAAGATTAAGATCAAAAGATCGCAGCCTTCGGCAGCTACAGGGGGCTCAACAACCTCAAGTAGCCGGGCGAATCGCCTTGATCAACGGCTGCAACGAATACCCCAGCTGCGGCGCCAGTCCTTCAGCCCGCGCGATCAGCCCATCCATGTCCAGTTCCTGATCCAGCTCCGAAGGCACGATCAAAATCACGTTGCCCTCCTTCACCGGCAACTCCCAGTAATGGCGGTGGTACAAACCGCGCAGCAGCGCCGCGCCCAAGGGTTTTCCATCATCGGTGGCCCATTGGTTGATCACCAGCCAGCCGCCTGGATTCAGGCGCTTCTGACAGTTTTCCAAAAAGCTCCAGGCCAGATGCCCGACACCCGGACCGACATCGGTATAGAGGTCGACGAAAATCAGGTCGGCAGGCTCGGCGGTGTCGAGCAGTTCCAGCGCATCGCCCACACGGATATACAGCCGCGGGTCATCATCCAGCCCAAGGAACTCAATGGCCAGGCGCGGTACATCGGGACGCAGCTCGATAGCCTCGACGTCTTCCAGCGGCAGGAACTTCAGGCAGGCCTGGGTCAATGTGCCTGCCCCGAGCCCCAGAAACAGCGCACTCTCCGGCTGATCGTGGCACAACGCGCCGATCAACATCGCGCGGGTGTAGTCGTATTCGAGCCAGCTGGGATCGGCAGTAAACACGCAACTCTGTTCGATGGCATCACCGAATTCGAGAAAACGGTAATCGGCCACTTCCAGCACGCGTATCACGCCGAACTCATCCTGTACCTCGGCGAGCAGATGCTCGACGCGCTCCTCAGTCATTTCGTCTCCAGATCATTACCGGGCCTGCCGCAGCTTGAAGCGGCAAAGGCGCGATTGTCCGCGAAGCAACGGGAACAGGTCACGCATTAATTGCTGATAACATGACGGTCCGAGCGTAAACCAACCGAGACCGTGATGAGCCAACCCTGGAGTCCTGACAGCTGGCGCGCCTTGCCGATCCAGCAACAACCCCACTACCCCGACGCGGCGCATTTGCTGCACGTCGAGCAAACGCTGGCCAGCTATCCGCCGCTGGTGTTTGCCGGTGAAGCCCGGGAGTTGCGCCGTCAGTTTGCCGAGGTGACCCAGGGCCGCGCGTTTCTGTTGCAGGGCGGCGACTGCGCCGAGAGCTTCGCCGAGTTCTCCGCCGCGAAGATTCGCGACACGTTCAAAGTGCTGCTGCAAATGGCGATCGTCATGACGTTTGCTGCCGGATGCCCGGTGGTCAAAGTTGGACGCATGGCCGGGCAATTCGCCAAGCCACGATCAGCCAACGACGAAACCATCGACGGCGTGACCTTGCCGGCGTACCGCGGAGACATCGTCAACGGCATCGGTTTCGACGAGAAAAGCCGTGTGCCGGACCCGGAGCGCTTGCTCCAGTCCTATCACCAGTCCACGGCGACCTTGAACCTGCTTCGGGCCTTTGCCCAAGGCGGTTTTGCCGACCTGCACCAGGTGCATAAGTGGAACCTGGATTTCATCGCCAACTCGGCACTGGCTGAAAAATACAGCCACCTGGCCGATCGCATCGATGAAACACTGGCCTTCATGCGCGCCTGTGGCATGGACAGTTCGCCACAGCTGCGCGAAACCAGTTTTTTCACCGCCCACGAAGCGCTGCTGCTGAACTACGAAGAAGCCTTCGTGCGTCGCGACAGCCTGACCAACGATTACTACGACTGCTCGGCGCACATGCTGTGGATCGGCGACCGCACCCGTCAGCTCGACGGCGCTCATGTCGAGTTCCTGCGGGGCGTGAACAACCCGATCGGCGTCAAGGTCGGGCCAAGCATGAACCCCGACGATCTGATTCGTCTGATCGACGTGCTAAACCCGGACAACGACCCAGGTCGTCTGAACCTGATTGCCCGGATGGGCGCGAACAAGGTGGGTGATCATCTGCCCGCGTTGATCCGCGCCGTGCAGCGCGAGGGCAAGCAGGTGCTCTGGAGCTCCGATCCGATGCATGGCAATACCATCAAGGCCAGCAGCGGCTACAAGACTCGCGACTTTGCGCAGATTCTTGGAGAAGTGAAGCAGTTCTTCCAGGTTCACGAAGCGGAAGGCACTTACGCCGGTGGCATCCACATCGAGATGACCGGGCAGAACGTGACCGAGTGCATCGGTGGCGCGCGACCTATTACCGAAGATGGATTGTCGGACCGGTATCACACCCATTGCGATCCGCGGATGAATGCCGATCAGTCGCTGGAATTGGCGTTTCTGATTGCCGAGACGTTGAAACAAGTCCGGCGGTAAATCACTTTGAAACAATCGCTAGCGGGCTAGCTCCCACATTTTTACCGCGCTGTTCTGCCGAACGCGTTCAACTGTGGGAGCTAGCCTGCTAGCGATCAGGCCAGCTCAGGCACCCTCAATCGCAGCCAATGCTACCCGCAACCTGGCCGCACTCACCCGCTGACAATTCAGCTGCACCCGCGTCAGCCCTAGCCAATCCGCCATCCGCCGCAAATTCATCGCCAACGCCAGCATTCCCTCGTCATCCAGCCCCGGCTCTTCCTCGTGTACCGCATGCACCGCCAACCTCCCCTGGGCCCTTTCCGCACGCAGGTCCACCCGTGCCGCGATTCTTTCATGGTGCAAGAACGGCAGCACGTAATAGCCGAACACCCGCTTGTCCTGCGGCGTGTAAATCTCCAGCCGATAACGAAAATCGAACAATCGCTCGGTGCGGCTACGCTCCCAGATCAGTGAATCGAAGGGTGAAAGCAACGCACTGGCCTCGACCTTGCGCGGCACTTTGGGCTCGGGCAGGCAGTAGGCCGGTTGCCGCCAACCCTGCACATCGCAGGTCAGCAATGCCCCCTCCTCAACCAGCTCGGCGAGACGCGGGCGAGCATCACCCGGGCTAAGCCGGAAGTAATCGCGCAGATCCTTTTCCGTCGCCACGCCCAAGGCAGTCGCGGCATGCAGCAACAGCCCTCGCTGGGCTGCCGCTTCCTCAAGGACAGGTTGCTGGAGTATCGCCGAGGGGATCACTCTTTCCGGCAAATCATAAAGCCGCTCGAATCCACGTCGCCCCGCCACGGTCACTTCACCTGCAGCGAACAACCATTCCAGCGCATGCTTTTCTGCGCTCCAGTCCCACCAGGGTCCGGCCCGTTCTTCGCGAGTCGACAGGCTGCCGGCACCCAGCGCCCCAAGCTCCTCAACCGAAGCCAGCACCCGGCGAATCGTGTCCTGTTGCTCACGACCAAAACGCGCCAGTTGCTGATAGATGTCCTCGCCACGGGTCGCGCGCAGCATTCGCCAGCGCATCAACGGATACATCGACAAGGGCAACAGAGAGGCTTCATGGCCCCAGTATTCGAACAGCGTGCGTCGCCGGCCCTGACTCCAGGCAGCCTGGTCGAGCAAGTCGGAGGAGTAGCTGCCGAGGCGGGAAAACAGCGGAAGGTAGTGCGAACGCACCAGCGCATTGACCGAATCGATTTGCAGGATGCCCAGACGTTCGATCAGGCGATTGAGCTGCGCCGCCTTGATCGTCGCTGGCGGCTGGCGCCCGTTGAATCCCTGGGCAGCCAGCGCCATACGCCGAGCCTGTTTGATGGAGAAGGACAGTGTTGCGGGCATGAGCATCTCCTTGTCTGCTCGCAACCTACCTCACCGGAAGAGGTTTTGTGTAGGTGTGAATGACTCATTTGTGCATCGGGTCATCCCAGAATGGACGGACCACTTCGTGCTCGACATCTGCACGACTCAGGCCGATGTCCTTCAACGCCTCGTCGCTCATACCGGCCAACAGTTCGCGTTCACGGTGCAATTCGTACCAGCGAGTCAACTTGTGCAGCAAATCAGATACGACATGGATGGAATGTTTTTCTGTGGCTAAGACTTCGTTTTGACCTTTCATCTTGTTGCCCTCCGTTTGGGATGGCTCAAGTGTCGCGCTGGCGCTAAGATCAATCCAACGAATGTTTCTTATGCAACACATCTCGGAGATTGATGTATGTCAGCCTTCCCAAGTATCGACACCGAAGTGCTGCGCACCTTCGTCGCCATTGCCGACCAAGGTGGTTTTACCCGTGCAGGGGAGCTGGTCAACCGCACGCAATCTGCCGTAAGCATGCAGATGAAGCGGCTTGAAGAGGATGTGTTGCAGCGCCAGTTGTTCCAGCGTGACGGTCGCCAGGTGCGGCTGACGGCGGAAGGCCAGGTATTGCTGGGCTATGCCAGGCGCATTCTGAAGTTGCACAGCGAGGTGTTCAACACGCTGCGAGAACCGCACATGGTCGGCATGGTGCGTATCGGCACGCCCGACGATTATGTGATGCGGTTTCTGCCGGGGATTCTGCGGCGGTTTGCACAGTCCTACCCGCTGATCCAGATCGAGGTCCATTGCGAATCATCAAAACAATTGCTGCTGCGCCAGGACCTGGACTTGTCCATCGTCACTCGCGAGCCGGGCAACGAGATCGGCCAGTTGTTGCGCAAGGAGCGTTTTGTCTGGGCCGAAGCGCAATGTTTCAGCGCCCATGAGCAAACGCCGTTGCCCTTGGCGATGTTCAACAGTGATTGCTTCTGCCGGTTGTGGGCCTGCAATGCGCTGGACGCCATGGGCCGGGATTATCGGGTCGCATACAACAGTTCCAGCCTGTCGGCGATCATGGCGGTGGTCAGCGCCGGCCTGGCCGTCACCGCACAACTGGAAAGCCTGATCACGCCGGACATGCGCATTCTGGGTGAAGCCGAGGGCCTGCCGGAGTTGCCCGAGGCGAGCATCATGCTGGTGCGCAACCTGCACAATCCGTCGCCGATCACTGAAAGCCTGGCCGAACATATCGTCGAAGGCTTCAAACTTTAAAGGCGAGCATCACCGCGCACAGCACCAGAAAGGCGCAAAACAGCCCGCGTAGCAGCCGCTCCGGCATGGCGTGGGCAATCTTCACGCCCCAGCTGATGCTCATCAGGCCACCGACGGCCAGCGGCACGCCGATCATCCAGTCGACTTGATGGTGCACGGCGTACGTGACCAACGTGACGCCAGTACTTGGCAACGCCAGTGCCAGCGATAAACCCTGGGCAACCACCTGGCTTGTACCAAACAGACTGGTCAACACCGGAGTTGCCACGACCGCCCCGCCTACGCCAAACAACCCACCCATGGAACCGGACGCAGCGCCAAGGACACCCAGCCACGGCCAGGAATAACGCATCTGCGACGACGCGGGTGCGTTAGCGGTAAACATGCGCACCAGGTTGTAGGCCGACAGGGCAATCAGGAAGGCGACGAAGCCGACGCGCATGGTTTGCGCATCAATGCCCACTGCCCAGATCGAACCGAGCCAGGCGAAGCAGAATCCCATCGACGCCAGCGGCAACGCGTGGCGCAGTTCGATCCGGTTGCGCTGGTGATAACGCCACAGCGCCAGCATCACGTTCGGTACAACCATGACCAGCGCGGTGCCCTGAGCAATCTGCTGATCGAGACCGAACAGCACGCCCAGCAGGGGAATCGCGATCAAGCCGCCGCCAATACCGAACAAACCACCCAGCGTACCGAGGGCAGCGCCAAACACCAGGTACATCAAAAACTCGATCACGGCCAATTTCCCTTCCTGTCAGAAGGCTCATCCTACGCAGTCACTGCTGGCAGTGAAACGCACAGCAACGCACAATGGCTGTGCCTACTTTGCATAAGCAACGCTCATGAACCCTAATCAATTGACCGAACAGCTCGGGTTGTTTCTTGATGTGCTGGAAACCGGCAGCTTTTCCGCCGCCTCCCGCCGTTATCCGCTGACGCCCTCCGCAGTGGCGAGGCGCATCGACAGCCTGGAACACGCCGTCGGCAGCCAATTGTTCATCCGCAGCACCCACGCTGTACGTGCGACACCGGCCGGCCTGGCTTTTGCCGAACGTGCACGGCGGATCGTGGCGGAATTACGCCTCGCCAGGGCGGAAGCAGTTTCCCTGAGCAGTGCGCCGGAAGGATTGATCCGGATTGATGCGCCCGCCGCGTTCGGGCGTAGGCACCTTGCACCGGTGATTGCCGACTTTCTGATGCTCTACCCCGGCCTCGATGTGCAATTGCACCTGATCGACAGCTTTGTGGACATGCAGGGGTTGAACCTGGGCAAAGTCGATCTGGTACTGCGCGCAGGGCAAATGGCCGATACGCGTTTGGTGGCCACGCCATTGGCGAGCATGGTGCGCATTGCCTGCGCCAGCCCCGATTACCTGAAGCGCCGGGGCGTACCGAGCGAGCCGGCGCAACTGGTTGAACATGACGGTCTCGACTGGGAGGGTCTGGCACCACTGTTTGCCTGGCGATTTGAACGCAACGGCCAGCTGCAAGTGCATCGCCCCGCGCGTATCCGTATGAGCGCAAACAATGCCGAAGCGCTGGTCTGCGGCGCGCTTGCCGGGCTTGGCGTTGCGCACTTGCCAACCTGGCTGGCCAGCGAATACCTCGTGCGCGGCGAGTTGCTGCCGTTGTTCTGCGACAACGGTCTGCCCGATCCGGAAAGCACCGGAATTTATGCATTGCGTCTGGAACAACAACCCAATCCACGCAGCCGACTGCTGCTGGAATATCTCAAGAGCCGGTTCAGTCCAATCCCGCCATGGGATCTGGCGCTTCAGAAAAACCTGGATCGGCACTAGCCGAGAATTATCTGGCGCATCAAAGATTAGCCCGCTAGATTCATTACGATCATTGATCAAGGCTTCGACATGACCAAAAAGCACACCTCTCCCGATAACTGTGACCACCTGCTGCTGGATAATCAGGTCTGCTTCGCCCTGCATTCCACGTCGTTGATGATGACCAAGGTTTACAAGCCGCTGCTGCAAGCCTTGGGTCTGACCTATCCGCAGTACCTGGCGATGATGGTGTTGTGGGAACGTGACGGGCTGACTGTCGGTGAAATCAGCACGCGCCTGCTCACCGATCCTGGCTCGTTGACGCCTCTGCTCAAACGCCTGGAAGTCGAGGGTTTACTGAGTCGTACGCGCAGTCGTGAGGATGAACGGGTAGTGATTGTCGAACTGACGGAGCAAGGTCGTGCATTGCGGGACAAGGCACGTGATATTCCGCAATGCATCCTCGGTGCCAGTGGGCAGACGCTGGAGCAATTGCAGAAGCTGCAGGCGGATTTGCAGGCATTGCGTCGGCATTTGCAGGGCAGTCTCTAAACCTCGCCCCACCTTGACCCCTGGGAGGCGAGCCTGCTCGCGATAGCGGTGAGCCAGTCAACACATGATGTGCCTGTCATACCGCCATCGCGAGCAGGCTCGCTCCCATATTTGTTTTGCGCTGCTCTTGGCATTTAAACCGCTCTATTCCGCTGCTCTGCGCACACGGCTTCGTCGAAGGGAAATTTTTTCAAAAATTTATCTTGCGCGCTAAATATTATCGAGATACATTTATCTCGCACTTACTTAGCGCGCAAACATTTAGCGCAGACAGTCAATCCAGATCGAGGCTTTCACCATGCAAACTCTCTACACTGCAATTGCTACCTCCACTGGCGGCCGTGACGGTCGTGCGGTGTCCAGCGACAACATTCTCGATGTCAAACTGGCCACCCCGAAAGAACTCGGCGGTGCGGGCGGCGCGGCAACCAACCCCGAGCAACTGTTTGCTGCCGGATACTCCGCCTGCTTCATCGGCGCACTGAAGTTTGTGGCCAGCCAGACCAAACGCACCATTCCAAACGACGCCTCGATCACCGCCCATGTGGGCATCGGCCAGATTCCTGGTGGTTTCGGTCTGGACATCGACTTGCACATCAGCCTGCCAGGCCTGGAACAAGCCGATGCGCAATCGCTGGTTGAAGCGGCGCACCAAGTCTGCCCTTACTCCAATGCGACCCGTGGCAACGTCGACGTGCGTTTGCATGTAACGGTTTAAGCGCGATCTGTTGATCTTGCAGGCACAAAAAAGCCCGACTCAATGGTCGGGCTTTTTCATTCCTGAAGCTGTGCTTATTTAGCACGGCCTTTGTAGGAACCGCCATCGCGGGTATCGATTTCGATCTTGTCACCGATTTCGATGAAGTCAGCAACTTGCAGCTCAGTACCGTTGCTCAGCTTGGCAGGCTTCATCACCTTGCCGGACGTGTCGCCACGAGCCGAACCTTCGGTGTAGTCAACGACGCGCACGATAGTGGTCGGCAGCTCTACGGATACCAGACGCTCTTCGAAGAAGATCGCTTCGCAAACATCGGTCATGCCTTCTTCAACGAAAGGCAGAACGGCTTCGATGTCTTCAGCGTTCAGCTCGTACATGGTGTAGTCAGTGGTGTCCATGAACGTGTAGGTGTCGCCGCTGATGAAGGACAGGGTCGCTTCTTTGCGGTCGAGGATCACGTCGTCCAGCTTGTCGTCAGCGCTGTAAACGATCTCGGTCTTGTAACCGGTCAGCAGGTTTTTCAGCTTGGTCTTCATGATCGCGCTGTTACGACCAGACTTGGTGAATTCAGCTTTCTGAACCAACCATGGATCGTTTTCGAGACGGATCACGGTACCGGGTTTCAGTTCTTTACCAGTTTTCATTGCGAATATCCGAATTTGGATGGGATTTACAAAAATCTAGGCCGCGTATCATATCCAATTTACATAAAACTGTACCAGCGCTGCGGCAAGATCATCCTGCAAGGCCTGTTCCAGACACCACGCTTGCGCATGTTTTTCCAGCTCCGGCCCGTGTTTACGGGTGGATTGCCAGTGGTCGGTCATTTTCTCACCGGCATTCCAGGCGCGCCAAAGGCCGCTGATCGCGTCGCTGGCAGGTGCCGACAGGCCCTTTGTGTACAACGTGAGGAACGCTTCGAGCTTGTCGAGGTGAATATCCTCGTCTTGCCGGTAGATGTGCCAGAGCAATGGCCGCCCCGCCCACTGGGCGCGGACGAACGAATCCTCGCCCCGCACGGCATTGAAGTCGCAGCACCACAGCAACAGGTCGTATTGATCCTGCCGGACGAATGGCAGCACTTGCACCGTCAACGCATCGCGCACGTGCACGGCACCGGCCATCAACCCCTCGACACCGAGCCAGCGCTCCACATCACCGAGAATCCGCCCTTCAGGTACCAGCAGATGCGTGGGCATCGGATCGGTCGCCATGGCGTCGAGCCAACTTGCGAGCCCGGTATTTTCGTAGGCGAACAACGAGATCAACTGCGCTCCCGGCAAGCGATCAATCCCCAAGCCCTGCAGAAAGGTTCGCTGTGCTTCAGCATTCTGTTGAAACTGCTGACGCCGCTCCAGCAAACCGCTTTCACGCAGCAAACCGCCGGTCCCCTTGCGGAACCCCGGAAAGAAAAAGAACTTCTGCACGTTCTTGTATTTGACCGACGGCAAGCCGTGACAACCAACGACCCAGTCTTCAGCACTCAGATAATCAAGGTTCAACCACAGCGGCGGTTGTCCCCGAGTGGCCATGGCATCCATGTAAGGGCTCGGCAATTGGCAGGCAAAAGCGGCAATGACCACATCGGCGGATTCGGCAGGTTGCCAGTCGACGGGCCAATGTCTGACCTCGACACCTTGTTGCCATTGTTGCGAACGCGTGATGTCGATGTCAGGACACAGGCGCTCGAAGGCGCGCAGATCATCAACCCATAAACGCACAGCCACATCGTGCTCGGCCACCAGCTGTCGAGCCAGGCGCCAGGTCACACCGATGTCGCCAAAGTTATCGACCACGGTGCAAAAAATATCCCAGCGGGTTTTCATTTCAGGCATTCCAGGCTCCCGTTGGCAAAGGCGGCGATTGTCCGCATAAATGACTCCGTGCAGAAGAGCCGACGCCGATTAATCTTCATGCGACAATCGCCGCTCGCCCGCCATCATCGCCAGGAGGCAGCCATGCCCTACCGTCCCGCCACCCGCCGCCCGATTTCGATACAGCTCAACGTGCTGAAACTGAGCGGCAGTATCGCCCTGGGATTATGGTTGGGATTTATCGCCATAGCGCTGACCTGCTGGCTTGCCTCGCGCCTGTTTTTTCCGGAGCAACTGACGCCTGTCACCTCCGCTGTCGAGCACTGGGTCAAACCGCCCGCGCCAGAGCATGTGGAACTGCAGCCACGGCCGGACATTCCTCCACAGAGCCCACTGTTCGAACAGTACGAAGAAAACCTGCGCAAAAACGAGCAGCAGCAACGGCTCGATCAGGCGCGTGGCAGCAGCCGTAACCTGGCCAATCCGAAATGCCAGTTCTGGCTGCAACAAGATCAGAACGCGCCCAGCGAAAAAAGCCGCGCCAACGTCCAGCAATTTTGCGATTGAACATGAACAAGAAGATCGTCCACCAACTGATTCTCGACAAGCTGCGCGTCGACCTCGACATCGCCGAGCGTGCCGCGCAAACCGCCTACGAAACTGCGACTCACGAAGAAAACATTGCTGAAAACAAGTACGACACGCTGGGCCTGGAAGCGTCTTATCTTGCTGCGGGCCAAGCGAAGCGCGTTGAGGAAATCAGGCATTCACTGACGCTGTGCCAGAACCTGGCGTTGCGCCCCTATGACGATCAACGGGGCATTGAAGTCGGTGCGCTGCTGGGACTGGAAGACGAGAAAGGTCGTGAGCAGTGGTTGTTTCTGGCGCCCGACGCAGCTGGATTGAAAGTCGATCTTGTGGGGCAACTGATCACGGTTATCACCCCTCGCTCGCCCTTGGGCAAAAGCCTGCTGGGCAAGTTCGAAGGCGATGATGTGGAGATTCTGGTGGCGGGTGCTCGGCAACAGTTTTCTGTTACCGAGGTGGTGTAGGCAGCAAACCCTATTAATGAACCGGCAGTTCGACGCCGTCGAACAGCTCTTCCAGTTCCTGCTTGTTGTGGCACTGAATGGCTTTGGCCATGACTTCGCGCGTCAGGTGCGGGGCGAATTTCTCGATGAAGTCGCACATGAAGCCGCGCAGGAACGTGCCACGACGGAAACCGATCTTGGTAATGCTGGATTCGAAAAGGTCGCTGGCATCAAGCATCACCAGATCGCTGTCGAGTTTGGCGTCGACCGCCATTTTCGCCACGATGCCGACACCCAGGCCCAAGCGCACGTAAGTCTTGATGACGTCGGCGTCAGCGGCGGTGAACACCACTTTTGGCGTCAGGCCACGATGGCTGAAGGCTTCATCGAGCTTCGAGCGGCCGGTGAAACCGAACACGTAGGTGACGATCGGGTACTCGGCCAACGCTTCAAGCGTAAGTTTCGATACTTTGGTCAGCGGATGCCCCTGAGGCACGACGACGCAGCGATTCCAGCGGTAGCACGGCATCATCACCAAATCACCGAACAACTCCAGGGCCTCGGTGGCGATGGCGAAATCCACGGTACCGTCAGCGGCCATTTCGGCGATCTGCATCGGCGAACCCTGGTGCATGTGCAGGGCCACATCTGGGTATTGTTTGATGAAATTGCTGATCACCGGCGGCAGTGCATAACGCGCCTGGGTGTGAGTGGTGGCGATCGACAGGGTGCCTTTCTTCTCGTTGGAGAATTCCTGGGCAATCTGCTTGATGCTTTCAACTTTGCGAAGGATCTCGCCAGCGGTGGTGATAATGCGTTCGCCGGCCGGGGTGACGCGGGTCAGGTGCTTGCCACTGCGGGCGAAAACTTCGACGCCCAGTTCATCTTCCAGCAGTCGGATCTGTTTACTGATGCCCGGTTGCGAGGTGTAAAGGCTTTGGGCTGTGGCAGAAACGTTGAGGTCGTGGTGCGCCACTTCCCAGATGTAGCGCAGTTGTTGAAGCTTCATATGTATCCCTCAAAGCAGGTAGACGCCACGGGCATCAGCGACGGTATATAACTATATTAATGGTTTGAAGAATAAATCTAGAACTTTTTCATCAAAGTGCCAGTATTCCTGTACTAGCGATCCCCTTGACGACGACGCTCAACCAGCGGCACCAGATAGACCGGCACCCTCGACAGCTGTAATACGCGTGCAGCGGTCCTGCCCAGAGGTGTCTCCGCGCCGGCGCCATGGCTATGACTACCTACGATCAGCAAATCCACAGAGAGTTTCTGTGCCTGGTCGAGAATCACTTGGGAAGGATCCCCCTGTATCACCCGTACCGCTTTGATTCGCGCCAGGTCCTGATCCCCCTCATCCCCCAATTCTTCGCGAAAGCTGTCGAGCACCCGCTGCTCGATATTGGCGATCACCGTGTTCAGGCCCTGACTGTGAAAATCGCTTAATGCCTGTTCATCAAGGTAGCTTTGCAGCACCGACTCGGCGAACAATCCCATCGGCTCTACCGCATGCACCACATACAGGTCAGCATCGAATGTGCGCGCCATCGCCAAGGCATGGTGCATCACCAACGGTGCGTACAGGCCGAGGTCAGTGGCATACAGCATCGACCGAATCATATGACCTCCTCGAGTGCCAACATGGCGGAGATTGATTCAGCTTAGCAGTGCCTTGGCGAGTACGACGTCCGGTGTAACGCGTTGAACCGTGGGCTTAAACCTTTTGCTCGTTGCTTATGCCGTGAGGCACGTGACCGGTGGCGACCACTTCACGGGCCAACTCGCAGTGGCCGGCCTGATCGTCGAAAAACACGTCAGCGGCAAACGCTTCGAGAAACGCCGACTTGGTCAGCCCACCGAGGAACAGTGATTCGTCGAGACGGATATCCCACTCACGCAGCGTGCGGATCACCCTTTCATGGGCCGGTGCCGAGCGCGCCGTGACCAGCGCCGTGCGGATCGGGCAAGCATCGTCCGGGAACTCGCGCTGTAACAGGTTCAGGGCCGCCAGGAAGCCTTTGAACGGCCCACCGCGCAAGGGCTCGCGGGCCGATTCGCGCTCGCTGGCCTGAAAGGCTTCAAGGCCACCGGATTGATAGACACGTTCCGATTCATCGGAAAACAGCACCGCATCACCGTCGAAGGCGATGCGCAGTTCGTCGCTGGCCGCTCGGCTGGCACCGCCCGACAGAATCGTCGCCGCCGCAAAACCGGCGTCCAGCGCACTGCGCACATCTTCGGCATGGGTCGACAGAAACAGGTCACACCCAAAGGCTTTGAGATACGGATAGGGACTGCGCCCGCCGACAAACGCCGCACGGGAAATCGCCAGGCCGTAGTGGTGGATCGAGTTGAACACTCTTAATCCGGTATCGGCACTGTTGCGCGACACCAGAATCACTTCGACCCGGGCGCGACCAAGATGGGTGTTGAGGTTGAGGAGTTTTTGCACCAGCGGGAATGCATCACCGGGCTCGAGAATCTCGTCTTCGTGCTCGATCTGATATTGCCGGTAGGCTTCGACGCCGCTGGACAGATAGACCTTGTGGCTTTCGCTCAGGTCGAACAGCGCCCGCGAAGAAATCGCCAGCACCAGTTTATCGTCGATAGTTTTCGCCATGCCCTTCCCCTCTGGTGGATCGACTCAACGGTTACGTCGATCGATGAAGCTCAAACTCTGGAACAAGGCTTCGATGCGTGGCATCTCGCAACCGGCCGCCTTCGCTGCCGCCAAGGGCCGGGCATAGATTGCGGCCAACTCCAGCGGTCGTTTATGCACAAAGTCGTGGTACATGCTCGGCCAGTAGTCGGGCATCTTTTCGGTCATCATGAACAGGTGTTCGGCATAGCCTTGCGGTACCTGGTGGCCACAGGCGATAGCGCCCTGAACCACTTCGGCCATCAGCGCCTTTATCAGCTCGCGGCTATCGGTATCGGCCATCAGAGGCGTCGTGCCTGCCCCGAGCAGGACCGACAGACCGTTATAGGGAATGTTCCAGACGAGCTTCTGCCAACGGGCCTGGTGCAGATTCGGCATTGGCTGGGAGTCGATGCCGGCGGCGCGAAACAGGTCGGCGCCCTCCTCCGAGATCGCCGAACGCGACTGCTCCGAAGTGGCAGGACCACTGTGATAGCCAATGTGCACGGCGCCAAGCGCCTGATGAGTGATGACACCTGGGCTTTCGCGATGGACGCAGATGTAACACAGCCCGCCGAGTACGTGCAGCGAGTCGGGGAGGCATTCGCGCAGGCTGTCTTCCACATCAAGGCCGTTTTGCAACACCAGCACCTTGGCATTCGGCGCTGCGGCCTGAATGATTGCTGGCGCCAGATCGGCGTTGCTGGTGGTTTTGGCGCCCACCAGTAACCAGTCGCAGGGTGGCAAATCGGCGGCTGAGGAGTAGGCCTGAACCGGATTGAGCGTCAGCGCGCCATGTTGCGCGCTGTTGACCTGCAACCCGTGTTCCGTCACGGCGGAAAACTCACTGCGTAACAGAAAGTGCACATCGAAACCGGCACGGGCCAGCATCACTCCGTAAAACCCGCCGATCGCACCGGTACCGATAATGCCGATTGTCGGTTTGGCAACTGCCCCCATCATGGCAACTCCTCTGCTGTTCTCGTCAGCGCCTGAGCCACGGCGTCGTTCAGCTCAGTGGTCGTCAGGCGCGATTGCAATGCACCGAAAAACTCACCGTCGCGCACCACAAACAGCGACGGTAAATGAAAGACCTGATAACGCTCCACCAAGCCGCCATTGTTGCCGGCATCAATCCAGCACAGTCGATCGACCGCCAGATACAGTTTCGGCAATTGCGCTCGGGCGAAACGACAGCTGGCGCAGCCCACACTGGTAAAAATCACCAGCGAAACTCCGCTCATCGCCAGCAGCCGTTGGTCAGCATCGAAATCGGTCAGTTCCGATTCGACCACTATACTGGGGGAAACAATGTCAGCTGGCCGACACATGGAGTCCGTGTTCATGGGACGTTTTCTTCCTCACCCTGACGATGTGCCCGTCGAATTAACGTTGCTCAAGCATGAATGTATATCGCGGCAACGGCTGCACACTATCAGCCTCGGGGGCATGGCTTGCAATTACCACCGTGCCTGGCGCCACGGCACGGCGCTTGAGGTGCGCATGCCGACCTTGAACCCCGACCTGCGCTATCTGGGTTACGTCGCCTGGTGCCTGCGGCGCAAGCGCGGCTATCTGGTGGGGATTGCCTTTGTCGATGAGCAGATGCTGTTCAGCGCCCGGATGGGTGAGCAGGTGTGTCAGATCGAGCGATATTGCCGCCTGCATGACGCCCAAAGTGGCCTGCAGGAATCGCAAGCCCTGGCCCTCGAATGGGTCCAGCAGCACGCTGACGAGTTTTCCCACGACACCGTTCACAAGGCATTCGCCCAGGCTGTAGTCGATTAGCGGACATTATCAATTAGTGGAGAATGCCCCTAAAACCGGCGTCTGCCCATTGTCGAGCCACGGTGTAACGCGCTAAGGTTCCGCTCCCCGACGCGCTTAATTTGCTGTGCTCCGCCGCGCGGGTTCGCTGGCGGCCGGCACCCGTGACCTGACGAGTAAACGATGGCTGATTTACCGATCAACGACCTAAACGTCGCTTCCAACGAGACGCTGATCACTCCTGATCAGCTCAAGCGTGATATCCCCCTGAGCGACGCTGCCCTGCGCACCGTCACCAAGGGTCGCGAAGTCATTCGCAACATTCTTGACGGCACCGATCACCGCCTGTTTGTTGTCATCGGGCCTTGCTCGATCCACGACATCAAGGCTGCCCACGAATACGCCGAGCGCCTGAAGGTCCTCGCCGCTGAAGTGTCGGATACCTTGTATCTGGTCATGCGCGTGTATTTCGAGAAGCCACGCACCACCGTCGGCTGGAAAGGTTTGATCAACGACCCGTACCTCGACGACTCTTTCAAGATTCAGGATGGCCTGCACATCGGCCGTCAGCTGTTGCTGGACCTGGCGGAAATGGGCCTGCCTACCGCGACTGAAGCCCTCGACCCGATTTCCCCGCAGTACTTGCAGGACCTGATCAGCTGGTCGGCCATCGGCGCGCGCACCACCGAATCCCAGACTCACCGTGAAATGGCTTCCGGCCTGTCCTCGGCGGTCGGCTTCAAGAATGGTACCGATGGCGGCCTGACCGTAGCGATCAACGCGCTGCAGTCGGTTTCCAGCCCGCACCGTTTCCTGGGTATCAACCAGGAAGGTGGCGTATCGATCGTGACCACCAAAGGCAATGCCTACGGCCACGTCGTGCTGCGCGGTGGCAATGGCAAGCCGAACTACGATTCGGTCAGCGTCGCGCTCTGCGAGCAAGCGCTGAACAAAGCGAAGATCAAGCCGAACATCATGGTCGATTGCAGCCACGCCAACTCCAACAAGGACCCGGCCCTGCAACCGCTGGTGATGGAAAACGTCGCTAACCAGATCCTCGAAGGCAACCAGTCGATCATCGGTCTGATGGTTGAAAGTCATCTGAACTGGGGTTGCCAGGCGATTCCCAAAGACCTCGCCGACCTGCAATACGGTGTGTCGATCACCGATGCCTGCATCGACTGGTCCGCCACCGAAACCACCTTGCGCAGCATGCATGCCAAGCTCAAGGATGTACTGCCGAAACGCGATCGCGGTTGATCGCCACTTCTGCACGCAAAAAACGCAGACAAAAAAACGCCGGGCTAAACCCGGCGTTTTTTTATGCGTTCGATTCTTGAAACGTCATTGACTCAGCTTGGCCGCATGCCGCTGGTGACGCTCCATGTAGCGCTCCACGTAGGAGCACGACGGAATGACGGTGTAGCCCATTTCCTCGGCGTACTGCAGCGCCTGCTCGGTCAATGCCGCAGCAATGCCACGACCCCGTAGCGCGTTCGGCACAAAGGTACGATAAATATCCAGGGTCTGTTTTCCCAGATCCATATAGGTCAGGTAGGCACGATGACCGTCCACAGTGGTCTCGAACTGATGACCAGCCTGGTCATGGTGGATGGACAACGCCTCGCTCATCACTACTCCTCGCGGGTCTTGAATTCTGACCCCTACCTTACCGATGTTTTTCCGGCGAAGGAACATCTACGCCACCCCGTGCCGAATGGACACCGAGAAGAGCTGCACCAATCTCGCGCAACCGGGCACGTCTAAATAGTAGGCACCAATGGCAAAAATGCTCAAGGTGCGCTCGTCATCACGCAGGTTGGCGGGTGCGGCTCCGGGTGGTGCAGCGACTTCTCGAAACCACAGATTTTGCAGGATCGATGGCCTGAACATTGCCGGATGTTGAGACTTAAGACGAGCGCCCCTTCTTAAAGTCACCTGAACTAGCAGAAAGAGTTGAGAAGCGCTGCTCAATTCGCGAACAAAAGTGTAGACGAAATGATATAGACAGACTTTACCCAAGACCGAAAACAGGTTTCGCGAACGGGAACTTTTTTTGGGCGGATCGCTCAGATCGGGGCTTGCAGCTGGATATTTTTTAAACAGCGCAGTTAAAAGTTGCTCGAAAAAGAATCAACGCCTACAATTTTTTTTGCTTCTTGCTTCACGTCAGTTTACTTACTACAAGTAATGGGTAGTATGTACGCCGGCTATTTCCTCACTCTGAGGAGACAGCTACTTAATAGAAAGTCCTTGAAGGGGAACACGATGAACAACGTTCTGAAATTCTCTGCTCTGGCCTTGGCCGCAGTTCTGGCTACCGGTTGCAGCAGCGCATCGAAAGAAACCGAAGCACGTCTGACTGCAACTGAAGACGCAGCAGCTCGCTCCCAGGCTCGTGCAGACGAAGCTTACCGTAAAGCTGATGAAGCTCTGGCTGCTGCTCAAAAAGCACAACAGACTGCTGACGAAGCTAACGAGCGCGCTCTGCGCATGCTCGACAAAGCTAGCCGCAAGTAATAGTCCTTCGGGATTGTTATCAAGCCGACCCATTTATGGGTCGGCTTTTTTATTGCCCGCAGTTTTCTACGGGCAATAAAAAACCCGCCAACGTGGCTAACGTCGGCGGGTCCTTTTAGCCGTTACTGCTGCAAATCAACCGGTGTACTTGTCACCATTGGCGCAGCACCATTGGGCACAGCGATTTCCACTGGCAAGCCATCTTCAGCGGCGACCACATCACGTACCACATCCCAGTTCATGCGCAGGTTGTTGGTGATGTCCTCACGCTTGAGCATCGCGTTGATCACGGCCGTGTGCTTGTCGACGACCGACGGGTTGCCGTTATCGTCCAGCGGCGTGTGCGCCTCAAGGTAGACCTTGCCGCTGCTTACACCGAACTTGTACGGATCATTGATGATGCGTACCGACGTACCCACCGGCACCATGCCCGCCATTTCCAGCACATTGTTGTTAAACATGCGGAAGCAACCGTGACTGGTACGCATGCCGATACCAAACTTCTTGTTCGAACCATGGATCAGGTAACCAGGCGTGCCCAGATTGAATTTGAACGGCCCCAGGGGGTTGTCCGGGCCTGCCGGCACCACGTTTGGCAAAGGATCACCGTCTGCCAGGTGTTCGGCCTTGATCGACGCTGGAGGGGTCCATGTCGGGTTAGGCGTCTTGGCGGTGATGGTCGTGTGAGCGATAGGCGAGCCCCAGCCCTCACGACCGATCCCCAGCGGGAAGGTGTAAACCACGTCCCGGCCTTTCGGGTAGTAGTAAAGACGGTATTCAGCCAGGTTGATCACGATGCCCTCACGAGGTCCTGGTGGCAGGATGAAACGTGTTGGCAAAATGATTTCGGTACCGGCACCCGGCAACCAGGCGTCGACACCCGGGTTGGCCGCGACCATTTCCGAATAGCCCAGATCGTAGGTGGTACCAAGGTCGGCGAAGGTGTCTTCGTACTTGGCCTTGATCACTTGCACCTGGCCGATGATGTCTTCACCAGGTGGTGGGAGAGGCAACTCCAATGCTGCAACGGGACCCGCCGCACACAGAGCGGCTAGAGTCAGGCAGCGGGTGACGGCGGGAAAGCGCGGCAACATCCGGAAAATCCTTCGCATGATCGACATGGGTATAAAAACGGGATTGTACACCGGCGTTTCGGTATTCGGGGAGACGCGCCGATAGAGCGCGTCAATGCTGGAAACTTTATGGATTGCAGGACGTTTCGAACGTGCACCGCTTTCAGCGGGAGTCGGCCTTCCCCTGCAAGGAAACTGATCGACGGCTGGCTGAAGATTAAAGCTCGAACCGCAATTCCGGCCAGATCGGCGAGGTACCGCGTTTTTGCGACTCAAGAATGGCGCGACACAGCGAGCACAGGCGCTGATCCTGAAACACCCGGCGGTCAACACTCGACCAGCGAGGCTGGGCCGGCAACAGACTGCCGCATAACGTTCGGTCTGCGGAACCGCCCAACTCCAGCTGCCGGGTCACCAGATGTACGCGTACTTCCTGGCAGGCGAACAGATCCAGCTGTTCGTCAGGCTCGATCAGTTGATAGGCGAAAAGTGACCAGGCGGGACGCGGCATCGGGGGCTCCAAATAGGGGGCGCCACCTTAGCCGAAACATCGCGACTAGAAAAGCGTCAAAGCAGCGGTTTCAGTGCCGGCCAGACATTTTCCAGTAACTTGTCCTGCGCCCCTGCCGCCGGGTGCAGACCGTCGGCTTGCATCAGGTCCGGATGACCGCCTACGCCATCAAGAAACAACGGTACCAAGGGGATTTTTTTCTCGGTGGCCACATTGCCGTAGACCTCGGCAAATGCCTTGGTGTATCGAGCACCATAATTGGGCGGCAACTGCATGCCGAGCAGCAACACTTTCGCTCCACTGGCGCGGGAGCTGTCGATCATCGACGCAAGATTTTGTTGCAATTGCGTTGGCAGCATCCCGCGCAAGCCGTCATTGCCCCCCAACTCGAGGATCACCAGTTCGGGTTTATGCTCTGCAAGCAGCGCTGGCAGGCGTGCCTGGCCTCCGGCACTGGTGTCGCCACTGATGGACGCATTGACCACCTTATCGTCGAAACCTTCGCGCTTGAGCCGCTGCTCAAGCAACGACACCCACCCCAACCGGGTATCCAGGCCGAAACCGGCGCTGATACTATCGCCAACGATCAGGACTGTACCCGCCGCTGCGTTCTGGGCCATGCACATCAAGGCCAGGCCAGCACTCAAAAACCACACTCGCATCGGATTCTCCATGGGCGCAAGCATTCTCACCGCGAAGAACCTCAGCAAAGTGGTACCCAGCGCGGAAGGTGAACTGACTATCCTGCACGAACTCAGCCTGGAACTGAACAAGGGCGATAGCCTGGCTATCGTCGGCGCCTCGGGTTCCGGCAAATCCACCCTCCTCGGCTTGCTCGCGGGCCTCGATCTGCCGAGCAGCGGCGAAGTCACGCTCGCGGGCCAGGCCCTGAGCGATCTCGATGAAGACCAGCGCGCACGTATCCGCGCCGAACATGTGGGCTTTGTCTTTCAATCATTCCAGCTGCTCGATAGCCTCAACGCCCTGGAAAACGTCATGCTGCCGCTGGAGCTCGACGGCCGTAAAGACGCCCGCGAGCGTGCCACGGAACTGCTGCAACGGGTCGGCCTGGGCCAACGTTTGACCCATTCTCCAAGACAACTCTCCGGAGGCGAGCAGCAGCGAGTGGCCATTGCCCGCGCGTTTGCCGCCGAACCCGATGTGTTGTTCGCCGACGAACCCACAGGCAACCTCGACAGCCATACGGGCGAGCGGATCAGCGATCTGTTGTTCGAACTCAACAAGGAACGCGGCACGACCCTGGTGCTGGTGACGCACGACGAACGCCTGGCACATCGCTGCCGGCGCCTGATCCGACTTGAAGCCGGCCTGCTGGTCGCCCCTCTGGAGCCTTGATGGCACGCCTGCCGTTTTTGCGTTTGTTCAGCCTCGCCATTCGCCAACTGCTGCGCGACGCCCGCGCGGGTGAGTTGCGCGTGTTGTTCTTTGCCTTGCTGGTGGCAGTGGCGGCGAGTACCGCCATCGGTTACTTCGGTGCCCGTCTCAACGGCGCCATGATGCTGCGCGCCACGGAATTCCTCGGTGCCGACCTTCTGCTCGAAGGCAGTTCACCGGCAAGACCCGAACAAATCAAAAGCGGTACGGAGCTGGGGCTCGAACACGCTCAGGTCGTCGAGTTCTCCAGCGTCATTGCCACTGACAACGGCATTCAACTGTCGAGTATCAAAGCCGCCGATGACGCCTACCCCCTGCGCGGAGAACTGAAAAGCGCCCCTGCGCCTTTCGCCCTGGAAGAATCCGGTGGCGGGCCTGAATCCGGGGAAGCCTGGGTCGAAGCACGGCTGTTGACGGCGCTGGACCTCAAGATCGGTGACAGCATCGACGTCGGCATGAAAACCCTGAAACTGGCGCGAGTACTGACTTACGAGCCCGATCGGGCCGGCAACTTCTATAGCCTCACGCCACGGGTGATGATCAACCTCAGCGACCTCGCGGCGACCGGGGTGGTGCAACCCGGTAGCCGGGTCAGCTACCGGGAACTCTGGCGTGGCAAAGCCGAAGCGCTGGAAACCTATCGTCAACTGATCAAACCCGGGTTGGCCGCAAACCAGCGACTGCAGGATGCCCGCGATGGCAACCGGCAGATCGGCGGCGCGCTGGGCAAGGCCGAGCGTTACCTGAACATGGCCAGTCTCGTGGCGGTGCTGCTATCCGGTGTAGCGGTCGCCTTGTCGGCGACTCGTTTTGCTACTCGCCGTTTCGACGCCAGTGCGTTGCTGCGCTGCCTCGGTCTGTCCCGCCGGGAAACCATGGTGCTGTTCAGTTTGCAGCTGACTGTGCTGGGACTGCTCGCGAGCATCAGCGGTGCCGTTATCGGCTGGCTGGCGCAGCTCGGACTCTTTGCGCTGTTGCATGATCTGTTGCCGAGCGATGTGCCACCGGGCGGCCTGTTTCCAGCCATCGCCGGTATCGGCACCGGGCTGGTGGCACTGGCCGGTTTTGCCCTGCCACCCTTGGCCGCCCTCGGCCGTGTTCCGCCATTGCGGGTCCTGCGTCGGGACATGCTGCCCATTCCGTCCAGCACCTGGATGGTTTACGGCGCAGCCTTGGGTGCACTGGGATTGATCATGTGGCGACTGAGCCTGGATCTGGTGTTGACCTTTGCCCTCCTCGGTGGCGGCGTCATTGCCGCCGTGGTCCTGGGCGGATTGCTGTTACTGCTGCTCAAAAGCCTGCGCCGCATGCTTGCCCGCGCGTCGTTGCCGTGGCGCCTGGGGTTGGGGCAATTGCTGCGCCATCCACTCGCGGCTGCGGGACAATCCCTGGCCTTCGGCCTGATTCTGCTGTCCATGGCATTGATCGCATTGCTGCGCGGTGAATTGCTCGACACCTGGCAGAACCAGCTGCCCAAAAACGCTCCCAACTATTTTGCGCTGAATATCCTGCCGGCGGACAAGCAGGCATTTACGGATCGCCTGATCGAACTGTCCGCACAAGCGGCGCCGCTATACCCCGTGGTGCCAGGGCGTCTGATAAGCATCAATGGCGAGCCGGCTCAGGAAATCGTCAGCAAGGACTCTGCCGGTGACCGGGCGATCCAGCGGGATCTGAGCCTGACGTGGGCAGCGGATCTGCCCCCAGGCAACACACTCACGGCGGGCAATTGGTGGACAGAACAGGCTCCCGACGAAATCCCCGGCGTGTCTGTTGAAGGCAAGGTTGCCGAAAGTCTGAAGCTCAAGCTGGGCGATCATCTGGTCTTTACCGTCGGCGGGGTCAATCGCGAAGCGAAAGTCACCAGTTTGCGGGACATCAACTGGGACAATTTCCAGCCCAACTTCTTCATGATCTTCCAGCCCGGCACATTGAAAGATTTACCGGCGACCTACCTGACCAGCTTCTATCTGGCAGCCGGTCATGATCAGCAAATCGTGGACCTCTCCCGCAGCTTTCCCGCGGTGACCATCCTGCAAGTCGAAGCCCTGCTGGAACAACTGCGCAGCATCCTCGCCCAGGTCACCCTGGCGGTGGAGTATGTCCTGTTGTTTGTATTGGCGGCGGGCATGGCGGTGCTGTTTTCCGGGTTGCAAGCCACTCTGGATGAACGTATTCGCCAAGGCGCCTTGTTGCGCGCGCTGGGGGCGGAGCGCAAATTGCTTGTCAAGGCCCGAAGGATCGAGTTCGGTCTGCTGGGTGCCGTCAGTGGATTACTGGCGGCGCTGGGATCGGAACTCGTTAGCCTGGTGCTGTACCGCTACGCATTCGACCTGCCTTGGCATCCGCACCCATGGTTGCTGATCCTGCCATTGATCGGTGCCGTGTTGATCGGCGGTGCCGGGGTTTTCGGCACACGTCGAGCCTTGAACGCGAGCCCACTGACCGTACTGCGCGAGGGATGATGTAATTCACCTCGCGTCACCTCATGACCCCTGACACCGCGCGATCACTTCTGGAAAGTGAAGCGCGACCAGGTTTGGTGATTAACTGCGGCTACTGCGGATAAGAAACCTGGTTGATCCACCACAACATTTCACCGTTCGGCGTCTGCACAACGGCCTCATCGCCCACTTCCTTCTTCAATAACGCACGTGCCATCGGAGAGTCGATCGAGATGTAATCGTTGCGACCGTAGATTTCGTCATAGCCGACGACCCGAAATTTCTTGATGTCCCCCGCTTCGTTTTCAATCTCGACCCAAGCCCCGAAAAAAACTCTTCCTTCCTGCTCAGGCGAGTACTCGACCACCCGCACATCTTCAAGCCGCTTGCGAAGGTATCTGACCCTGCGATCAATTTCCCGCAGCAGCTTCTTGTTGTACTGATAGTCGGCATTTTCACTGCGATCACCCAGTGACGCTGCCCAGGTCACCTTGCGAGTGGTGTCCGGACGCTTTTCTCGCCAAAGAAAATCGAGCTCCTTTTTCAGGGCCTCATGACCTTCCTTTGTGATGATGTTGGTACTCAAGTCGGGCGTCTCCTTGGGCGATCACGAACTGGCGGGGAGTTGCGCCAGGCTTTCCACTAACCTGAAAGGCAGCGTGCACTGCGAGATTCTATCGTCTGTACGACACGCCACGAAGGAATCGTTTACGACTCAACCAGATAGCTCAGGAAACTCAATCGATTCTATTTATAGGTACAAAGTATCGGTGGTTTTATGACGCTTTTCCGAGCAATCAAAATTTAACCAGCTAACATCTTGTTACAAAGGACAAAAAATTGGCATTTTATCGTCATGCATATTGCCTTTTCCATCCGGATATTTTTTGTGGGAGGACGCCATGATCGTGCAGCAGCTGCTTCAGAAAAGCCAAACGAAGATTCGTAAGAACGGGTTATCCAACGCGATTCACCAGCTGTTGTTGAAGACGGTCAACGCCTTCATGCTGTTCAAGATACTGCGCGGCGTGACGCTGCAAAAAGTCGACAGTAAATTCCTCGACTACCCCTCGAACTTCAAGCCGATGTTTCTCAGTGAACAGATGATGCGCCACTACGCGCGCGATCCAGTAAACGAGATGCCCGAGAGCTTCATTGAAGAGTCCATAGCCAAGGGCGATCAGTGCTTTGGCATCTTCGATGGCGCGGTACTGGCCTCCTACGGCTGGTACTCGCGGCAACCCACGCATATCGATCCGCCAGAGCTGTTCCTGCACTTCGACTCGTCCTTCGTGTACATGTACAAGGGCTTCACCCATCATGACTATCGCGGTCAGCGCCTGCATGCGATCGGTATGAATCTTGCGCTCAAGCACTACCTTGAGGAAGGTCACAAGGGCCTGGTCTCCTATGTCGAGTCGAGCAATTTCGATTCGTTGAAGTCCATCTACCGCTTGGGCTACATGAACGTTGGCTCGATCTATCTGATCCGCCTGTTCGGCCGTTACCGGAGCTTCACCAGCAAAGGCTGCGAGCCCTACGATCTGGCCTTGAAAGGGCTTGTCTGATCAGTCGAGCGAACGAAACCTATCTACGATGCCGGCGCCAGCCGGCACGCTCGCTATCGGTCTGCGCTGAGATTCAGCGACGGGTGATGAGCCCCTGGCGAGCCACACGGGTCAGCTGCTTGATAACTTCCACTGCATCCTCAAGGCTTGGCGACTGAATCACCGCCAGGTCGAAGCTGTCAGTGGCGAATCGAGCAAGTGATTCACCGTCTTCGACAAACTGGATCAGGAAAGCAGCTGGACCGCCGGTGCGGCGAGGCCATCCATCGAGATAACGCAAAAGCGTCGGTTGATGTTTTCCGCCAAGCAGGATTTTTGGATTGCGCTGGGTGAGATGTGCCGTGATCGGCGCGGGACGTATAACGGGGTTTAGTGCATTCATCGTGTCGTGTCTCTGCCTCAAAAGTCTGCATGGCAGGTGAGAGGCAACACCGAACCAGCGCTTTAGCGGTATTTCGAAGCCTGTTTCAAGCTTCTATCGGCAACTGAATGAGTCACCTGGCGCCCCGCAAGTAGCTGTTTAAATCGGCGCATGAGCAGCATCCTAGAGAAGCCGACGCAGGAGTGTCAAGAATATCGAGCAACAAAAAAGGCCTGCGCAATGCAGGCCTTTTGGTTGAACCAGAGCGGTCAGCCTGCGATAGCGCGGTCCACCGACAGCTTGCCGGCACCTTCGATCAGTACCGCGATGCTGCCACCCAACAAGGCCAGGGCAAATTCATAACCGTTATTGGCCATGAACAGACCGTGGCTGATATGCACGGTAAAGATTGCCACCAGGGAAAGGAACGCCAACCCCAGTGCCGCAGGGCGAACCAACAGCCCGATGATCAGGGCAAGACCGGCGAAAAACTCGGTACCGCCGGCCAGTGTCGCCATCACGTAGCCCGGAGTCAGGCCGAGGCTTTCCATGTATTGCGCAGTGCCGGCCAACCCGTACCCACCAAACGCGCCGAACAGTTTCTGGGAGCCGTGTGCGGCAAAGATAATGCCGACGAAGATCCGCAGGACCGTCAGGCCGTAGCCGGCGCGGGTAAACAGTACCTTGTTGATCAGTGTGCTCATGCTGTGTCATCCATTTTTTGGTTTGTGTGTTGGTTGGCCGCTATCTTAATCGGAAAAATTAATGTTAAAAGCGCAAATACTCCACCATAACAATCAGTTTAGTCGATCATTTACGTGAGGCAACTTTTTGCCCCGGAGGCTCCAACGATTCCCGCTCCCGATCGAACGCCAGGTAATACTTGTTCACGCTATTAACATAGCTGACAGGGCCCATTCCCACCTGCTCCATGGCAATGCGCTCAACCTGAAAGAACCACTGATTGGGGTTCAAGCCGCGTCGTCGTGCTTCAGCGCGCATGCCTTGAACCCGTTCCGGTCCAATGTTGTAAGCCGCCAGCACGAACGCCATGCGCTCACGCTCATTGAGTTTGGGACTGGAGAAGAACTTGCGACGAATCATCGCCAGGTACTTCGCCCCAGCCTGCACGTTGGCGTCGAGCTCCTGGATATTATTGACGCCCACCCGCTGGGCTGCGGAGGGTGTGATCTGCATCAGACCGGTAGGGCCGCTGCCACTGCGAGCGTTGGGTTGCAACGCGGATTCCTTGAACGCCAGCGCCGCCAGATTGAGCCAGTCCATGCCTTGGGCATCGGCATGTTTCTGCAGCACCGGTCGTAGCTTCTCCAGCCGCTGGCGATTGGCCTTGGCGAGCGGATAGTGCACCTGATAGAGGCGTCGATAGATACGCAGGAAAGCCACATCCTGATCCGAAGGTTTCCTGTAGGTCAGCAGAAAGCGATCAATGCTCGCCCGCAACATCGACGCATCGCGGCGCACGAACCAGAACTCCTCGCCTGGATCGCTGATCAGAACCTGCCGGTCAAATCGCAGTTTCGGCAAGATCTTGCCCCACCGCTCGGCGATAGGTTGCTCGACGATGGTCAGGTGAAAAATTCCGCCCTGAACCATTTCCAGCACGTCCTCGACCGCCAGGCTGGGATCGACCCACTCGATCTTCACCGGTGGCAGTTTGTGCAGGGCGAGTTTCTGGTTGATCTGACTGACCGCGTCCCCGGCAGCGCTGCCTGTGGGCAGCGCCAGGGTTTTACCGGACAGTTGCTCAAGGCGGGTGTAACGGCGCTCACCTTTGATACCGACCAACACCAGCGGAACATTGCTGGCAATCGGCTCACTGGTACTGACGGCATGACCGGGTTGCAGATCAAGGAGCTCACCTGGCGCCACCAGATCACCCTCTCCGCGCTGTAAGGCACCGATCAGTTGATCTTTGCCTTTGGGGATAATCTTGAAAGTGATTTCCTGGCCGTCACGGGCGTGACCGTTGAGGTATTGCTCGAAGGCGCGCAGGCGATGGTATTCGACACCGATGGGCTGGCCCTGGACTTCGCCGGAGCTGTTACGGCTTTGATTGACCAGCACCCGAAGTACGCGACTGCTGCGAATTTCCGCCAAATCACGCACTTTGGCCGACGGCACCACTTGCGAAGGTCCGGCCAGACGCGCATCCGCCGGCATCGGCAGCAGCAAAGCACCACACAGCAGTAACAAAAGCGAGGGACGTATCATCCACTCTCCGAAAAGAATACTGGCCGATTTCAAGATTTCGCGAAATCGAACGACAGAAACAGAGCTGACAAGCGCGTGAAACTGGCGTCGCGGTGGCAACCTCACCAGCCCGACGTGCCGCGCGGCATCAAAAGACAGCTTCAACTCGTTGTAGTTCTTGGCTTTTCTTATAAATCTACAGCTCTGATATGCTTTCCGGCCTTTGGTCCGAGGTAGCACCATGCAACTCATCGATATCGGCGTCAACCTGACCAACCCCAGTTTTGCCGGCAAACACCAGGCGGTACTCGACCGCGCGTACGCCGCTGGCGTGTGCCAACTGGTACTGACCGGGACCAGCGTAGAAGGCAGCGAACAGGCGCTGGAGCTGTGCCAGCAACTGGATGAGAGCACTCAACGGCTGTTTGCCACCGCCGGCATTCACCCTCACTCCGCCAGCGACTGGAACGCCGACAGCGCCCAGCGTCTGCGCAGTCTGCTCAGGGAGCCCAACGTTGTGGCCGTGGGCGAATGCGGGCTGGATTTCAATCGCGATTTCTCCCCCCGCCCACAACAGGAAAAAGTCTTGGAAGAACATCTGGCGATGGCGGTCGAGCTGCAATTACCGGTGTTCCTCCACGAACGTGATGCGAGTCAGCGCTTGCTGGAAATCCTGCGTGACTACCGCGATCAGTTGCCTGCCGCCGTTGTGCATTGCTTCACCGGAGAAAAGAAAGCGCTGTTCAGTTACCTCGACCTGGATTTGCACATCGGCATTACGGGATGGATTTGCGACGAGCGCCGCGGCACTCACCTTCATCCGCTGGTCAAGGAGATCAAACGCGGGCGGCTGATGCTGGAAAGTGATGCACCGTATCTGTTGCCGCGCACTTTGCGACCCAAGCCAAAAAATGGCCGAAACGAACCGGCTTACCTGACCGAAGTGTTGCGCGAAGTGGCATTGCATCGAGGGGAAAGTGAGGAAGACCTGGCGGCCCACAGCACCGCATGCGCGCGTGCCTTCTATGGACTTCCGACGGTCGACTGACAATATACAAATCTGCGGGAGCATAGCTTGTTCGCGAAAGCTGTCATGGCGAATGACACGACCGCATCGCGAGCAAGCTTTGCTCCCACAGCGAAGATCCAGTGTGAGAGCCTGCTCCCACTCTGATCCTCATTGCGCTAAAACAGAAATCAGTGACTGCTACGCATCATTTCTTTCGGTACGTATTTACCGATCTCGAACTTGCCGATCGCGGCACGGTGCACTTCGTCCGGGCCATCAGCCAGTCGTAAGGTGCGCTGCATCGCATACATGTAGGCCAGCGGGAAATCGTTGGACACCCCTGCCCCGCCATGAATCTGGATCGCCCGGTCGATCACCCGCAACGCTACGTTGGGGGCGACAACCTTGATTTGCGCAATCTCGCTCTTCGCCACCTTGTTACCGACGGTGTCCATCATGTACGCCGCTTTCAACGTCAGTAGGCGCGCCATGTCGATTTCCATCCGCGAGTCGGCAATCTTGTCGATGTTGCCACCCAGACGCGCCAGTGGTTTGCCGAACGCGGTACGGCTCACCGAGCGTTTGCACATCAGTTCCAGCGCCCGCTCTGCCATGCCGATCGAACGCATGCAGTGGTGAATTCGGCCAGGGCCGAGACGGCCTTGTGCGATTTCGAAACCCCGACCTTCGCCCAGCAGGACGTTCTCGTAAGGCACCCGGACATTCTCGAACAGGACTTCTGCGTGACCATGCGGTGCATCGTCATAGCCGAATACCGGCAGCGGACGCACAATCTTCACGCCGGGAGCGTCCACCGGCACGAGAATCATCGAGTGCTGGGCATGACGCGGCGCATCGGGATTGCTCAAGCCCATGAAGATCAGGATTTTGCAGCGTGGATCGCAGGCACCTGAGGTCCACCATTTCTTGCCATTGATGACCCACTCGTCACCATCACGCACAGCACGAGCGGCCATGTTGGTGGCGTCAGAGGAAGCGACGTCCGGCTCGGTCATGGCGAACGCCGAGCGGATTTCACCGCGTAGCAGGGGTTCGAGCCAGCGTTGTTTCTGCTCTTCGTTGGCGTAACGCACCAGCACTTCCATGTTTCCCGTGTCGGGTGCCGAGCAGTTGAAGGGCTCAGGGCCGAGCAGCGAGCGCCCCATGATTTCTGCCAGTGGTGCGTATTCCAGGTTGGTCAGGCCGGCGCCGAGCTCGGACTCAGGCAGAAACAAATTCCACAGGCCTTCGGCCTTGGCCTTGAGTTTGAGTTCTTCCATGATCGCCGTCGGCTGCCAGCGATCGCCCTCGGCGACCTGGCGTTCGAACACAGCTTCAGCAGGATAAACGTAGGTATCCATGAACGCGGTCACGCGCTCACGCAGTTCTTGCACCTTGGGCGAATAAGCGAAATCCATGGGCAGCTCTACCTTTTAACGGGGGTTTCGAGGAGTTGTTCAGGTCATGCAATCGATGCTAGAACAGCTACGAATATTTACCTAGCCTATTCTCGGCGTGTATTAACATTCATCACCGATATATGATCGACTGATCGAGCCACCCTTTCTATAACAAGAGCAGAGAGCCCAGCGCCATGAATCTGAGCAAGGTCGACCTCAACCTTTTCATCGTCTTCGACGCGATCTACACCGAAGCAAACCTGACCCGCGCGGGGCAAATCGTCGGCATTACTCAACCTGCTGTTTCCAACGCCCTCGCCCGCCTGCGCGAAACCTTCAACGATCCGTTGTTCGTGCGCACCGCCCAGGGCATGGTACCGACCCCCATGGCACAGAACATCATTGGCCCCGTGCGCAATGCGCTTTCCCTGCTGAGGGTCTCGGTGCAGGAAAGCCGCATTTTCAACCCGCTGCAGGCGGCCAAGACCTATCGAATCAGCATGACCGACCTCACCGAGGCGGTGATTTTGCCTCCGCTTTTCCAGCGCCTGCGTCGCCTGGCCCCGACGGTAATCATCGAGAGCTTTTTGTCCAAGCGTCGCGAGACCACCAAGGAGCTGGCGGCCGGTCGTCTGGACTTCGCCGTCGACGCTCCGCTCAATACCGACCCGCAGGTACGTCACGTCAAGCTGATGGAAGACCGGTACGTGTGCGCCATGCGCAAGGGCCATCCCTTGGTGGGGAAGGAAAAATTCACCCTGGATGATTACCTGTCCCAGACCCACATCCATATTTCCAGCCGCCGCAGTGGACTGGGGCATGTCGACCTGGCGCTGGGCAAAATGGGGATCCAGCGCAAGATCGCCCTGCGCTCCCAGCATTACCTGATGGCTTCACAAGTCTTGCAACAGACTGACATGGTGATGACCGTGCCGGAGCGCTTCGCCCGCCGCAATGACTTGCACGCCTTCACGTTGCCGGTGAACGACGTACCCCCGGTGGAAACCCATCTGTACTGGCATGAAAGCACCGACCAGGATCCAGCCAACCGCTGGATGCGCGAGCAGATGATCGAGTTGTGCCAGCAGGTGACGGCGCATGAGAAGAAGCTGGACAAGGCATAGACCGTTGTAACGTAGCAGCCTCATTGCTTAATACGGAAAGTGCGTTCGCCATCAAGGCGGACGCGCCTGCTCGCGATGAGGCCTGCAAGGTCATCCAGAATTCACGCCCCTTGACGTAAACGTCAACCTGACATTAGCTTAGCGCAATGACCTTTTTTCGAGCGCGCCCATGAGCAGCCAGACCTACAGCATTTCCGACCTTGCCCGCGAACTGGACATCACCACCCGGGCCATTCGCTTTTATGAAGAGCAAGGCTTGCTGAGCCCCGAGCGGCGCGGGCAGGAACGTATTTATTCGCCCCGGGACAAAGTCAGCCTGAAGCTGATCCTGCGGGGCAAGCGCATTGGCTTTTCGTTGGCAGAATGCCGCGAGTTGATCGAACTTTACGACCCCTCCGGCGGCAATCAGAAGCAGCTGCAAACCATGTTGAACAAGATTGCCGAACGCCGCGACCAGCTGGAACAGCAGATGCTCGACATTGAGCAGATGAAGCTGGAGCTGGATACAGCGCAAGAGCGTTGTGTGCAGGCGCTGGAGCAGACGATGAAGAGCCAGGAAGCGGTCCAATAACCCCACCCATCCACACCGTGGGAGCAAAGCTTGCTCGCGATGAGGGTATGACCTTCAACCTTGATGTCGACTGACAGGCCGCCATCGCGAGCAAGCGTTGCTCCCACGGGGTCATTCGAAAATTCAGACACCACAGGTCGATTCCCATGTCCCTTCCCACCCATGTACGCCTGGTCGAAGTCGGCCCTCGCGATGGTCTGCAAAACGAAGCCCGACCGATCAGCGTCGCCGACAAGGTGCAACTGGTCGATGCACTGACCGCCGCAGGTCTGGGCTATATAGAAGTCGGCAGCTTCGTGTCGCCCAAATGGGTGCCGCAGATGGCCGGTTCCGCTGACGTGTTCGCGCAAATCCAGCGCAAGCCCGGTGTTACCTACGGTGCATTGGCCCCCAACCTCAGAGGGTTTGAAGACGCGATTGCCGCCGGGGTAAAGGAAGTGGCTGTATTCGCAGCAGCGTCCGAAGCGTTTTCCCAGCGCAACATCAACTGCTCGATCAGTGAAAGCCTGGAGCGCTTTGTGCCGATCATGGACGCCGCGCGGCAACACGGCGTGAGCGTGCGAGGTTACGTTTCTTGCGTGTTGGGCTGCCCATACGAAGGCAACGTTGAACCGGCACAAGTGGCCCGTGTAGCCAGGGAGCTCTACGCCATGGGCTGCTACGAAGTGTCCCTGGGCGACACCATCGGCACCGGAACCGCTGGCGCGACCCGCAAGATGTTCGAGGTGGTGTCGGCTGACGTGCCACGAGAAAAACTCGCTGGGCATTTCCACGACACTTATGGCCAGGCCATGGCCAATATCTACGCCAGCCTGCTGGAAGGCATCGCGGTGTTCGACAGTTCCATCGCAGGGCTCGGTGGCTGTCCATATGCCAAAGGCGCCAGCGGTAACGTGGCGACTGAAGATGTGGTTTACCTGCTCAATGGCCTTGGCATCGAGACCGGCATCGACCTGGACGCATTGATCCTGGCTGGGCAACAGATCAGTGCGGTGCTCGGGCGTCCATCCGGCTCACGCGTGGCAAAGGCTCGTAGCGCGCAGTGAGTCCTGGGTGTGTCCGGGTGTTACCGGTGCTTCGGAAATGTGGGCGGAAACGAGTAACACGGAAACAAAATGTCTGGCTTGAGCTAAGTGAAAAATTCGGCAAATCTTCAAGACGTTGATTTTAAAGGGTTTTTAAAAGTTGGCACGCCTCCTGCTATCTCTATGGCATAACAAGAATAAAAAGCGGCAAACCAATAAAAATAAGATGAAACGTATCTGACATAACAAGAACAACACGGCAGAAACGTAGCTAACAGATTTTTTTGGAGAAGGTGTTCTTTTCAGGGTGCTTTTCGGAGTAACCCGCAACCGGGCAGAGAACAATAAAACTACCTTCAGGTAGCTCCCGAACTGGTTGGATCGCTTGGCGAAAAAGCAGATCAGCGCTCAAAAAAATACGTTTGCTCTTGATCCCGGATGGGGGTCGAAAAAAACAGCGGTAAAGGGTCACGGTTTCCAAAAACAATAAATGACCGCCCCTCAATAATAAAAAAAGAGCACACGCAACGACAAATTAAAGGGGAGCTTAGGCTCCCCTTTGTGCTTTCTGGCATTTGGATTTCTGCTCAACATCGCCCTCTGACACAACACAAATCCCCGGTAGGAGCTGGCGCAGCCTGCGATCTTTTGATCTTCAAAAAAGCAAGACCAAAAGATCGCAGGCTGCGCCAGCTCCTACGGTAGCGCTTTGAGCTCCTCGATACTGATCTCACGCATCCGAAACTTCTGGATCTTCCCGGTCACCGTCATCGGAAACTCTTCCACGAACTTGAAGTACCGCGGTGTCTTGAAGTGCGCGATGCGCTCCTTGCACCACACTTGCAGCTCCTGCTCGGTAGCGCTGTGGCCCGGATGGAATTTGATCCAGGCAACAATCTCCTCACCGTACCGCGAGCATGGAATCCCGATCACTTGCACATCGGCCACCGCCGGATGGGTAAAGAAGAACTCCTCCAGCTCGCGCGGGTAAACATTCTCGCCCCCACGGATGATCATGTCCTTGTTACGCCCGGCAATGCAGACGTAACCCTCCTCGTTCATGCTCGCCAGGTCCCCGGTATGCATCCAGCCAGCCTGATCAATGGCCTCGGCGGTGCCTTGCGGATTGTTCCAATAGCCGAGCATCACGCTGTAACCGCGAGTGCATAGCTCGCCAATGGTGCCTCGCGGGACCAGGTTACCGGCCTCGTCGATAATTTTGCTTTCCAGTTGCGGCTGGGTACGGCCGACTGTGGTGACGCGCAATTCGAGTTCGTCCGACGGACCGGTCTGCAAGGACACCGGACTTGTTTCCGTCATGCCATAGGCAATCTGCACTTCGCTCATGTGCATTTCGCTGATGACCCGGCGCATCACCTCAATGGGGCAGGTCGCCCCGGCCATGATCCCGGTACGCAGACTCGACAGATCGAATTCGGCGCGCTGCGGCTGATCAAGCATGGCAATGAACATGGTGGGCACGCCATACAGCGCGGTGGCTTTTTCTTCGGCGACCGTACTCAGCGTCAACAGCGGATCAAATGCATCGTTGGGGTAGATCATGGTGCTGCCGTGAGTGATGCAACCGAGGTTGCCCATCACCATGCCAAAGCAATGGTAGAGCGGCACCGGAATGACCAGTCGATCATCAGCGGTCAGGCCAAGGCTTTCACCGACCATGTAGCCGTTGTTGAGAATGTTGTAATGACTGAGGGTCGCGCCCTTGGGGAAGCCCGTGGTGCCGGAGGTGTACTGGATGTTGACGGACTGGTCGAAATGCAGGCTTTCCTGGCGTTCGTGCAGCTGCTGCACCAATACGCTTGCGGCCAGATCCGCCAGTTGCGACCAAGGCAGAAAGCCGGAAGGCGGCTGTGCATCGAGGCTGATGACGCCGCGTAATTCAGGCAGGCGTTCGCTCTGCAATTTCCCGATGGATTGCTCTGCCAGTTCGGGCACCAGGCCCTGAAGCATGGCGTGGTAATCAGAGGTTTTGAATGCACCCGCGCAGACCAGCCACTGGCAACCCGACTGCTTGAGCACGTACTCGAGTTCAGAGCTGCGATACGCGGGATTGATATTGACCAGGATCACACCAATTTTCGCGCTGGCGAACTGGCTGATGCACCACTGCGCACAGTTCGGCGCCCAGATGCCGAGACGGTCACCTGCCTGCAATCCTAGCGCCAGAAGCGCCCTGGCGTGCAGGTCGACGGCTTCGGACAATTGCTGCCATGTGTAGCGCAACTTCTGATGGCGCACGACCAACGCTTCCCCATTCGGGTACTTCGCGACGGTGCTGTCAAACGCCTGACCTATGGTCATCGCCAGCAAGGCTTTGTCCTGAGAACCGCGGGTATAGCTGCGCTGCGGGCTTGCACTGGGTTGATCCATGACGACCCCTATTGTCTTTATTAATGGGCGTTACGGCGGCCACGATGGGAGGTCCGCTGTTCTATCTTGAACTGGCTCTACTCTCGCTCAAGTTGACGTTAACGTAAAGGGTGATTGACAGCCATTCGTCACAGGCTTACGTTAACGTAAAGGTGAGAGCTGATTCGGCGCCCTCCCAGCCCTACAAAAAAGCCAAAAGGTGACCCATGAGCTACCCATCCCTGAACTTTGCCCTCGGTGAGACCATCGACATGCTGCGCGATCAGGTCCAGTCCTTCGTCGCCAAAGAGATCGCCCCGCGCGCTGCTCAGATCGACATCGACAACCTGTTCCCTGCCGACCTGTGGCGCAAATTTGGCGACATGGGCCTGCTCGGCGTGACTGTGCCGGAAGAGTACGGCGGTGCTGGCCTGGGTTACCTGGCTCATGTGGTGATCATGGAAGAAATCAGCCGGGGTTCGGCTTCGGTGGCGCTCTCCTACGGCGCGCACTCCAACCTCTGCGTCAACCAGATCAACCGCAACGGCACTCACGAACAGAAAACCAAATACCTGCCGAAGCTGATCAGCGGCGAGCACATCGGCGCCCTGGCCATGAGCGAACCGAATGCCGGTTCCGACGTGGTCTCGATGAAACTGCGTGCCGACAATCGCGGTGATCACTACGTGCTCAATGGCAGCAAAACCTGGATCACCAACGGCCCAGACGCCAACACTTACGTGATCTACGCCAAGACCGACCTGGAAAAAGGCCCTCACGGCATTACCGCATTCATCGTCGAACGCGACTCGAAAGGCTTCAGCCGCAGCAACAAATTCGACAAGCTCGGCATGCGCGGCTCGAACACCTGCGAGCTGTTCTTCGATGACGTCGAAGTGCCGGAAGAAAACATCCTCGACGTGCTCAACGGCGGCGTGAAAGTGCTGATGAGTGGCCTCGACTACGAACGCGTTGTGCTCTCCGGTGGCCCGACCGGGATCATGCAATCCTGCATGGACCTGATCGTTCCTTATATCCACGACCGTAAACAGTTCGGCCAGAGCATCGGCGAATTCCAGCTGATCCAGGGCAAAGTCGCCGACATGTACACCCAACTCAACGCTAGCCGCGCCTACCTGTACGCCGTGGCCCAGGCCTGCGAGCGCGGGGAAACCACCCGTAAAGACGCCGCGGGCGTGATCCTCTACAGCGCCGAACGCGCCACGCAAATGGCCCTCGACGCGATCCAGATTCTCGGTGGCAACGGTTACATCAACGAATTCCCGGCCGGTCGCCTGTTGCGTGACGCCAAACTGTACGAAATCGGCGCCGGTACCAGTGAGATCCGTCGCATGTTGATCGGTCGTGAACTGTTTAACGAAACCCGCTAACCGGAGTTGCCCATGGCTATCCTGCATACCCAGCTCAACCCCCGTTCAGCGGAGTTCGCGGCCAACAGCGCGGCGATGCTCAAACAGGTCGACGCCTTGCACACCCTGCTCGCTCAAGTGCAGCAAGGGGGCGGCACCAAGGCTCAAGAACGCCACACCTCGCGGGGCAAATTGCTGCCCCGTGAACGCATCAACCGACTGCTCGATCCGGGCTCACCATTTCTCGAAATCAGCCAACTGGCGGCCTACGAGGTTTACGGCGAAGACGTTCCCGCCGCTGGCGTGATTGCCGGGATCGGCCGGGTGGAAGGCGTCGAATGCATGATCGTCGCGAACGACGCCACCGTTAAAGGTGGCTCGTATTACCCGCTGACCGTGAAAAAACATCTGCGCGCCCAGACCATTGCCCAGCAGAATCGCCTGCCGTGCATCTACCTGGTGGACTCGGGCGGCGCGAACTTGCCGCGTCAGGATGAAGTGTTTCCCGATCGCGAACACTTCGGTCGCATCTTCTTCAACCAGGCCAACATGAGCGCCATGGGCATTCCGCAGATCGCGGTGGTCATGGGTTCCTGCACTGCAGGCGGCGCTTATGTGCCGGCGATGGCCGATGAAGCAATCATGGTACGCAACCAGGCCACTATCTTCCTCGCCGGCCCGCCGCTGGTGAAGGCGGCGACGGGTGAAGTGGTCAGCGCCGAGGATCTGGGTGGCGCTGATGTGCACTGCAAGATTTCCGGGGTGGCCGACCACTATGCCGAGAGCGATGAACACGCCCTGGCCATTGCCCGGCGCAGCATCGCCAACCTCAACTGGCGCAAGCTGGGCGAAGTGCAACAACGTACGCCGATCGCACCGCTCTACAACAGTGACGAGCTGTACGGCGTGGTGTCGGCGGATGCCAAACAGCCCTTCGATGTGCGCGAGGTGATCGCACGGTTGGTGGACGGTTCGGTGTTCGACGAATTCAAGGCGTTGTTCGGGACGACCCTGGTGTGCGGTTTTGCGTACCTGCACGGTTATCCGATCGCCATTCTCGCCAACAACGGCATCCTCTTCGCCGAGGCCGCACAGAAAGGCGCGCACTTTATCGAACTGGCCTGCCAGCGCGGTATTCCACTGCTGTTCCTGCAGAACATCACCGGTTTCATGGTCGGTCAGAAATACGAGGCCGGCGGCATCGCCAAGCACGGCGCCAAACTGGTGACCGCCGTGGCCTGCGCCAAAGTGCCGAAATTCACCGTGATCATCGGCGGCAGCTTTGGCGCCGGTAACTACGGCATGTGCGGACGCGCCTACGACCCACGCTTCCTGTGGATGTGGCCGAATGCGCGCATTGGCGTAATGGGTGCCGAACAGGCCGCGGGTGTGCTGGTGCAGGTCAAGCGCGAGCAGGCTGAACGCAGCGGCCAGGCGTTCAGCGCCGAGCAGGAAGCCGAGATCAAGCAACCCATCCTTGATCAGTACGAAGAACAGGGGCACCCCTATTACTCCAGCGCCCGGCTCTGGGACGACGGTGTCATCGACCCGGCCCAGACCCGTAACGTATTGGCCCTGGCCTTGTCCGCATCGTTGAACGCACCCATCGAACCGAGCCGCTTCGGCGTGTTCCGGATGTGATTTTCTGTGGGAGCGGGTTTGTGTGGCGAGGGGATTTATCCCCGTTCGATTGCGCAGCAATCGTAGACCGCAGACAAATTCGCTCCCGCAAGGACCGTGGAGACGGACCCCTATGAACGACTTCAATACCCTGGAACTGCAAACCGATCCTCGGGGTTTCGCCACCTTGTGGCTCAACCGTGAAGAAAAGAACAACGCGTTCAATGCCGAGATGATCCGCGAATTGATCCTCGCGCTGGACACCGTGTCGAGCGATACCAGCCTGCGATTTTTACTGCTGCGCGGACGCGGCAAGCATTTCAGCGCCGGTGCTGATCTGGCGTGGATGCAGCAATCGGCCGAACTCGACTACCACACCAACCTCGACGACGCCCGAGAACTGGCAGAGTTGATGTACAACCTCGGCAAACTGAAAATCCCGACACTGGCGGTGGTGCAAGGCGCTGCATTCGGCGGCGCCCTGGGCCTGATCAGTTGCTGCGACATGGCGATTGGCGCCGATGACGCGCAATTCTGCCTGTCGGAAGTACGCATCGGCCTGGCACCAGCCGTGATCAGTCCATTCGTGGTGCAAGCCATCGGCGAACGGGCGGCACGTCGCTATGCCCTGACCGCCGAACGTTTTGGCGGCCAACGGGCACGGGAAATCGGTTTGTTGTCGGAGAGTTATCCGCTGGCAGACCTGGAGCAGAAAGTCGAACAGTGGATCGACAACCTGCTCCTCAACAGCCCGGCCGCGATGCGCGTCAGCAAAGACTTGCTGCGTGAAGTCGGCAACGGTGCACTGACCCCGGCGCTGCGTCGCTATACAGAAAACGCCATCGCCCGCATCCGCGTCAGCCCCGAAGGCCAGGAAGGTCTGCGGGCTTTCTTGCAAAAACGTCCGCCGAGCTGGCAAGCCGCAATCACCCCCAAGGAGCCACGCTGATGAGCACACCTGTTATCACCACCGTGCTGGTCGCCAACCGCGGTGAAATCGCTTGTCGGGTGATGCGTACTGCCAAGGCGCTGGGCCTGACCACCGTGGCTGTGCACAGCGCTATCGACCGCGAAGCCCGACACAGCCGCGAAGCGGACATCCGCATCGACCTGGGTGGGAGCAAAGCCGCCGACAGCTACCTGCAAATCGACAAGCTGATCGCAGCCGCCAAGGCCAGCGGCGCCCAGGCGATTCACCCCGGTTATGGCTTTCTCTCGGAAAATGCCGGCTTCGCTCGCGCTATCGAAAGCGCCGGTCTGGTCTTCCTCGGCCCACCCGCCTCGGCGATTGACGCCATGGGGAGCAAGTCCGCTGCCAAAGCCCTGATGGAAACCGCTGGCGTTCCGCTGGTGCCCGGTTATCACGGCGAAGCACAGGACCTGGATACTTTTCGCGATGCCTGTGAGCGAATCGGCTACCCGGTGTTGCTCAAGGCGACGGCGGGTGGTGGCGGCAAAGGCATGAAAGTGGTCGAGGACGTCAGCCAACTGGCGGAAGCCCTCGCCTCGGCCCAACGTGAAGCCCAATCCTCGTTTGGCGACTCGCGCATGCTGGTCGAAAAGTACCTGCTCAAACCGCGCCATGTGGAAATCCAGGTCTTCGCCGACCAGCACGGCAACTGCCTGTACCTCAACGAGCGCGACTGCTCGATTCAGCGTCGGCATCAAAAAGTCGTTGAAGAAGCACCCGCTCCCGGCCTGAGCCCGGAACTGCGTCGCGCCATGGGCGAAGCGGCTGTGCGTTCCGCCCAGGCAATCGGATACGTCGGCGCCGGTACCGTGGAATTCCTGCTGGATGCGCGTGGTGAGTTCTTCTTCATGGAGATGAACACGCGCCTGCAAGTGGAACACCCGGTGACCGAGGCCATCACCGGCCTCGACCTGGTGGCCTGGCAAATTCGAGTGGCGCGGGGTGAAGCGCTGCCGATGACTCAAGAGCAGGTTCCACTGATCGGCCACGCGATTGAAGTGCGGCTGTACGCAGAAGACCCGGGCAATGATTTTCTACCCGCCACCGGGCGTCTGGAGTTGTATCGCGAATCTGCCGAAGGTCCCGGTCGTCGTGTCGACAGTGGCGTGGAAGAAGGCGATGAGATCTCGCCCTTCTACGATCCGATGCTCGGCAAATTGATTGCCTGGGGTGAAGACCGTGAGCAGGCGCGGTTGCGCTTGCTGAGCATGCTCGATGAGTTTGCGATCGGTGGTCTCAAGACCAACATCAATTTTCTGCGTCGCATCATCGGCCATCCCGCCTTTGCAGCGGCAGAACTGGATACCGGGTTTATCCCGCGCTATCAGGAACAGCTGCTGCCGGCACCCGCCGACCTCAGTGATGAGTTCTGGCAAGCGGCCGGGCAAGCATTTGCCCAAAGCCTGAAACCTTCTACGCGCACTGATGACCCGAGTTCGCCATGGAGCAGCAGCACAGGCCTGCGTTGCGGATTGCCGAAAGAGATTACTTTGCACCTGAGCTGTGAAGGACAGGACCGGGCGCTGACGTTAGGCGATACGCGCTCGGCGCAGCTTCGGGGTGAGCAACTGCTGACCGAGCACAACGGCATGCGCCTGCAGCATCGGGCGATCCGCCGGGACGGCATCGTCTACTTGCAATGGGAGGGTGAATTGCGTCGCATCGAGTCCTACGACCCGATCAGTGCCGTCGAGGCCAGCCATAGCCATCAGGGCGGGCTCACCGCGCCCATGAACGGCAGCATCGTGCGGGTCCTGGTGGAAGCCGGGCAAACGGTGGAAGCCGGCGCGCAACTGGTGGTGCTTGAAGCCATGAAGATGGAACACAGCATCCGTGCCCCCCACGCGGGCGTGATCAAGGCGCTTTATTGCCAGGAAGGCGAGATGGTCAGCGAAGGCAGTGCATTGGTCGAGCTGGAAGACGCGTGAAATGAAGATCGGTCCTACGCATTGCCAGGACCGATCCGATTAGAATTTGAAAGTTGCCTGTACGACCACGCCGATCATTCGGCAGTCATCGGTAAACAGCATTTTCGGGTACGTGGGATTGAGCGGGACCAGGTAACGCTGACCGCCCTCTTCAACCAGCTTGCGAAAGGTCGCGCTGGCGCTGCTCGGCCACCGGGCGATCACCAGTTTGCCGGGGATCGCTTCGACGTTAGGGTCCACCAGAATCAACATGTCCTCGCCGATACTGAGACCGCTGGGTGCTGTCATGGCGTCGCCCTCGACCCTCAGCCAGAACGCCCCCTCTCGAGCATGGTAATCGGACAGCTCGAAACGCCTCTCGCCGTACACCGGCAACTCACCATCACGCACGTGTCCCGTTTCCCGCCAGTCACTGACCGGGTAGCGAAAGTAAGGGTTATATTTCTGCGTAAGAGACAGCTCGTCATCTTCTGAAGCCTCGGTTTCTCTGATGACCATCGCCACCTCGAGAAACTCCAACCCCAGTGCCTGCAAGACCCGATTCATGTCTTCAATGCTGGGCTGGCGGCGTTTTTTCAGCCAGTGCCCCACTCCACCCTGGGACATCCCGAGACGTTCAGCGAGTATCTCTTGAGTGATGTTGAGGTCACTCATCTTGGCCTTGACCAATTCAATCCATTTATCCATGTTCGGCACGATACGGCGGCTCCTGCCTTGCTGCAAAACACAACTTGTATTATTTCAGTTCTTGTAACAAATACATAACGTATTAGGATTTATTCAGGGATCTGAACCTACTACGGAGTCTACAAACACCATGACCTTACCCGGCATCGAAGCCCCCGGCATGCTCGACACAACCCTGAACTCTCCGCAAGGCAGCGCCGCTGCGCAGCGGGCACTGGACTATTACTTGAAACCCGCTGTTCTGGATGAGGTGACTGAAGAACGCTTTTTCGATGTAAACCGCAGCATCAGCGGCGAAGAAGCTCTGGTCCACGCTTCGGACTTGATGCGGTGTGCGGCTGCGATTGCCTACGAATCCGCCAGCAATCTGCAAGGCGCCAGCCGCGATCTTGCGTTCTCGACGGTCCACATGATCGACATGGCAAGGGCCATGGTTGACCGTGCTCTCAAGTCTGATCAGATCAAATAAAAAGGAAAGACACGGACGACGACGGGAAAGAATATTCCCATCGGGCAGGTAAAATCATTTGACTTGCAAACGAGAATGATTATTATTGCATCAGCTGATCGCGAGGTCAGTCGATGGACCAAGAGGCCTTAGGTCGGTCTCCTGGACTATCTCCTCATCAGGCTAATCACGGTTTTTGACCCGGCTTTTTGCCGGGTCTTTTTTTTGCCGGTTAAACCGGCTTATGGCTTCAGGCTAATGAAGTCTTTACGTGTTACAAATTCGATGGCGCGGATGATATCAAAAGAATATCCGTTGGCAAGAGAAGCCCGGCTACATTGGCCCAAACTAATGAAAATTAGCACTTGAGAATCAATCGCACAGTCTCTAAGCTGCGTCGGCGTCAAGGAAGACGCCCCCCGTTTCACCCCTCTCCAGCAGCACCAAAACCGCTTACGTTCACAGGCTCATAAGCCGCTGTTTTACCTGCGATTCCCACGCGCACCTCAAAATACCTCATCAAAAACTGTTTCTATTGGCCCAACAACCGATAGACAGTTGGACGCGTGCGGCCAATGATGAAAGCGACAGGCCTCTTATAAAAACAAAGGAGTGTCGTGAACCGCCTATGAACATCCTCTACGACGAACGCGTCGACGGTGTCCTGCCCGACGTTGATAAAAGCGCGCTGTTGCACGCACTGCAAACGCGACTGCCGAATCTGGAGATCCTGCATCAGCAGGAAGAACTCAAACCTTACGAGTGCGACGGGCTGTCAGCCTATCGCACCACGCCTTTACTGGTCGTTCTGCCGCGTCACCTGGACGAAGTACAAGCTGTACTTCAGGTCTGCCATGAACGACGCGTGTCGGTCGTCGCCCGTGGCGCCGGAACCGGTTTGTCCGGAGGTGCATTGCCCCTGGAAAAAGGCGTATTGCTGGTGATGGCGCGCTTCAACAACATTCTGCAGATCGACCCTGCCGCCCGCACCGCACGGGTTCAACCGGGTGTGCGCAATCTGGCCATCTCCCAGGCGGCTGCCCCTTATGGACTTTATTACGCGCCGGACCCTTCCTCACAGATCGCCTGTTCCATCGGCGGCAACGTTGCGGAAAACGCCGGTGGCGTGCATTGCCTGAAGTACGGTTTAACTGTGCACAACGTGCTCAAGGTCGAGATCCTGACGGTCGACGGTGAACACCTGACGCTGGGCTCGAATGCACTCGACTCCCCGGGTTTCGATCTGCTGGCGTTGTTCACCGGTTCCGAAGGCATGCTCGGGGTCATCACCGAAGTCACGGTCAAATTGCTGCCCAAGCCGCAGACCGCCAAAGTGCTGCTGGCGGCGTTCGACTCCGTCGAGAAAGCCGGTCGCGCGGTCGCAGACATCATCGCCGCGGGCATCATTCCCGGCGGACTGGAGATGATGGATAACCTGGCGATTCGTGCCGCCGAAGATTTCATTCACGCCGGTTATCCAGTCGATGCCCAGGCCATTCTTCTGTGTGAACTCGACGGCGTTGAAGCGGACGTGCACGAGGATTGCGACCGCGTGCGCCAGGTGCTGGAACAGGCCGGGGCCACCGAAGTGAGGCTCGCCAAAGACGAGGCCGAACGGGTGCGCTTCTGGGCCGGACGCAAGAATGCGTTCCCGGCGGTGGGTCGACTGTCTCCGGACTACTACTGCATGGACGGCACCATTCCCCGCCGTGAGTTGCCGGGCGTGCTGCAGGCGATTGCAGCGTTGTCGGCCGAATACGATCTGCGCGTGGCCAACGTGTTCCATGCCGGTGACGGCAACATGCATCCGCTGATCCTGTTCGATGCCAATCAACCGGGCGAGCTTGATCGCGCCGAAGCCCTGGGCGGCAAGATCCTGGAGTTGTGCGTGAAAGTCGGTGGGAGCATTACCGGCGAGCATGGCGTGGGTCGGGAGAAAATCAATCAGATGTGCGCGCAGTTCAACAGCGATGAATTGACCGTGTTCCATGCCGTCAAGGCCGCGTTCGATCCGAGCGGTTTGCTCAATCCTGGCAAGAACATTCCAACCCTGCACCGCTGCGCCGAGTTCGGCGCCATGCACGTTCACATGGGGCAGTTGCCCTTCCCCGAACTGGAGCGATTCTGATGCGCAGCGAACAGGATTTCGATGACAGCCGCGCGCTGCTGGAACAGGTCAATCAGGCGCTGCAGAACGCCACACCATTGCGCATTCAAGGCTCAAACAGCAAAGCGTTCCTGGGGCGCATCGTCGCCGGTGAAGTCCTCGACACGCGCACCCACCGGGGCATTGTCAGCTATGACCCGACTGAACTGGTCATCACCGCACGGTGCGGCACGCCTTTGTCGCAGCTCACTGAAGCATTGGACGCCGCGCAACAGATGCTGCCCTGCGAACCGCCTTCCTTTGGCGAAGGCGCGACGGTGGGCGGCATGATCGCCAGCGGGTTGTCGGGACCAAGGCGGCCATGGTCAGGTTCGGTCAGGGATTTTGTCCTGGGCACTCGCGTCATCACCGGCCATGGCAAGCATTTGCGCTTTGGTGGCGAGGTGATGAAGAACGTGGCCGGTTACGACCTGTCGCGGCTGATGGCCGGCAGCTTTGGCGCCCTTGGGGTGATCAGCGAAGTCTCGCTCAAAGTCCTGCCGAAACCGCGCCAATGCTTGAGCATCAGCCTGGAAATGGACAGTGACCGCGCCTTGCTGCGCCTGGCGGAATGGGGCCAACAACCCTTGCCGATCAGCGCCGCGTGCCACGACGGTCAGCGTCTGCACTTGCGACTGGAAGGCGGCGAAGGTTCGGTGGCGGCGGCGCATGACCGCTTGGGCGGTGAGCCGCTGGATTCTTCCTATTGGGCGGATCTCAATGAACAGCGCTTGAGCTTTTTCGATGAGGTCCAGCCGCTCTGGCGACTGTCCGTCCCCCACAACACGCCCCGGCTTTCCCTGCCGGGCACGCAAATCATCGACTGGGGCGGTGCGCAACGCTGGCTCAAATCCGACGGCGACGCGGCGTTCATTCGCCAGGTTGTCGAGGAAGTCGGCGGGCATGTGACCTGCTACAGCCATGGCCTGATCGGCAGCCCGTTCCAACCGTTGACGGCATCATTGATGCGTTACCACCGGAATCTCAAGCAACAACTCGATCCTCGGGGAATCTTCAACCCCGCACGCCTGTATGCGGAGCTTTGAGCCATGCAGACCACCTTGAGCGAACACGCCCGCCAGCTACCCCGTGCCGAAGAAGCAGAAAGTATCCTGCGCTCGTGCGTGCACTGCGGGTTCTGCAATGCCACCTGCCCGACGTATCAATTGCTCGGCGATGAACTGGATGGCCCCCGGGGCCGCATCTACCTGATCAAGCAAGTGCTGGAAGGTAACGAGGTCACGCAGAAAACCCAACAGCACCTTGATCGCTGCCTGTCCTGCCGCAACTGCGAAACCACCTGCCCGTCCGGCGTCGACTATCACAACCTGCTGGATATCGGCCGTGCGGTGGTCGATGCAGCGGTGCCGCGCCCACTCGGCCAACGGCTGCTGCGCGAGGGACTGCGTGGTGTCGTGCCCAATCCGGGTCTGTTCAAGGGGCTGGTCAACAGTGGTCAGGTGTTCCGCGCCCTGCTGCCCGACAGCCTGCGAGTCAAATTGCCGCGCAACATGGCACCCGCCAAACCACGTCCGACTACGCGCCACGCTCGGCAGGTTCTGATACTCGAAGGCTGCGTTCAGCCCGGCCTGTCGCCCAATACCAATGCGGCGACATCGCGGGTCCTGGATCGATTGGGCATCAGCATCACGCCAGCGCGGGAGGCCGGATGCTGCGGTGCGGTGGACTATCACCTGGATGCTCAGTCCGCGGGGCTGGACCGCGCCCGACGCAACATCGATGCCTGGTGGCCGAGCATCGAAAACGGCGCCGAAGCCATCGTGCAAACCGCCAGCGGTTGTGGTGCCTTCATCAAGGACTACGGGCATTTGCTCGAAAACGATCCGGCGTATGCCGACAAGGCGAAAAAAGTCAGTGACCTGGCCAAGGATCTGGTTGAAGTACTAAGCGATGAGCCGCTGGAAAAACTCGCTGTACACAGTGAACAACGCCTGGCTTTCCATTGCCCCTGCACGTTGCAGCACGCACAAAAACTCGGCGGCGCCGTTGAAGCGGTCCTGCTTCGACTAGGCTTCAACCTTACCGCCGTGCCCGACAGCCATTTGTGCTGCGGTTCGGCAGGCACGTATTCGATCACCCAACCTGAACTGTCCAGACAATTGCGCGATAACAAACTCAATGCCCTGGAGAGCGGCCACCCTGACGTCATCGTCACGGCCAATATCGGCTGTCAGTCCCACCTGGATGGTGCAGGTCGAACCCCCGTTCGGCACTGGATCGAACTGGTCGAAGCCGCGTTGCCTTGACCGACCACTGGAGATTCACATGAAAAGCAAAGCCGTGTTGAGCCAGACCGAAGTCAGCCAGATCCTCACCGCCGCCCGCACTGAAGCCCAGAACAATCAATGGGCCGTGACCATTGTCGTCGTCGACGACGGCGGTCATCCCCTGGCGCTCGAACGCCTCGACGGGTGCGCCCCGATAGGCGCCTACATCGCCACCCAAAAGGCTCGCACCTCCGCTCTGGGCCGGCGCGAATCAACCGACTATGAGGAGATGGTCAACGGTGGGCGCTTTGCGTTTTTGTCCGCCCCCCTGCTCACTTCACTGGAGGGGGGCGTGCCGATCATTGTCGATGGCCAGGTCATCGGCGCGGTGGGGGTGTCCGGCGTGAAAGCCGAACATGATGCACAAGTGGCCAGAGCGGGCGCCCACTGCATCAGATGATCGGGGGGATTTTTTCTACCCGCCTGAGCGCTTCCCAGCGTGTAAAGTACCTGCCATAAAAATCATATTCAGGAATCGACGATGGCCGTGGCTAAATCCTCTTTTGACATCAGCGCAAACTTCGACAGCGGCAACATTGAAGTGCTGGATATCAGCAATCCGCTTCACGCGCTCCTGGCCATCAGGCCAGACACGCGCAGCCCGCATTTCCAGTGGTTCCACTTCAAGGCCAGTGGCCTGCACGTCGGTCAGGAGCACTGGTTTCGCCTGAGCAATGCCAGCAAATCTTCCTACAACAAAGCCTGGGATGGTTACCAGACCGTCGCCTCCTACGACCACGTCAACTGGTTCCGGGTGCCGACCATCTTCGAAGGCGACTGCTTGCGCTTCAGCCTCGAAACCACCGCCACCCATGCCTGGTTCGCTTACTTCGAACCCTACAGCCGTGGCCGCCATGACTGGTTGATCGAGCAGGCGCTGACCAAGGCCGGCACCGAACTGCTGGCCACCGGCAAGAGCGTCGAAGGCCGGGACATTCAGCTGCTGCGCAAAGGCACCGGTGCCGAGGGCCGACGCAAGGTCTGGATGATTGCCCAGCAACACCCGGGCGAGCACATGGCCGAATGGTTCATGGAAGGCGTGATCGAGCGTCTGGAGCATCACGACGATCCCGTGTTGAACACACTGCTGGCCAGCGCCGACCTTTATCTGGTCCCGAACATGAACCCGGACGGCGCCTTCCATGGCCACCTGCGCACCAATGCAATGGGCCAGGACCTGAACCGCGCGTGGCAGAGCGCCAGCCAGGAGATGAGCCCGGAAGTGCTGTTCGTTCAGCAGCAGATGGAAAAACATGGCGTCGACCTGTTCCTCGACATCCATGGTGATGAAGAAATCCCTTACGTGTTCACCGCTGGTTGCGAAGGCAATCCCGGTTATACGCCAAGGATCGAGCAGCTCGAAACCCGCTTCCGCGATCATCTGAAGCATTTGACCAAAGACTTCCAGACCAAACACGGCTACACCCGGGACAAGCCGGGCGAGGCCAACATGACCCTGGCGTGCAACAGCGTCGGCGAAAAATTCGACTGCCTGTCGCTGACCCTGGAAATGCCCTTCAAGGACAACAATGATGCGCCTAACCCGATTACGGGTTGGTCGGGGAAACGTTCGAAGCAGTTGGGCAAGGATGTGTTGACCACCGTGGCGGACATGGTCGATACCCTGCGCTGATCCTGTTTACACATTGAAAGATCAAAAGATCGCAGGCTGCGATCTTTTTCCGTTCAATCGGCAGCGATTCGCACACAATCCTCCGGCCCCAGCAACCGCCCATCCTCGGCACGCAGCTCCAGGGGCCGCAGCGGCAGACCGTGTTCGCGGTCAACCAGCCGCGAATGCGCCTCCCCTTCCTCAAAGAAAAACGCCTCCCCCCACTGCCGCAATCCGATGATCAGCGGGAATAAGCCCTTGCCCTTCTCAGTCAGCACATATTCCTGATAAGCGCTGCCATCCGAGGCCGGCACCAGATCGAAAATTCCGTGGGCCACCAGTGCGCGCAAACGCACCGACAGAATGTTCTTGGCCATGCCCAAACTGCGCTGAAACTCACCGAACCGGCAAATGCCGTCAAAGGCATCGCGCACGATCAGCAACGACCAGCCATCGCCGATGGCTTCCACGGATCGTGCGACCGGGCATTCGGCGTCTTCCTCGCTTATACGTCTAACCATGTCCGAATCCACTGAAACAAATGTGGTTGCAATATAAAACCAGATCCCCTACCGTACAACTGGTTTTAAATTGAAACCACACTGGGAGTTCGGCATGAAGCCTGATCATCATGTACTCAGCAGCGCCGTGGTGCTGCTGTTCGCTGTCGCCTGCGGACTGGCAGTCGGTAACGTTTACTTCGCACAACCCCTGCTCGATGCCATGGCCGCCGCGTTTGCGATGGACCCGGCAACCATTGGCATCGTCGTCACACTGACCCAGGTCGGGTACGGCGCGGGTCTGTTGCTGTTGGTACCACTCGGGGATCTGCTCAATCGCAGACGGCTGATCCTCACGCAAACACTGCTGTCGGCCCTGGCCTTGTTGATGATTGCGTGCGCGTCGAACAGCACCTGGCTGTTGATCGGGATGACGTTGACCGGGTTACTGGCGGTGGTGACGCAGGTCCTGGTGGCTTACGCCGCGACATTGGCACTCCCGGCGCAGCGAGGGCGCGTGGTGGGCGTGGTCACCAGCGGCATCGTCGTCGGCATTTTGCTGGCCCGTACAGTGGCCGGCGGCATGGCGGATCTGGCGGGGTGGCGCTCGGTGTATCTGTTGTCGGCAGGCTTGACCCTGGCCATGGCGCTGCTGTTGTTTCGCGTGCTGCCCAAGCACGAGGACAGGCAGCCCGACAGTTCTTACGGCGCGCTGCTCGGCTCGGTTTTCACCTTGTTCAAGGAAGAGCCCGTACTTCGTCAACGGGCGATTCTAGCGCTGCTGACCTTCGCCAGCGCCATGGTGTTATGGACGCCAATGGTGCTACCGCTAAGCGCCCCGCCGCTGTCGCTGTCCCATACTCAAATCGGATTGTTTGGCCTGGCGGGTGCCGCCGGTGCGCTGGCAGCCGCTCGCGCCGGGCACCTGGCTGATCGGGGTTGGGGCCAATGGACCAGCGGCTGTTCCCTGTTGTTGATGTTGGCTTCCTGGCTGCCGATTGCCTTTACTCAATCTTCGTTATGGGCTTTGTTGCTGGGCGTAATCACGCTGGACCTGGGTTTACAGGCCGTGCACGTCACCAGCCAGAGCATGATCTACAGCGTGCGCCCGGAAGCCCAAAGCCGACTCACCGCCGGTTACATGCTGTTCTATTCGATAGGCAGCGCCTTGGGCTCGATCGGCTCGACGGCGATGTATGCCTGGGGTGGCTGGCTCGGGGTGTGTTTGCTGGGTGCAGGGATCAACGCTGTGGCGTTGATCTATTGGTGGAGCACGCTCGCCCCCAGAAGCAAACGTGCAGAAGTGGCGTTACCCTAACCATGCAGGAGCTGCCGCAGGCTGCGATCTTTTGATTTTGATCTCATAACAAGATCAAAAGATCGCAGCCTGCGGCAGCGCCTGCAAAAGTGTGTATCTCCTCAGATTCGACGTGGCTAAGAAATCAAACGCGATCCTTGCCCCGCAGCATGCTGTCCAGCACATCGTCGCGGCGCACCCAACCGTGGAACAACGCTGCCGCCAAATGCAGCAGTACGGTCAGAAACAGCAGATACGCCAAGTAACCGTGAGCCTTGCGCAAGATCGCAAACACCTGGGCGTTGGCCGGCACGATCGACGGCAATTGCAACGAGCTGCTGAGCATCACCGGGTCACCCGCCGCCGAGATCATGGCCCAGCCCAGCAATGGCAAGATCAGCATCAAGGCGTACAGCAACACATGAGATGCCTTGGCCGCCAACACCTGCCATCCCGGCAAATCCGCGGGCAATGGCGGCTGCCGGGTGGAAAACCGCACCACCAGGCGCACGATGACCAGCAGCAGAATGGCGATGCCCAAGGGTTTGTGCAGATGGATCAGCCACTCATGACGCTCTGACACCGAGGCGACCATGCCCGCGCCAATAAACAGCATGGCGATGACCATCAGTGCCATCAGCCAATGCAGCAGCCGCGCCAACGGTGCGAAATGGTTCGGTTGAGTGCTCATTGTTGAGCCTCCTGTTTGGCGGCGGGCAACTGGCTGACTTCGCTGGTGCGTCGCAGATAGGAACTGGCGTACCCGGCGGAACGAGCGGCGAGCAATGGATCGTCCGAACCTTCGATGCCGGCAGGCAATACGAGCGGGTCATAGTTGATGTCGCGGCATTCGCCATTGAGCTGCGGCTGGGTGCTTTCGAGCACCAGCGTGCCCGCGTTCAGCACTTTGCGCCCGTCAGGCCAGGGCTTGCTGGCATCGTTCACCGGGTCACCCGGGTCAGCCAGCGTGATGTTCAGCTGCCAGCGCAACGGTCCTGCGGCGATTCGCTGGACCAGGTCTTTCTCCAGGAAATCCCCACCCGCCGGTGCCGTCGCACCCGCTGCATCCTGCGCCACCGGCACCATGCTCCAGCGCACGGCCTGACGTTGCCCGGCGGAATTGACCAGGTAGAACGCATTGACGCTGTTATAGGTTTCCGTCACGTAGCTGGCGGAAGGCTTGGCCGTTTTAACCCATGTCAGGAAAGGTATGGCTTCCGGGTGTGAAGCGAAAAACGCCGGGACTGCCGCCGGGTCCGGTTTGCCAGTGGCCGGGACGGGAGACTGGGCTTGTTGAAATTGGTAGAACGCTTCAGGGGTACCCACCGGGAACACCGGCATGCTGTTCATCCCGGTGCGCCACTGCTGGCCGTTGGCCTGGGTGAAGCGCAGGGCCATGCTGCGGATCGGCACGCTGTTGTCCGGGGCATACGGGTTGCCGGCCGGCAAGGCAAAACGACCCACCACAGGGGTGCGCTCTTCATTGAACACCTGCGCAGTGGAGTAATTGCGCGCCTCGCTGCTGCTCTCGAAATGGCCGATCACACACACGCCTTTGGAATGGTTTCGCCGGAACCCCGGATGCACGCCGTTGTTGGTTTCCAGAACATTGATCAACTTTTTCGGCGTTAGCCGCTGTGGATCAAACGTGCCGTTGACGTAGGCAAAAGCCCCGGCCACGACCGCGACGACCACGGCGATACCGGCCAGACGAAACACCAGGCTTGCAGCACTGAGCGGTGGTCGAGTGGGCGGTGATGAGCGATCTACCATGAATGACTCCAGGGCCATCGGCCACAAGTGAGAAGAATCAAGCAGACGAACGCCCGGGCGGTTTATTCCATGGCCCGGTATTTATTTGTTCAGGCGTGGAATAACCTCCAATGCCGGACGTCTCCCATTCACAGAGCGTAGTGACTGGTTAGAAATTCATGAGCGATATCGACGAACAACTGAGTGAAATCATTCCCAGACTGCGGCGGTTTGCGCTTTCGCTCACGCGCAACCCCAGCAGCGCCGATGACCTGGTGCAGGCCAGCCTGGAGCGGGCATTGTCGCGCTGGAACGACAAACGCCCCGAAGGAGATCTGCGCGCCTGGTTGTTTTCGATTTTGTATCGACAGTTTCTCGATGCGCATCGGCGCACCCGGCGATACGCGCGAATGCTCGAATTCTTCACCGGCCGTGATGACTCGCAGCCATCGGCGGAACGCACCGTGATCGCCCAATCCACCCTTCAGGCCTTCGACCAACTCACCACTGAACAACGCGCGCTGCTGCTCTGGGTGTCGGTAGAAGGCCTGAGTTATAAGGAGGTCGCCGAGATTCTCGGCGTGCCCATTGGCACCGTGATGTCCCGTCTGTCCCGCGCCCGCCAAGCGTTGCGCCACCTCAGCGAGGGTGAAATCATCCGCCCTGCTTTGCGGAGACTTAAATGATCAGCATGCCCCCAAGCGAGCGTGACCTGCACGCTTACATCGACCACCAGCTCAGCGACGATGACCGTCGTCTGGTGGAGACTTTTCTGGCAAGCAATGCCGAAGTGGCAGCCACTGTGCGTGCCTGGCAGCGGGACGCTCAGCAACTGCGGGCAGGTTTGAGCGGCTTGTTGCAGCAACCGGTCAATCCGCAACTCACACCCTCAATGATTCGCCAGCGAGTCAAACGACAATCGCGCCGTCATCTGGCGAGCGCCGCTGTGCTGCTGATTGCCGTCAGTGTCGGCGGGTTCAGTGGCTGGCAGGCCCGCGAGATGACCCTAGTCAGTGCCCAGGCACCCATGACCGATGCCCTGCAGGCGTACCGTCTGTTTGCGCAGCAAGGCATTTTGCCGGCGGATTTCAAGGTCAGCGACGATGGCGATGTACAAGGTTGGCTTGACCGCTATTTCACCCGGGCCAACCGCCTGCCGAACCTTGCGAGCGCAGGGTTCAAACCGGTCAGCGGACGGTTGCTCAGCACCGAACAGGGACCCGCGGCGATGGTGGTCTACGAAAACCCCGAGGGGCAGAAAATCAGCTTTTACGTACGCCCACCTGGCCCCAAAAACCTCTTCCTGCCCAGGGGCAGTCGCCACGACGGCGAGCTGCAGGCCGAGTACTGGTCGGGCGCCGGCTACAACTATGCAATGGTCAGCCCGAGCGACACCTCGGCGGCGCAGATGCTCAAGCAGACCGTACAGTTCTGAACCCGCCCCAACCGACAGGGTCGCGAGCGTGGTATGCATCCGCAGATTTCTGTCCAATGGCTCGCGGCAAGGCTCGGAGTGACTGGAAGGAAAAATCTCTATTTGGTTAAACTGTGCCGTCGCCGCTTGGGGCGACGGCCTGACCATCACAGAGTGCTATCACAGTGGCCGTTCGACCACCTAACCGTCCGCGACTCACACCACGCTGGCCTGTACTGCGCCGCTTGCTGGGCAAAGCCTCGAATGCGTCCACCAGCAACGCCAGCGGTCGGCTCGTTCACGACTACTTCCGCCACAGGGCGCACGCCCAGGGTTACACCCTCAGCCACAGTCAGCAGCGCGTAATCGACTGCATGGCACAGCACGCCTCGGCGTTGCTGGGCGCTTCGGCGAAAACCCTTCCCGGACTTTACCTGCATGGCGCCGTCGGGCGTGGCAAGAGCTGGTTGCTCGACGGATTTTTCCAGGCCATCCCGATCGCGGAAAAACGCCGGCTGCACTTCCATGAGTTCTTCGCTCAGCTGCATCAGGGCATGTTCAGTCATCGTGATCGGCCCGACGCCCTGGACCTCACCCTCGATGAACTGCTGAGCGATTGCCGGGTACTGTGTTTTGACGAATTTCACGTCCATGACATCGGCGATGCGATGCTCATCACGCGACTGTTCAAAGCGCTTTTCCAGCGGGGCATCCTGCTGCTGGTCACCTCCAATTACCCTCCGGAAGGTTTGCTGCCAAACCCGCTTTACCACGCGCGGTTCAAACCGGTGATCGACCTGATCAACGCGCGCATGCAGGTCATGGAAGTCGGTGGGCCGCACGATTACCGCAGCCAGGCAAGAACCCACGCTCAACAGCTTTTCACTCAAGGTCAGTACCTTTGGCCAGACACGACACGGCAGCGTCAGGCACTGAACCTGCCCGATAGTGATACGCCGCCGATCAAGCTGCCCGTCGGAACCCGACACCTTCAAGCCCGATACTGCAAAGGGCGCACGGTCGGTTTTACCTTTGCCGATCTGTGTGACCAGCCCACGGCGGTGATGGACTATCTGGAGCTGTGCCGACGGTTTGATCACTGGATCATCGTCGCGCTGCCCAGCCTGGCCGATGCGTCCATTGCGGCGCAGCAGCGGTTCATCAATCTGGTTGACGTTTTGTACGATCAGGACAAGCACCTGACCTTGCTTGGCCAGCAGTCGTTGCGTGAAAGCCTGGAGGGAGAGGCGATTGATCTGGCGCGGACGCGTAGTCGGTTGGGGCAGTTGGTGGAGGTCAAGGGTATCGTTTGATCTGTATTCTTTGGTGTGGCTGGTGCCGTCATCGCTAGCAGGCTAGCTCCCACCGTTGACCGCGTCCGCCCAGACAACTCGATCACTGTGGGAGCTAGCCTGCTAGCGATAACGGCCTGACAAGCGCCACATTTTTCCCGCTATCATGTCGCCCATCTTCAGGCCTCTACGCCCTTCCCTCGATCAATAGCGAACCCCGTTCATGGACACCCTTGCCCAACTGCGCGCCGGAACACTGGCAGGCGCTACCCGACTGGACCTCGCCTGCGGCCTGACGGAGTTCCCCCGGGAAATCTTCGACCTGGCGGATACCTTGGAGGTGCTCAACCTCAGCGGCAATGCCCTGAGCCAACTGCCGGATGATCTGCACCGCCTGACACGTTTGCGCGTGCTGTTCTGCTCGGACAATGCGTTCACGGAACTGCCCGCCTGCGTGGGCCGTTGCGCCGCGCTGACCATGGTCGGTTTCAAGGCCAACCACATTGAACAGGTGCCGGGCGCCGCATTGCCACCGTTGTTGCGCTGGCTGATCCTGACCGACAACTGCATCAGCGAATTACCGACCGAGCTGGGTGAACGCCCATACCTGCAAAAACTCATGCTGGCGGGTAACCGCTTGCAGCAGTTGCCCGAAAGCCTGCGCCAGTGCCATCGACTCGAACTGATCCGCATCGCTGCCAACCAGCTCGAAGTGCTTCCCGACTGGCTGCTCACGCTGCCCCGCCTGACGTGGCTGGCCTTCGCCGGCAACCCGCTGGAGACCGAAGCCGACGCGGCGGCCCTTGAAGCAACCCCGAGCATCCCCTGGTCATCGCTGCGCCTGGAGCAGCCGCTTGGCGAAGGGGCTTCGGGGGTGATTCATCGAGCCACGCTGCAGCCTGCGAACACATCTGCCACCCAGGTCGCGGTCAAGCTCTACAAGGGCGAGATGACCAGTGATGGCTCGCCGTTGCACGAAATGAACGCCTGCATCACCGCTGGAATCCACCCGAACCTGATTCGGGTCGAAGGACGAATCACCGGGCATCCACAGGCGCAAGCCGGGTTGGTGATGGAGCTGATCGAGCCGAGTTTCCGCAATCTCGCCGGGCTGCCGAGCCTTGAGTCCTGCACCCGTGATGTGTATGCCGACGATGCCCGTTTCAGCGCGGACGTTGCCTTGCGTATCGCCAAGGGCGTTGCGTCGGTGGCCGAACACCTGCATCGACACGGCATCACTCACGGCGACCTCTATGGCCACAATATTCTTTGCAATGATCAAGGTGATTGTCTGCTGGGAGACTTTGGTGCAGCGTCTTTTCACGCGACCACGGACAATCCCGATAGCCGGGCATTGCAACGGATTGAAGTGCGCGCGTTCGGGGTTCTGCTAGGGGAGTTGCTGGAGCGGATCGACTCAGGACTGAGCGATGAAAGCCGTGGGCAGCTGGAGGATTTACAGCAGCGTTGCTGTCAGCCGGACGTGCTGGCTCGACCTGGGTTCAGTGACGTTGTACGGGAGTTAAGGTGACCCCATAACCTGTGGCGAGGGAGCAAGTTCCCCCGCCACATTTGTCATTGCATACAGCTCAAATCAACCCGCCAACCCGACAAACATGTCCTGCACGTCATCATGGTTATCCAGGCCTTCGAGGAAGGCTTCGACTTCGGCCATTTGCTCGTCGCTCAAACCGCTGACCGGGTTCTTCGGCTGATAGCCCAGTTTTGCCGACAACACCGTGAAGCCCTGCTCCGGCAACGCTTTCTGCACCGCATCAAGGTCCGCCGGCTCGGTCAGGAACAAGGTGGTCCCCTCTTCTTCGCCTAGCTCGAAATCCTGGGCACCCGCTTCAATAGCGGCCATTTCCGGATCGGCGTCAGGGCTGTCCGGGGACGCCTCGATCATGCCGACATGGTTGAAGTCCCAGGACACCGAACCCGAAGCGCCCAGTTGGCCCTTGCGGAACGCAACGCGGATTTCGGCGACCGTGCGGTTGATGTTATCGGTCACGCATTCAACGATCAGGGGCACTTGGTGCGGCGCGAACCCTTCATACGTTACGCGATGGTACTGCACCGTCTCGCCGAGCTGGCCCGAACCTTTCTTGATCGCCCGCTCCAGGGTTTCACGGGGCATCGAAGCTTTTTTGGCCTGTTCAACCACCAGGCGCAAGTGCGCGTTGGTTGTCACATCGGCACCGTTACGCGCAGCGATGGTGATTTCTTTCACCAGTTTGCCGAAAATCTTCCCTTTGGCGTTAGATGCCGCTTCTTTGTGTTTAACCTTCCACTGTGCGCCCATTACTCACTCTCTTATCTGTGGCGCCGAGACATCTATTGGCCGACGCTTTGCGCAAGTTTATACGGCCTAAAGTTGGCAATCGACCAAAAATTCCACCTTCACCGACAGACAGATCGGCTTCTTCACCGAGGGTTGTAGGGCGATTCTGAAAAGTCGATTGCCGCATCCCTAATCTGCTGCGGTTTCGTACCCTCTGCATCCGTACTCACAGCACAAGCGCGCCCTATGCATAACGACAAGGAAAGCCCCTTCACGCTCACTCTCCTGGAGGGCGATCTGACGCTTCAGGCATTGCGGTTCAAGGGTTCTGAAGGACTCAACCAGCTCTATCGTTTCGAGATTGAGGTGATTGCCATGGCACCGGCCATGGACTTCGGCAGGCTGCTGCGAAAGCCGGTTTTTCTCGATCTGGGGAACGGCGACGGGATTCATGGCAGTGTCCACAGCGCCACACGCGAGCATCATGGATCGCTTCAGATCGGCTACACGCTGACAGTGGTTCCCTACCTTCAAAGGCTGGAATCAGACACCTGCCGCCGGGTGTTTCATCACCTCGACGTACCGACCATCCTGCGTCAATTACTGGAGCAAAATGAACTGCCCGAAGAGAGCTATCGCATCGAGCTGAACGGCCAGTACCCACCCCGACCTTTTTGCATTCAGTACGAGGAAAGTGATCTGGCCCTGTTGAAGCGACTATGCGAAGAAGAAGGCATCCACTTTCACTTCGAACATCACCGGAACGGTCACGTGCTGGTGCTGGCCGATGACGGCCTGAGCTTCCCTCAGGACCCGCAATTGTCGCCTTTCCAAAATGAAGTGGATGACTTAAACGCGGCGTCGGCAATTACGCGTTTGTATCAGCGCCACGATGCCCTGCACACGCACGCACAACGGCAGGCGAAAAATCGCGGTATACCCGACACGCTCGGCGATGCCGCCAACCACGCCTTCGCCAAGGCATCGCGAACTGCCGTTCTGTCCACTCCCGAGCAGGTTCATCACCAGCAATGCAGCCAACGGGAACTGGAGCGCCTGCGCTGCACACCGCAGCAAATCCACGGTGAAAGCACACAGCCTGCATTGCGCAGCGCACGGATTGTCCAGGTCTCAGAGCATCCCATCATGAGCTTCAACGATCAGTGGCTGCTCACCGAGGTCCGGCACCACGGGCAGCATCCCTCGATTCTGGCCCAAGACAGCATTGCCGCGAGTTACCACAATCAATTCACCGCCATTCCCTGGTCAACGGTTTTCCGGCCGCCAGTCACGCGCACTAAAACCCGCATTCCCGGGTATCAGCCCGCGCGCGTACTTGGCTGTCCAGGACAACCCGCCACACGGGATGATCAAGGCCGCGTTCAGGTCAGGTTGTGGCCAACGTCCGAACCCGACCCGGAAGAGCCCGACGGCATGTGGGTGCCCATCGTCTGCGCGACACCGGACGCTCACTCGAACCTTGTCGGACTGCCGAAAGCCGGTACTGACGTATTCGTCAGTTTTCTCGACAGCGACCCGGATCGCCCGGTGATGTGGGCTGGCAGCAGACAATCCCGACAGAGCAAGCCCGAGCCGCGACACGGCGGCAATACCGGCCTGTTGTTTGATTGGTTGATCAATCGTTGAGTCAAACATTGCATCTGGATGGTACAGGGATGGCGGTCAACTCATCCCGGGCGCCAACTCGAAAAACGCCTGTATCAACCGCAAATTGCGACGCCGCTCCATGCACCCGATCATGTGCCGATTACCCAGCCCGTCACCGATAATCGAGACCGCCACCACCCGCGGGTCGTGGCTCACCTCCACCGAAGACACCACGCCAACCCCCAACTGCGCGGCCACCGCTTCCGTTACCGCCTCACGGCTGTCCAGCTCCAGCAGTACGCGCGGATTAACCTTTGCTTGAGCACAGGCGTCATCAAACGTGGTCCGGGTCACCGAGCCCGGCTCACGCAACACCATGATCACCTGATCCAATTCCTTGATGTGCACGGCCTTGGAACGCTGCGCCCATGGATGCCCCGCCGGCACCAGCGCGCAGATTCGCGATTCGCTCAACGCCTGCAAGTGCAACCCCTTGCGCGGCTCAACCTCGGTCAGCACGGCCACGTCGGCATGCTCTGACAACAGCGCCGTCAGGGTTTCCTGAGCATTACCCAAGCGCAGGTTCACCGTGACGCCCGGATACCTCGCACGCAAGCTGGCCAGCATCGGCATGACCAGGTGCGGCCCGTCCGCGGCCACCTCCAGACGCCCGGTCAGCAGTTGTCGATTTGCCTCCAGCATCACCTGCGCCTCTTCAGCAAGACCAAACATCGCCCGGGTGATGGCGGCGAGCTTTATCCCCTCCTCCGTCAGCTCCACCCGTCGCGCCGTGCGCCGCAACAAAGTGATCTGGTAATGCTCTTCCAGCGCCTTGATGTGCCCGGTGACCGCAGGCTGGCTGATGAACAACCGCGCAGCAGCCCGGGTAAAACTGCCTTCGCGGGCCACGGCATCGAACGCGCGGAGCTGGAACAAGTTCATGAATAATTCTCACTGATGGCTGGCATAACAATAAACAATTTGATTGATAGCACGGCAAATTGCAATTTAAGCCCCGTAGCTTTACCCCATCGATTACGAGGACACGAGATTGAGTACTGCCGAACCCATCCTGCTCACCCCTGGCCCACTGACCACGTCGGCCCGCACTCGCCAGGCCATGATGGTCGACTGGGGTTCATGGGATGACCGGTTCAATCAACTGACCGCCAGCGTGTGCGAGCAACTGCTGGCAATCATCAATGGCGCCGAAAGCCATCACTGTGTGCCTCTGCAAGGCAGCGGGACTTTCGCGGTCGAAGCGGCGATCGGCACTCTGGTGCCCCGTGACGGCAAGGTCCTGGTGCTGATCAACGGTGCCTACGGCAAACGCCTGGCGAAAATCTGTGAAGTACTGGGTCGCTCGTTCAGCACCTTCGAAACCGCCGAAGACGAACCGACCACCGCCGCCGACGTGGATCGCCTGCTTCACGCCGATTCCAGCATTACTCACATCGCGCTGATCCACTGCGAAACCAGCACCGGCATCCTCAACCCGCTGCCCGACATCGCCCAGGTCGTTGCGCAGCACGGCAAACGCCTGATCATCGACGCCATGAGTTCCTTCGCAGGCCTGCCGATCGATGCGCAGCAGGTGCCCTTTGACGCGTTGATCGCCGCCTCGGGCAAATGCCTCGAGGGCGTACCGGGTATGGGGTTCGTATTCGCTCGCAAAGAATCCCTGGCAAATGCCGCCGGCAATTCCCACTCCCTGGCGATGGACCTGTACGACCAGCACGCCTACATGGCCAAGACCGGCCAATGGCGCTTCACTCCGCCGACTCACGTGGTCGCCGCGCTGCACGAAGCCCTCTTGCAATACAACGAAGAAGGCGGCTTGCCGGCCCGGCATCAACGCTATGCGAACAATTGCCAGGTGCTGCTGGATGACATGGCCCGTCTGGGCTTGCGCAGCTTCCTGCCGGCCGCGATCCAGGCGCCGATCATCGTGACGTTCCACGCGCCGAAAGACCCGCGCTACCAGTTCAAGGAGTTCTACGAGCGTGTGAAAGCCAAGGGTTTCATTCTTTATCCCGGAAAGCTGACCCAGGTTGAAACGTTCCGCGTCGGTTGCATCGGCCACGTTAATCAGGCCGAGATGCACGCGGCCGTGGCGGCGGTCGGTGAAGTGTTGCGTGAGATGGAAGTTTTAGAAATTTGACTCCCGACCCTGTAGCAGCTGCCGAACGCAGCCTCGCAGGCTCGACAGCTGCTGCAGGGATTATCTTTTTTCCAACGACAGGATTTGATTACCATGAACTACGCAAACCCAACCAAGCTCCAGGCCGCGATCCTCGACTGGGCCGGCACCGTGGTCGATTTCGGTTCTTTCGCGCCGACGCAGATTTTTGTCGAGGCCTTCGCCGAGTTCGACGTCCAGGTGTCGATCGAAGAAGCCCGCGGTCCGATGGGCATGGGCAAGTGGGATCACATCCGCACCCTGTGCAACCAACCGCAAGTGGCAGAGCGTTATCGCGCGGTGTTCGGCCGCACGCCAACCGACGATGACGTCACCGCCATCTACAAACGCTTCATGCCTTTGCAGATTGAAAAGATCGCTGAGCACTCGGCATTGATTCCGGGCGCGCTGGACACCATCGCCCTCCTGCGCCAACAAGGGATCAAGATCGGTTCCTGCTCCGGTTACCCGAAACAGGTCATGGACAAAGTGGTCGAACTGGCGGCCACAAACGGCTACATCGCCGACCACGTTGTGGCCACCGATGAAGTTCCGAACGGTCGTCCATGGCCGGCACAGGCACTGGCCAATGTCATCGCCCTGGGGATCGACGATGTCGCGGCCTGCGTGAAAATCGATGACACGGTGCCGGGCATTCTTGAAGGTCGTCGCGCCGGCATGTGGACCGTGGCACTGATCTGCTCGGGTAACGCATTGGGCCTGGATTATGAAGGTTTTCGCGCCCTCGGCAGCGACCAGCTGGACAGCGAGCGCACGCGTATCCACGGGATGTTCGAAGGCTCTCGTCCTCACTACATGATCGATACCATTGCCGATTTGCCGGAGGTGATCGCCGATATCAACAAGCGCCTGGCGAACGGTGAAATGCCACAAAGCAGCTGATCAACTCGCACGGGGGATTTCAAAGCGCCAGTTCTTTAGCGGAACTGGCGCTTTTTTTTGGTCAATCTGTTGAGCCAGGGCATTGAAAGGTCGATAGCCTCAGGCAAACCCGATGAAACAGGCTTACAGTTAAAGCACGCCGTCGAATGAGAACGGTGACGCTGGAACCGACCTGTGAGGAACACCCGTATGCCCTGGACAAACTCCGAATCACGCTACAGCACCGTATCGATCACGTTGCATTGGTTGATGCTGGTGCTGTTGGCACTGGTGTATGCCTGCATTGAATTTCGCGGGATCTTTCCCAAGGGCAGTGGCGGCCGGACGCTGATCACTGAATCGCATTTCCTGCTTGGCCTGACGGTATTTGTGTTGGTCTGGCTACGCCTGTTCGCGCGCAGCCTCGGCCCGGCGCCGAAAATCTTCCCGGCATCGCCTCAGTGGCAGACGGTATTGGCCAGACTGATGCACTGGGCGCTCTACATTTTCATGATTGCCATGCCGATTCTGGGATGGCTGGTGACCAGCGCCAAGGGCCATCAGGTGATGTTCTACGGCTTCGACCTGCCAATGCTGTTGTCGGAAGACAAGGCGCTGGCGAAACAGATCGAAGGCTGGCACGTGCTGGGCGGAACGATCGGCTACTGGCTGATCGGCCTGCATGCGTTGGCGGGGATTTATCACCATTACGTGGTGCGCGATAACACCCTTCTGCGGATGATGCCCAAACGCGGCTGAATGGCGCAAAAAAAACAGCCTCCTGTAGCAGCTGGCGAACCCCTGCGTTCGGCTGCGGTGTGGCGAGGGGATTTATCCCCGCTGGGTCGCGCAGCGGCCCCAAAATCTTCACGACTGCTGCGCAGCCGAACGCAGGCTTCGCCAGCTGCTACATTGATTGGAAGCCACGGCGCCCCTGCAAGCCGCCGGTGTGGACGAAGATCAGGCGGGTACCTTTCTTGAACCGTCCGGCTGCCACCTGCTGCTTGAGCGCCAGCAGTGCCTTGCCGGTGTACAGCGGTTCGAGGGGAACACCGCTGGCCTGTTCCGCCTGCTCAATGAACTCGAGCAACAGCGGATCGACTTTGGCAAAGCCGCCACGGCTCGCATCGAGCAGTTCGTACAGGGGCTGTCGCAAGCCCGCTTCTTGCACAATTGATTGGACCTGCTGCGCCACGCCATGATCATCGGGCACCGCCAGTGCGCCATACACCGGATGCTCTCCCGCTTCCGCCAATACCAATCCGGCCAGGGTGGTTCCGGTACCGCAGGCCAGCCACCAACCGTCGTAATCACGCCATCCCACACTGCGCAATTGATCGTGGACGGCAGCCTTGAGCTGCATGCAACCTCGCGCGCCCAGAAGCCCACCGCCGCCTTCGGGAACCGCTTGAAAATCCGCATACTGCGCCTGCCAGGGCAACCAGAAACCCGGCGTGTTCCGCGCTCGATAACCGCCATAACCCAGCCAATGCAATTGCATGCCGAACGCGTGAAGGTCTTCGACCGTAGGAGTGTCCTGAGGGTGACCGCGCAACAGGCCGACAGTGGGAAACCCAAAGCGCTTACCAGCGGCGGCGAGCGCGTGCAGGTGGTTGGAATGCGCACCACCGAGACTGATGATGCCTTTGGCTGCGCACTGGTCGGCCGCCTTCAGATGCTCGATAAGCTTGAACCACTTGTTGCCGCTGATCAGCGGATCTATCTGGTCAAGACGCAGAATCGCCAATTCGATACCGGCGTGGGTAAGCCAGTCGAGATTCACGAGTTCAAGGGGAATCGGGGGAAGCCAGCTGGACGAGGGAAAAAGCATTGGCTGTGCGCGATCTGGAAAAGAATCGAGTCTATCAGTCACCGCAGGCCTTGTAGCAGCTGGCGCAGGCTGCGCCAGCTGCTACAAGGATTTTCGAAAGTTACAACTCGGCAGCCAACCGCGAACCCTGATTGATCGCGCGCTTGGCATCGAGCTCTGCCGCCACGTCCGCACCACCGATCAAATGCACATTCTGCCCCGCGGCAGTCAAGCCGTCCTGCAACTCGCGCAATGGATCCTGACCGGCACAGATCACGATATTGTCCACGGCCAGCACCTGCGGCTCACCGGTTTCACCAATGCGGATATGCAAGCCTTCATCGTCGATCTTCAGGTATTCGACGCTGTTGAGCATTTGCACCTGTTTGTTTTTAAGACCTGTACGGTGAATCCAGCCAGTGGTTTTACCCAGGCCGTCGCCCACCTTGGATTTCTTGCGTTGCAGCAGGAACACTTCGCGGGCCGGAGCATGTGGCTCGGCCTTGATGCCGGCGACGCCGCCGCGCGCTTCCAGATGGGTGTCGATGCCCCATTCTTTCCAGAATGCTTCACGATCAAGGCTGGTGGACACGCCCTGATGCACGAGGAATTCCGACACGTCAAAACCAATACCACCCGCGCCGATGACGGCGACACGTTTGCCCACCGGTTTGCGCTCCAGGATCACGTCCAGGTAGCTCAACACCTTGGCATTCTCGACACCGGGAATGGCCGGCGTTCTTGGGGCGATACCCGTGGCGAGGATAATCTCGTCGTAACCGCCTGCCACCAGTGTGGCCACATCGACACGTGTGTTCAGGCACACCTCGACGTGGGTGGTCTGCAATTTGCGGCCGAAATAACGCAAGGTTTCGAAAAACTCTTCCTTACCCGGTACGCGCTTGGCGATGTTGAACTGACCACCGATTTCGCTGGCCGAATCGAACAACGTCACCTGATGGCCACGCTCAGCCGCCACGGTCGCTGCCGACAAACCTGCAGGACCGGCACCGACTACCGCGATTTTCTTGATCTGTTTCACTGGCAGGTAGTTGAGCTCGGTTTCATGACAGGCCCGAGGGTTCACCAGGCAACTGGTCAACTTGCCACCGAACGTGTGGTCCAGGCAGGCCTGGTTGCAACCGATGCACGTGTTGATTTCGTCGCCACGGCCGGCGGCGGCCTTGTTGACGAAATCCGGGTCGGCGAGGAACGGCCGTGCCATGGACACCATGTCGGCGTCGCCTTCAGCCAGAATCTGCTCGGCGACTTCCGGCGTGTTGATACGGTTGGTGGTGATCAATGGAATGCTCACCGAACCCCGCAGCTTGGCCGTGACTTTGCTGAATGCCGCGCGCGGAACCTTGGTGGCAATGGTCGGAATCCGCGCTTCGTGCCAGCCGATGCCGGTGTTGATGATCGTTGCCCCGGCCTGTTCGATGGCCTTGGCCAGGGTCACGATTTCTTCCCAGGTGCTGCCGCCTTCCACCAGGTCGAGCATCGACAGGCGGAAAATAATGATGAAATTCGGGCCAACGGCTTCGCGCACCCGGCGCACGATCTCTACCGGCAGGCGCATGCGGTTTTCGTAGCTGCCACCCCAACGGTCGGTGCGGTGGTTGGTGTGGGCGGCGAGGAACTGGTTAATGAAATAACCTTCCGAGCCCATGATTTCGACACCGTCGTACTCGGCTTTTTGCGCCAGGGTCGAGCAGGTCACGAAATCGCTGATTTGTTTCTCGATACCTTCCTCGTCCAGCTCTTTAGGCTTGAACGGGTTGATCGGCGCCTGAATCGCACTCGGCGCGACTTGTTTCGGGCTGTAGGCATAGCGCCCGGCGTGGAGGATCTGCATGCAGATCTTGCCGCCCGCCTCGTGCACCGCACGGGTGACGATCTGGTGCTTGAGCGCTTCTTCCTCGGTGGTGAGCTTGGCCGCACCGGAGTACACGCCACCCTCGTCGTTCGGGCCAATGCCGCCGGTCACCATCAAGCCAACGCCGCCAAGGGCACGTTCGGCAAAGTACGCCGCCATGCGCTCGAAACCACCCGGTTTCTCTTCGAGCCCCGTGTGCATCGAGCCCATCAGGGTGCGGTTACGCAACGTGGTAAAACCCAGGTCCAGCGGGGCCAACAGGTGCGGGTAATGAGCGGCGGCCATCGGTAACTCCACAACGAGCGATCACGGAAAAAAATGCGGGAGCTCTGCGGCCCCCATCAGTCATGTTCGACAGACTAAGAGCCGCGACGCTGTCGCTCAATGACCGTAACTGACAACTTATTGATCCAAATGCGCAGCGCCCCTTGGCAAGCGGCGACATGGGCCCTACCCTAGTCGCGAATCCTGCACACTGCCGTTGACTGTTTTCCCATGCGCAAACTTCTGTACCTGACCTTTTCCATGGCATTGATTGCCGCCCTGACGACCTACGCAATGTGGGCCGCGGACAGACCGGTGGGGCATTACCTGTCAGACCTGCGTATCGATCTCGCTGTCGACCAGGGGACGCCCGCTGATCACGGCAACCTGCTGGGCATCCAGCCCGAGCTGTTTCCCACCGACTACCAAAGCTCCGAGCGCTTGCACCGCAAGCTCGCCGCGTATTTGCAGAAGGCTCAGGAGCAAGGCCTGCTCAACGAAAAAACCATCGTCGTACTGCCTGAACACATCGGCACCTGGCTGATGGTCAGTGGCGAGAAGGATGAGCTGTACCAGGCCAACACCTTGAAAGACGCCATGAACTGGCTGGCGGTGAGCAATCCATTGAAGTTCGCCCGCGCGCTGATCGCTGCCAAAGGTGAGAACCGCGTGGATGATGCGCACTTGCGTATGAAAGCCAAAGGCATGGCAAAGGATTACCAGGCGTTGTTTGGTGGCCTGGCGAAAGAATTCCGCGTGACCCTGGTCGCGGGTTCCATCGTGCTGCCCGAGCCGAGTGTCATCGACGGTACGCTGAAAATCGGTCGTGGCGCGCTGTTCAACAGCTCCGTCGTGTTCGATCGCGACGGACTGCCCATTGGTCAGCCGCAACGTCAAATGCACCCGGTCTTCGATCAAATTGATGTCATCGCGGCGAACGGTGAGCATGACCTGAATGTCGTCGACACCCCTGCCGGACGTCTGGGTGTGTTGATCGGCAGTGACAGTTGGTATCCGGACAACTACCGCAAGCTCGACAGTCAGGGCGCCCAACTGATCGCCGTGCCGGCGTATGTCGCCGGTCGCGGAGCCTGGGACAAGCCGTGGCGCGGTTACAAAGGGTTGACGACACCGAGCTCAATCAGCCTCAAGGCCGGCGAGCTCAGTGAAGGCCAGGCCTGGCAACGCCTGACACTGACGGCCCAGCCGCCCAGCAGCCAGGCCATCGCCGGCATGAGCGTGTTCCTGCGTGGCCAGTTCTGGGATAAAGGCAGTGCCGGTCAAAGTTTTCTCAGCAGCAACGGGCAGCATTTCGCCGACGGCAACGCCCATGGTGCACGTTTGCTGAACCTGTGGTTGTAAGTCATGAAACCACTGCCGATGCGCCTTGGGGATCTGTCGGTAGGCTTCGTTAATAGCCTGGCGGACGCCGTGCGCAGTTACGCTCTGGACCCGCAGCCGTTGCTGGAGCAATACGGCCTCGATGCTGCGCGCTTGAGCGAAGCAGGCGCCCGACTCTCGATTCCGCGCTATATGCGCCTGGGTCACAGCGCCATTCAGCTGACCGGCGACCCGGCACTGGGTTTACGCATGGGCCAACTCAGTCGCCTGAGTCAGGCAGGCCTGGCCGGGGTTACCGCCGCCCAGGCACCGACGGTGCGCGAGGCGGCGCGGTGCCTGATTCGCTTCGAAGCACTGTACGGCTCCAACTATCGTGGTCAATCGAGCTTCCATGAAGATGCCCAAGGCGCGTGGCTGCGGTTCTATTCCATCAGCCCTTACAACGCCTATAACCGCTTTGTGGTGGACTCGATCATCTCCGGCTGGCAGCAGCAATTGTCCAGCATCAGCCCTGCCCCACTGCGTGCCGAACGCATCGAAATCGAGTTCGAGGCACCCACTTATATCAATGCGTATGCAGTGCTGGGTGAGTGCCCGATCCTGTTTGGCTGCGAACATAACCAGCTGCGTTTGAGCCTGGCCAGCCTCGCCCTGCGCAACCCGGAACACTGCCCGAGTACCTGGCGACACCTGCTGCAGTTATGTGAACGGGAATTGGAACAATTGACCCGCACGCGCAGCTTGCGTGAACGCATCACTCAGCTGCTTGGGCCGTTGCTCAATGGTGGCCAGGAACCTGACCTGGAAGAAGTGGCGGTACGTTTGAAGCTGCCCACCTGGACCTTGCGCCGCAAACTTGCCGAAGAAGGTACGCAATTTCGCGCGATCCTCAACGACACTCGCCGCGACCTGGCGATGACCTACATCCGTGATACCGAACTGGCGTTCGGTGAAATCGCCTACCTGCTGGGCTTTGCATCAGCAGAGGCGTTTCAACGGGCTTTCAAACGCTGGAACGGTCAGACGCCCGGCGAATTTCGCCGAAGTCATCGCCAATCCGCCTGATGTTTACAGTTCTGTAGCGTCCTCTGCTGGTTCCAGCGGATCCAGTTCGAATGCCTGATACTCGAGCAGCTCTTCTTGATAATCGTCCATTTTGACTCCCCTACCACTCGTTTAAAAAATGCCTGAATAAATGACCCACGCCTTGAGCATAAAGTGCCCACGTGAAAGAAAAATGACGCACTTAAGTACGACGTTCAGCAGCTACTAATAAAACGTAGCAGGCGTCCAAGGATTTATCACAGGATTTTTTCGAACAGGCCGTAGGACTACGGCCTGGGTTGACGACGGTCAATTTAAACGGGGTTTACTGGCCTGAAGGAATGGGCTCGCTCGGTGGCGGCAGGCTCGATTCCTGAGGTGGGGTTACCGTTTCCGTTGATGGTGCGGGCTCAGCGGTATCGACCGGAGTGATTGGCGCCGATTCAGCCGGTGGCGCTACGGGCTCGGAGGCTGCAGGTGCGGCTTCAACGGGTGCTGGCGCAGGTTCGGCTGCCGGAGCC
>NZ_WFGV02000015.1 GCF_010095445.2 Pseudomonas sp. TNT3
CCATGGATGGCCGATCGCGGCGGGCCCACGGAGCAGGACCGGAGCGAGGGAATGCCGAGCCCAGGCGAGGCACCGTACGAAAGGGGCAAGAGCGTTTGGTTACTTGGCGCTCTTCCAAGTGACTCGCCGTAAGGGCGAAACCAATAGAAGCCGTGACCGCAGGAATGGATATGTACACCAGCAAGAGCCTCACCGCCGATCAGGCCGCCATCGCCGGCAAGCCAGCTCCCACAGTTTGATCCGGATACATCCGAAGAAAAGGGTCGACTGCCAGGACGCCATCGCTAGCAAGCCAACCCTACAGTTGATCCGGGTACATGATCGACTATCAGGCATCCCCCTCAGGCAACCGCTCAGGCTTCGGATGCAACGCGTCCCACAACTGCGCCGCCCCAGGAAACTCCGTACCATCCTCCGCGCTCAACTCTTCAGGATCATAACGACTCAAGCACCCCTCCCCCAACGTAGCGGGCGCTTTGGAAGTTGCTTTATCAAGTGGATCGGCCATCAACAAATCCTCAAGTCAGAAACGGCAAAGGGCCTGAAGCGATTGAACGCCCAGGCCCTTCGAATTTCAACCGGTATCGGGTAGCTGTCAGAACACCACAGTCTTGTTACCGTGAACCAACACGCGGTCTTCCAAGTGATAACGCAGGCCACGGGCCAACACCATCTTCTCGACATCACGCCCGAAACGCACCATGTCTTCAATGCTGTCGCTGTGGCTGACGCGAACCACGTCCTGTTCGATGATAGGACCGGCATCCAGCTCTTCGGTCACATAATGACAGGTAGCGCCAATCAACTTCACGCCGCGCATGGACGCCTGGTGATACGGTTTGGCCCCGACGAACGACGGCAGGAAGCTGTGGTGAATGTTAATGACCTTGTGCGCGTACTCGCTGCACAACTCCGGCGGCAGGATTTGCATGTAACGGGCAAGTACCACCACTTCAGCATCGTGCTGTTTGACCAGGCGCGAGACCTCGGCGAATGCCGGTTCCTTATCCTGCGGATTGACCGGTACGTGGTAGTAAGGAATACCGTGCCACTCGACCATGCTGCGCAAATCGTCGTGATTGGAAATCACGCAGGAGATTTCGCAGTCCAGTTCATCACTGTGCCAGCGGTGCAGCAAGTCGGCCAGGCAGTGGGATTCACGGCTGGCCATCAAGACAACGCGCTTCTTCTGCGCGGTATCGGTAACGCGCCAGTTCATCGAGAACTCTTCGGCAATCGGCGCAAACGCTTCGCGAAAGGCTTCGATACCGAAGGGCAGCGAGTCGGCACGAATTTCGTGACGCATGAAGAACCAGCCACTGAGATTGTCCGAGTGATGGCTCGCTTCAGTGATCCAGCCGTTATGTGACGCCAGAAAGTTACTGACTTTAGCAACGATGCCGACGCGGTCCGGGCAAGCAATCACCAGCCGAAAAGTGCGCATGAGGGGGAAACTCCAGAACTTCGCAAAGGCCGCCATTCTAGCGATTACGCAGCAAAACTGCAGTATTGATGATGCCTTGCCTTGCACGCGGCAGCTAAAAGAGGCTCCGCTCACATAGCCGACCCGCGCGATGGTGCTCTTGTGGCGGTTATTCAAGAGTCAATTGTGAATATTCGTTAAGCACGATTCACTAATAATTAACTGCGAACGGGGTTAATGCCCTGTTCGCCGTAAGTGAATTAAATAAAACGACGGTTAAATGTTTACTTGATGAAACACCCTGACTATTATTGGCCACTGTCACCTGCTATCCAGCGCCCAACATAAGGTAGTCACCATGTCCTTGATCAACGAATATCGCGCCACCGAAGAAGCTATCAAAGAGCTGCAAGCCCGTTTGAAGAACCTGTCCCAAGACGACAAACTGCAAACCGAGCTGGAATTCGAAGGCAAACTGCGCACCTTGATGGGCGAATACTCCAAGTCTCTGCGCGATATCATTGCGCTGCTGGACCCAGAGTCCAAAACCAAAGCACCACGTGGCGGCGCAGTAAAAACTACTGGCACCAAGCGCGCTCGCAAAGTTAAACAATACAAAAACCCGCACAACGGCGAAGTCATCGAAACCAAAGGTGGCAACCACAAGACTCTGAAAGAGTGGAAAGCCAAGTGGGGCGGTGACGTGGTTGAAGGTTGGGCAACTCTGCTGGGCTAAGCCGCAGGGCTGTCGCGGACTGATCTGCGATAGAAAAGAACGCCAGCTGACGCTGGCGTTTTTTTATGCCTGGCATTCAAGCCCGGGCATGTTCGTTTTCAAAGATTCAAACGAACGCGTAATGCCTGGACATATTTCTGCCATTCATCAAGCACCGCTCGCTGGGAAGATGTTGCAGTAAGCGTCAATTGGGCTGCGGCTTCTGCAAAAGAATCCAGCGTATTCGGCGCTCCCCACTCGGGTGCCGACAAACGTTGCTGACAGAATAATTTCCAACGTTCCTGCTCTGGGCTACTCAAGGTATCGGGGAAGTTACGGGCGCGATATCGAAACAATAATTCAGGCAAGCGTTCATCATCGAACGGCCACTGTTGTTGTGCTAATTGCGCCGGGTCTGCCACCCGGACTTGCTCACATAGACGACGATCCCGATCACCGATAAAACCATCGTATAACTGTTGCTCAGGATCCTCGCTCTGGGCGAAGTCCTCGCGGGCATAGATGGCCTGAACTTTATCTTTCCAAACATTTTGTGCGTCACTTAGCCGCAGCGCGCGTGCCTGATAAAGCGCCATATCCAGCCCAAGGCGTTGCTGATCTTGCTCACGCAGAACCGCCAACGGTGCAACCACCGGACATTTATTGATGTGAATAAGCTTGAGAGGCACCGGCAACTCGCCGTCGAGCAGGTCATCTCGTCGGGTGTACAGCCGCTGGCGCAATGACTCGGCGTCCAGGTCGAGCAGCCCCTCAGGGTCCAGGTGCAAATCGCAGACAATCAAGGCGTTTTTGTTGCGCGGGTGCCAGGCTAGCGGCAACACCACCCCGACATAATGACGCGCCGCCGAAAAGCGACCCGAAATGTGCACCATCGGCTGCAACAGCCGGATCTGATCCATCACTTTCTGCTTGCTGCGCAACTGGAACAACCAGTCATAGAGCTTCGGCTGCTTTTCCCTTATCAGGCGAGCCAGAGCGATGGTGGCCCGAACGTCCGACAGCGCTTCGTGGGCATGGCCATGGTCAATGCCATTGGCGGCGCTCAGGCGTTCAAGCTTGAGCGTCACCCGCCCCTCTTCGTCCGTCGGCCATTCCAGGCCATCCGGACGCAAGGCATAGGCGGCGCGCACGACATCGATCAGGTCCCAGCGACTGCTACCGCTCTGCCACTCGCGCGCATAAGGGTCAAAAAAATTTCGGTACAAGCTGTAGCGGGTCATCTCATCGTCGAAACGCAAGGTGTTGTACCCGGCGCCACAGGTGCCGGGCGCTGCCAGTTGGGCATGCACGCGGGTCATGAAATCGGCCTCGCTCAACCCCTTTTCGGCCAGGCAGCCCGGTGTGATGCCAGTGATTGCACAGGCCGCAGGATGGGGCAGGATGTCTTCGCTGGGTTGGCAGTAAAGATTGACCGGCTCGTCAATCTCATTCAAATCGAAGTCTGTACGAATACCCGCAACTTGCAGCGGACGGTCGCAGCGAGGGTTGATGCCAGTGGTTTCATAGTCGTACCAGAAGATGGAGGTCACGGGCTATTCCTGAACTGAAGATCGGCAAAGTCTAGGCGTTCACCTCCCGCCCCGGCCAGCATTCTTGTGATTCAGTCATCTCGCGTTACTTACGGCGCGTTACATAGTGATGTCGTTCCCCCCCGAGAGACTGCTAGCATCGGACGCACATCGAATCCCGAACAGGCCACACCAAGGTTGCCCATGCTCGAGACCACAGCACTGCCAAGGAAAGCGACGCTGTCCCCGCCACTGGATACGCGGCACCAGGTCGAAACGCCGGAAGGCATCGACTTGCCCTTGCGTCCGGCCGGGCTAATGGTGCGAGCGGTGGCGTTCGCCATCGATCTGGCGCTGCGCGGGCTGATTCTGGGCCTGCTGTTTATCGTGTTGGCATTCCTGGGAAAGCTGGGCGCCGGGCTGGGTTCCATCCTGCTTTTTATCGTGAGTTGGTGGTACATGGTCCTGTTTGAAGTACTCAATCAAGGCCGTTCACCGGGCAAGCAATGCATGGGCCTGCGGGTTGTCCAAGACGATGGCACACCCATCGGCTGGTCCGCATCCTTGCTGCGCAACCTGCTGCGATTCGTCGATATGCTGCCGTTCGGTTACTTTCTCGGCGCCATCAGTTGCCTGCAACACCCCACCTTCAAACGCCTCGGTGATCTCGCCGCCGGCACCCTTGTGATTTACCGCGAACACCCCCTCACTCGACCACAACTGCCCGACGTCGAACCTCGTCGACCCGCAGTGCCACTGACGTTGGTCGAGCAACGCGCCATTCTTGGATTTGCCGAACGCCAACGTGAGCTTTCCGAGGCGCGGATCAATGAACTCGCGTCCATCCTGGCGCAGCCGTTACACCTTCCCGCGTCAGGGTCCGTGGTCGAGCTCAACGCAATCGCCCGCGGCTTGTTGGGCCCCGCATGAAGCAAAGTCTTTTCGAGAATCGGCACAAAGCCGAATGGGAGCGATTTTCGCTGACGCTTGATGCCTTGGAACGGGGTAGAAAAACGTCACGGACCGGTAGTTTTCCGGGCGATTACCGGCGCCTTTGCTGCCAACTCGCCTTGGCTCAGGAACGCGGCTACAGCAGTTTCCTGATCGACTCGCTGCAGCAACAAGTCCTGCGTGGTCATCAACAGCTTTATCGACATCGCAGCCAACTCGGCGCCAATGCACTGGCGTTCATTCTGGCGGACTTCCCCCGCCTGGTGCGCGCGCAATGGCGCTTTGTCCTGGCGGCCAGCCTGCTTTTCTTTGGCAGCCTGATCGGCTTCGCGCTGTTGGTTTACCTGTTCCCGGACCTGGTCTACAACCTGATTCCGGTCGAGCAGGTCAGTCAGATGCAAAGCATGTACGACCCCGATGGCGGTCACTTGGGTCGTTCAGCGGAACGAGCCGCCAGCGAAGACTGGGTCATGTTCGGTTACTACATCATGCACAACATCGGCATTGCCTTTCAGACCTTCGCCAGTGGTGTGCTGTTTGGCTTGGGCAGCGCGTTTTTCCTGGTTTACAACGGCTTGATGATTGGCGCGGTAGCCGGGCATCTCACGCAGATCGGCTATGGGCAAACTTTCTGGTCATTCGTGATCGGCCATGGCGCTTTCGAACTCACCGCCATCGCCCTGGCCGGGGCCGCAGGCCTGCAACTGGGTTGGGCGCTGATCGCACCGGGTCGTCTGCCTCGCGTCGAAGCCTTGCGATTGGCGGCGCGCAAAAGCGTACTGCTGATTTGCGGGGTCATGTTGTTTCTGCTGATTGCCGCCTTTATCGAAGCGTACTGGTCGTCCATGACCGCACCCGCGCCCACCACCAAATACCTGGTCGGTGCACTGCTCTGGATGTTGGTGGCGCTGTATTTGCTGTTTGCCGGACGGACCCGCCATGCGCCTGAGTGATGCCAGCGTTGTTATCCGTCCCCGCAACCACTGGGAAGCCATGGACCTTGGCGTACTTCTCAGCCAGCGCCACCGACGCCTGTTGATGACCAGTTGGGCGATCGTGACCTTGCCGATCTTCGCGCTGCTGAGTTGGGCGTTGTGGGATTCGCCATCGCTCGCCGTGTTCATCTTCTGGTGGCTGAAACCGGCGTTCGAACGCCTGCCGCTGTACATCCTCTCCAAAGCCATGTTCGGTGAAACACCCACCCTGAAACAGGCACTGCGCCAATGGCCGCGCCTGCTCAAACCCCAACTGCTGGCCAGCCTGACCTGGCGACGCCTGAGCTTGAGTCGCAGCTTTCTCATGCCTGTAGTGCAACTCGAAGGCCTGAGCGGTCAGGCGCGGCAACAGCGTTTGCAAGTGCTGTTGCAGCGCAATGCAGGCGCCGCCCGGTGGCTGACGATCATCGGCGTGCACCTGGAAAGCGCGCTTTGGATCGGTCTGATGGTGCTGTTCTACCTGCTACTGCCGCAACAAACCGAACTCGACTGGAGCTGGCAAACCTTGATCACCGCCACGCAGCAGGACTGGCGGTGGCTGGAACACCTGACGAATGCCTTTTACGTCCTGGTGCTGGTGGTGTGGGAACCGATTTATGTCGCCTGCGGTTTCAGCCTTTACCTGAACCGGCGCACGGTGCTGGAAGCCTGGGATATCGAATTGGTGTTCCGTCGATTGCGCCAGCGTCTGGCGAGCACCGCGGGGGTCCTGCTGATGGCGGCGCTTCTGTGGGTTCCCGTCACGCAATCCACGTGGGCAGCTGAACCGGTCACCTCACCTGACGCCCCGCGCCTGCTGGAGCAGCCGCTCACCAGCCAGGCGTCTCGGGACAGCATCAAGGCGCTTCTCGATCAACCACCGTTCAAAAACAAGGAGAGCGTCACCCGTTACCGCTTCGGCGAAGAAAACCCCGCCGCCGAAAAGGCTGGTGATGACAAGCTGCCAGCATGGCTAAGGGCACTTCTCAAGTTGCTGGATGCTCAACGCTTCGGCGCCATCGCCACGCTGATTGAAGTCGTATTGTGGGGGGCAGTGATCGGTGCAGTGGTGCTGGTCATCTGGCGCTACCGCGACTGGCTGCGAACCTTCGTCAGCCGGCGCCCGAGTAGCACGAACAAAATCGACCGCCCTTTGCCACAACAAGCATTTGGCCTCGACCTCACTCGGGAAACGCTGCCCGCCGATATCGCCGCCAGTGCTGAAAGCCTTTGGCAGAGTCACCCTCGAGAAGCGCTCGGCTTGCTCTACCGCGCACTGCTCAGCCATTTGCTGCATGACTACAACATGGCGCTGAAACCCGCCGACACCGAAGGCCAGGTACTCGAGCGCATCGAACGCCTGCAACAACCGGCTCTGCTGGCGTTCAGCAGAAACCTGACCGGACACTGGCAAAACATGGCCTACGGACATCGCCTGCCGCCAGGGCCTGCACAACAGGAACTCTGTGACGGCTGGCGAGAATTATTCGGTCCGGGAGCCTCGCGTTGAAACGGGCCAGGTTGATGACGATCGGTGGGCTCATTGCGGTGCTGGTGACTGCGCTCGGTGTCTATCTGTACCTCAAGGCAACGCCCTATCAGACCGAGATTGATCACGGCCCCGCTCCCGAAGCCCAGGCAAATCCGTACCTGGCTGCCGAGTACTTTTTGCGTAAACAAGGTCTGACCGTTGGCCACGCCAACAGCCTCGACGTACTGCCTACGCTCGATCCGCGCCAGCACAGTCTGTTGCTGTTCGGGGACCGCTACAACATGACCCCACGGCAGATCGACCAGGTGATGAACTGGACACGGGCCGGAGGTCGACTGCTGTTTGTCGCTCAATCGTTATGGGATGACAAAACCGGTCAAAGCAATGACCTGTTGCTCGACCGGGTTCAGTTGCACCAGTCCCTGAGCAAAGACCTCAAGGATCCACCGCCCGATCTCGACAACGACTCGTTTCCCAAGCTGACCAAGCTGTTCCTGGAAAACGAAGACGCACCGGCCTACGCAAGTTTCGACACGGCGTTTCACCTCGAAGACCCGAACAACCTCGCGCAGTCCTGGGCCAACAGCGCCAAGGCCACGCACATGATGCAGCTGAATCACGGGCTCGGCTCAATCATCGTGGTCACCGATGCCGACCTCTGGAAAACCCCGACCATCGGACAGTACGACAACGCCTGGCTCCTCTGGTACCTGACCGCTGACACAAGCGTGACCCTGATGTTCAACACCGATCACGACAGCCTGCTGACCTTGCTGCTGCGCTATTTCCCTCAGGCATTGGTGGCCCTTGTGGCACTGATCGGCCTGGGCTTTTGGCACGTCGGCATGCGCAGCGGTCCCTTGCTTGCCCCGGCACCGAAAGCCCGCCGACAACTTCAGGAACACCTGCGTGCCAGTGCCGATTTCATGCTGCGCCGCAAGGGTCAGCCCCACCTGCTGCAAGCCCTGCAGCAAGACATCCTGCGGCGTGTCCGCCGCCGTCATCCAGGTTTTGATCAACTCGGCGTTGCCGAGCAATGGCTGGTGCTTTCACGCCTGACCGGCCAACCCACACGCGCTATCAGCCAGGCCATGAGCCCGCGACCGAAGCAACGGCTCAACAACGCCGACTTCAGCCGCCAGGTTGCCCACCTGCAAACCTTGAGGAACGCCTTATGAGTGAACAGACCGAGCCCGGCTCACCCTCCCACGCCGCCCAGCAACGCCAGCGTGCCAGTCAATTGGCCCAGGCGGTTCGTGTCGAATTGCAAAAAGCCGTGATTGGCCAGAACACTGTCATCGACGACGTGCTGACCGCACTGATCGCCGGCGGGCACGTGTTGCTCGAAGGTGTCCCGGGATTGGGCAAGACCCTGCTGGTCCGCGCCCTCGCCCGCTGTTTTGGCGGCGAGTTCGCGCGCATTCAGTTCACCCCGGACCTGATGCCCAGCGACGTCACCGGGCACGCGGTGTACGACTTGCAGACCGAGCAATTCAAACTGCGCAAGGGCCCGTTGTTTACCAACCTGTTGCTGGCCGATGAGATCAACCGCGCCCCGGCGAAAACCCAGGCGGCGTTGCTCGAAGCCATGCAGGAGCGCCAGGTCACCCTCGAAGGTCGCGCCCTGCCTATCACGCAACCCTTCATGGTGCTCGCCACCCAAAACCCCATCGAACAGGAAGGCACCTACCCGCTGCCCGAAGCCGAACTTGACCGTTTCATGCTCAAGGTCCGCATGGATTACCCCGACGCCGAGCAGGAGCTGGACATGGTCCGCCAGGTCAGCCGCTCCACGCGTGCCGACATGCTCGACGTACAACCGTTGCGCACGGTGTTGCAGGCCAAGGATGTGCTGGCCTTGCAACGCATCGCCAGCGACCTGCCTCTGGACGATCAGGTACTCGATTACGCAGTCCGTCTGGCCCGCACAACCCGTAGCTGGCCAGGTCTGATTCTCGGCGCGGGACCACGGGCATCCATTGCCCTCGTACGTTGCGCCCGGGCGCGCGCCCTGCTGCGAGGTGGCGAATTCGTGATTCCGGACGACATCAAAGGCTGTGCACTGGCAGTCTTGCGCCATCGCGTGCGCATCGCACCGGAGCTGGATATTGAAGGGCTTGAGGTCGATCACGTACTCAGGCAACTGCTCGATCAAGTCCCGGCACCGCGGCTGTGATCATGCGCAAACATTCTATGGTGAGGGAGCCTGCTCCCGCGGGGCGGCAATGAAACCCTCGCGCCTGCTGCTGACCTGGCTCGCTACGCTGCTGGCCATCGGTATCCTGCTGGGCGCGTTGCGGGCGCTGGGTATCACGCTGCCCTCGAGCCTTTCATCGATCAACTGGGGCTTGCTGCTGGCGTTGCTGACCTTGGCAATAATCGATGCCATCCGTCTCAGGCGCCTGCCTTCACCGCGCATACGCCGACAAATGCCTGGCACCCTGGCGCTTGGTCGCTGGAGCGAAGTGCGGCTGGAGGTCGAGCACGATCTTTTACAACCGACGAATGCCCAGGTCTTTGACCATGTACCCGAAGGCCTGGGCATCGAAAACCTGCCCCTGACATTCGAACTTCAGCCAGGCCAGAACAGCCAGATCGGTTACCGCGTACGCCCGTTAAAACGGGGTCACTTTACCTTCGAACACTGTGAAGTCAGCCTGCCAAGCCCATTGGGCCTGTGGTCGGAAAAGCGCCTGCTAAGCGTCAGCGACACCACCCGTGTGTACCCCGACTTCGCCCGTTTCTACGGCGGGCAATTGTTGGCGGTGGATAACTGGCTTAATCAATTGGGGGTACGCCAGCGACAACGTCGCGGCCTGGGCCTGGAGTTTCATCAGCTGCGCGAATTCAGGGAAGGCGACAGCCTGCGTCAGATCGACTGGAAAGCCACCGCCCGCCAGCGCACGCCGATTGCCCGGGAATATCAGGACGAGCGCGATCAACAGATCGTGTTCATGCTCGACTGCGGTCGGCGCATGCGCAGCCAGGACAGCGAGCTTGCGCATTTTGACCACGCGCTTAACGCCTGCCTGCTGCTCAGCTACATCGCCCTGCGTCAGGGCGACGCGGTGGGGCTGAGTACGTTTGCCAGCGATCCACCGCGCTACCTCGCACCGGCCAAAGGTAGCGCCCAGCTCAATGTGCTACTCAACACCGTTTACGATCTGGACACCACTCAGCGGCCAGCGGATTACCAGGCGGCCGTCAGCCAGTTGCTCGCCCGCCAAAAGCGTCGAGGCCTGGTGGTGCTGGTCACCAATCTGCGCGATGAGGACGATGAAGAATTGATCAGTGCCGTGCAACGGTTGAGTAAACAGCATCAGGTACTGGTCGCGAGCTTGCGTGAAGAAGTCCTCGACACCACGCGACAGATGCCGGTGCAAACCCTGGGGGAGGCGTTGACCTATTGCGAGACGGTGGATTATTTGAACGCTCGCGCAGCACTTCAGGAGCGCTTGAGCGCCCACGGCATTCCCGTGATGGACGTGAGACCGGGCGAGTTGGGACCGGCTATGGTGACGCACTATTTGAACTGGAAGCGTGGTGGGGGCGCTTAGGATCAAAAGATCGCAGCCTGCGGCGGCTCCTGTTGGATCGGTAGTCACTCCATCGTTCGCAGGCCGTGATCCTCAGCCTTTCTCAAGCCGACGCCGGCAATGGCTGGAAGCTGAAATATTGCCTTATTGCGCTGACCAGTTGCCCATATTCCGGCGGCGCCTGCTGAATGCTGAAACCGGCATCATAGTGATGCGGTGTCGCATCTTCATGGCACCACAAACAACACGCCCGCACATCGATGACCTGGTAGACGCCGTCGCCGGCAGGGATTTTCAGGCGCAGATCAAAATCCGCTCCGATCATCATCGGCAGTTGGCTGATAAGCATCAGCCCGTCTTCGGACACGTTACCCAAAAAGCCGATTGGCTTGTCAGTGACGCTGTTGAACACTTTTAGAAAATACGGCAGTTGATGCCGCTTGATTCGGCGGTCAGTGAACATGCTGATTTCGCTACGCAAGGCCCTTAAGCAGGACCGCACTAATGCTTCGGAACGGGCCTCTCTGCATGAGGGGCACGCTCTCCCTGGTCCTGGTGCGACAGTCCTTGAACCGCTGCCACTTACTTCTGCCGATCACAGGTATGACATCGACCCGGGGGCAATCCTCCAAAGCCGCATTATTGGACTATAGCTCACTACCGCTGGTCGGCCAGCCATCAAATGACAACTGCAATCAGAACTGCGTCGGGCGTACGACAGCGGCAGACCGCATCGGGTAATGCCCCAGGCTCTGCAAGGTTTCCAGCCGTGCGCGGGCACGGAAGGCGTACTCGCTTTGCGGGTAGGACGCGATGATGAACTGGTATGTCTGGGCGGCATCGATGAACATTTTCTGACGCTCGAGGCACTGGCCCCGCATCATCGACACCTCTGGCTGTACATAGCGCCGGGCGCGGCTGGCGCGGTCGACCTTGGACAGTTCGAGCATCACCTGCTCACAGTTGCCTCGGTCATAAGCACTGTAGGCGTTATTCAAATGATGGTTCATCGACCAACGGGTGCAGCCCGTGACACTGAGGGCCAGGGCGGCAATAAGCACGAATCGCATGAAGGTTCTCCTGTCTTGAGCTCTGTATCGACCCGTTGCCCGAAATCTTCAGGTTTGTTCGTTTAAAGATGCAATTGATAAAAAAACAAAAAAATAAGTAGTGCACTCGAACAATGACTACACCCACGGAGCATAGTAGCCTCTGCTCAGCGCTTGAACTCAGGAGTCTTTGCATGTCCGTCCGTCGTACCAAAATCGTCGCTACCCTTGGCCCGGCCAGTAACTCGCCGGAAGTTTTAGAACAGCTGATTCTGGCTGGCCTGGACGTCGCCCGCCTGAACTTCTCCCACGGCACTCCCGACGAGCACAAGGCTCGCGCGAAGCTGGTGCGTGACCTCGCTGCCAAGCACGGCCGCTTCGTTGCCCTGCTGGGTGACCTGCAAGGCCCGAAAATCCGTATCGCCAAATTCGCCAACAAGAAGATCGAGCTGAAGATCGGTGATCAATTCACCTTCTCCACCAGCCATCCGTTGACCGAAGGCAACCAGCAAGTGGTCGGCATCGACTACCCGGACCTGGTCAAGGACTGCGGTGTAGGCGACGAACTGCTGCTCGACGACGGTCGCGTGGTCATGCGCGTTGATACCGCCACTGCTACCGAACTGCACTGCACCGTGCTGATCGGCGGTCCCCTGTCGGACCACAAGGGCATCAACCGTCGCGGTGGCGGCCTGACTGCTCCGGCCCTGACCGAAAAAGACAAGGCCGACATCAAGCTCGCTGCGGAAATGGAAGTGGATTACCTCGCAGTGTCCTTCCCGCGCGATGCCGCCGACATGGAATACGCCCGTCAACTGCGCGACGAAGCGGGCGGTACTGCCTGGCTGGTGGCGAAGATTGAACGCGCCGAAGCCGTGGCTGACGACGACACGCTGGATGCGCTGATCAAGGCTTCCGACGCTGTGATGGTTGCCCGTGGTGACCTCGGCGTGGAAATCGGCGACGCCGAGCTGGTGGGCATTCAGAAGAAGATCATTCTGCACGCTCGCCGCCACAACAAGGCGGTGATCGTGGCGACCCAGATGATGGAGTCGATGATCCAGAACCCGATGCCGACCCGTGCCGAAGTGTCCGACGTGGCCAACGCCGTGCTCGACTACACCGACGCCGTGATGCTCTCGGCTGAAAGTGCTGCCGGTCTGTACCCGCTGGAAGCCGTGCAAGCCATGGCGCGCATCTGCGTCGGTGCGGAAAAGCACCCGACCAGCAAGACCTCCAGCCACCGCATCGGCAAGGTCTTCGAAAGCTGCGACCAGTCCATCGCCCTGGCCGCGATGTACACCGCCAACCACTTCCCGGGCGTGAAGGCGATCATCGCCCTGACCGAAAGTGGCTACACGCCGTTGATCATGTCGCGTATCCGCTCTTCGGTGCCGATCTACGCGTTCTCCCCGCACCGCGAAACCCAGGCCCGCGCGGCCATGTTCCGTGGTGTCTACACCGTTCCGTTCGACCCGGCATCGTTGCCGCCTGAGCAAGTCAGCCAGGCCGCGATCGACGAGTTGCTCAAGCGTGGCGTAGTGGAGAAAGGCGATTGGGTCATCCTGACCAAGGGCGACAGCTACCACACCATTGGCGGCACCAACGGCATGAAAATCCTGCACGTTGGCGACCCGATGGTCTGAGTGATCGGTTGCTGAAAAACGAAAGCCCCGCCATGTGAATGGCGGGGCTTTTGTGTTTCCGATCCAAAAGAAGTGCTGGCTGATCGGGCCTCATCGTCGGATTCAATGCCGATTGATAAACCCCGACAACGCCGCCATCGCCTCCGGCGAACGCAGCCGCTGGGTAAACAGCGCCCCCTCTTCTTCTATCACCTTGCGCAACAACTCCCGGTCCGGAGCTTTCATCAGTTGCTTGCTGATGCGCACCGCTTCTGGCGGCAGTGACTCAAACCGCAACGCCATCTCTCGAGCCTTGGCTAACGCCGCCTCGCCGCTGTCCAGGGCTTCGTTCGCGATGCCCCACGCCGCCGCTTGCTCACCACTGAAACGCTCCCCCAGCAGCAATAATTCAGCCGCTTTCGCATGCCCCAGCAAACGCGGCAGGATCAGGCTGGACCCAAACTCCGGGCACAACCCGAGATTGACGAATGGCATGCGCAAACGCGCATCCGCGCTGACATACACCAGGTCGCAATGCAGTAACAGTGTCGTACCAATCCCCACCGCCGCACCCGCCACGCCGGCAATCACCGGTTTGCGGCATTCAAGCAAATTGAGCATGAAGTGAAACACCGGACTGTCTAGATTACTCGGTGGTTGTTGAATGAAGTCGGCGATGTCGTTACCGGCGGTGAAGCATTCATGGCTGCCAGTGAGCAGCACGGCGTAGATGTCGGGATCTTCATCAGCCTGTTTCAATGCTGCTGCCAACGCGCTGTACATGGCGCGGGTCAGGGCGTTTTTCTTCTCGGGGCGATTCAGACGCAGGGTCAAAAGCCCGCGTTCGCGCTCAATCTGGATGGCTTCAGTCATGGCATGTCTCAGCGGTGCAGGCCGGTAAAGCTCTTGTGGCGAGCGAGCTTGCTCGCGCTTGAGTGCGCAGCGCTCACATGCTTTTGGGCCGCTGCGCAGTCCAGCGGGAGTCAACTCCCTCGCCACAGAAACGTTCAAGCCAATAGGATTCGGCGTTCAACCACGAGGCAAAAAGACGTCAGCCAGCAGTTGATTGCGCGGCAGCCCCGCCAGGTAAAGCCGTTTGGCAAAGGCGTCGACACTGTCGGGGGACCCGCAGAGTAAGGCTTGGGTTTGCCGCGAAACAAGGCGTAATTGCGCCAAAGCCGCTGGCAACTCGGCCGGCGTCCACAGCTCGATACTGAGGTTCGGACGACCGTCGGCCATGGCCTGCAACGGTTTGGCCAGATAGTGTTCATCGGCGTCATGGGCCAGGTGAATAACGCGGATGGCGCCTTGATGATCCTGACGCAAAGCTTCTCGCAACACACCAAACAACGGCCCTAATCCGGTGCCGGCGGCCATCAGCCACAAAGGCCGGGTGTGCCAGTCAGCGTCGTAATGCAGTGCACCGCCGCGTAACTCGCCGAGCCGGATGACATCGCCAATCCTGAGCTGACGGGCGGCATCGCTGAACGCCCCCGGCTGGCGGCAATCGAGATGAAACTCCAGAAAGCGGTCCTCTTCCGGCAGGCTGGCGAGGGAATAGGGCCGTGCGACGTTACCTGCCCACAACACCAAGTGCTGCCCGGCGCTGTAGCGAAATGGCCGTTCGGCAACCAGACGCAGACGCAACACCTGAGCGCTCAACCAATCGACAGCCGCTACCTTCGCCGGGCGTCCGTCCTGGTGCGGATCGAAAGCGTGTACTTGCAAGTCCTCGACCACCTGGCACTGACAGGCCAGCCGCCAGCCTTCCCGGCGCTGTTCGGCGCTCAAGGCATCGGGCCGGCTGTCGCTTGGCAACCCTTGCAGGCATTGCACAAGGCACGCATGGCAACTGCCGGCACGGCAACTGTAAGGCACCGCCACGCCGTTGCTGTTCAGCGCATCGAGCAAATTACTGCCCGCCGCGACCGACCATTTCTGCTCGCCAACCCGCAGCTCAGGCATCGGCGTTCTCCCAGGCCGCCGCGCAACGATTACGACCATCACGTTTGGCGCGATAGAGCGCCTGATCGGCCCGGTGCAGGGCATCGTCGAGATCGTCATCCAGTTCCAGCAACGTCATGCCGGCCGACAAGCTGAGGTGACTGACATTGAGGCCAATCAACTCGACATCAGTGAACGCAATGCGCAACCGTTCGCAGCAAGACGTCAGGCGCTCGGCATTGCAGTCGGGCAACAACACCACGAACTCTTCACCGCCGTAACGGGCCAGCACGTCGCCTTCACGCAAGCACGCAGTGGCCACCGCAGCAAAGGCTTGCAGCACCTGATCGCCGGCAGCATGACCGTGGACATCGTTGATGCGTTTGAAGTGATCGAGATCGATCAGCGCCAGGCCATGCACCACGCCGTCCTCCATCGAATTCAACTCGCGGGAAGCCAGTCGCAGGAAGTGCCGGCGATTGAACAGCCCGGTCAGCTCATCGGTGGCCACCAGGTCTTCAAGCTGGCGCATCATCCCGCGCAGCGTGTCCTGATGCGCCTGCAAGGCGAAACGGCGCTGGCGCATGCGTTGGCGCGAGTGCTGGACGTAGCTGGCGTAAAACACCAGCCAGACCAGAACAATAAACAGCACGCAAACCTGCAACGCTGCCAGCGCCGGGTCAGTCAGCTGGAAGTGATAGGCGTCCCACAGCGTGATCGCACTGAAACTGAAAAACACCAGCATCGCGCACCGTATAAAGGAACGTCGCGACAGGTGGAACAGGCCGAACAGCAGAATCAACACGTAAAAGACCAGGAACGCACCCCGAGCCTGGTCCAGATGGGCGATCAGCCAGGTTTGCCAACCCAGCCCCAGCAGTACTTGGGCTTCGGTCAGGCTGGGATCGGAAAAGCGCAGGTTGCAGCCGCTGTAAAATACCCCGAACAGCACCACCTGGCTGGTGACGACCAACGCACTGCCCACAACGACGCTGGTTAACGATTCGGCGTAGTGCCCAGTAAAAAATGCCAGCCACAGCAACATCAAAGCCAGGGCATAGGTACCGGCGGCGAGGGCAAAGCGTTTGAGCAAAAGTCGTTGGATAGCGTTATGGGTCAATCGTTGACTCACCGTGCAAAAAAAACGCTGTTTGAGTGTCCTACTCTACAGTCCGGTTGCCACTTTAGTGTCGTGCCTGATAAATGACCATTCAATTCTAGGCGCGAAAAACTGGCGTCAAACCACTGACTCCAATCCCCCGCAAACACCCGCCCCTCTCGCAACTGGCGAAGCCTGTGCCCGGCTGCGAAGTGGCGAGGGGATTTAGCGAAACGTCGCACCGCCCCGTTGGGTCGCGCAGCGGCCCCAAAACTTCACGCCTGCTGTGCAGCCGAACGGGGCGGTGCGACGTTTCGCTAAATCCCCTCACCACAGGTTTTTCCAGCTGTTAAATGGTTGTGGATGCGACCAATGATTAACGCCCGGCGGGTGTTTACCAAACGGAGGCGCGTTATACTGCCGCGCCTTTTTAGCGTCGCGCCAGCAGCCCCGGCGTGCCTTGTAAAGGTGCTTGCAACCGACCGATACACCCAAGCTGCAAGCACCTTATTGAATGTTCCCGTCTTTTAGAGGAGCGCGACTCATGACCGTGATCAAGCAAGACGACCTGATTCAGAGCGTTGCCGACGCCCTGCAGTTCATTTCCTATTACCACCCCGTGGATTTCATTCAGGCGATGCACGAGGCTTACCTGCGCGAAGAATCGCCGGCAGCCCGTGATTCCATGGCGCAAATCCTGATCAACTCACGCATGTGCGCCACTGGCCACCGTCCAATTTGCCAGGACACCGGCATCGTGACCGTGTTTGTCCGTGTGGGCATGGACGTGCGTTGGGATGGCGCCACCATGAGCCTGGACGACATGATCAACCAAGGCGTGCGCCAGGCTTACAACCTGCCGGAAAACGTCCTGCGTGCCTCGATCCTCGCCGACCCGGCGGGCGCTCGTAAAAACACCAAGGACAACACCCCGGCCGTTATCCACTACTCCATCGTTCCGGGTAACACCGTGGAAGTGGACGTGGCGGCCAAGGGCGGCGGTTCCGAGAACAAGTCGAAAATGGCGATGCTCAACCCGTCCGACTCGATCGTCGACTGGGTATTGAAAACCGTTCCGACCATGGGCGCCGGCTGGTGCCCACCAGGCATGCTCGGCATCGGCATCGGCGGTACCGCCGAGAAAGCCGCCGTGATGGCCAAGGAAGTGTTGATGGAATCCATCGACATCCACGAGCTGAAAAAGCGTGGCCCGTCCAACCGTATCGAAGAGATGCGCCTGGAGCTGTTCGAGAAGGTCAACCAACTGGGCATCGGCGCCCAGGGCCTGGGTGGCCTGACCACCGTGCTCGACGTGAAGATCATGGATTACCCGACCCACGCCGCTTCGTTGCCGGTGTGCATGATCCCCAACTGCGCCGCCACCCGTCACGCCCACTTCGTGCTCGACGGTTCCGGCCCGGCCTCGCTGGAAGCACCGCCGTTGGACGCCTACCCGGAAATCGTCTGGGAAGCCGGCCCGTCGGCCCGTCGCGTCAATCTCGACACGCTGACCCCGGAAGAAGTGCAGAGCTGGAAGCCGGGCGAAACCGTCCTGCTCAACGGTAAGATGCTCACCGGTCGCGACGCTGCGCACAAGCGCATGGTCGAAATGCTGAACAAGGGTGAAACCCTGCCGGTGGACCTGAAGGGTCGGTTCATCTACTACGTCGGCCCGGTTGATCCGGTGCGCGAAGAAGTGGTTGGCCCTGCCGGTCCGACCACCGCCACGCGGATGGACAAGTTCACCCGTCAGATCCTCGAGCAAACCGGCCTGCTGGGCATGATCGGCAAATCCGAGCGCGGCCCGACCGCCATCGAAGCGATCAAGGACCACAAAGCCGTTTACCTGATGGCTGTTGGCGGCGCGGCTTACCTGGTGGCACAAGCCATCAAGAAATCCCGCGTCGTGGCTTTCGCCGAACTGGGGATGGAAGCCATCTACGAGTTCGACGTCAAAGACATGCCAGTGACAGTTGCCGTCGACAGCAAGGGCGAGTCGGTGCACATCACCGGTCCTGCCATCTGGCAGAAAAAGATCAGTGAAAGCCTGGCAGTCGAAGTGCAGTAAGCCTTCCGACTGACTGAAAAAAGGCGACAGGGGCTATGCTCCTGTCGCCTTTTTTATGGCCCATGCTATCGTGCGCCCCCTCTTCCTCCCCCGTGTGTAACGCCCCGTATGATCGAGTACTCTCGCTCCCTGCGCCTGACGCTCTATACCGTTGTGATCGTCGCCGGTGCAGTCCTTGCGGCCACACTCGCCATGCGTCACGCCGAGCGCCAGGCGCTGGTGGAAGATGCCGCTCGCGCCAATCAGCAATTGGGGCTGTACGCCACTTCATTGCATACCCTGATCGAACGCTACCGCGCCCTGCCCCTCGTGCTGGCGCTGGACCCTGAACTGCGCTCGGCGCTCAAGGGAGCCATAAACCCCGATCTTCAAGCTTCGTTGAACCGCAAACTTGAGAAAATCAACGGCGCCGCCGAATCCTCAACCCTGGAACTGCTCGACCGCACGGGCCTTGCCATCGCGGCGAGCAACTGGCGCCTGCCCAGCAGTTACGTCGGTCATAACTACGCCTTCCGCCCCTATTTCAGTCAGACCCGCACCCAGGGCACCGGGCGTTTCTACGCCGTGGGCGTAACCAGCGGGATTCCCGGATACTTCCTGTCCAGTGCGGTCATCGATGACGACGGGCAGTTTCTGGGCGCGATGGTGGTCAAACTCGAGTTTCCGGAACTGGAACGTGAATGGCGCCAGGGCAACGACACCTTGCTGGTCAGCGATGCACGCGGAATTGTCTTCATCGCCAACCAGCCGGGCTGGCGTTACCGCCTATTGAAGCCGCTCAATGACAGCGACCTCGCCGAACTCAAGGCCACCCGCCAATACGACAAACAGCGGCTGACGCCACTGGAGGTCAAAACGCTGCGAAACTTCGACGACAACAGCAATTTGACTGAGGTCGAGGGTCCCGACGGAAAAGTGAATTACCTGTGGGAATCCCTGCCGTTGGCGGCCGAGGGCTGGACGCTGCATTTGCTGCGCCGTCCACAAACGGCCTTCGAAGACAGCCGCAATGCAGCGCTGGCCGCTGCCGGCCTGTGGCTGGCGTTGGTGTTCCTGTTGCTGTTTCTCAACCAACGCTGGCGTCTGGCAAAAATGCGCCAGCGCAGTCGCGAAGAGCTTGAGCGACTGGTCGAAGAACGCACCCGTGACCTGCGCACCGCCCAGGACGGCCTGGTGCAATCGGCCAAACTGGCGGCGCTGGGCCAGATGTCCGCTGCCCTCGCCCACGAAATCAATCAACCCCTGACCGCACAGCGTATGCAGCTGGCGACGTTGCGCCTGCTGCTCGACCATGGTCGCGTCGATGACGCGTACAAGGCGCTCAAACCGGTGGATGACATGCTGACACGCATGGCCGCCCTTACCGGCCACCTGAAAACCTTCGCCCGCAAAAGCCCCGGCGGCTTGCGCGAATGCCTGGATCTGGCAGCCGTGGTGGACCAGTCGTTGCAACTGCTCGATACCCGCCTGCGTGACGAACAGGTCAGCACGGTGCTGCACCTGACGCGCCCGGCCTGGGTGCGCGGCGACGCAATTCGTCTGGAACAGGTGTTGATCAATCTGCTGCGTAACGCACTGGATGCCATGCAGGACAAACCGTGCAAGCGCCTGGAAATCCGCCTTGAGGCCGACGAACAACTCTGGCGCCTCAGCGTGGCTGATAACGGGGGTGGCATCGCTGAAGAAAACCTGGCCAAGGTTTTCGATCCGTTTTTCACTACCAAACCGGTAGGCGATGGCCTGGGCATCGGCCTGGCCGTCTCCTTTGCCATCGTTCACGAATCGGGCGGCCGCCTGAGCGCGGACAATTTGGGTAACGGCGCCGTGTTCACCCTCACCCTGCCGATCGACCTGGAGGCTCATGGCTCATGCTCAATTCAGTGATCGTCGTCGACGATGAAAGCAGTATCCGCAACGCGGTCGAGCAATGGCTGAGCCTGTCGGGTTTCGAGGTGCAGTTGTACAGCCGTGCGGATGAATGCCTGGCGCAACTGCCCAGGCATTTTCCCGGTGTCATCCTCAGCGACGTGCGCATGCCCGGCATGACCGGCCTGGAACTGTTGGCCGAAGTGCAGCGACGCGATGCCGACTTGCCGGTAATTCTGCTGACCGGCCACGGTGACGTGCCGATGGCAGTCGACGCCATGCGCGATGGCGCCTACGACTTCCTCGAAAAACCCTTCAGCCCCGAAACCTTGCTCGGCAGCCTGCGCCGGGCGCTGGACAAGCGCCGCCTGGTCCTGGAAAACCGTGCCCTGCATGAACAGGCGGACCACCGCGCCAAACTCGATGCGACGCTGTTGGGGGTATCCCGTGGATTGCAGACCTTGCGCAGGCAGGTGCTGGAGCTGGCGGCCCTGCCGGTCAATGTGCTGATCCGTGGTGAAACCGGCAGCGGCAAGGAGTTGGTAGCACGCTGCCTGCACGATTTCGGACCTCGTGCCGACAAGCCGTTCGTGGCGCTTAATTGCGCGGCGATTCCCGAGCAGTTGTTCGAGGCAGAGTTGTTTGGTCACGAAAGCGGCGCGTTCACCGGCGCCCAAGGCAAGCGCATCGGCAAGCTCGAATACGCTGACGGCGGCACGCTGTTTCTCGATGAAATCGAAAGCATGCCCCTGGCCCAACAGGTGAAACTGCTGCGGGTATTGCAGGAGCAAAAGCTCGAGCGGCTGGGTTCGAATCAAAGCATCCGTGTGGATCTGCGGATCATTGCCGCGACCAAACCGGACTTGCTGGACGAAGCCCGGGCCGGACGTTTCCGCGAGGATCTGGCCTATCGGCTGAACGTCGCCGAGCTGCGCCTGCCGCCATTGCGCGATCGCCGCGAAGACATTCCGTTGTTGTTCGATACCTTTGCCCAGAGCGCCGCTGCGCGCCTGGGCCGCACCTTCCCCCCGTTGTCCGGCGCACAGTTGAGCCATTTGTTGAGCCATGACTGGCCAGGTAACGTGCGCGAACTGGCCAACGTCGCCGAGCGCCAGGTGTTGGGACTGGATGAACCTGCACCGGCGGGCAGCGAACCGGGCCAGTCGCTGGCAGCCCGACAGGAAGCGTTTGAAGCGCACTGCCTGCGCGCCGCCTTGACCCGTCACAAAGGCGATGTGAAAGCCGTCCTCGAAGAACTGCAACTACCGCGCCGCACCTTCAATGAAAAGATGCAGCGGCATGGATTGAGCCGGGAGATGTTTGTTCAAGGCAGCTAATTTTGCAGTGTCTGGGCTGGCCTCATCGCGAGCAAGCTCGGCTCCCACAGGTTTTGTAGCGAATACATCATCTGTGGTCATCCCGGACACTGTGGGAGTGAACTTACTTTCTCCCACAGGTCTGGTTGCAATGGCATCACTTGTGAACACCACGGACACTGTGGGAGCCGGGCTTGCCCGCGATGAGGCCAGTACAGCTACCGCAAACCTGCGGCGCACTAAGCAATTTTCCGCTCAATTCGCCTGCCCGATGAGCGGATTCCCGCTCACAAAGTCCCCTGACCCCCTCTAAACCGCCCCTCTCCCGGTTGGCACACCTCCTGCTATAGCCCCCGCAGGCTGCGTTTTTACGCGATCCAAAAAAACAATTAAATGAAGGATCCTTCAATGGATAACTCCAATACCCTGCCCGCAGGGTCGGCTGCCGTGCCGGCCAAGCCTAGAACCACCTCCAGCCGCATCAAATCGATCTTCAGCGGTTCCGTAGGCAACATGGTCGAGTGGTACGACTGGTACGTCTACGCCGCCTTCTCCCTCTATTTCGCCAAGGCGTTTTTCCCTAAAGGCGATACCACTGCCCAACTGCTGAACACTGCTGCGATTTTTGCCGTGGGCTTCCTGATGCGTCCGATCGGGGGCTGGCTGATGGGCCTGTACGCCGACAAGGTCGGTCGCAAGAAGGCGCTGATGGCGTCGGTCTACCTGATGTGCTTCGGCTCGCTGGTGATCGCCCTGAGCCCTGGTTATGAAACCATCGGTATCGGCGCACCCATCCTGTTGATTTTCGCCCGTTTGCTGCAAGGCCTGTCGGTCGGTGGCGAATACGGCACCTCGGCAACGTACCTCAGCGAAATGGCAACCAAGGAACGTCGAGGCTTCTTCTCCAGCTTCCAGTACGTGACCCTGATCTCCGGCCAACTCATCGCGCTTGGCGTATTGATCGTCCTGCAGAATGTCCTGACCACCGAAGAGCTGTACGCCTGGGGCTGGCGCATTCCGTTCGCCATCGGCGCGCTGTGTGCGATCGTCGCGCTGTACCTGCGTCGTGGCATGGAAGAAACCGAGTCGTTCACCAAGAAAGAAAAGGCCAAGGAAAGCGCCATGCGCACCTTGATGCGCCATCCGAAGGAACTGATGACCGTGGTCGGCCTGACCATGGGCGGTACGCTGGCGTTCTACACCTACACCACGTACATGCAGAAGTACCTGGTGAACACGGTCGGCATGAGCATCTCCGATTCCACCACGATCTCGGCCGCCACGCTGTTCCTGTTCATGTGCCTGCAACCGCTGGTGGGCGGGCTGTCGGACAAGATCGGTCGCCGGCCCATCCTGATCGCTTTCGGTGTGCTCGGGACGCTCTTCACCGTGCCGATCCTCACCGCGCTGCATACGGTTCAAAGCTGGTGGGGTGCGTTCTTCCTGATCATGGCGGCGCTGATCATCGTCAGCGGCTACACCTCGATCAACGCGGTGGTGAAAGCCGAGCTGTTCCCGACTGAAATCCGCGCCCTGGGCGTTGGCTTGCCGTATGCACTGACCGTATCGATCTTCGGCGGCACCGCTGAATACATCGCACTGTGGTTCAAGAGCATCGGCATGGAAACCGGTTACTACTGGTACGTGACTGCGTGCATCGCAGTGTCCTTGCTGGTGTACGTCACCATGAAAGACACCCGCAAGCATTCGCGGATCACCACGGACTGAGTCTGCTGCAACACCGTTAAAATCAAAAGATCGCAGCCTTCGGCAGCTCCTGAACGGGTTTGATGTACACCCTGTAGGAGCTGCCGGAGGCTGCGATCTTTTTTTTGCATCGCCAAAATCTGCTTGCTGGAAATTAACCGATACCGTCTGCACAATGATCTTCTTTGCTCTGAACACCACTTCAGGAATACGGCACCATGCCCGACGATATTCACTTCTACGAACCCGCCAACGGTCACGGCCTGCCGCATGACCCGTTCAACGCCATCGTCGGCCCACGCCCCATTGGCTGGATCTCTTCACAGGACGCCGACGGTCGTTTGAACCTGGCGCCTTACAGCTTTTTCAACGCCTTCAATTACATTCCGCCGATCATTGGTTTTTCCAGCGTCGGGCGCAAAGACAGCCTCAACAACATCGAACAGACCGGCGAGTTCGCCTGGAACCTGGCGACCCGTCCGCTGGCCGAGCAGATGAACCAGAGCTGCGCGATGGTCGGGCCTGAGGTCAACGAGTTCGAGCTGTCCGGCTTGACGCCCGCCGCTTCGAAAATCATTCAGGTGCCGCGAGTCGCCGAGAGCCCGGTGTCGTTCGAGTGCAAGGTCACGCAGATCATTCAGCTGCAACGAGCTGACGGAAATGTGGTGCCAAGCTGGCTGATACTCGGCGAAGTGGTCGCCGTGCACATCGCCAAGTGGCTGCTCAAGGATGGGGTGTACGACACCGCCGCGGCAGAACCGATTCTGCGCGGCGGCGGTCCAGCGGATTATTTTCAGCTGGGACCTGAGGCATTGTTCAAGATGTTCCGCCCGGGGGCGGTCAAGTAGTTACCAGACGAGTTCGGCGTCGTCGCTGACATTCTTCAGCCCGGTCAGTTTCAACGCCGCGGCTTCGTCGGCGTCATGGGCGGTTTTGAAGACCTGATCTTCGAGAATCGTGTGAAAACGCGGTGCGCCTGACCCGCCGAGGGCTTTGACGGCGATGGCGGCGTGGTACCCACCTTCAGCCGGTACTACAGCGGAAACAGCTTCAAAGGTTTCAAAGGCTTTACGTGCCATGTCGCGCATCCTGGCTAGTTGAGAATGCAGCCATTAAACCCTCAACCCGCCATTTTGTGTACCCACGACCGGGTCTCGCCGATCGCCTGGGCTGCCGAAACCTCTTTGAAGGTATGAAAATCCAGGCTGTTGACCACCAGTTCCTGGACCAGCTCGGCAAAAACCCCCATGGCCGGGGTGCTGAAGTAGGCGGTCATGGCTTGTTGATGGGTCCAGAAACCGGACACCAGCCACAGATCAGGATCGCATTGCGAATGCTGCAGGGTAAAACTCAAGCAGCCAGGTGCGCTGCGGGACGGCTCGATCAGGGCACTGAGCCGCGCACCCAGCTCCGCTGAACGCCCGGCGCGGGCACGGACAAAAGCCATATGACTGACGGGGATCTGCGTAGACATGTTCAACCTCCCAGGTACTCGAGTGGCAGCCGTGGGACGGGCTGCGACAGGATCAAAGGTTAAGCGCGCCGGTCATAGTGCGGTTAGTCGATTCCTGCCGGCTTGTTGCACAATCCTGCGAAGCTTCATGGCGCACCTGTAACAACCTGTAAATCCGGCCACTGGATTGAAACAGACGTTCGAGCAAGTTTTCCGGTCAATAGCCTGCTAAAGCAACCGGCCTCCTCAACCCCGTGCAGAATCAGGCAAGCTTCAGGCAGGATGTGTCTACCGCCGTTGCTTGCACAAATTTAAGCTCGCCTCATTACACACGCCCCACCGAGGATGCCGCGCATGTCGTCGCTCGATCATTTTCAAGCCCCGCTGGACGCCGAAATGGAACGCCAGCGTGCGGAACTGGCCGCGATCATTCGCCGCAACACGATGGAGGACGGCACCTATGCCACCGCCGTCGGCTCGCTGTTCATGTCCCGCCACAGTCAGTCCCATGAGTTTGCCCCGGTGCTGGCACAACCGGCGCTGTGCATCATGGCTCAGGGGCGCAAAGAGGTCCGGCTGGCGGACGAGTACTTCAACTACGATCCGCTGAACTACCTGGTGGTGTCGGTGCAGATGCCCTTGAGCGGGCGGGTGGTGAACGTCACCTCCGAAGAGCCGATTCTCGCGGTACGCCTGGACATCGACCCGGCGGAAATCACCGCGCTGATCGCCGACGCCGGTCCCCTCGGCGTGCCCACCCGCCCTACGGGTCGTGGCTTGTATGTCGAGCGGATCGACACGGCCATGCTCGATGCCGTGTTGCGGCTGGCGCGTTTGCTGGATACCCCGAAAGACATCGCGATGCTCGCTCCGCTGATTCGCCGGGAGATTCTCTATCGTCTGCTGCGCAGTCAGCAGGGCCATCGGCTGTATGAAATCGCCATCGCCAACAGCCAGAGCCATCGCATCAGCCAGGCGATCAAATGGCTTAACGGCAACTACGAACAACCGCTGCGCATTGATGATCTGGCCAAGGAAGTGAACCTGAGCGTGTCGACCTTGCATCACCGCTTCAAGGCGATGACAGCGATGAGCCCGTTGCAGTATCAGAAGCAGCTGCGTTTGCAGGAGGCGCGGCGGTTGATGCTCGCCGAGGGACTGGAGGCTTCGGCGGCGGGGTATCGGGTGGGGTATGAAAGCCCGTCGCAGTTCAGCCGGGAATACAGCCGGTTGTTTGGGGCACCGCCGCTAAGGGATTTGGCGCGGTTGCGGTTGTCGGTCTGAGCTGACATTTGTTGTGTGGCTGATGGCCTCATCGCTGGCAAGCCAGCTCCCACAGAGATTTCGGGTGATCACACTATCGAGTGAGTAGCGATGAAACCTGTGGGAGCTGGCTTGCCAGCGATGAGGTCGGCAAGACCAGCACCGAACTAAGGATCAGGCGCCGAGTACCCGACAAGCCTCAGCCGGCAGTGTCACTGAAACCGGGTTGCCAATGCTCAACCCAAACCCCTGACACGGCGTGCTCAATGCCGTAAACGAAACCCCTGAGCATTCCACCGTGGTTTCAATCGTCGCGCCGATATCCCGTACAAACGTCACCTTGCCCAGCAACCGGTTCCCCGCCGTCGCTTGCGGTTGCGACAGCTGCAGATCCTCAGGCCGAATCAGCATCTTCACCTTCTCCCCCACCACGATGCTGCTGCAGATCGGCACTTCCAGCGCGTCGCCGCCCGGCAAACCGACCTTGCCATTACCCAATGCCGTCGCCGGGAAGATGTTGCCGGAACCGATGAAGTCCGCCACGAACTCGTTGGCCGGATGCCGATAAATCTCGATCGGCGGCCCCACTTGCTGCACGCGATGCTCACCCAGCACCACCACGATGTCCGCCATGGTCATGGCCTCACGCTGATCGTGAGTCACCATGATGGTGGTGATGTTCAGGCGCTGTTGCAGCTGACGGATTTCCACCTGCATCGACTCGCGCAACTTGGCGTCCAGCGCCGACAGCGGTTCATCCAGCAACAGAATTTTCGGCCGCGAGGCAATCGCCCGGGCAATCGCCACGCGCTGGCGTTGGCCGCCGGACAGCTTCGATACCGGACGGTCGATCATTTCCTGCAACTGAATCAACTGCAGCAACTCCACCACCCGCGCCTGCTGATCAGCCTTGCTGACGCCGCGCAGTTTCAGCGGGTAAGCGATGTTCTCCCCCACCGTCATGTGCGGGAACAGCGCCAGGGACTGGAACACCATGCCAAAATTTCGTTGATGTGCCGGGGTGTGGCCGATGTCTTCACCGTCCAGGCGAATCTCGCCACCGCTCAGGGTTTCAAGGCCGGCAATCATGCGCAGCAGTGTGGTTTTACCGCAGCCCGACGGGCCGAGAAAACACACCAGTTTGCCCTCCGGCAAATGCAGGTTTACATCCTTTACCGCGCAGGCCGAGCCGTAGTGTTTCTCGACGTTTTCCAGAATCAGACCAGTCATGTTGCACCTCAAATCAAAAGGAAACGCCGCCCTCGCCCACCAGCTTCTCCAACGCCCAGATCAGGACGAAGTCGATCAGCACGATCAGCACGGCAAACGAAAAAACGGTGGGGTCGAGCGATGACACGGTGCGGCTGTACATCCAGATCGGCACGGTCATGACGTCGATGGTGTAGAGGAAGTAGGTCACGGTGAATTCGTTGAACGAGACGATGAACGCCAGCAGCATGCCCGCCAGAATCCCCGATTTCATCAACGGCACCACCACATCGAAAATCGCCCGCGTCGGCGACGCACCCAGCATTTGCGCGGCCTCTTCGACTTCGGTACCGATGGAGAGCATCGCAGCCGTGCAGTTCTTCACCACGAAGGGCAGCGCCAGGATGACGTGGGCGATCACCAGTCGCGAGGTGGTCATGTGGAACGGCAAGCTGTCGAACACCAGCAGCAGCGCCAACCCCAGGACCACCATCGGAAACACCAGCGGCAGCGACATCAATTGCATCGCCACGGCCTTGCCACGGAACTCGCAACGGGTCAGCGCATAAGCTGCCGGCACCGCGATGATCGTGGCAAACACCATGGTCAGGCACGCGACCATCAGGCTGGTGGTCATGGCCTTGCCCAGGCTCAGCACGTCACTGGAATCCGGCGAGACGAAGGTATTCCAGGCGGCCTTGTACCATTGCAGGCTGTAACTGCTCGGCGGGAAGTCGAGGTTCGAGGCACCGCTGAACGACATGACAATCATGGTCAGGATCGGCAACACCGCCAGCAGCAGGATGAAGCCCGAGAGGATGCCGGCACACTTGCCGGTGTCGCCCGGTAGCAGCGAATGACGCTTCTTGATCAGCGTGCTCATTGGGAAGCCTCCATCCTGCGCCGACGTCGGCCAGTAAAGTATTCGGACAAGGTCATGATCGCCAACGTCGTGACGATCAACACCACCCCGGCAGCGGACGCCGCAGGCCAGTTCATCAGCGGGGCGATCTGGTCATGCACCATCACCGCCAGCATCGGCACGCGACGGCCACCAAGCAGCAAAGGCACGACGAAGCTGCTGGCGTTGTAGGCAAAGACCAACGTTGCGCCGGTGATGATCCCGGGCAAACTCATCGGCAAAACAATTTGGCGGAACACCTGCAAGCGACTGGCGCCCAGGGTAGCGGCAGCCTCTTCGTAGGTGCGGGCGACGCCGCGCATGGCGCTGGCAATCGGCAGTACGGCCAAGGGGAAGGCGGTTTGCACCAGGCCCATCAGCACGCCGTTCTGGTTGTACAGCAGCATGACCGGTCGCTTGATCAGGCCCAGTCCCATCAGTGCCTGATTAAGCATCCCGCCCGGGCCGAGAATGACCAGCCAGCCGTAGCTTTGCAGCAACAGGTTGACCAGCAAGGGCAGCAGCACCGCGGCGAGAAATATCCGGCGCACGAACGGTGAGGTCAGGCGCGACATGGTGTAGGCCACGGGGATCGCCAACAGCACGGCGACGACCGCACTGATCAGCGCCAGTCGCAGGGTCAGCAGCAAGGATTTCAGGTAGTACGGTTCGAGCAATTGAGCGTAACTGGCCAGGCTGAACCCGGTCCATTCCGCCCCTTTGGTGCCCACGCTCATGCGCAGGACCAGCAGACTGGCGGCAATCAATACACCCAGGAACAGCATCGACGGCGTGAGGAAAAGCCAGGCGCGCACCGTAGGCGAAACACCCCGCTTCGCGCGCGGCTCGGCAGCACTGACCGACTGGATTAAAGGTTGGTGTTCCATAGCAAAGGTCTCGTCAATGGAAAGCAGTTGACGAACACAATCTCAAAACCACCGCACACCCTGTGGGAGCTGGCTTGCCAGCGATAGCAATCTGTCAGTCACATCATTGTCGACAGGTAGGCCGTCATCGCGGGCAAGCCCGCTCCCACAGGGTTTTGTGGTGCTTTGGAGAGCTGTGTTCGTCACTCGATCAGGAAGAAAAGATTTCCGTGTAGCGACGAATCCATTGGTCATGCACGGAGGCCAGGAAGGCGTTGTCGTGCATGATCGACTTCTCGGCAATCTGCTCCGGCGTAAGGATGTACGGGCTCTTGCGCGCTTCGGCGGAGATGATCGCCTTGGCGTTGACCGGACCGTTGTAGATGTCCTCGGCCATCTTGCCCTGCACCAGCGGGTCCAGAGAGTGGTTGATGAAGGCGTAAGCCATGTCGATATCGCCCGGACGATTCTTCGGCATCACCGACAACATCAGGTCGGTGTAGAAACCTTCCTTCATGCCAAACGTCGCGCCCAGACCGTACGCCGGATCACGAATCTGTTTAGGGAAAAACGCCGGCGCGTACAAGCCACCCATGTCAAGGGAGCCGGTGCGGAACAGCTCGGCGATCTGGTTCGGGTTCTCGCCCAGCGTCACCACACGGTCTTTGAGTTCAGCGAGTTTCTTGAAGCCCGGTTCGATGTTGTGTTCGTCACCACCGGCCAGTTTGGCGGCGATGATGATCAGGTCCATGGCCTCGGTCCAGTTCGGCGGCGGCAGGAAAATGTTCGGCGACAGGTCCGCGTCCCACAGGGCGGCGTAGCTGTCTGGCGCTTCCTTGATCGTGCGGGTGCTGTAGACGAGGCTGTTGCACCACAACAGGTAACCAATGCCATGACCGTTGGCGCCGGTGCGGTATTTCTCCGGCACGTCGACCAGGTTGGGAATGCGGTTCAGATCAGGTTTTTCGAGCAGATTGGCGGCGGCCAGACCTTCGGCGCCGACGCCGGCCAGGGTGATGATGTCGTACTGCGGACGGTCACCGCCGGCCTTGAGTTTGGCGACCATTTCCGACGTACTGCCGGTGCGGTCAGCGATGACCTTGCAGCCGTACTTGTCTTCGAATGTCGCAGCGATGTTGCGCAGTGCAGCCAGGCCGGTGTCATCGGACCAGGTCAGCAGGCGCAGGGTCTTGCCGGCAAAGCGCGTGTCGCTGGCATTGGCCTTGACGAACGGCAGGCTCATGGCCGCCGCGGCAACCGAGGCTACGCCCACGGTCTTGATGAATTGACGTCTGTTCAGATCATGCTCGCCCATGACGGACTCCCTTTGTTTTTGTAGGTATAAGGCAGGTCGAAACTGTTGCATCCGCGCGACCGGAGCAGCATTAGCCCCCGTATTTTCGGGGGCTTGGCTGAGCCAGCGAGTTCATCCTGAAGTTGTGCAAAACACCTGACTATCGATAAAAACTCATCGAAGCCATGACGCCGACGCATGCCTCCCTGTAGGAGCGAGCTCGCTCGCGATGGACGCAAGGACGACACTGGCTGTCTGATGCCTCGCGTTATCGTTGACGTCTATCGCGAGCAAGCTCGCTCCTACAGGAAGAGCCTTCAGACGGCCCGAATCACGTGTTTGATTTCCTGGAAAGCCTGCAGGCCCCAAGGGCCCAATTCACGGCCGATGCTGCTCTGCTTGTAGCCACCCCAGGCGGTCTGCGGGAAGATCACCTGCGGCGCGTTAATCCACACGAGCCCCGCCTGCAACGCGTTAGCGACACGATCCGCGGCGTCGGCGTCGCGTGTGACCACGCTGGCCACCAGACCGAATTGACTGTCGTTGGCCAGGGCAATCGCCTCGGCTTCGGAGGCGAAACTGCGCACGCAGATCACCGGGCCGAAAATCTCTTCACACCACAACGCACTGCCCTGGGGCACGTCGGTGAAAATGGTCGGCTGTAAAAAATAGCCGCGCGGCAGGTCTGCCGGACGATTGCCGCCGCAGATCAGTGTTGCGCCCGCACTCAACCCACGGTCGATGTGGCCGAGTACGCGCTGGTATTGCGCCTGATTGACCAGTGCGCCCATTTCCACCGCCGGATCGAACGGGTCCGCCACGCGAATCGCTTCGGCACGCGCCTTCAGGCGGATCAGGAACTCATCCGCCAGTTCATCAGCGACCAGCACACGGCTGGTGGCGGAACACATCTGTCCGGCGTTGTAGAAACCGCCGCCACAGGCCACTTCCACCGCCAGTTCGATGTCCGCATCGGCCAGCACCAGCAGCGAGGATTTGCCACCCAGTTCCAGGCTCACGCCTTTGACGGTTTCTGCCGCGCGTTGCATGACCTGCACGCCGACCGCATTGCTGCCGGTGAACGAAATTTTGGCGATGCGCGGATCGACCGACAGCGGTGCGCCTACCGACAGACCCGTGCCGCAGACCAGGTTGAACACGCCCTTGGGCAGACCGGCTTGGGCAATGATCGCCGCCAGTTCCAGCTCCGGCAGCGGCGTCACTTCGGACGGTTTGAGCACCACGCAGCAACCGGCAGCCAGGGCCGGCGCCAGTTTCCACGCGGTGGTCACCATCGGGAAATTCCACGGCACAATCAGGCCGACCACACCGCAAGGTTCGCGGCGCACCCGAGCGCTGAATTCGTCGCTCGGCAGCTCAACGGCGCTGTCTTGCCTGGCATCCAGGCCTTCAGCGAGCCCTGCGTAATACTCGAACGTGGCGATCACATCGTCGACGTCGATGGCCGCTTCGAACAGCGGCTTGCCGTTGTTGCCGGACTGCAAATGCATCAATTGTTCACGACCGGCCTGCACGCCCGCCGCGATCTTGCGCAGGACCGCGCCACGCTCGGCTCCGGTGGTTTGCGACCAGTCTTTGAACGCATTGGCTGCCGCACTGACAGCCTGATCGACCGAGTGCGCATCGCCGCCATTAACGGTGGTCAACAAGGCTTCGGTTGCCGGATTGATCACGCGCAGGTGTTCAGGGCCGGCCGACCATTGGCCGTCGATGAGCAGGCCATCAAGCGTGGTCGGTAACGTCAAAGCGAAGCTCATTTCGACACCGCCTGCATCCACGACGTCTGATCGATTTCAATCAGGGTCGGGCCCTGGCGATCACTGGCGACACGCAGAGCGACGCGCAGTTGCTCGACACCGTTGACCGCTTCGGCCGCGCAGCCCAGCGCCTTCGCCACACCGATGAAGTCGGGGGTGTAGATGTCCACGCCCACCGGTTCGATGTCCCGGTTGACCATGTATTTCTTGATCTCTTCGTAGCCCTGGTTATTCCACAACAGGACGATCACCGGCGTGCGCGCTTCAACGGCGCTGGCCAGTTCCGGCAGGGTGAATTGCAGGCCGCCATCACCGATCAGGCACACCACCGGAGGACGCGCGCCCGCTGCGAGGCTGCCACCGAGCCAGGCGCCAATGGCAGCCGGCAAGGCGTAGCCGAGGGTGCCGTAACCGGTGGACGAGTTGAACCAGCGGCGCGGACGCTCTGGGTTGAATGTCAGGTTGCCGGTGTAAACCGGTTGAGTCGAATCGCCGACGAACACGGCGTTCGGCAGTTCGTGCAGGACGGTTTCGAGGAAGCGCGTTTGCGCCAGCGTCGGGGCATCCCAGGTGGCGGCCAATTCATCACGCAGACGGGCAGCACGAACCTGGCCCCAATCGTTGCGGCGCTCAGCCAGGGATTTGTGCGACAACGCGCTCAGCAACGCCTGGGCCGCATGCCGCGAATCGGCGACGAGGGCCACGTGTGGCGGATAGTTGCGAACGGTCTGGTCCGCATCGATATCGACGCGCAGCAGCTTGCCCGGAATCTCGAAACCACCGGCGAAGGTGACGTCGTAATCGGTCTCGGCCAGTTCGGTGCCGATGGCCAGCACCACGTCGGCCTCGGCGACCAGCGCACGGGTGGCAACCAGGCTCTGGGTCGAACCGATCAGCAACGGGTGAGCGGATTCGAGCATGCCTTTGGCATTGATGGTCAGCGCGACAGGCGCGTCCAGCAACTCGGCCAATTCAGTCAGTTCGGCGGCAGCGTCAATGGCGCCGCCACCCGCGAGGATCAGTGGACGCCTGGCGCCCGCGAGCAAGTCGGTCATGCGCGAAACGGCGGACGGCGAAGCACCGGCGCGATCAATCTGCACCGCCACGCTGCTCAGCAAATCGTCGGCGTCCTCAACCAACACATCCAGCGGAATTTCGATGTGCACCGGACGCGGGCGGCCCGCCTGGAACAGCGCGAAAGCACGGGCCAGTACGCCCGGCAATTCCGCCGCCGACATCAAGGTGTGGGAGAACGCCGCCACGCCACCGACCAGCGCACTCTGGTTCGGCAACTCGTGCAGCTTGCCGCGACCGCCACCCAACTGGCTGCGCGATTGCACACTGGAGATCACCAGCATCGGGATCGAATCGGCGTAGGCCTGGCCCATCGCCGTTGTGATGTTGGTCATGCCGGGGCCGGTGATGATGAAGCACACGCCGGGTTTGCCACTGGTGCGTGCATAGCCGTCAGCCATGAAGCCGGCGCCCTGCTCGTGACGCGGAGTGACGTGGTTGATGCTCGAACGGGCCAGCCCGCGATACAGCTCCACGGTGTGAACCCCGGGAATGCCGAACACCTGCTCGACCCCATAGTCTTCGAGTAACTTGACCAATACTTCGCCGCACGTCGCCATGTGTTTGCCCTTCTTGTTCGTTTGAGACGCCGGACCTGTGCAATGTTTATGATGCGCAGGCAGGTCCAGGGATGGCCTCATTGAACGGGCGACACCTCGCCTCAACAATGGATAAAAAGTCATACTAGCCATGTCCTCACGTCATACCTTGGATCACAATGAAACGACTGCCTCCCCTGCCGGCGCTGCACACGTTCTGGATTACCGCGCAGTGCTGCAACTTCACCCGTGCCGCCGAACAGCTGCACATCACCCAAGGCGCGGTGAGCCGGCAGATTGCCGGGCTGGAAGATCATCTGGGTTATGAACTGTTCATTCGTCAGGCTCGCGGCCTGGAACTGACCGCTGAAGGACGGGAATGGCTGCCACGGGTGCAGCAGGTTTTCGGGTTGATCGACGAGGCCGTGGAGCAAATCGGCGCGAAGCGCGAAACCCTGCAACTGAAGGCACCGACCTGTGTCATGCGCTGGTTGCTGCCGCGGCTTTTGCAGTGGCAACGGGAGCGCCCGGACGTGCCGGTGGAGTTGACCACCACGGTCAAGCACGGCGTGGATTTTCACCGCGAACAGTTCGATGCAGCCGTGATGTACGGTGCGCCGCCGGACAGCACGCTGGCCTCGTTTCATTTGTTCGATGAGCAGCTGACGCCGGTCTGTTCCAGACCGCTGCTTGAAGGGTCAGTGCCGCTGCGCATCCCGGATGACCTGGAACAGCACCTGCTGCTGCACCCGACACGGGATGAGCGGGACTGGAAAGCCTGGCTGGCGACCGCCGACGTGCGCTTGAAAAACGTGGGTAAGGGTCAGCATTTCGAAACCCTGGACCTGGCCATGTCGATGGCGTCCCAAGGGACTGGCGTGGCGATCGGAGACTGGTCGTTGATTGGCGATGACTTGAGCGCCGGAAGGTTGGTCATGCCGTTTGAGCTGAAGGTCAAAACCGGACTGGCGTATTACCTGGTGTTCCCCGAGAAGCCGGGGCCTTCGCCGAAACTGCGCGAGTTGATGGGATGGTTGGTGGAGCAGGCTCAATCGCGTTGAGCGCATGGATAATGCGTAAAAACCATACCCCCTGAAAACGCGCAAATACCTGTAGCAGCTGGCGAAGCCTGCGTCCGGCTGCGCAGCAGTCGTAAGACCATACACCGCGGCGTAACAGGAGAACCGTGTTTACCGGATTTACGACTGCTGCGCAGCCGGACGCAGGCTTCGCCAGCTGCTACAGGATTTTTGGTGTGTCCGTCTGGATCAGTACCCGACCGTAAACCGCTGGCGCGGATGCTTCGGGGATTCCACTTCATCGAGCATCGCGATCGCGTAGTCGGCAAAGGTAATCCAGCTGCGACCTTCACTGCTTACCAGCAAATCATCCTGGCCAATCCGAAACTTTCCAGTGCGCTCGCCTTCGACAAACTCCGCCGATGGCGAAACAAACGTCCAGTCCAGATCCTTTTCCTGACGCAGGTTTTCCAGAAACAACGCCCCGGCACTTGCTTCGGCTTTGTATGCCTCGGGAAAGCCCTTGCTGTCGATCACGCGGGTTCCGTCCGGCAGCAACAGCGAGCCGGCGCCGCCCACCACCAGCAGCCGTTTGACCCCGGCATTTTTTACCGGTCCGGTCACTGCACCAGCCGGAATCGTGGCGAAATGCGCGGCGCTGATCACCACGTCATGGCCGGCCACGGCGGCCTGCAATGCGTTGGCATCCAGCACATCGACATTGCGACTGATCACACCCTCACGCTGACCCACCTTGGCAGTGTCACGGGCGATGGCAGTCACGCTATGACCACGACGCAGCGCTTCTTCCAGCAGTTGGCTACCGGCACGACCGGTGGCACCGATGATTGCGATTTTGCTCATGACGTTCTCCAGTGGATTGGGGTAGTTTGCGTTCATTCAGCTGACTCAATAGTGCTTTCTGTAGGAGCGAGCTTGCTCGCGATGGTCGCTAACGATAACGCTGGGTGTCTGAATGCCCGCGGTGTCTGGACCACCTTCGCGAGCAAGCTCGCTCCTACAGATTCAAGGGCACTCGCTAAAACCTGCGATACAGCCCATCACCACTTCATCTCGCCCTTCGCGACTTTCGCGCTCAGCTCCAGCGAGCTTTCTTCACCCAGTGTCGGGTAGCGCTTTTTCATCGCGGCGATCAGTGCGGTCGAATCTTTTGCCTTGGCGGTTTCCTCATCGAAGGCCTTGATGTAATCGGCAGTGAATTGCACTGCAGCCAGTGAGCGAGTGCTCTCACCGAGGTAATGGCCCGGCACGATGGTTTTCGGATTCAGGGTTTCGATGGCGTGCAGCGTAGCCAACCAATCGGCATGGGACGCTGCGGTTTGGGTATCGGCCATCCAGACGTGAATGTTTTGCGCAACCACCACGCCACCCACCACAGCCTTGATCGACGGGATCCACACAAAACTGCGATCCGGTTGTTTGCCATCCAGACCCAGCACCTGCAACTTCTGCCCCTCAAGCATCAGGCTGTCACCCTCGAGAACGCCCGGCACAATGGTTTTGGCCGGCGCGTCGGCGCCCATTTTCGGCCCCCAGTACGCGAGTTTGCCGTCGACGGTTTTTTTGATGTGATCCACGGTCGGTTGCGACGCGAGTACCTTGGCGTTGGGGAACGCAGTCGTCAGGGTGTCGAGGCCGAAGTAGTAATCCGGGTCACCGTGGCTGATGTAAATCGTGGTGAGTTGTTTGCCGCTGGCGCGGATTTTCTCGACCACTTGCTTGGCCTGGGATTGGCCGAACTGGGCATCCACCAGGATCGCGTCCTTCTCGCCACTGACCAGCACCGAGGTCACCGGGAAAATGGCCTTGTCGCCTGGGTTGTAGACATCCAGGGTCAGGGTCGAAGCCGCTGTCGCATGGGCGGCAAAGCCAAACACGGCCGTTGCCAGCAAAATACGTTTGAGAGAAGTGAAGCCGATCATGTGTTGCTCCGTTGTCGATGGCCTGGCTTGGCCGGTGCCGTGCAGGGAACAGAGCTTAGTTGCCTGACTCAGTACAAAAAATGCGATGCTGATACATAGTTTGTTTCTGAAATCGGGCAAATCATGGATCGTCTTCAAGCAATGCGTGTTTTCGTCACGGTGGTCGACCTTGGCAGTCAGTCCGCCGCCGCCGATCATCTGGACCTGTCGCGGCCAGTGGTGTCGCGCTATCTGGCTGAGCTGGAGGATTGGGTCGGCGCGCGCCTGATGCACCGCACCACGCGCAAATTGAGCCTGACCGCCGCCGGCAGCGAGGTCCTGCCTCGTTGTCGGCAATTGCTCGACCTGTCCAGCGACATGCAAGCCTCTGTCAGCGAGCCGGACGATGCACCTCGCGGCTCGCTGCGCATCAGTGTCAGTACTTCATTCGGCCAGGCGCAACTGGCGGACGCGATGGCTGCCTATGTCAAGCGCTACCCCGGCGTCAGCATCGACATGCAGATGCTCGACCGCACGGTGAACCTGGTGGATGAGCGGATCGACCTGGCCATTCGCACCAGCAATGACCTGGACCCCAATTTGATTGCCCGACGGCTCACCGTCTGTCGCTCGGTGATCTGCGCCTCTGCGGACTACCTGCGCGAGCACCCCGCGCCCCAGCGAGTCGAGGACCTCAGCCAACACAATTGCCTGACCCATTCCTATTTTGGCAAAAGCCTGTGGCATTTCGAGCAGGACGGTGAGCCGGTGTCGGTGCCGGTGCAAGGCAACATCAGCGCCAACGAAGCCAGCACGCTGCTGCGCGCCACCCTGGCAGGCGCCGGAATCGCGATGCTGCCGACTTATCAGGCCGGCGTGCACATTCACAGCGGTGAGCTGATTCGCCTGTTGCCCCAGGCCGAGCCCCGACAGATGAACATCTACGCGGTGTATGCCTCACGCAAACACATGCCGGCAACGCTGCGCAGCCTGCTGGATTTTCTGGTGCTGAGGTTTCCGCAAGAGCCCGAGTGGGATGTGGGCCTTTGAGGATTAAAAGATCGCAGCCTGCGGCAGCTCCTACAGGTTTGAATTGTACTTCGGTCCAATGTAGGAGCTGCCGCAGGCTGCGATCTTTTGATCTTGATCTATGCTGAAAGTAATACCCATGGGTATTCGTTCAGAGGTCAACGCCATGAACATCAAAACAAGAAGATACCTCGCCATTTTCGTCACCTGCGCAGCGACGCTGGCGCTTTATGGCACCGCTGCCTGGCGGGTCGAACAGCTGCGGCAACTGCCCCGCGAATACGCGAGTTGTAATTTCGAGCGCTGCATTCCCCACAACGCGACCCTCAACGCCCTTCGCTAGCGAAAGGGGTCAGGTGTCGCTGTCCTGATCGGCCTTCAAACGGTCGCGAAACGCTTTGGGTGAGATCCCGACCCTGCGCCGAAACAGACGCGTGAAGTTGGTCGGATCGGAAAACCCCAACACATCGGACATTTCATAAATGGTCATGCTGGTATAGGTCAGCAGGCGCTTGGCCTCCAGCAGTTGCCGTTCGTGCATGATCTGCAACGCCGGTTGTCCCGCCAGCTCGCGGCAGGTGCCGTTGAGGTGGGACACGGAAATTCCCAGCCGATGCGCCAGGTCTTCAACCTTGACGTGCTGGCGATACGTCTCTTCCACCAACTGGATAAAACCATTGAGGTATTCCCGCGCGCGCTGCGGACGCTGGCTGGCGGAACGCCGCTGCAACGCCTGCCGGCTGGCCCATACCAGGATCACGCTGACCAGCGAATGCATGAGCATTTCGCGCGCCGGTTGATGGCCGGTGTATTCGTCCTGCAATGCTGAAAACAGGCTGTTGAGGTAATCGCTGTCCTTGCCTGCCGGATAACTGTCGGCGTGGGCCAACGCCTGGAGGGAATTGCCCAGCTGTGCTTGCAGATGACTGAGCAACGGCGCGGCCAGCGTCACGACAAACCCTTCGACGTCTTCGGAAAACCGGAAGCCGTGTACCGATAAGGGCGGCAGGATCTGGATCGCCGGTTCAGTGAGTTTTGTGCGTTTGCCTTCGATTTCAAGCTCTGCCTGACCTTTGAAAACGAAGAGCAACTGGCATAAATCGGCGTGGCGGTGGGGTTTGATCTCCCACTGATGTTCACGGCTGCGTCTGGAAATGGTTTCACAGTGCAGCAAGTCAGGTGTTGGCCAGTCCAGGCTTTCTCCGTAAAGCTTGAACACCGGTATAGAAGGCAGGGCAGGCTTGTTCATAACTTCAATCAGGCCTCGGAGATGTGGCGGGCGATAATCGCACCGATTGGCAGAATGTACAGGTTTCAGCTCAGTTTTCCCCTTCAATTGACCGACTCGCAAGTGAAAAATGCAAGCACTCGATCCATAAAAATCATTCACCGGCCCTGGTCGCGTGAAGCTTGCGAGCCATAAAAACAATGAAAACGCTGAAAACCCAAGTCGCCATTATCGGCGCCGGTCCGTCTGGATTGCTGCTCGGCCAGCTGCTGCATAACGCCGGTATCGACACCCTCATTCTGGAACGCCAGACCCCGGATTATGTGCTCGGGCGAATCCGTGCCGGTGTCCTTGAACAAGGCATGGTAGAGCTGCTGCGCCAGGCTGGCGTGGGCCAGCGCATGGACGCCGAAGGCCTCGTTCATACCGGGTTCGACCTGGCACTCGACGGGCGTCAGGTGCACATCGATCTGCAGGCGCTGACCGGGGGTAAAACGGTGATGGTCTACGGCCAGACCGAGGTCACGCGAGACCTGATGGCCGCTCGTCAGGTCGCTGGCGCCAAGACCCTCTATGGCGCGAGCAACGTAGAACCGCACGGGATGAAAACCGAAGAGCCGTACATCACGTTCGACAAGGACGGCGACACCTTTCGGCTCGATTGTGACTACATTGCCGGCTGTGACGGTTTCCACGGCGTGGCGCGGCAATCGATTCCCGCCACCTGCCTGAATATTTTCGAGCGGGTTTATCCGTTTGGCTGGCTGGGGATTCTCGCCGACACACCGCCGGTCCACGACGAACTGGTCTACGCCCGCCATGAGCAAGGTTTTGCCCTGTGCAGCATGCGTTCAGCCACCCGCACCCGTTATTACGTCCAGGTCCCGGCAGACGACAAGGTTGAAAACTGGTCCGATGAGCGTTTCTGGGAGACGCTCAAATCCCGTCTGCCGACCGCTTTGGCGGACGCCCTCATCACAGGTCCGTCGATCGAGAAAAGCATCGCCCCGCTGCGCAGCTTCGTGGTCGAACCGATGCAATACGGTCGGATGTTTCTGGTCGGCGATGCTGCGCACATCGTTCCGCCGACCGGCGCCAAGGGTCTGAACCTGGCCGCCAGCGACGTGAGTACGTTGTTCAATATTCTGTTGAAGGTGTATCGCGAAGGACGCCTCGACTTGCTCGAGAAATACTCTGAGGTCTGTCTGCGCCGGGTGTGGAAAGCCGAGCGGTTTTCCTGGTGGATGACGTCGATGCTGCACCGGTTTGACGATCAGGACGCGTTCAGCCAGCGCATCACCGAGTCGGAGCTGGCGTACTTTGTCGACTCCGAGGCGGGTCGCAAAACCATTGCAGAAAATTACGTCGGCCTCCCCTACGAGGCTATCGAATAGCTTGCTATCGACTTACACTGCGAGCATCCCCGCGGGTCTTGCGGCTTGCGGGTCATTCACTGCCCGCAGGTTTTACCGTGACCAATCTCAAGCAGCCGGAAACGCCCAAACCGGCCATTAAAAGCGTGCTGATTGCCCTGATGCTGGCGATTTTCCTCAGCGCACTGGATCAGACCATCGTGGCGGTCTCGATGCCCGCCATCTCCGCGCAATTCAAGGACGTCTCGCTGCTGGCCTGGGTGATTTCCGGCTACATGGTGGCGATGACAGTGGCCGTGCCGATCTACGGCAAACTCGGCGACCTGTACGGCCGGCGCAAGTTGATGCTGTTCGGCATGGGATTGTTCACGCTGGCGTCGTTGTTTTGCGGCATGGCCCAGAGCATGGAGCAACTGGTGCTGGCGCGGATTCTTCAGGGCATCGGCGCCGGCGGGATGGTGTCGGTCAGCCAGGCGATCATCGGCGACATCGTGCCGCCTCGCGAGCGCGGTCGCTACCAGGGTTATTTCAGCAGCATGTACGCCGTGGCCAGCGTGGCCGGTCCGGTGCTGGGTGGCTACATGACCGAGTACCTGTCATGGCGCTGGGTGTTTTTGATCAACTTGCCGCTGGGATTGATCGCGTGGCTGGTGGCCCATCGCACGCTGGTCGGGTTACCGGTACCACAACGCAAACCGATCATCGATTACCTCGGCACCGTGCTGATGATCATCGGTTTGACCGCGTTACTGCTGGGCATCACCCAGGTAGGTCAGGGTTATGCGTGGCGCAGCAGCGAAGTGACCGGTCTGCTCGGTTGTGCGGTGCTGGTGTTGGCGCTGTTCGTCTGGCACGAACGCCGGGCGCGGGAGCCGTTGCTGCCGATGCATCTGTTTGCCAACCGCACCGCGATCCTCTGCTGGTGCACGATTTTCTTTACCAGTTTTCAGGCGATCTCGTTGATCGTACTGATGCCACTGCGCTTCCAGAGCGTCACCGGCGCCGGGGCAGACAGCGCGGCCTTGCACCTGTTACCACTGGCGATCGGCTTGCCAATTGGTGCTTATTTCGCCGGACGCCGGACCTCGGTGACCGGTCGCTACAAACCAATGATCCTGGGCGGCGCCGCGCTCATGCCGATCTCGATCGTCGGCATGGCCCTGAGCCCTCCGCAGGCGATGATGTGGAGCAGCCTGTTCATGGTGCTCAGCGGGATTGCCAGTGGCATGCAGTTCCCCACCTCATTGGTCGGAACGCAGAACTCGGTGGAACAACGGGACATCGGCGTCGCCACCAGCACCACCAACCTGTTTCGCTCCCTCGGCGGCGCCGTGGGTGTGGCGTTAATGTCGGCGCTGCTGCTGGCCTTGTTGCAGGATTCGAATTTCGCCCACCTGGCCGGCTCCACGCTGATCACTGAAGGTCATTCGGGGAATGTCTTGCTCGATGGCTTGAACGCCGCGCCGGGTGAGGCGCAGGACGCCTTGCGTGCAGAGTTGCTGATGACGTTTCAGCATTTGCTGCTGGTGAGTGCAGCGGTGTCGTTGCTGGGGTTGGCGGCGGCGATTGCCATGCCGAACGCGGTGTTGCGGGGGCGTGAGGATAAGGTTCGCTGACAGCAAAAAGATCGTCCGAACGCGGCCCGAGCCTGCGGCAGCTCCTACAGGGGAACGCATTCCAATGTAGAAGCTGCCGCAGGCTCGGGCCGCGTTCGGACGATCTTTTGATCTTTGCCCTTAAACCATCAAGGGCTGTAATACCCCACAGCCACCAGGAAATGCCCGACCTTCTTCAGGTAGGCATGCTTGGCCTCAACCTTCCCGGTCACCGGGTTCTTCCATTTATATTCATATTCACCGTAATCCTGCTTGGCGATCAGCGCCAAAATCGGTTCGCCCACCGGTTTACCGTCGGGGTCCTTGATCTTGCTGAAATCGGTGTTGATCAATCGCAGGTTGGTGCCGTGGGCGACATAGCGCTGGGTGTCCAGGTCCACCACGAAGACATACAGGTCATCCTGCAAGTAACCGCCCTTGAGGGAGTTGATCGCGGTCAGCGTGCCCTTCTCGTCCTTGGCCAGGTCGCCTGCTGCTTTGTTCAGCAACGCCATGGCTTGTTCCGCCGACGCTCTTGGCAGGTAGTAACCCACCGCGAGAATGCGCTGGCCGATCCTCTGGTAGTAGACGTGCTTGCGCTCGACCTTGCCGTCGGTCCAGTTCTGCCAGCGATACTCGGCCTGCTGGATGCCATTGCCTTCAGGCACTCTCAAGGCGTCCTTGAAGGCTTTCTGCAAGTCCGGGCCGAGGACATCTGACACATCTCGACCAATCAACGCTGAAGACGGACCACCGCTGGCGAGCATCACGCCCTTGGTGTCGACCACAAAGACATAACGGTCCTTGTCGACAAACTCACCCTGGCGGCTGAACGCGGCGAAGGCCTTGTCGCCATTATCGTGGTAGTAGGCCAGGGCCTTTTCCAGCAAGGCGATGGCGGCCTTGCTGTCGTCTTTTTCTGTACCTGCAGCGTGTGCCTGACTCAAGCCGAGTAACAGCAGAGCCCCCAGCAACGCCAATCTATGCAAAACCCCCATCGTGCTTCCCTCGTTCCTGTTGGTGTTTCAAGAGCGTAGACGGGATGGGGATATGTAGGAGTATTCAGGAAAACATGGAGGGCTTGATGGCGCGAGGATGTGTTGCTCGAGTGAGCTTTTCGTGGCGAGCGAGCTTGCTCGCGCTGGGAGGCGAAGCCTCCCCAAATCATTCACCCCGGCTCTTAAGCTAAACCGCAGTGATTGATTGGCGACTGCTGCGCAGTCGAGCGCGAGCAAGCTCGCTCGCCACAACAAGCTCTCTCGCCACAAAGAGCCCTTTTTCAAACCCCGATTTTTATGGCCGCGCGTTAAGCTGCTTTGACAGCGTCTGGATCTGCGCCTGCAACGTGTTGATATTGCGGCTGACCTGACTGCGGAAGGCATCGAATTCCGCTGTGTTGCCACCCGAAGCCGCGGCCGGACGATTGTCCTGCTCGCTTTTGAGCACAATCATGTCCTGTTCCAGGCGCTCGATCGCCGCACTCGGGTTGCCTTGCTTCTTCAGCGCCGCGATATCGGCGCCAAGGCTTTTGAGCTGCGCATCGATTTTGCTGGTGTCAGCCGGTGCGCTCTTCAGAGCGGCCAATTCGCTGCTCAACGTTTTGAGCTGAGCCTGCAATTGTGTATTGAGGGTTTGTTGCTCGGTAAACAGCGTGGTGGCCTGCGCCAGACGCTTATCCTGCTCGGCGGTTTGCGCCGTCATCTGGGCCAGGCGCTTGTCCAGGTCCGAGGTTTGACCGACAACACCTTGCTGCTGTTTGCCCTGATCCTGAAGTTTGCTTTCCAGCTGCTTGATCTGCAGCTTCAACGCTTCGCTATCGCTGGAGACATTGGTCTGGCTGGCGACCACCTTGCCGGAGATATCCTGCAAGCGCCCCGCCGCCTCTTCACTGATGCGCGCGAAACTTTCCTGGGTCGCCACCAACTGCTGCTCCATCAGCGAAATCTGCTGGAAGCTCCACCAGGCAAGGCCGGCGAACGCAAAGAACAAGGCACCGACCAACGCCCACAGCGGACCGGTGCTCGGTCCCTTGACCTTGACCACAGGCGCCGGGCGCGAATGCACCGAGTGGCGAGCGGCGGGTACAAAATCATCGTCATCGAGGCTGTCGGCACGCAGGCTCGGTACATCATCGAAGTCGTCGTTGGCATCGTTACGCATGGACATTGAGTCAACCTTTGTGAAACGCGGTGATGGCTTGATGCGCCGCAGTATAACCCCCACGGCCGCATCGATTGACCCTGAACCCCCAACTCGGTTCAGTGACGGGTCTGTCAGTGAAGATCCTGAGCCTTCCACCAGCCACAGAATTCATCGAGTGCCGTCCAGAGACTGACTTTCGGATCGTAATCCAGATAATGCCGGGCGCGGCTGATGTCCAGAGTGAAATTTTTGTTCATCACCTGCATGCCCAATCGCGACAAGGTCGGCTCGGGACGGCCCGGCCACAGCTTGCAAACGCCTTCATTAAGCGCCGCCACGCTGTAGGCCAAACCGTAGGAACGGTAGCGGGTAACCTGTGGGACTTCCATCTTGCGCATCACGTAATTGACCACATCCCACAACGGAACCGGCGTTCCGTTGCTGATGTTGTACGCCTTGCCCAACGCCGAGCCACTGGCCAGCAGACTGCTGAGCAAGGCTTCGTTGAGGTTTTGCACGCTGGTGAAATCGACCTTGTTCAGGCCATTGCCCACGATAGACAAACGTCCTTTGCGCTGCATTTTCAGCAGGCGCGGGAAGATGCTCATGTCACCCGCACCGGTCACGAATCGGGGGCGCAGGGCCAGGGTTTCGAGGCCGAACTCCTGGGCACCGAAGACCTTTTGTTCCGCCAGGTATTTAGTGGCGGCATAAGGGTGCTTGAAGCGCTTGGGGACTTGCTCTTCGGTCAATCCCAAATGATCGCGGCCATCGAAGTAGATCGACGGCGAAGACAAATGCACCAATCGCCGGACCCGTTGTTTCAGGCAGGCTTCGACCACGTTTTCAGTGACCTGGACGTTGCCTTGGTGAAAGTCCTGATAGCGCCCCCATAAGCCCACTGCGCCGGCACAGTGAACGACGGCTTCGACATCGGAGCACAAATCGCGGGCCAGTTCCGGGTCACTCAAGTCGCCCTGGATGAACTCGGCGCCACGACGCACCAGGTGTTCGACGCTTTCGGCCCGGCGACCGTTGACCCGCACGTCCAGGCCTTGCTCCAGGGCAAAACGCGCAAAGCGTCCGCCAATGAAGCCGCTTGCGCCGGTGACCAGAATTTTCATGTAGAGCTCCGATGTGTTTCGTTTTGCGTAATGCGTGTGTCTTGACGCTGCCCGTCAGTCCAACGGCACCAGCCATTGTTTTGATGAATGCACCAATTGATCGGTCAGTAACCCCAGCAACTGACCGCCATTGCGCCAATGATGCCAGTACAGCGGCACATCGATGGGCTTATCTGGCAACAACTCCACCAAAACACCACGCTCCAGTTGCTCGCGCACCTGCAATTCCGGCACCAGCCCCCAGCCAAGACCGGCCTCGGTCAAACGAATGAAGCCTTCGGAGGATGGACATAAATGGTGTTCGAAACCGCCATCGACCCCCAGCGAAGCCAGGTAGCGGTGCTGCAGGAAATCGTCCGGGCCGAACACCAGCGCCGGGGTTCGGGACAACAATTCGGCGCGCACGCCTTCGGGAAAATGCCGGGCAATGAACGCCGGGCTGGCCAACGCCCGGTAGCGCATGGCGCCGAGGAGCACGCTGCGCGCACCTGCCACGGGACGCTCACTGGCACAGACACACGCCGCCACCTCGCCCGCGCGCATGCGCTTGAGCCCCACCGTTTGATCTTCGACCACCAGGTCCAGCAACAGATGTTGTTGCGCACAAAACTCGCCCACCGCTTCGGCCCACCAGGTGGCCAGGCTGTCAGCGTTCAACGCAATGCGCAGGCGCTCGGGCAGACCTTCTTCATCCAGCGCCGGCACCAGCGTTTGCAAGTCTCGTTCAAGCAAGCGCACCTGCTGCACATGGTTGAGCAAGCGCCGGCCAATCTCGGTTGGCGCTGGCGGCGTTACCCGCACCAGCACGGGTTGGCCGACCCGCGCCTCCAGCAGTTTGATGCGCTGCGACACCGCCGATTGCGACAAACCGAGCACTTGAGCGGCGCGCTCGAAACCGGCCTGCTCGACCACGGCGGCCAAGGCAGAAAGCAATTTATAGTCGAACATCAGTTTTCCTAATGAGCGATCAGCATGATTGGTTTTTCTTATACAGCGTTCACGACGAGAATGACCAGCAAGAACTCTTGAACAGGGAACACTCCACATGGCTGGCGAAACTTCATTGGCAACACTGCTGCGCAGCATGAGCCCGCAACTCAACGCCGGCGAATACGTGTTCTGCACCCTGCGCGACGGTCAGTTGCCAGCAGGACTTGAGATTGTCGGCAGCTTTCGCGAGCAGGAAGGCCTGACGGTCATTCTGGAAAAGTCCCACGCCGAACGGGCAGGTTTCAGCTTCGATTACGTCGCCGCCTGGATCACCCTCAACGTGCACTCGGCCCTGGAAGCGGTCGGCCTGACAGCCGCCTTCGCCACTGCCTTGGGCAAGGCCGGGATCAGCTGCAACGTGATTGCCGGCTATTACCACGACCATTTGTTTGTCGGCCAGGCCGATGCCGAGCGCGCCATGGGCGTGTTGCGGGATCTGGCAGCCAACGCGGAGTAATATTTCATGTGGCAAAGCTATGTAAACGGCCTATTGGTGGCCGCAGGGCTGATCATGGCGATTGGCACGCAGAACGCCTTTGTACTGGCGCAGAGCTTGCGACGTGAACATCACCTGCCGGTGGCGGCACTGTGCGTGGTGTGCGATGCATTGCTCGTGGCCGCAGGGGTCTTCGGCCTGGCGACGGTCCTCGCGCACAACCCGACGCTGCTGGCGGTCGCTCGCTGGGGTGGGGCAGTTTTTCTGATTTGGTACGGCAGCCTCGCGCTGCGCCGAGCCTGCTCGAAACAGAGCCTGCAACAAGGTGAAAACCAGACGGTGCGCTCACTGCGGGCGGTGATGCTCAGCGCGCTGGCCGTGACCCTGCTCAACCCGCATGTTTATCTGGATACGGTCCTGCTGATCGGCTCCCTCGGCGCGCAACAGACCGAGCCCGGTGCTTATGTGGTGGGTGCAGCGAGTGCTTCGTTGCTGTGGTTTTTCACCCTGGCACTGGGGGCTGCGTGGCTCGCACCGTGGCTGGCCCGACCGAGTACCTGGCGAATCCTCGACCTGCTGGTGGCGGTGATGATGTTCACCGTAGCCTTTCAACTGATAACCAGCGCCTGAATATTCCAAACAGCTCTGGAACCTCTATTCCACACAGTTGTTGCGTGGTTATGCCGCACCCCCGGTGCTATGATCCGATCCGATGCGCCGCAAAGAGTACAAACTCCCCGGCGCTTGTCTGGCCGCCCGTGATCGGCCTTGCGCTCACCGCAACTGACCTGATTAGGAGAATCATCATGGCTTTCGAATTGCCGCCGCTGCCCTACGCACACGATGCCCTGCAGCCGCACATTTCCAAGGAAACTCTGGAATACCACCACGACAAGCACCACAACACCTACGTCGTGAACCTGAACAACCTGGTGCCAGGCACCGAGTTCGAAGGCAAAACCCTGGAAGAAATCGTCAAATCTTCCTCGGGCGGTATCTTCAACAACGCCGCTCAAGTCTGGAACCACACCTTTTACTGGAACTGCCTGGCGCCAAACGCCGGCGGCCAACCAACCGGCGCACTGGCTGAAGCCATCAACACCGCGTTCGGTTCGTTCGACAAGTTCAAGGAAGAGTTCAGCAAAACGTCCATCGGCACCTTCGGTTCCGGTTGGGGCTGGCTGGTGAAAAAGGCTGACGGTTCCCTGGCCCTGGCCAGCACCATCGGCGCCGGCAACCCGCTGACCAACGGCGACACCCCGCTGCTGACCTGCGACGTCTGGGAACACGCCTACTACATCGACTACCGCAACGTTCGTCCGAAGTACGTCGAAGCGTTCTGGAACCTGGTCAACTGGAAATTCGTGGCTGAGCAGTTCGAAGGCAAAACCTTCACCGCTTAAGATCGACACCAGTCAAAAAAACCCGGCGTTTAGCCGGGTTTTTTTATGGAGTTCAAAAAAGTAAAAGCACGTCTATCAGGCACTAATGGTCGGCTTCCCGGCCCCATCATCGAAACCCCACCCACACCAAACCATATCCCCACCGCCCCTGCCCCTGCCCTTGCCCTTGCCCTTGCCCTCCACCACTCAAGGCCGAGCGTTAGCTCGCCTAAACGCTTTTGATCTTGATCCGGCTTTTGATCCACCCGCCCCTTCGGGAGGCCGAGTGGAGGTGTTCATCTGGGGGTCAGGCGCGAAGCGCCGTGCGGCGAAGCCGCACACATCGAGAGGAGGTCGTCGCGAAGCAGACCGTAGGCGATGCCCCCAGATGGACACCGGAGCGAGGGAACACCGAGCTTTAGCGAGGTGCCGTACGCCGGGGCGAGCCTTTTTGGGTACTTTTTTGGCGTTTGAAAAAAGTGCCTCGCCGTAAGGGCGAAACCCTAAGCAGCCGTTACCGCAGCAATGGATATGTACACCTGCAAAAAAAAGGTCGGCTGTCAGGCCGCCATCGCCAGCAGGCTAGCTCCCACAGGGATCGAGGTACACCTGCAAAAAAGGGTCGGCTGTCAGGCCGCCATCGCCAGCAGGCTAGCTCCCACAGGAGTCGGGGTACATCCGCAAAAAATGGGTCCGCTGTCAGGCCGCTCTCGCTGGCAAGCCAGCTCCCACAGGGGTCGGGGTACATCCGCAAAAAATGGGTCGGCTTTCAGGCCGCGATCGCTGGCAAGCCAGCTCCCACAGGGATCGGGGTACATCCGCTAAAGACTGGTCGGCTATCAGGCCGCCATCGCTGGCAAACCAGCTCCCACAGTGGATCGAGGCATATCCGCAAGAAGCAGGTCCACCGCCAATTTCGCACAATGAATCCAGCCGCTGCCCCCTTGCCCCAACGCCACACCCGTCTACCATCAAATCAAAGGAAAATAGTTCTCGCCCCCCCTCAAGTTCAGGGACCCGACTACCGACACAGTACGAATAGGAAAAGACCTCAGACAACCGAAAATCGGCCAAGCTGCAGGCAAAATCTCCTGTGGATGAATGTCCCTTTGACTGACCTCACCGGATTGCCAATACTCATGGCAACTTGATGCTACCCGCACGGAACAAGGAATAGCCTTTTGAAGCTGGAACTCAAGAACAGCTTGTCGATGAAGTTGCTCCGGGTCGTGCTCCTGTCGGCATTGATCGTCGGCGTAGTCTTGAGCTGCGCGCAGATCGTGTTCGATGCTTATAAAACACGCCAGGCCGTAGCCAATGATGCCGAGCGCATTCTCGACATGTTTCGCGACCCTTCGACCCAGGCCGTCTACAGCCTGGACCGCGAAATGGGTATGCAGGTAATCGAAGGGCTGTTTCAGGACGACGCCGTACGCCAGGCTTCCATCGGCCATCCCAACGAAGCCATGCTCGCGCAAAAGTCCCGTGACTTGCAGCAGTCCGACAGTCGCTGGCTGACCGACCTGATCCTCGGCAAAGAACGCACCTTCACCACACAATTGGTGGGTCGCGGCCCGTACAGCGAATATTACGGCGACCTGAGCATCACCCTCGACACCGCCACCTATGGCCAGGGGTTCATCGTCAGCTCGGTCATCATCTTTATCTCTGGCGTGCTACGCGCATTGGCCATGGGATTGGTGCTGTACCTGGTCTATCACTGGCTGCTGACCAAACCCCTGTCGCGAATCATCGAACACCTGACTGAAATCAACCCGGATCGCCCCAGCGCGCACAAGATCCCGCAACTAAAGGGTCACGAGAAAAACGAACTGGGTATCTGGATCAACACCGCCAATCAGTTGCTCGAGTCCATCGAGCGCAATACGCACCTGCGCCATGAAGCTGAGAACAGCTTGCTGCGCATGTCCCAGTACGACTTCCTCACCGGCTTGCCCAACCGCCAGCAACTTCAGCACCAACTGGACAAAATCCTGGTCGATGCCGGCAAACTGCAACGACGGGTGGCAGTGCTGTGCGTCGGGCTCGATGACTTCAAAAGCATCAACGAACAATTCAGCTACCAGACCGGCGACCAACTGTTGCTCGCCCTGGCGGATCGCCTGCGGGGCCATAGCGGTCGACTCGGCGCCCTCGCCCGTCTTGGCGGCGATCAGTTCGCCCTGGTCCAGGCCGACATCGAACAGCCTTATGAAGCCGCTGAATTGGCCCAAAGTATTCTCGACGATCTGGAAGCGGCGTTTGCCCTCGATCACCAGGAAATTCGTTTGCGCGCCACCATCGGAATCACCCTGTTCCCCGAGGACGGCGACAGCACCGAGAAGTTGCTGCAAAAAGCCGAACAGACCATGACGCTGGCCAAGTCCCGCTCGCGCAATCGGTATCAGTTCTACATCGCCAGTGTCGACACCGAGATGCGCCGTCGTCGCGAACTGGAAAAAGACCTGCGCGACGCCCTGACCCGTGACCAGTTCTACCTCGTTTACCAACCACAGATCAGCTACCGGGAAAACCGTGTGGTGGGCGTCGAGGCGCTGATTCGCTGGCAACATCCCGAACATGGGCTGGTGCCGCCCGACCTGTTCATCCCGTTGGCCGAGCAGAACGGCACCATCATCGCCATTGGTGAATGGGTCCTGGATCAGGCCTGCAAGCAATTGCGCGAATGGCATGATCAGGGTTTCGCCGATTTGCGCATGGCGGTGAATCTGTCAACGGTGCAGTTGCACCATGCCGAGCTGCCGCGAGTGGTCAACAACCTGCTGCAAATGTACCGCCTGCCGCCACGCAGTCTGGAACTGGAAGTTACCGAAACCGGCCTGATGGAAGACATCAGTACCGCCGCCCAACACCTGCTGAGCCTGCGTCGCTCCGGTGCATTGATTGCGATTGATGACTTCGGCACCGGCTACTCCTCACTCAGCTATCTGAAAAGCCTGCCCCTGGACAAGATCAAGATCGACAAGAGCTTCGTTCAGGACCTGTTGGACGATGACGACGATGCAACCATCGTCCGGGCGATCATCCAGCTGGGCAAAAGCCTGGGCATGCAGGTCATTGCCGAAGGCGTGGAAACCGCCGAGCAAGAGGCCTACATCATTTCCGAGGGGTGTCACGAGGGTCAGGGCTATTTCTACAGCAAGCCGCTGCCGGCCCGGGAACTGAGCGCCTACCTGAAGCAGGCGCAACGCAGTAATGCCGCTATTTTATGAACGAAGCATTCCCCTGTAGCAGCTGGCGAAGCCTGCGTCCGGCTGCGCAGCAGTCGCTCTACCTGACACCGAAGTTTGCCTGGATCACCGAGGCACCCGATTTCACGACGGCTTCGACGCCGAACGCAGGCTGCGCCAGCTGCTGCAGGTTTTGTATCGCCTGACCTGTCTGTGAATAAGAAATATTTCCACCTACAACCCTTTACACATAATGCGAAAGATTTGCATTATGTCGCAGCTTTGCGCGCTGACAGCGCCATTCCACCCCCTCTCGAAGCAGGATGTTCGCCATGATTCGTATGCCTCTGGCTACCGCCAGTCTGTTGGCCATCGCTATTTCCCTCGCCGGTTGTGGCGAAGGCAAAGACAAGAACGCCGCGGCACCAGCGCCGACTCCAGCCGCCAGCACCACCGCTCCAGCCGCCCCGGCTGCTGCACCTGCCGCTGCCGGTAAAGTCGACGAAGCCGCCGCCAAAGCCGTTGTCGCCCATTACGCCGACATGGTTTTCGCCGTTTACAGCGATGCCGAATCTACTGCGAAAACCCTGCAAACCGCCGTCGACGCCTTCCTCGCCAAACCGAACGCCGACACCCTGAAAGCCGCCAAGGCGGCCTGGGTCGCCGCTCGCGTTCCGTACCTGCAGAGCGAAGTCTTCCGCTTCGGCAACACCATCATCGACGACTGGGAGGGTCAGGTGAATGCCTGGCCACTGGACGAAGGCCTGATCGACTACGTCGACAAATCCTACGAACACGCACTGGGTAACCCGGGCGCGACGGCCAACATCATCGCCAACACCGAAGTTCAGGTCGGCGAAGACAAGATCGACGTGAAGGACATCACCCCGGAAAAACTCGCCAGCCTGAACGAGCTGGGCGGTTCCGAGGCCAACGTTGCTACCGGCTACCACGCGATCGAATTCCTGCTGTGGGGCCAGGACCTGAACGGCACCGGCCCTGGCGCGGGCAATCGTCCAGCGTCCGACTACCTGGAAGGCGCCGGCGCTACTGGCGGCCACAACGACCGTCGTCGTGCCTACCTGAAGTCCGTGACCCAACTGCTGGTCAGCGACCTGGAAGAAATGGTCGGCAACTGGAAGCCGAACGTGGCCGACAACTACCGCGCCACGCTGGAAGCCGAACCGGGTGAATCCGGCCTGCGCAAAATGCTGTTCGGCATGGGCAGCCTGTCCCTGGGCGAACTGGCGGGCGAGCGCATGAAGGTTTCCCTGGAAGCCAACTCCCCGGAAGACGAACACGACTGCTTCAGCGACAACACGCACAATTCCCAGTTCTACGATGCCAAAGGCATTCGTAACGTGTACCTGGGCGAATACACCCGCACGGACGGCACCAAAATGACTGGCGCAAGCCTGTCGTCCCTGGTGGCCAAAGCCGACCCGGCCGCCGACACCGCGTTGAAAGCCGACCTGGCCGCGACCGAAGCGAAAATGCAGGTCATCGTTGATCACGCCAACAAAGGTGAGCACTACGACCAACTGATCGCTGCCGGCAACACCGCTGGCAACCAGATCGTCCGCGACGCCATCGCTTCGCTGGTCAAGCAGACCGGTTCGATCGAAGCCGCCGCTGGCAAACTGGGCATCGGCGACCTGAACCCGGACAACGCTGATCACGAGTTCTGATCAACGCTGACTGAACAGAAAGGCGACCTCCGGGTCGCCTTTTTCTTGCCTGATTTTTGCGTGACGCTGATGGCCCCATCGCTGGCAAGCCAGCTCCCACAGATTCGTCGGCGCTCGCAAAACCGGGCACACCACAATCCCTGTGGGAGCTGGCTTGCCAGCGATGGCGGCGCCTCGGTCTCACATGAAAACCATGCCCCACATCAACCAAACGATAATTCCTCTTATTCAATCTCCCGTGCCCTGTTAGACTTTGCGCCCTTGTTTTGCTCGTCTTGCAGGATGTCTGATGCCCTCGCTGCTTCTTCGCTTGTCCGCACTGTTTCTGGCCCTGGGCCTGAGTGCCTGCGATGACGCCCCGCGTTTTACCAAGGCCGAACCCGGTGAAGCCCGGTCCGGTGGCAGCACGACCGTGCGCAAGACCGATCAGAATTCCTTTTCCCTGCCGTCCGCCAATCTGCCGCCCTCCCGGCGGGTGGATTTCAGCGTCGGCAACAGCTTCTTCCGCAATCCCTGGGTGATCGCCCCCTCGACCACCACCGCGCGGGATGGCCTCGGCCCGTTGTTCAACACCAACGCCTGCCAGAACTGTCACATCAAGGACGGCCGCGGTCATCCGCCTGCGCCCGGCGCGTCGAATGCCGTTTCAATGCTTGTACGGCTGTCGATTCCCGATGCACCGGCGTTTGCCAACGTCATCGAGCAACTGGGGGTGGTTCCCGAGCCCGTCTATGGCGGGCAGTTCCAGGACATGTCAGTGCCCGGCGTGGTCCCGGAAGGCAAGGTGCGTGTCGACTACACGCCGGTGCCGATTCGCTTCAAGGACGGCACCGAAATCGAGTTGCAAAAGCCGACCCTGCAGATCACTCAGCTCGGCTATGGCCCGATGCACCCCGACACGCGTTTTTCCGCACGCGTTGCCCCGCCGATGATTGGCCTGGGACTGCTGGAAGCCATTCCCGAATCGGCAATCCTGGCCAATGCCGAGGCTCAGGCGAAAGACAACAAAGGCGTCAGCGGACGTCCAAACCAGGTCTGGGATGACGCCCAACAGAAAACCGTCCTTGGCCGATTTGGCTGGAAAGCCGGCCAACCGAACCTCAATCAACAAAATGTTCACGCGTTTTCTGGTGACATGGGCCTCACGACCAGCTTGAGGCCGATTGATGACTGCACCGACACGCAAACCGCTTGCAAGCAGGCCCCCAACGGCAACGGTCCCGATGGCGAACCGGAAGTCAGCGACAATATTTTGCGCCTGGTGCTGTTCTACAGCCGCAACCTGGCCGTACCAGCGCGCCGCGATGTCGGCGCGCCCGAAGTGCTGGCCGGCAAGACCCTGTTTTTCCAGGCCGGCTGCCAGTCCTGTCACACGCCCAAATACACCACTGCCGCCAATGCCGCGGAACCTGAGCTGGCCAATCAAGTGATTCGCCCGTACAGCGATCTGCTGCTGCATGACATGGGCGAAGGTCTGGCCGATAACCGTACCGAATTCCAGGCCAGTGGCCGCGAATGGCGTACGCCACCATTGTGGGGCATGGGCCTGACGCAGGCGGTCAGTGGACACACCCGGTTTTTGCATGACGGCCGCGCCCGTAATGCGCTCGAGGCCGTGCTCTGGCATGGCGGCGAGGCGACAGCGGCGCAGCAACAGGTTTTGTCTTTCAATGCCGAGCAGCGCGCCGCGTTGCTGGCATTTTTGAATTCCCTTTAATACGCGTTCAATCAGCGGGAGCCCTACATGTTCCGTCCAAAATTGCTATTTACCAGCCTTGCCGCACTCGCCTTGGGCGCGTGTTCGCCACAGGATCCGCAAGCGGTCACGTCGGCGGCCATCGCCAAATCCGTGATCCTGCCGACCTACACTCGCTGGGTTGAAGCCGACCGCCAACTGGCCGTCAGTGCGCTCGCCTATTGCGAAGGCAAGCAAGACCTCGACACCGCTCGCGCCGACTTCCTGCACGCGCAGAAAGCCTGGGCCGAACTGCAACCGCTGTTGATCGGTCCGCTGGCCGAGGGCAACCGGGCGTGGCAAGTGCAGTTCTGGCCAGACAAGAAAAACCTCGTCGGCCGTCAGGTCGAGCAACTGGTCACTGCGCAACCGCAGATTGACGCCGCTGCCCTGGCCAAGTCGAGTGTTGTGGTTCAAGGGCTTTCGGCCTACGAATACATCCTGTTCGACAGCAAGCCCGACGTCGCCAGCGACGCGCAAAAAGCCAAGTACTGCCCATTGCTCAAAGCGATCGGCGAGCACCAGAAACTGTTGGCCGAAGACATTCTGAAAAGCTGGAACAACACCGACGGCATGCTCGCGCAGATGAGCAAGTTCCCGAACCAGCGCTACGCCGATTCTCACGAAGCCATCGCCGATTTGCTGCGCGTGCAGGTGACCGCCCTCGACTCCCTGAAGAAAAAACTCGGCACCCCGATGGGCCGTCAGAGCAAAGGCGTGCCGCAACCGTTCCAGGCTGATGCATGGCGCAGCCAATCGTCGCTGACAGGCCTCGAAGCCAGCCTCGCCGCCGCCAAATCCGTGTGGGAAGGTGTGGACAACAAAGGCCTGCGTGGCCTGTTGCCAAGCGATCAGAAGCCCTTGGCCGACAAGATCGACGCTGCCTACGCGGCGTCCCTGAAACTGTTTGCCAGCAACCAGCGCTCGCTGACAGAAATGCTCAATGACGATGCCGGCCGCCAGCAACTCAACGATATCTACGACAGCCTCAACGTCGTCCACCGCCTGCACGAAGGCGAACTGGCCAAGGCGCTGGGCATTCAACTGGGCTTCAACGCCAACGACGGTGACTGATGAGGGCAAGTGCGATGCTGCGACGTCAGGCTCTGACTTTAGGTAGTTTGCTGCTGGGAGCAGTGACACTGGGCGGCTGGACGCTGTTCAAGCAAAAGGACAAGAGCCCGCTATTGCTGTCGGCGCGGGACGATACCGATGGCAAGCATTACGCCGTCGGTTATCGGCTGGACGGCACGCGGGTGTTCGCCACCCAGGTCGGCCAGCGTTGCCACGACATCATCAATCATCCGACGCTGCCCATTGCACTGTTTGTCGCTCGTCGTCCGGGCACCGAAAGCTACCTGATCAACTTGCGTGACGGCGCCTTGCTGCAAACCGTGACGTCGCTGCCGAATCGGCATTTCTACGGTCACGCAGTGATTCACAAGAGCGGCGACTGGTTGTACGCCACCGAGAACGACACGTCCGATCCAGGCCGTGGCTTGCTCGGCGTTTACGCATTCGAAGGTGAGCGCCTGGTTCACCGCGGCGAGATTTCCACTCACGGGATTGGTCCGCACCAGGTGTCATGGATGCCCGATGGCGAAACCCTGGTGGTGGCCAACGGCGGGATTCGCACCGAGGCCGAAAGCCGGGTCGAGATGAATCTCGATGCCATGGAGCCGAGCCTGGTATTGATGCAACGCGACGGCGCCCTGCTCAGCAAGGAAACCCTGGCCCAGCAGATGAACAGCGTGCGCCATCTGGGGATCGCCAGCGACGGCACCATCGTCGCCGGCCAGCAGTTCATGGGGGCTTCCCATGAATCTTCGGAGTTGCTGGCGATCAAGCGTCCCGGTCAACCGTTCGTGGCGTTCCCCGTGCCTGAGCACCAGCTCCAGGCGATGGGGCACTACACCGCAAGCGTTGCGGTGCACAGCGAATTGCGTCTGGTCGCATTGACCGCTCCACGGGGCAATCGATTTTTCATCTGGGACCTGGACAGCGGCGAAGTGCACCTGGATGCGCCACTTCCCGATTGCGCCGGGGTCGGGGCGGTGGCCGATGGTTTCGTCGTGACCTCGGGCCAGGGCCGTTGCCGCTACTACGATTGCCGTCAGGACGATCTGGTCGCAAAACCGTTGGAACTGCCTGCAGGGCTCTGGGATAACCATCTTCACCTGATGTGACTCACCCTGCCCTTTGTGGGAGCCGAGCTTGCTCGCGATAGCGGTCTATGACTGACCATTGATGCTGAATGGAAAGACGCCATCGCGAGCAAGCTCGGCTCCCACAGGTCTCCCACAGGTCTCCCCCGGGCCTTATGACTACCTGTAAAACCTGCCAGTTGGAAACACCCTCACACTCGGAGTAATGTGCGGCACTGTATGCCCTGATTTTCTCCAAGGAAGTGGAAATATGCTGCGTCGCCGCATGCTGATCATGTTGGGTGTTGTCCTGCTAGTTGTGCTGGTGCTGGCCGCTTACAAAGCCTTTTCCATCTATACGATGATTCAAGGCTTCACTGCGCCGAAACCGCCAATAAGCGTCGCCGTGGCCACCGCCACCGAAAAACCCTGGCAAGCCCGTCTACCCACTGTCGGCACGCTCAAGGCGCTGCAAGGCGTGGACCTGAGCCTGGAGACCGACGGTACTGTTATCGAGCTGCAGTTCGAGTCAGGGCAAAAGGTCAAGGCCGGCCAACCACTCCTGCGACTCGACAGCGCCGTGGAAAGTGCGTTGCTGGAAACGGCGCAGGCCGACCTGGGGCTGGCCCAGCTCGATTACGGACGCGGCAGCCAGCTGGTCGGCAGCCAGGCCATTTCCAAGGGTGAGTTCGACCGACTGTCGGCAGTGCAGAAAAAGAGCAAGGCCACGGTCAATCAACTCAAGGCTGCACTCGGCAAAAAAAGCATCGTCGCCCCCTTCAGCGGGACCATCGGTATTCGTCAGGTGGACATCGGTGACTATCTCGCCACTGGCACCATGATCGCCACCCTGCAAGACCTCAGCAGCCTCTATGTCGACTTCTTCGTGCCCGAGCAGTCGGTACCGAAGATCGCCGTCGGCCAACAGGTACAGATCATCGTCGCTGCCTACCCGACGCAAACTTTCCCCGGCCTGATCAGTGCGATCAACCCGAAAGTCGAGAACACCACCCGCAACGTTCAGGTTCGCGCCACCCTGGCCAACCCCGACGGCAAGTTGCTGCCGGGCATGTTCGCCAGCCTGCAAGTGCTGCTGCCTGACCCGCAGCTGCGAATCGTCATCCCTGAAAGCGCGATCACCTACACGCTCTACGGCAATTCGCTCTATGTGGTCGCACAGAAGAAAAGCGAAGACGGCACGCCGGAAAAAGACGACAAGGGCCAACCGGTCCTCATCGCCGAACGACGTTTCATCGAAACCGGTGAGCGCCGCGATGGACAGGTGATGATCACCAAAGGTGTGCGCAAAGGCGAAATAGTGGTGACGGCCGGCCAGATCAAACTGGACAACGGCGCGCCCATTGCCATCAGCGACGACAAGACTTTAGCCGAGCAGAACAGCCCGCCACGCGCGGACTGATCAAGGAATCCCCATGGCTTTTACCGACCCGTTCATCCGTCGCCCGGTGCTCGCCACCGTGGTCAGCCTGTTGATTGTCCTGCTGGGGTTCCAGGCCTGGAGCAAGCTGCCGCTGCGCCAATACCCACAGATGGAAAACGCCCTGATTACGGTGACCACCGCCTACCCCGGGGCCAACGCCGAAACCATCCAGGGCTACATTACCCAACCGATGCAACAAAGCCTGGCGAGCGCCGAGGGTATCGACTACATGACGTCGGTCAGTCGCCAGAATTTCTCGGTGATCTCGATCCACGCACGTATCGACGCCAACACCGACCGTCTGTTTACCGAATTGCTGGCCAAAGCCAACGAGGTCAAGAACCAGCTGCCACAGGATGCTGAAGACCCGGTGCTGAGCAAGGAAGCCGCGGACGCTTCGGCGCTGATGTACATCAGCTTCTTCAGCAAGGAACTGAATAACCCACAGATCACCGACTACCTGTCGCGGGTGATCCAGCCAAAACTGGCCACATTGCCCGGCATGGCCGAAGCCGAGATTCTCGGCAACCAGGTCTTCGCCATGCGCCTGTGGCTGGACCCGGTCAAGCTGGCCGGTTTCGGCCTGACCGCAAGCGATGTGACCAACGCGGTGCGCCAGTACAACTTTCTCTCCGCCGCCGGCGAAGTGAAAGGCGAGTACGTGGTCACCAGTGTCAACGCCAACACCGAGCTCAAATCGGCTGAAGCCTTCGCTGCCATTCCATTGAAGATCGATGGCGACAGCCGGGTACTGCTCAGCGATGTGGCGCGGGTGGAAATGGGCGCGGAAAACTACGACACCATCAGTTCCTTCGGCGGCACACCTTCGGTGTACATCGGAATCAAGGCGACACCGGGCGCCAACCCGCTGGACGTGATCAAGGAAGTGCGCAAGATCATGCCGGAACTGGAAGCCCAGCTGCCGCCGAACCTCAAAGGTGAAATCGCCTACGACGCGACGCTGTTCATTCAGGCGTCGATCGATGAAGTGGTGAAAACCCTGTTCGAAGCCGTACTGATCGTCATTGTGGTGGTGTTCCTGTTCCTCGGCGCCCTGCGGTCGGTGGTGATTCCGGTGGTGACCATCCCGCTGTCCATGATCGGCGTGATGTTCTTCATGCAAATGATGGGTTACTCGATCAACCTGCTGACCCTGCTGGCGATGGTGTTGGCCATCGGCCTGGTGGTGGATGACGCCATTGTGGTGGTCGAGAACATTCACCGGCACATCGAAGAAGGCAAGACGCCGATGGATGCCGCCATCGAAGGTGCCCGGGAGATCGCCATGCCGGTGATCTCGATGACCATCACCCTGGCGGCGGTCTACGCCCCCATCGGCTTCCTGACGGGGCTGACCGGAGCATTGTTCAAGGAGTTCGCCCTGACCCTGGCCGGCGCGGTGGTGATCTCGGGCATTGTGGCCCTGACCTTGTCGCCGATGATGTGCGCCTATCTGCTGCGCCATGACGAGAATCCCAGCGGGCTTGCCCATCGACTGGACCGGATTTTCGAAGGGCTCAAACGCCGCTACCAACGCATGCTGCACGGCACGCTCAATACCCGGCCGGTGGTGCTGGTGTTCGCCGTCATCGTGTTATGCCTGATTCCGGTGTTGCTCAAATTCACCAAGTCGGAACTGGCCCCCGACGAGGATCAGGGCATCATTTTCATGTTGGCCAACGCACCGAAAACGACCAACCTTGACTATCTGAACGCCTACACCGACGAATTCATTACCATTTTCAAGGAGTTTCCCGAGTACTACTCTTCCTTTCAGATCAATGGATTCGATGGCGTGCAATCGGGAATTGGCGGCTTCCTGCTCAAGCCATGGGGTGATCGTAGCCGTACCCAGATGGAGATCCTGCCGGAGGTTCAGGGCAAGCTGGAGAAAATTTCCGGCCTGCAGGTGTTCGGTTTCAACCTGCCCTCGTTGCCAGGCACGAGCGAAGGACTGCCGTTTCAATTCGCCATCAACACCGCCAACGACTATGAGTTGTTGGCACAGGTGATGGAGCGGGTAAAAAAACGCGCCGTAGAATCAGGCAAGTTCGCCTTCGTCGACGTCGACCTGGCCTTCGACAAACCCGAAGTGGTGGTGGATATCGATCGCGCCAAAGCGGCGCAGATGGGCGTGTCCATGCAGGACTTGGGCGGAACCCTGGCGACGTTGCTGGGTGAGGCCGAGATCAACCGTTTCACTATTGAAGGTCGCAGCTACAAAGTCATTGCCCAGGTTGAACGGCCCTTCCGGGACAACCCCGACTGGCTGAACAACTATTACGTGAAAAACACCAAGGGCGAATTACTGGCCTTGTCGACCTTGATCACCGTGACCGACCGGGCGCGACCGCGGCAGCTCAACCAGTTCCAGCAACTCAACACGGCCCGCCTGTCCGGCGTGCCTTTAGTGAGCATGGGCGAAGCGCTCGACACCGTCCGCCAGATCGCTCGGGAAGAAGCGCCGGTCGGGTTTGGAATCGACTATGCCGGCGCCTCGCGACAGTTTGTCCAGGAAGGCAGTGCGCTGTGGGTGACGTTTGCCTTGGCTTTGGCGATTATTTTCCTGGTGCTGGCGGCGCAGTTTGAAAGCTTCCGCGATCCGCTGGTGATCCTGGTGACGGTGCCGCTGTCGATTTGCGGGGCGTTGATTCCGCTGTTCCTGGGGTGGTCGAGCATGAACATCTATACCCAGGTCGGGCTGGTGACACTGATCGGGTTGATCAGTAAACACGGGATTCTGATCGTCGAGTTCGCCAACCAGCTGCGCAAGGACAAAGGGTTGACGGCGCGCGAGGCCGTGGAAGAAGCGGCGGCCATCCGTTTGCGGCCTGTCTTGATGACGACGGCGGCGATGGTGTTTGGTATGGTGCCATTGATCCTCGCGACCGGCGCGGGGGCTGTCAGTCGGTTCGACATTGGCACGGTCATCGCCACGGGGATGTCGATCGGGACGCTGTTTACTCTGTTTGTATTGCCGTGCGTGTATACGTTGCTGGCGAAACCTGACAAGCCAAAGGAACACGCATAACTCTTTGGAAAGGGCTGATTCCTGTAGCCGCTGCCGAGGCACAAAGCTGCGTTACGGTCCGCAGGACCGTCCTCGGGGGCCGCTTCGCAGCCCGACGCAGCCTCGCAGGCTCGGCAGCTGCTACAGGGTTCACCGCTTCCACAGCAGTCCGGCGGCTGATTCAAGCCCAAATAAAAGGCCTCGCATTTGCGAGGCCTTTTATTTGGGCTTCAATTTGTTCAACTCTGCGGCCTCATTCCCTGGGAAAGTCCGAACATGAACAGCAACAGGTCATGATCGGGTTGGGACGCTTCGGATGCTTTCGCGACCCGTGGCAGCGGACAGTGAGCGTCGCCGCTCACCGAACTGAGGACCTGCGTGCGGGGCTGCTCCCAAGCCGCCACCGCAATTGAAGCAACTGCCAAGGCTCCTATCAGAAACACACCTCGTGCAATTTCGAGTTTCATTGCTATAAACCCTTGATAGCGCTGCCAAACGCCGTCTCATAAAGGTAGACCAGTTTTTTCCAATCCGTCGTGCTGAACGACGAGTGGCGGCGCAATTGCTTCATGTCATGGGCCGCGGCCTGGCGAGCCGTCAGACGCTGTCGGCACTTCTCCAGATCGATCAATGCGACCTCTACTTTGGCCGCCTCGCCTTCACCCGTGACACGGACAAAAACATGCTTGATGTAAATACAACTGTGCTGCCAGCGACCCTTGTGCATCCGCGCCAGATTGTCTGCCAGATCTTTCAGCACCCGGTCGTGTACCGCCTCACCTGAACGCTCGCGACCACCGCCGGCGTACCAATGTTCGATTTCCTCAAAGCCGTCCAGCGACTTCGTCACCAGCAAGGCGCGCCACTTGTGCACAGGATCGCGTTGAGCACCGCAGAAAACGACTTCAGGAACGCGTACGCCGATCTTGCGCAAACCGGTCAGCGCATCCAGTTCGCGCAAGACGGTCGGCCGTCCGAACGGGTGCAGCCAGCTGCGGTAGATATGCCCGGTCTGACGCTTGGCGTACAGCAGTTGACCATCGCTGCCCCGGACGCGCTGAACGCCGCTTTCACCACCGCGACGCACGTTAGGTTCTTCTACCCATTCACCGCGCTGATTCCAGAAATAGTCGAACCGATCGCCGGACGCGACCTCCGTTTCTGGTGCACATTGCACTGCCATCCTGTTACCTCTTGCGTAATACGTAAACTCGCCACATGGCATAGAGCGGTAAAAAATCCAGTTGTTCCTGGATGCGGAAACCCGCTTGCTCAAATTCTTTCTCGACCGTAACAGCTGGTAACACAAACCTATTTTGGTAACCTTCTTGCCCACGCGTTCTCTCAGAACGCTTGCGTTTCCAGGCTTTAAAGTTGCCATCCACCCACAGTGAAATGATCACGCTGTCACGCGTGACGCGCTCGAATTCACGCAAAATGGCCAATCGATGCTCGGCTTCACCAATGTGGTGCAGCAAGCGCATACAGAAAATGCTGTCGACGGCGTTATCAGGTAAGGCGATGTCGAAAGCAGATGTGTGCAAGGGTTGTACCCTTTTCACCACATCGGCCGGTTGCGCGCTCATAGCGATCTTGAGCATTGACTCGGAGTTGTCGGCACCGATGATTGCCCGATTGGATTTTTCCGCCAGCAACGGCCAGAAACGTCCTGCGCCACAGGGTAAATCCAGGACTAGCCCCGGTTCTCCGACCAGGGAAAGCGCCTTTCGTGCCATTTGCTCGTCACGCCAGTGAGAAAGACGACGGCCCAGGCCATCCTTGTGTTTGCGCAGATACCGTTGCGCATGTTGATCGTCATACTTCTCGGAAAAATCAAGTTTGATTGGCTCATCCATCATCAAATCTCCTAACTGCTGATGACGACTACCTTAGGTAGGGTCTTGTCAGTGTCAGGTCATTACTTTGTGAAACATTTGTCATGTAAGTCGGGGAAGTATTTCTAAATTTTACAGAATCGAGTAGTAGCCATGGGCCGCTACCCATTGAACACTTTTCAGCGCAGGCCCGAGGGACGAAGTTGGACCTCGAAACGACAGCCATTGGGTTCCATGGTCGTCAAGCTGACGACCCATCCCTGGTTTTCACAGATACGTTGCACCAACGAAAGCCCCAACCCCAAACCTTCCCCTCGTTTCTCGGTCCCGCGCACGAAAGGCTCGAACATCGCTTCGCGCTTTTCCTCGGGAATCCCGACACCACTGTCTTCGACCAGGAAACCGGTGGGTGTCAGGGTCAAGCGGATAAATCCGTACTCGGTGTAGTGCAGTGCGTTACGCAGAAGGTTACCCATGACTGCGTGCAACAGCGTGGCGTTGTAGCAGGTGTCTGCGGGATTACCCGGTTCAAAGATCAGCTTCAAACCTTTCGCCTCTATGGGCTCGCGCCATAGATTGAGCAACCCGTCGGCCACTTCGCCAAGGTTTTGCTGAAGCGTCTGGCTGGCGTCTTCGCGTTGCGCACGCGCCAGCATCAGGAAGGTTTGCACCAGCTCTCGCATTTCCTCGCAGGCGCGAGCGATTCGCTCGACCTGGGCGTGACCGCGCTGATCGAGGCCAGGGTTTTCCAGCAACAACTCGCAGGAACTGGCCAGTACCATCAACGGCGTGCGCAGTTCATGGCTGACGTCACTGGTGAACAGGCGCTCCCGGGTCAATGCCTGGCGCAGTCGTCCCAGCGTAGCGTCGAAGGCCACGGCCAATTCGCCCACTTCATCGGCGGCGTAGTCAGGTGCCAGTGGCGGAGCCAGGCCCAGCAGTTGATCGCGATGACGTACCTGGCGAGCCAGTCGCACGACAGGAGCCATGACTCTGCGCGCCAACACCCAGCCCAGAAATACTGCCAACGCAAGACTCAGTACAAAACCCACCAGCACGACGGCAAACAGCACCCGTTCACGCTCTTCGAAATCACTTTGATCCTGCATCAGCACGTAACGTCGGCCATCGACGACTTCAACCATTGCGTGATACGACAGCTGTTCGCGAAAAACTTCGTGAAAACCAGGCTCCAGATGCCGCAAATCCTTGGGCAAGTCGAAGTCGCCAGGCCCACCGCTGAAATAAAACAGCTGGTCCGGCTCCGGTCGATGGCTCCAGTCCGAGACACTGTCCATCAGCAGCAGGCGCTGTAGATCGCCGCCCAATCCTGCCGAGATCAGTTTTTCTTCCACCAGGTGCACCGTCGCCACAATGCCCATGGCGAAAGCGCCCGCAACCAACGCGCTCATCAGCGCAAAAGCAATGATGATCCGTTGAGCAAGGCTCTGTTTAAACTCCATCTCGACCCTCGGCCAAGCGATAACCGACACCGTGAACGGTCTGCAGCAACGGTTTGGCGAACGGTTTGTCGATCACCTGGCGCAACTGGTGGACATGGCTTCGCAGGCTGTCACTGTCCGGGCAGTCATCGCCCCACAGCGCTTCTTCGAGAATTTCCCGGCGCAGGACGTGCGGGCTTTTCTGCATCAACACGGCCAACAACTTCAGGCCGACCGGGTTGAGTTTCAGCAAGCGACCTTCGCGGGTGACTTCCAGAGTATCGAGATCATAGGCCAGGTCCCCGACCTGCAACGTACGCCGACCGCCACCTTGAGCACGGCGCATCACCGCTTCGATTCTTGCGGCCAATTCAGACAGGGCGAAGGGCTTGATCAGGTAGTCATCGGCACCGGACTTGAAGCCCTGCAGGCGGTCGTCCAGTTGATCGCGAGCGGTGAGCATGATCACCGGGGTGTCGCGGCGGGCATCTTCGCGCAAGCGTTTACACAGGGTGTAGCCGTCGATACCGGGCAACATGATGTCGAGCACGATCAGGTCATAGTGCTCGGTGGCCGCCAGGTGCAGGCCTGACAAACCGTCTTGCGCGCAATCCACGGTGTAGCCTTTGAGCCCCAGGTAATCCGCCAGATTGGCCAGGATATCGCGGTTGTCTTCAACCAATAGAATTCGCATGGGTAACTCCTCCGTACACAATGACGGCCGTCTTGGCCCGCGCAGCTTAAGGCCAAGTCAGGCTCAGGGCTAGGACTGTGTGCAGATGTAAATTGGCCATGCAAGCCTGTTCGAGCCTTGACGACTTTTTCACTATCGATTCACACGTAGACGACAGAGTCCGGTTCAAACTCCGCGCGGCTGCGCTTTCTGAACACTTCACAGAACACTTCACAGAACAAGGAATTGCCATGGTGCCCACCTCTGCCCGCCCCGCCTCGCGCCCTCTCAATTTCTGGGTGTGCCTTGGGGTTCCTGCTGTCGCGGCAATTGTTCTGCTGCTGCTCGAACTGACTGACCTGGACATGGCCCTGGCCAACCTGTTCTATGACCCGGCCGCCGGTGCTTTCGTCGGACGACACAGTTACTTCCTGGAAAACATCCTGCACGACCGCGCGAAACAGGTGGTCATTGCTTTCTCGGTGCTGGCCATCTTCGGCTTCATCGGTTCTTTTTTCATGGAGAAGCTCAAACCGTTCAAGCGGGAGCTGGGGTGCCTGGTGCTGTCGCTGGCGCTGGCGACGTCTTTTGTCACGCCGGTCAAGGCGGTGACCGCGGTTCAGTGCCCATGGAGCCTGGAGCAATTCGGTGGTCATGAGACCTACAGCGAATTGTTGAGCCCGCGCCCGGCCACCGATAAACCTGGACGTTGCTGGCCGGGTGGTCATGCGGCGACGGGTTTCACGTTGTTTGCGCTGTTCTTTGTGCTGCGTGATCGTCGACCCAAGCTGGCACGCAAGGCGTTTGTCTTTGCGTTTGCGCTGGGGTCGGTGTTCTCGGTGAGCCGGATGATGCAGGGCGCGCACTTCTTTTCGCACAATGTGTGGACGGCGATTTTTTGCTGGCTGATTTGTCTGGGGGCGTATTACTACGTTCTGTATCGGCCGGCTTGCAAGGCTGAACGCGCGACCAAAGTACAACCCATCAGTGCCTGATCCTGCGTCATCGCGGGCAAGCCCGCTCCCACAGGGTGATGCTGATCCTGTGGGAGCGTGGCTTGCCCGCGATGGCCGCGACTCGGTCTCCTCGGCAGACCAGATTGAGGGCATTAAAAAACCCCGCCTGCTTTCGCAGGCGGGGCATTTTTATAGGGTTAAGCTAGTACAGGGGTAAGGCTGGCTTACATCATGCCGCCCATGCCACCCATACCGCCCATGTCTGGCATACCGCCGCCAGCTGGGCCGTCTTCCTTGATCTCGGCGATCATGGCTTCGGTGGTGATCATCAGGCTGGCGATGGAAGCCGCTGCCTGAAGAGCCGAACGAGTCACTTTAGCCGGGTCCAGGATACCCATTTCGATCATGTCGCCGTATTCGCCGGTAGCAGCGTTGTAACCGTAGTTACCCGAACCCTGCTTGACCTTGTCGACAACTACGCTTGGCTCGTCGCCGGAGTTGGCAACGATCTGGCGCAGTGGCGCTTCAACAGCGCGACGCAGCAACTGAATACCAACGTCCTGATCAGCGTTGTCGCCTTTCAGTTCGGAGATTGCCTGCAGAGCGCGAACCAGTGCCACGCCGCCGCCAGGTACCACGCCTTCTTCAACGGCTGCACGGGTAGCGTGCAGGGCGTCTTCAACGCGGGCTTTCTTCTCTTTCATTTCAACTTCGGAACCAGCGCCAACCTTGATTACTGCAACGCCGCCGGACAGCTTGGCCAGACGCTCTTGCAGTTTTTCACGGTCGTAGTCGGAAGAAGTATCAGCCACTTGCTGACGGATCTGCAGAACGCGAGCCTGGATGTCAGCCTCAACGCCGGCACCGTCGATCACGGTGGTGTTTTCTTTCGACAGGATGACGCGCTTGGCATTACCCAGGTGTTCCAGGGTAGTGCTTTCCAGGCTCAGACCGATCTCTTCGGAGATAACGGTACCGCCAGTCAGGACAGCGATGTCCTGCAGCATTGCCTTGCGACGGTCGCCGAAGCCTGGAGCCTTGACGGCTGCGACTTTAACGATGCCACGCATGTTGTTCACAACCAGAGTCGCCAGGGCTTCGCCTTCAACGTCTTCAGCCACGATCAGCAGTGGACGGCCGGCTTTTGCAACGGCTTCCAGTACTGGCAACATTTCGCGGATGTTCGAGATCTTTTTGTCGACCAGCAGGATCAGTGGACCGTCGAGCTCGGCAGTCATGGTCTCTGGCTTGTTGACGAAGTACGGGGACAGGTAGCCACGGTCGAACTGCATGCCTTCAACAACCGACAGTTCGTTTTCCAGGCCCGAGCCTTCTTCAACGGTGATCACGCCTTCTTTACCGACTTTTTCCATGGCTTCGGCAATGATGTCGCCGATGGAGCTGTCGGAGTTGGCCGAGATGGTGCCGACCTGAGCGATTGCCTTGGTGTCAGCGCAAGGCTTGGACAGGGCTTTGAGCTCTTTGACGATAGCGATGGTCGCTTTGTCGATGCCGCGTTTCAGGTCCATCGGGTTCATGCCGGCAGCGACGGCTTTCAGGCCTTCGTTGACGATCGATTGAGCCAGAACGGTAGCGGTGGTGGTGCCGTCGCCTGCGTCATCGTTGGCACGGGAGGCAACGTCTTTGACCAGCTGCGCGCCCATGTTTTCGAAGCGATCTTTCAGCTCGATTTCTTTGGCAACAGAAACGCCGTCCTTGGTGATGGTCGGAGCGCCGAAGCTCTTCTCGATGATCACGTTACGGCCTTTAGGGCCCAGGGTCGCTTTTACTGCGTCAGCCAGGACGTTGACACCGGCGAGCATTTTCTTGCGGGCGGAATCGCCGAATTTAACTTCTTTAGCAGCCATGATCGATATTCCTTAAATACTTTGTAGTAGCGGGAAAATGAGCGGGGAATCAGCCTTCGATAACAGCGAGAATCTCGTTCTCAGCCATTACCAGCAGGTCTTCGCCGTCGACTTTCACAGTGTTGCTGCCGGAGTACGGACCGAACACAACCTTGTCACCCACTTTAACGGCCAGTGCGCGCACTTCACCGTTTTCCAGCACGCGGCCGGTACCGACAGCGAGGATCTCGCCGCTGTTGGCTTTTTCAGCAGCCGAACCTGGCAGGACGATACCGCCAGCGGTTTTCTTTTCTTCTTCGCTGCGACGGATGACGACGCGGTCATGCAGAGGACGAAGCTTCATTGTCGATCTCTCCTAATTGTGGTTTTCATCGGCCGGTGTAGTCCCGGCGGGTTTAACAAATCCGGCGGTGCCGGGTGCGGCTCGACAAGCGAGACGCGGAAGTCTGTCTGGCGTGAATGCCAGAAACCTTGCGGTGACCGTTACATAAGGGCGCATAAGCTTATTACAAGAGCGGGGATCGAAATTTTTTTACCTTGATACCCCGAAAACGAACACGGCACCCGAAGGTGCCGTGCAGTGAAGCGGTTACTTGGGATCGCGGTGTTCGAACTCGCCTTCAATCACGTTCGGCTCGCGGCCCAGAGGCTCGCGGGGGGCCGGACCGCCACGGGATTGCAGGTCATCGGCGAACGCACGCTGCCGGATGGCCTGCTCTTCGGCACGCCGGCGCATTTTATTGGCCAGCAGCCGACGGGAGATCGGCAACAGCATGATCAAGCCCAGCACATCGGTGACGAAACCCGGCAGGATCAACAGGCCACCAGCCAATGCCAGCATCAGCCCTTCGAGCATGGTCTGGGCCGGCAACTCGCCGCGGTTCAGGCTTTCACGAGCGCGCAGCGCAGTGGCCAGACCGGCGATACGCAGCACGAATACACCGAGCATCGAGCCGAGAATGACCAGCAGGAGGGCCGGGAAAAACCCGATCGCTCCGCTGACCTTGACGAATACGAACAGCTCCAACACCGGAAACAGTACAAAGAGCAATAAAAAAGGGCGCATCAAATGGTTCCTCAACGCAAGAATGCCTTGCCAGTGTTCCCTAGATGACGTCGCCGTTTCGTTAATTCAAGCGTCGGCCACTTCATTTTTTGGCCAATGCTCGGCGTGAGCCAGAAAAACCAAGGCTTCGCGCACTTGTGTCGGCGTATTACACGGGGCTTGGAACGGCAGCCAGTAGAGACTTTGACCAATGCGCAGGTGCATGCCTTCCGTATCGATACCTGCCAGCAGCGCCGGTTCTGTGTTCGGCAGGCCTGCCAGTTCAACGTAGTGCGCGATGGCCTTGGTGTGATCGGCATTCATGTGCTCGACCATGCTTACTTCAGCCTTGCCCGCGAACGGGTTGGCCAGGGTCAAATGATCAACCCAGTGGATCGCACCGAAACCGCCGATGTAGCGATGGCGTACGGGTTTGAGCACCCAGAAATCAAAATCGTGAGCCTGGTGATAGTTCCGGGAATCCGGGAAATAGCGATAGTAGCGCTCGGCTGCCGCGTCTATCGCGGTAGCGTCCTCAAGCTTCTCGGCTTCGGCCAGGTAGGTCAGTCGACCCACGGCTTGCACGTCTTCGGCTCCGCGCTCGCCTACAAACAAGGAGCATTTCGGGTCTTTCTGCAGGTTATGCGTGTGCTGGGCAATTCGACTGATCAGGATCAGCGGCCGGCCTTGCTCATCCAAACAGTACGGAACGACAGATCCGAAAGGAAAACCCGGCATGGCCTTGGAGTGGGTCGACAAGACTCCACGGTATTCCTTGAGAAGCAATTCTCGGGCATTCTTGGCCGCTTCAACGCTCAATTTATGACTCCTTATATAGAATCCGTCGAAAAAACGGACAGGCGCCTGGTGATAGTTCCAGCACGCCATCGGGGCAGTTCTCATGTGCAGCCGGGTGTTATCAGGTGCAGATCGAGAGGCCTTCTAGAAATAAGACCACTGCGACCTACTACCGGGGCATGCGAATGCAACTCACTGACAAAGTAATCATTATCACGGGCGGTTGCCAGGGTTTAGGCCGTTCCATGGCCGAGTATTTCGCCGGCAAAGGCGCGAAACTCGCGCTGGTGGACCTGAACCAGGAAAAGCTCGATGACGCCGTCGCCGCGTGCAAGGCCAAGGGCGTTGAAGCCCGCGCCTACCTGTGCAATGTGGCCAACGAAGAGCAGGTTACGCACATGGTCGCTCAGGTGGCTGAAGACTTCGGCGCGATCCATGGCCTGATCAACAACGCCGGGATCCTGCGTGATGGTTTGCTGATCAAGGTGAAAGACGGCGAAATGACCAAGATGACCCTGGCCCAATGGCAGGCCGTGATCGACGTCAACCTGACCGGCGTGTTCCTGTGCACCCGCGAAGTGGCGGCCAAAATGGTCGAGCTCAACAACAGCGGTGCGATCATCAATATTTCGTCGATCTCCCGCGCAGGCAATGTCGGTCAGACCAACTATTCCGCCGCCAAGGCCGGTGTCGCGGCGGCGACCGTGACCTGGGCCAAGGAACTGGCACGCTACGGCATTCGTGTGGCGGGGATTGCGCCGGGCTTTATCGAAACCGAAATGACCTTGGGCATGAAGCCTGAGGCCTTGGAGAAGATGACGGCGGGGATTCCGTTGAAGCGCATGGGCAAGCCGGAAGAGATCGCCCATTCGGCTGCTTACATCTTCGAGAACGACTACTACACCGGTCGGATTCTGGAGATGGATGGCGGGCTGCGTATCTAAAGCCCTCTCAGATCAATGTGGGAGCTACCTGTGGCGAGGGGATTCATCCCCGTTGGACTGCGAAGCAGGCCCCAGTTTTTTGGGGCGGCTGCGCCGCCCAACGGGGATGAATCCCCTCGCCACAGGCAGCTCCCACAGTTGATTGTGTTTCAGGTCATCAATCGTCGCTGATGGTGATGTTCGGCATCGCCGGCGATACCGCTTCCTGCAACACGATCCGCGCGCCGACATGGCGAGCGAGCTCCTGGTAAACCATTGCGATAGGGCTGTCCGGCTCGGCGATTACCGTCGGTTTGCCGCCATCGGCCTGTTCGCGGATCGCCATCGCCAGTGGCAACGACGCCAGCAACTCGACGCCGTACTGGCTGGCCAGTTTCACACCGCCGCCCTCGCCGAACAGATGCTCGGCATGTCCGCAATTGGAGCAGATGTGCACGGCCATGTTTTCCACGACACCCAGCACCGGAATGTTGACCTTGCGGAACATCTCGACGCCTTTGCGTGCGTCGAGCAGCGCCAGGTCTTGCGGTGTAGTGACGATGACGGCACCGGCCACCGGGACCTTCTGCGCGAGGGTCAGCTGGATATCACCGGTGCCTGGCGGCATGTCGATGACCAGATAATCCAGGTCGCCCCATGCGGTCTGGGTGACCAGTTGCAACAGCGCACCGGAGACCATCGGGCCGCGCCAGACCATCGGCGTGTTGTCGTCAGTCAGGAACGCCATGGACATCACTTCGACACCATGGGATTCGATCGGCACAAACCACTTCTGGTCCTTGACCTTTGGTCGGGTGCCTTCAGGGATGCCAAACATGATGCCTTGGCTCGGACCATAGATGTCCGCGTCGAGAATCCCGACCTTGGCGCCTTCGCGGGCCAGGGCCAGGGCCAGGTTTGCAGCGGTGGTGGATTTCCCCACGCCGCCCTTGCCGGAAGCCACGGCCACTACGTTCTTGACGTTGGCCAGGCCCGGGATCTGTGCCTGAGCCTTGTGCGCAGCGATGACACTGGTGATGTCGACACGGGCGCTTGTCACGCCCTCCAGGCCTTCGATGGCCATTTGCAGCATCTGTGCCCAGCCACTTTTGAACAGACCGGCGGCGTAGCCCAGTTCCAGCTGGACGCTGACACGATCACCCTGGACGTCGATGCTGCGCACGCACCCGGCGCTGACCGGGTCCTGGTTCAAATAAGGGTCGGTGTATTGGCGAAGGACGGCTTCCACCGCTGCGCGATTGACGGCGCTCATGGGCAACTCCGATAGCAAGACTGGAAAATCAGGCGGGTATCGTACCTGTTCTGAGCACTGGACGGCATGCCAGACAACATTTGCAGGTGAACACACTTCTGTGGCGAGGGAGCTTGCTCCCGCTGGGTGGCGAAGCCGCCCCATCGATATACGACTGCTGCGCAGCCGAACGGGAGCAAGCTCCCTCGCCACAAAAAACACCCCTGCACCGCACTCATCCGAAACAACAATTTTTTCGGTCAGGGCATTTGGATACAGGCACACGGGGTGAAAAATATGCGCCGGCGCTTTATAGTGGCCGACCTCCGTTTCATCAAGTAGCCGAGCCCCATGTCCGAGCCACGCAAGATCCTCGTCACCAGCGCCCTGCCCTATGCCAATGGTTCGATCCATCTTGGCCACATGCTGGAATATATCCAGACCGATATGTGGGTGCGCTTCCAGAAGCACCGCGGCAACCAATGCATCTATGTCTGCGCCGACGACGCCCACGGTTCGGCCATCATGCTGCGCGCGGAAAAGGAAGGCATCACCCCGGAACAACTGATCGCCAACGTCCAGGCTGAACACAGCGCCGACTTTGCCGAGTTCCTGGTGGACTTCGATAATTTCCACTCCACTCACGCCGAAGAAAACCGTGAGCTGTCGAGTCAGATCTACCTGAAGCTGCGTGACGCCGGTCACATCGCCCAGCGCTCGATCACCCAGTACTTCGACCCGGAAAAGAAAATGTTCCTGGCCGACCGCTTCATCAAGGGCACCTGCCCTAAATGCGGCACGGAAGACCAGTACGGCGACAACTGCGAAAAATGTGGTGCGACCTACGCCCCCACCGACCTGAAAGATCCGAAGTCGGCGATCTCCGGCGCCACTCCGGTGCTGAAGGATTCCCAGCACTTCTTCTTCAAGCTGCCGGACTTCCAGGAAATGCTGCAAGCCTGGACCCGCAGTGGCACCCTGCAAGACGCCGTTGCCAACAAGATCGCCGAATGGCTGGATGCCGGCCTGCAACAGTGGGACATCTCCCGCGATGCGCCGTACTTTGGCTTCGAGATTCCGGACGAGCCCGGCAAATATTTCTACGTCTGGCTGGACGCGCCGATTGGCTACATGGCGAGCTTCAAGAACCTTTGCGCCCGTCGTCCGGACCTGGATTTCGACGCGTTCTGGGCCAAGGACTCGACCGCCGAGCTGTATCACTTCATCGGCAAGGACATCGTCAATTTCCACGCCCTGTTCTGGCCAGCCATGCTCGAAGGCGCGGGTTTGCGCAAGCCGACCGGCATCAACGTGCACGGCTACCTGACCGTCAATGGTCAGAAAATGTCCAAGTCCCGCGGCACCTTCATCAAGGCCCGGACCTACCTGGATCACCTGTCGCCGGAATACCTGCGCTACTACTACGCGGCCAAGCTGGGCCGTGGCGTCGACGACCTGGACCTGAACCTCGAAGACTTCGTGCAGAAGGTCAACTCCGACCTGGTCGGTAAAGTCGTCAACATCGCCAGCCGTTGTGCCGGTTTCATCAATAAAGGCAATGCCGGTGTGCTGGTCGACACCAACGCCGCGCCCGAGCTGACCGATGCGTTCCTGGCCGCAGCGCCAAGCATTGCCGACGCCTATGAAGCCCGCGACTTTGCCCGGGCCATGCGCGAAATCATGGGACTGGCCGACCGCGCCAACGCCTGGATCGCCGACAAGGCTCCGTGGTCGTTGAACAAACAGGAAGGCAAGCAGGAAGAAGTCCAGGCCATCTGCGCCACCGGCATCAACCTGTTCCGCCAGTTGGTGATTTTCCTCAAGCCTGTGCTGCCACTGCTGGCCGCTGACGCCGAGGCGTTCCTGAACGTCGCGCCGCTGACCTGGAACGACCACGCGACCTTGCTCGGCAACCATCAGCTGAACGAGTTCAAGCCGCTGATGACCCGAATCGATCCGGTCAAGGTGCAAGTCATGACCGACGCTTCGAAAGAAGACCTGACGGCCAGCCAGACCGACACCGGCAACGCTGTGCCCGTTGCCGATGGCGAACTGGCCAAGGATCCGCTGTCGCCGGAAATCGATTTCGATGCCTTTGCCGCAGTCGACCTGCGTGTTGCCCTGATCGTAAAAGCCGAACACGTGGAAGGTGCCGACAAGCTGCTGCGCCTGACCCTGGACATCGGTGGGGAGCAACGTAACGTGTTCTCCGGGATCAAGAGTGCTTACCCGGACCCGTCCAAGCTCGACGGTCGCCTGACCATGATGATCGCCAACCTCAAGCCGCGCAAAATGAAGTTCGGCATCTCTGAGGGCATGGTGATGGCCGCCGGTCCTGGCGGTGAAGAAATTTACCTGCTCAGCCCGGACAGCGGCGCCAAGCCAGGTCAGCGCATCAAGTAAGTTTGCGCTACAACCCTATCCCACAGTCGTGCCCGGCGCGCCTGTGGGATTTTCATGTCTGGCCCATACTATTGTTGGAGCTATTGCGCAGCGCATAAAAACGCTTCAGGCAAACGATCATGACCGAGACGCTTCTGACACTCATCAGCGCTGCCCTGATCAACAACTTCGTGTTGCACTGGCCGTTGGGCGTCGATCCACTGTTCGGCGCCCAGCGCCAACAGGTCCATGCACTGGGCATCGCAACGACCAGCCTGATGCTGGTGGTCGGCGTGCTCGGTTATACGCTCTATCAGGGGGTGTTGGTGCCGTTGGAGCTGACATCGTTGAGTCTGTTCGTGTTCCTGTCGCTAAACGTCCTGTTGATAACTCCGCTGCTGACGTTGTTGACGCGACTGCTGCCACAGCTTTCCTTCCAGGGACTTTGGCCACTGGTGCTAGGCAACGCCGGACTCTTGGGGTTAATGCTGATCAACGTTCAGGACGACAAGGGCTTTATCCACGCTACGGCGCTGAGCCTGGGTGCCGGGTTGGGGTTCTGGCTGGTGCTGAGCCTGTTCAGCGATTTGCGCCAACGCACGCTCGATAACGATGTCCCCCTGCCCTTTCGTGGCCTGCCGATCGATCTGATCAGCGCCGGCCTGATTGCAGTGGCTTTTCTCGGATTTACCGGACTGATCAAAACATGAGTCTGATTCAACGCATCGACGCCCTCTTGCCGCAGACCCAATGCGGTAAATGCGGTCATCCCGGATGCAAACCCTACGCCGAAGGCATTGCCGGCGGAGAGTCGATCAACAAATGCCCTCCCGGCGGCAGTGAAACCATCGCGGCCCTGGCCGACCTGTTGAAAGTACCGGTGCTGGAACTGGATACCAGCCGCGGTTCAGCGCCGGCGCAAATTGCTTATATTCGGGAAGCCGAGTGCATCGGTTGCACCAAGTGCATTCAGGCCTGCCCGGTGGATGCGATCGTCGGCGCGGCGAAACTGATGCACACGGTCATCATCGACGAATGCACCGGTTGCGATCTGTGCGTAGCACCTTGCCCGGTGGATTGCATCGAAATGCGTCCGCTGCCGCTGGCGACGGTTGTACCGATTGTCGGCGGGCTGGCTGTCAGCCTTGAAGAACAACGCTCGCGAGCCGTTAAGCGCAATCACGCACGGCGTCGCTTCGAGCAGCGCAATGCCCGTTTGCATCGTGAAGAAGAACAGAAACTGGCCGAGCGTCAGGCCCGTGCGCATCGAACCGCGCCACAGCCCAGCGCCTCGACGCTCGATCCGGTGCAGGCCGCACTGGAACGCGTTCGGGCACAAAAGGCTGCCAACGCCGACGCGGCTCTGAAAAAAGCCAAGATCGATCTGGCCATGAGCCGCGCGCAGTTGAATAAATCACTCAAGGCGTTTGGGCACCCTCCCACCTTCGATCAGCAGTCGCAGTTGATCATCCTGCAGCAGCAATTCGAGGCGGCCGAACAGGCATTGGCAACACTGGAAGACGGTGCAGCGGCCCTGCCGACGCCGGCTCCCCCGGCGAAAAATGCTGAGCTGAATCGGGCAAAAATCCAGTTGGCCATGCGTCGCGCCGAACTAAAGAAGGCGCAATCCAGCGAGTTGCCGCCGGAGCAGATCGAGGCATTGGAACGTGCGCTGAACGAAGCCGAGCGCCTGGTGGACAGCTATGCCACCCCTTGAATCGGTCGACGAGCGTCTGCAGCAGGCCATGAAGCTGGTGTTGCTGGCGACCTTGCCAGGCATGCTGACGATGTTTTTGCTGTATGGCTGGGGCGTACTGATCAATCTGATTCTCGCCGCTGTCACCGCGCTGGCCGTTGAAGCGGTGTGGCTGCAACTGCGCAAGCGCCCGATTTCGGTGAACGTGTGGGACGGTAGCGCGCTGGTCACCGCGACCTTACTGGCGTTGGCGTTGCCGCCTTATTGCCCTTGGTGGCTGACCGTCAGCGCCGCGAGCTTTTCGATGGTGCTCGGCAAGCACCTGTACGGCGGAGTCGGTAGCAATCCGTTTAACCCGGCCATGCTCGGTTTCGCCTTGGTGATGGTGAGCTTTCCTCAACCGATGACCCATTGGCCATCGTCCCACGGTATGGACCTGATGGGCGGTTTGCAGCAGGTCTTCGGCTTCAGCTCCGGCCCGTCACCGGATGCCTGGGTTCAAGCCACCGCACTGGACAACCTGCGCATCAACAAAAGCCTGACCGTGGACGAACTGTTCGCGGGCAACCCTGCGTTCGGTCACTTTGGCGGACGTGGCGTGGAATGGGTCAACCTGGCGTTCCTCGCGGGTGGCGTTTTTCTGCTGCAACGGCGGGTGTTCAGCTGGCATGCGCCTGTCGGCATGCTGGCAAGCCTGTTCGTCATCAGCCTGGTGTGCTGGAACGGCTCGGGCTCTGACTCCAATGGGTCTCCGCTGTTTCACCTGCTCACCGGCGCGACCATGCTGGGCGCTTTCTTCATTGCCACCGAGCCGGTGTCCGGCCCCAAAAGCCCCGGCGCCCGCTTGATGTTCGGTGCGGGTGTGGGACTGTTCACGTACCTGATCCGCACATGGGGCGGTTATCCCGATGGTGTGGCGTTTGCCGTCCTATTGATGAACCTCTGCGTACCGGCGCTGGAGCGACTGGTCACATCGAGACAGGAAAGGATTACGCCGTGAACCGTGCAACGAGTGGTGTGATCCTGGTGTTGATTGCAGGTCTGGGCATGGCTGCGACGTACTTCGCGCAGCATGTCAGCGCCCCGGGGATCGCCGCGCAACAACGCCTGATCGACAGTCGTAACCTGCTGGACATGCTTTCGCCTGACAGCTACGACAATCAACCGCTGGAACTACCGCTCACACTCACCGACCACACATTGGCCAACAGCACGCTGCTGGCTGGCTATCGCGCGACCAAAGCCGGTCAACCGAGCGCCGTATTGCTGCGCAGCCAGACTACCGGTTACGCAGGTACTCTCGAGCTGCTGATCGCCATCGACGTCAATGGCATGTTGCTGGGCGTCAAAACGCTCAAGCAATCCGAAACCTCCGGGCTGGGTGCGCGAATCGCCGAATGGCCGAATGGTTGGCTTCAGGTGTTCTCCGGCCTGTCTCTGGCTGACACCGGCAACAATGGCTGGGCGCTGAAAAAGGATCAGGGGCAATTCGATCAGATAACGGGGGCGACCATCACCTCCCGCGCTGCGATCAATGCGATCCATGATGCGTTGCGTTATTTCGATGAACATCGACAAGCGTTGATCGGGGTTAACAGCCATGAGTAAGACATCGTCACTGCGGAACTCGCTGATGCTCGCGCCATTGATCGGTGCTACGGGCTCGTGGATGACTGCTCTGGGCGTGTGGCTGATGTTTATGGTGGTGACCCTGGCCTTCGGCCTGAGCATGAATGCCGTGAGATCCCGTTTGATGCCTGCGACCCATTTGATGACGGGGGTATTACTGGCGGCGACGCTGACCGGTTGCGCGGAATTTGCCGCACGGGCCTGGTCACTGCAATGGCACCAACACCTCGGAATCTACTCCGGATTGATAGCTCTGCAGTGCGTCATTCTGGACCACTCCGGTTTTTTCCAGAGTGCCTGGCGTGATCGCCTTCGATTGTGCGTCCTGTTCGGCGCATTGATGGTCGGCCTCGGACTGCTGCGTGAACTACTCGGCACGAGCGGGTTGCGGCTAGCCACCCTGGCACCCGGCGGCTTTATCCTGCTCGGATTGCTGATCGCCGCCTGGCAGGCTTGGGCCCGACCGACCTCATCACACTGACCTCCTTCGGGGAAACGTACTGTCCATGAATGCAGCAAAACGGCTGGAAATTTTTCGCAGGCTTCACGAAGACAACCCGGAACCGAAAACTGAACTGGCCTACTCCTCGCCGTTCGAACTGCTGATCGCAGTGATTCTCTCGGCGCAGTCAACCGACGTGGGCGTCAACAAGGCCACCGCCAAACTCTACCCGGTGGCGAATACCCCAGCAGCCATTCATGCGTTGGGTGTCGAGGGGCTGTCGGAGTACATCAAGACCATCGGCCTGTTCAACAGCAAAGCGAAAAATGTGATCGAGACCTGTCGCTTGCTCGTGGAACGTCACGGCGGCGAAGTGCCGCAGACTCGCGAGGAGTTGGAAGCGCTACCAGGGGTGGGTCGCAAGACGGCGAATGTCGTGCTCAATACCGCGTTCCGTCAGCTGACCATGGCCGTAGACACTCATATTTTCCGGGTCAGCAACCGCACCGGCATTGCGCCTGGCAAGAATGTGGTCGAGGTGGAAAACAAACTGATGAAGTTCGTGCCGAAGCAATATTTGCTCGATTCTCACCATTGGCTGATCCTCCATGGCCGCTATGTCTGCCTGGCCCGCAAGCCTCGCTGCGGGAGCTGTCGCATCGAAGATTTGTGCGAATACAAGCACAAGACTTCGGACGATTGAGCCGCTATTGGTTTTATTGATACATCGATTGAAAAAATCTTTTTTACCCGCAGGGAGATTATCGCTATAAGAGGCGCCAACGGCAGTCTTAGCCTGGAGTTAACCTATGAGCACTGGCAAAGAGCAATTGGACGTAGAAGAAGACTTCACAGCCGTTGAAGCCGAAGACGCTGAACCGGTAGTGGAAGTGGCAAAGACCAACCTCAGCAAGCGCCGTACCATCGACAATATGCTGGAGGAGCGCCGACTGCAGAAGCAATTGGCCGATTACGATTTTGACCTATGACACCTAAAAGCCTCCCGAAACGGAGGCTTTTTAACAGGTGCGAAACCTTGATGAACGCGAGATCAATCACACCAGACCATTGCGTTGTGCCAGCTCGATCAGGTCAACCAGTGAGCGAGCATTAAGCTTCAATAGCAGCCGGGTCTTGTACGTGCTGACCGTTTTATTGCTGAGAAACATTCCATCGGCAATCTCCTTGTTGGTTTTACCTCGAGCCAACTGTTGCAACACCATCATTTCTCGTCCGGACAAGCGATCCACCATGTCCGCTTCACTGGCATTTCCCAAACTGGAACGCACGGTGTGCAAGGCCTGGTTCGGAAAGTAGCTGTAACCTGACAACACGGCCTTTATTGCACTAAGCAGCTCAGTAAGATCCTGCTGCTTGCAAACATATCCTGCGGCGCCAGACTGCATGCAACGCATTGAAAAATGCCCCGGAGCCTGCGACGTTAAAATCAGGACTTTAATCGGCATTGCTGTCGATACCAGGCGCGCGATAACTTCAAGTCCGTCCAACTTTGGTATATGGATATCCAGAATGACAATATCCGGCATATGGTCACGAGCCAGCTGCAATGCATCCACGCCATTATCGGTTTCGGCAACGACCTCGTAGCCATGACGCTCCATCAGCATACGTACCGCAAGACGAATGACGGGGTGATCATCCACGATCAGCACTTTATTCATGGGCAAGTCCAATTTCGCTGTTCGAATTTTTAGAACCAGCACAATAGCCTAGTCGTTTCGCCCATGGCATGGCATGCCCCCCGCTCGCCTGCACCGAGAGACGCTTCCTACAAATTTTAAAGATTTATCCTACAAAAAAACCTTCTGAACAGCCCCTCTGAAGTATAAATAGTCTCCTAATATTTCTTTTTTTTATAGTTTTTGTATCTATTCACAACAACAAACATACTAACAAAAACGCGAGTTGCCAATGCAATATTGACCTCACAATAGATTACGATAAAGAAGCCGGAGTTCCTGGATAATCATATCTCATACTAAAATTACCGCACCCCGCAAATCACCCCATTCGACACCACCCAACGACTACTATAAAAAAAATAATCCATTCTAAAATCAAAGCGCCAGTTGATTCACTGCACCGTTCTAAAAAACCATTAACCCATCGAGAAAAAGATAAAACAAATGAGAAAAAATTATGGACAAACTCAAACAGCGAATAACCAACCCCATGACAGTTATCGCCATATTCGCAACACTGTCTGAAACATCAGCGGCTATCTCTCTGCCCTTTCTCGACGATTCGGAACGAGAGATTTATGTCTGGTTTCTAATCAGTTTCCCTTTTTATTTACTGCTGCTGTTCTTCGCCACGCTAAATTTCAACTACCGCTCACTCTATGCGCCTGCCGACTTTGAAAAGAGCAAACATTTCCTGAAAGTCATGGGCAACGAGCGCTCGCAGACGCGCGAAGCCAAAGCGCCAAGCGAGGCAGGTTTGCACATACCCCAACCGATGGAGCATTACATTCGTTTTCCCAAGCGTCTCAAGGATCTCTATATCGTCGACGTGCGGGGGGTCAGTAAAAAAGCTGTCATCAACGCTTCAGTGGAGAACATTCAGGACGAACCGGGAAAACCAGCCCGTGCAATCGTATTCATCACGTGTGCGGATTCGGAGGTTTTGCTGAAAGCGAGTGCGCTCGATAATTTCAAGCACGTAAAAAAAAGCAGCACGTTCTGCGCTTCTTTCAATTTGAGCTCAAATGACCTGACGATCATGGAACAAAACTGTCCCTTGGCTCATGGCAACCAATAGCCTTGAGACACAACCAGAGAGATAAAACGGGAAGGAATTGGAAAGCGCACGAGAAAACGCAGCGCATTCAAATGGAACATTTCTTTTTTCGACTGTGTGGCCTTGTCGATGACAAGGCCACACATCACTGCGCGGGGTGAACGCTCAAAGGGCTCAGAAAAGCTTCCGGCCCTTGTTCGCGGCAATGCGCATGCGCAACGCATTGAGCTTGATAAAGCCCGCCGCGTCCGCCTGGTTGTAGGCACCGCCGTCTTCTTCGAAGGTCGCAATGTTGGCATCGAACAACGATTCGTCGGACTTGCGACCTGTAACGATCACATTACCTTTGTACAGCTTCAGACGTACAACACCGTTCACGTGTGCCTGGGAGGCATCGATCATCTGTTGCAGCATCAGGCGCTCAGGGCTCCACCAGTAACCGGTGTAGATCAGGCTCGCGTACTTTGGCATCAGCTCGTCTTTGAGGTGAGCCACTTCACGGTCCAGCGTGATCGATTCGATCGCACGGTGAGCGCGCAGCATGATGGTGCCGCCCGGGGTTTCGTAGCAGCCACGGGACTTCATGCCCACGTAACGGTTTTCCACGATATCCAGACGGCCGATACCGTGCTCGCCACCGATTTTGTTGAGGGTCGCCAGAACGGTGGCCGGGGTCATCTCGACGCCGTCCAGTGCAACGATGTCGCCATTGCGGTAGGTCAGTTCCAGGTACTGAGCCTTGTCAGGAGCCTTCTCCGGGGAGACGGTCCACTTCCACATGTCTTCTTCGTGCTCGGTCCAGGTGTCTTCCAGCACGCCGCCTTCATAGGAGATGTGCAGCAGGTTGGCGTCCATCGAGTACGGGGATTTCTTCTTGCCGTGACGCTCGATCGGAATATTGTGCTTCTCGGCATAATCCATCAGCTTCTCGCGGGACAGCAGGTCCCACTCACGCCAAGGGGCAATCACTTTCACACCTGGTTTCAAGGCGTAAGCGCCCAGTTCGAAACGAACCTGGTCGTTACCCTTGCCGGTAGCACCATGGGAGATAGCGTCAGCGCCGGTTTCGTTGGCGATTTCGATCAGGCGTTTGGCAATCAACGGACGAGCGATGGAAGTACCCAACAGGTACTCGCCTTCGTAAACGGTGTTGGCGCGGAACATCGGGAAAACGAAATCACGCACGAACTCTTCGCGCAAATCGTCGATGTAGATCTCTTTGACGCCCATGGCCTGAGCCTTGGCGCGTGCAGGTTCGACCTCTTCGCCCTGACCCAGGTCAGCGGTGAACGTCACCACTTCACAGTTATAAGTATCCTGCAGCCACTTGAGGATCACCGAAGTGTCCAGGCCGCCGGAATACGCCAGAACGACCTTGTTTACGTCCGCCATGCCATCACTCCACGGGGTTCTACGGAAAGCCGTCGAGTCTACCGGTCATGCGCAATAATTTACAGAGGCGCGACAGCTTATGACGACGAAGCGACAGATTCTGTCGAGAGCGCGACGATGACCGGCAAGTCAGGATGTTGCAGACGTACTGCCGGGCGCAGTGATTTGGGGAGCGACTTGCGGCGTGGCCTTCTCCGTGGGCGCCACCCTTTCGAGGCGCACGGCAACCCGGCGATTCTTCGCGCGGTTAGCGGCACTGTTGTTAGGGGCCACAGGATAACGTTCGCCATGAAAGCGCATGGTGATCTGCGATTCCTGAACGCCATTGGCCTTGAAGAACTCCATGACCGCCAGGGCACGACGTCGCGAGAGGTCACGGTTGGTCAGGCGATTGCCACTGTTGTCGGAGTGACCGTCCAGTTCGATGTGATTGACCGTCGGATCAGCCTTCATGAACTCCAGCATCACCTGCAACTGGGCCTTGGCTCGCGCGTCCAGGTCCAGGCCTTCGCCGGAAAAACCTACCTGGGACTGCCGGATCTGTTCAAAATTCTTCGGCAGCAGCTTGGCCACACAGCTCTGGTATTCATTGAACGCCTGGCTGAACCTGACCGGCAGCAGTCGCACTTCCGATACCCGGCCATCGCCTGATGAATGCCGGATCACCGGGCTTCGGCCGTCCAGCAAGCCGCTGATCAAACGCCCGGCCTGTACCTGCGAAGTGTCAAACAAAACGTTGCCACTCCCGATGCGCACAGACCCCAGGTTGATATCGCCACGGCCCGGCTGCCAGGGCGCGGCGGCAGCCAGCAAGGTCGCCGAACCGCCGCCAATCATGGCGTTGAAGGCCGTCAGACGAAAAGTCGCCTGTTCTCCAGCACGGCGGACGAATCCACCAGCGCCGAAGTCGGTAATCGGTTGAGTCAGACGACATTCGAACTTGTCCCCTTCGACCGTCCACTCGATGCTCTCCAGGCGCGTCTGGAAAGTGAGCGCCATGGCAGGAACGCTGGCAAACACACTGAGCAAGGCTAAATAACGCTGGCGCACGGGAGGCTCCACTGGCTTCTACAACAAAAAGACCGACACAGACTTGTTTACGGCATACCTGTTGGATATCGGAAGCTTGCGGCAAAACTTGATAGCGAGTGCCTGGAAGAGTCTTTTCCGGTAGCATTCCCCTCAGTTTGACCCGCCTGGAATCCCCTCATGTCCGACCGCCTGACCCTGCTGCGTCCCGACGACTGGCATATTCATCTTCGCGATGGTGCCGTGTTGACCAATACCGTCGCGGATGTCGCGCGCACCTTTGGTCGCGCCATCATCATGCCCAACCTGGTTCCTCCGGTACGCAACGCTGCTGAAGCCGATGGCTATCGCCAGCGAATTCTGGCCGCACGTCCGGCCGGTAGCCGTTTCGAACCGCTGATGGTTCTCTACCTGACCGACCGCACCCAGCCCGAAGAAATTCGCGAGGCCAAGGCCAGCGGATTTGTTCACGCCGCCAAGCTGTACCCGGCCGGCGCGACCACCAACTCGGATTCTGGCGTCACCAGCATCGACAAGATTTTCCCTGCGATAGAGGCCATGGCCGAAGTCGGGATGCCCTTGCTGATTCACGGTGAAGTCACCCGCGGTGACGTCGACGTCTTTGACCGCGAGAAGATCTTCATCGACGAGCACATGCGTCGTGTGGTCGAGCGCTTCCCGACGCTCAAGGTAGTGTTTGAACACATCACTACCGCGGACGCCGTGCAGTTCGTCAACGAGGCCTCGGCCAACGTCGGCGCGACCATCACTGCTCATCACCTGCTGTACAACCGCAACCACATGCTGGTTGGCGGGATTCGCCCGCACTTCTACTGCCTGCCGATTCTCAAGCGCAATACCCACCAGGAAGCCCTGCTCGACGCCGCCACCAGCGGCAGCGAAAAGTTCTTCCTCGGCACTGATTCGGCGCCGCATGCCCAGCACGCGAAAGAAGCCGCTTGCGGCTGTGCAGGTTGCTACACCGCTTATGCAGCGATCGAGATGTACGCCGAAGCGTTCGAGCAACGCAACGCGCTGGACAAGCTCGAAGCCTTTGCCAGTCTGAACGGCCCGCGCTTCTACGGCCTGCCGGTCAATACCGATCGCATTACCCTGGTCCGTGATGAATGGACCGCCCCTACCAGCCTGCCATTTGGCGAGCTGACCGTTATCCCGCTGCGCGCCGGTGAAAAACTGCGCTGGCGCCTGCTGGAGGAACACGCGTGAGTGAAGACCATTTCGACGACGAACAGGACGGTCAAGGTGGCGGAGGTGGTTCGCGCCACCCAATGGCTGCTCGCTTCCGTGGATACCTGCCAGTTGTTGTCGACGTTGAAACCGGTGGTTTCAACTCTGCCACTGACGCCTTGCTGGAAATCGCTGCAACAACCATCGGCATGGACGAAAAGGGCTTTGTTTATCCCGACCACACCTACTTCTTCCGTGTAGAGCCTTTTGAAGGCGCGAACATTGAAGCGGCGGCGCTGGAATTTACCGGGATCAAACTCGATCATCCGCTGCGCATGGCTGTCAGCGAAGAAGCTGCACTGACCGATATTTTCCGCGGCATCCGCAAGGCGTTGAAAGCCAACGGTTGCAAACGGGCGATCCTGGTCGGTCACAACAGCTCTTTCGACCTGGGCTTTCTCAACGCTGCGGTAGCGCGCCTGGACATGAAACGTAACCCGTTTCATCCGTTCTCCAGCTTCGATACTGCAACGCTTGCAGGCCTGGCCTACGGTCAAACCGTGCTCGCCAAGGCCTGCCAGGCCGCTGACATCGATTTCGACGGTCGCGAGGCCCACTCGGCCCGCTACGACACCGAAAAGACAGCCGAGCTGTTCTGCGGCATCGTCAATCGCTGGAAGCAAATGGGTGGCTGGGAAGATTTCAACGACTGATTGCTGTTGCTGATTTATCCGCCCACAAAAAAACCGGCCTCAGAGGCCGGTTTTTTTATGCCAGAAACGCGCCTTACAGGGCAGCCGCGTTTTCGGTCAGGTAAGCCGCGACGCCTTCGGTCGAAGCGGTCATGCCTTTGTCGCCTTTTTTCCAGTTGGCAGGGCAAACTTCGCCGTGCTCTTCGTGGAATTGCAGAGCGTCGACCAGACGGATCAGCTCTTCAATGTTACGGCCCAGCGGCAGGTCGTTGATGATCTGCGAGCGGACAACGCCTTTGTCGTCGATCAGGAACGCGCCACGGAAAGCCACGCCGCCTTCGGATTCAACGTCGTAAGCCTTGGCGATTTCGTGCTTCAGGTCGGCAGCCATGGTGTAACGAACTTCGCCGATACCACCGTTGTTCACCGGGGTGTTGCGCCAGGCGTTGTGGGTGAAGTGCGAGTCGATCGACACGGCGATCACTTCAACGTTGCGTGCCTTGAAGTCAGACATGCGGTTGTCCAGAGCGATCAGCTCGGACGGGCAAACGAAGGTGAAGTCCAGCGGGTAGAAGAACACCAGGCCGTATTTGCCTTTGATGGCCGACGACAGGGTAAAGCTGTCGACGATTTCGCCATTGCCGAGTACAGCCGGTACGGTGAAGTCAGGGGCTTGTTTGCCTACGAGTACGCTCATTGAATATCTCCTGGTGTAAAAACGTGAAGTTCCGGGTTTGCGCCAGCCTGCCACCTTCAGGCGACAGCCCTGTGACACGAACCCGCTTCATAAGGACCGGCCATCATACACTGCGTTTTTGACCTGTCCTCAACGGATTTTTCAACGCTGCCAAATTGCTTCTGCGTGAAAAATGCTATAGCCAACCGTTCGTCAGGGATGGGCGCTTATAACGCGAAGCTTTCAGAAACCACTTTGACAATCATTCTCGTTAACATTAAGATCCATCGCAATTGAGTCACAACCAGCGACGGTTATCACTTATGTATGTCTGCCTCTGCACTGGCGTCACCGACGGACAAATTCGCGATGCAATCTATGAAGGTTGCTGCAGCTACAAGGAAGTCCGCCAGGCTACCGGCGTAGCCAGTCAATGCGGTAAATGCGCCTGCCTTGCCAAGGAGGTGGTGCGTGAAACCCTGACCAAATTGCAAACGGCACAGGCCGCGATACCTTTCCCTGTAGAATTTACTGCCGCTTAAAACACCCTATTTAAAGAACCGGACTTGATGTCCGGTTTTTTTATGCCTGCAAATCAATCGCTTAGGCGCCAGACGCGGAACACAAACATTCTTATTCCGATTAATTTTCACTTAACTTTCAATAACTTAGGTTTGACACTCTTAATAACGCGGCTCAAACTCTGCCGTATAGACAGTTAATAAAGGGCAGGACCCCATCATGAAAGGCGACATTACAGTCATCCAGCATCTCAACAAGATCCTTGCCAATGAGCTGGTCGCGATCAATCAATATTTCCTGCATGCGCGCATGTACGAAGATTGGGGCCTGAACAAGCTCGGCAAGCACGAGTACCACGAATCCATCGACGAGATGAAGCACGCGGACAAGCTGATCAAGCGCATCCTGTTCCTTGAAGGCCTGCCGAACGTCCAGGACCTGGGTAAGCTGCAGATCGGCGAGCACACCCAGGAAATGCTTGAGTGCGACCTGCGTATCGAACGTACCGGTCACGCTGATCTGAAAGTAGCGATTGCTCACTGCGAAACCGTAGGTGACTTCGGTAGCCGTGAACTGCTCGAAGATATCCTTGAGTCTGAAGAAGAACATATCGACTGGCTGGAAACCCAACTGGGCCTGATCGATAAAGTGGGTCTTGAGAACTATCTGCAATCGCAGATGGGCGAAGAGTAATTAGCGCCCGCTAATCTCAAGACAACAAAAAAGCCCCGCTCTCTTTTACAGAGGCGGGGCTTTTTTTATTACACGATCCTATGTAGGAGCGAGCTTGCTCGCGATGGACGTGAGGCACCGCGTGCATCCAGACAGGACGCGTTATCGTTGACGACCATCGCGAGCAAGCTCGCTCCTACAGGTGACTTGTGGTCTCTGCTGAATGTGAAAAACCCCCGAAACCGTAAGGTACGAGGGCTTTTCGATACAGGGGTTTCGGATTTAACCGACACCGGTATTCAGACCAATCAGGCTTCAGTCTTGTTCGCAGCAGCTGCTTCGACAGCAGCCTTGATAGTGCTCTGCAACGAACCGTCCGCAGCCATCTCGGTCATGATATCGCTACCGCCGACCAGCTCACCACCGACCCACAGTTGCGGGAAGGTTGGCCAGTTGGCGTATTTTGGCAGGTTGGTACGGATTTCCGGGTTCTGCAGGATGTCCACGTAGGCGAACTTTTCACCACATGCCATCACAGCCTGTGCAGCTTTTGCGGAGAAGCCACACTGGGGGGCATTCGGCGAGCCTTTCATGTAAAGCAGAATGGTGTTGTTAGCAATCTGCTCTTTAATCGTTTCGATGATATCCATGGAGCACCTCGGCTGAACTTTCCGACTCAGAGGTCGGCACGGTGGCGCATTGTAACGGAAACCCGAGCGCTATGCTCGGTCTCCCCGACAGACACGATCACGCCGCCACCACGGTCACCGGCACCCCGTTGAGCGCCGCATTACCCGACAATTCGTCGAGCTGGCATTCATCAGTCAGGTCATTGGCGCTGGAGCCTGGCTGACCACTGGCGATTGTCATCTGCACGCCCGGCCGCGCATGCCCCCACCCGTGGGGCAGGCTGACCACGCCTTTCATCATGTCCAGGCTGGCAACCACTTCCACTTCGATGACCCCGACCCGAGAACCGACACGCACGCGCTGACCGTCGTCAAGGCCGCGGCTGGCGAGATCCTCAGGGTGCATGAGCAGTTGATGACGCGGCTTGCCTTTCACCAGTCGGTGATAGTTGTGCATCCACGAGTTGTTGCTGCGCACGTGACGCCGGCCAATCATCAACAACTCATCGGGAGCAGGCGCCTGCAAGGCTGCAAAGCGTACCAGGTCCGAGAGAATCGCTGGAGGCGCGGCCTGAACACGCTGATTGGCAGTTTTCAAACGCGGCGCCAGGTTGGATTTCAGGGCACCCAGATCGATACCGTGAGGGTGATCGAACAAAGTCGCCAGCGACAACTTATGCGGCGACGCATCGCCATACGCCCCCATCCGCAAGCCCCGATCAATCATCTGGGCCGGCGCAATGGTCGGTTTCAGCTCCTTGCCGGTCTTGCTGGCAAAGGCCTTGGCCAACCCGACGAAGATTTCCCAATCGTGCAAAGCACCTTCAGGCTTGGCGAGAATGGCGCGATTGAACCGACTGACATTGCGCACGGCGAACATGTTGAACGTCGTGTCGTAATGATCGTTTTCCAGGGCCGAGGTGGAGGGCAGGATCAGGTCGGCATAGCGTGTGGTTTCATTGATGTACAGGTCAATGCTGACCATGAACTCCAGCCCGTCCAGCGCCTGCTCCAATTGCCGGCCATTGGGCGTGGACAATACCGGATTGCCCGCCACCGTGATCAGCGCGCGTACTTGCCCTTCCCCTTCGGTAAGCATTTCTTCGGCCAAGGCCGACACCGGCAGCTCGCCAGCGTACTCCGGACGCCCGGAGACACGGCTTTGCCACAGATTGAAATGCCCTCCCGACGTAGATGCCACCAGATCCACGGCTGGTTCGGTGCAGAGCGCACCACCGACCCGATCAAGATTACCGGTGACCAGATTGATCAATTGCACAAGCCAATGGCACAACGTGCCGAACGCCTGGGTCGACACGCCCATGCGTCCATAGCAAACAGCCGTAGGTGCCGCAGCAAAATCGCGAGCCAGCTGCCGGATCTGCTCGGCCGGCACCGCGCACAGCGGGCTCATGGCCTCGGCGGTGAACCGGCTGACCGCCTCACGCACTTCATCCAGACCGTCCACCGGCAGATGGCTTTCGCAGTCCAGCCCTTCGGCAAACAAGGTGTTGAGCAACCCGAACAACAACGCCGCATCGCCACCGGGACGCACGAACAGATGCTGATCGGCCATCGCCGCCGTTTCGCTGCGACGCGGATCGACCACCACCACTTTGCCGCCCCGTGCCTGAATAGCCTTCAGGCGTTTTTCCACATCCGGCACGGTCATGATGCTGCCATTGGACGCCAGCGGATTGCCGCCAAGGATCAACATGAAATCGGTGTGATCGATGTCCGGGATCGGCAACAGCAAGCCATGGCCGTACATCAAATGGCTGGTGAGGTGATGCGGTAACTGGTCCACCGACGTCGCGGAAAACCGGTTTCGGGTTTTCAACAGCCCGAGAAAGTAATTGCTATGGGTCATCAACCCGTAGTTGTGGACGCTGGGGTTGCCTTGGTAGACCGCCACCGCATTCTGCCCGTGACGCGCCTGAATCGCGGCAAGGCGCTCGGCGATCAGGTTGAAGGCATCTTCCCACTCGATGGGCTGCCATTCACTTCCCACACGTTGCATCGGCTGATGCAGGCGGTCCGGATCGTTCTGGATATCCTGCAGCGCAACGGCCTTGGGACAGATGTGACCGCGACTGAACGTGTCCTGCGCATCCCCCTTGATCGAGGTAATCTGCACGCCGGCGCCGTCAACGTCGGTGGTTTCGATGGTCAGGCCGCAAATGGCCTCACACAGGTGGCACGCACGGTGATGGAGAGTCTTGGTCATGGCCAGTCTCTGTTTTGTTCTGAGCGGGCAATAACGGCCGCGGGAACAAAACTATGGCGCCAGACCCGCGAGTGCGCCAGCGACGTTCGTCTTGTGAATCGGCGGCCATCAGGCCAGCCGATGAGCGCCACTGATCAGCGCGACTGACCCTTCATGCAGATCAGTTCGGTGGAAGCCTGGGGGGTGCCTGCAGCTGGATCTCCTGGACGGTCTCGATCTGCTCCTGGGCGACATGCACCCCCGTGAGTTCACCGATCAGGCGCCAATGCTCGTCCAGTCCGGTACTGATGGTGGCCATGCGATCGATCATGCGCCTGCCGGCTGCTTTTGTGACTTCGTCATGGCTGCGCATCAACTCGAAGGACATCGAGGTCATAGAGGCCGTGAGATGGGTCAGTGAGCGGGCCGTGAGGCTGAGTAATTCCATTAATTGCTGTTCTTTCGATTCCATTCCGGAAGCTTCCTGCGTCGCTCGAAAGGTAGTTATAACCCAGCACTTTGCTTTAGCAAATGTTTCAGACGAGACACAGGCTCCATACGCCTTGCCGAATGACAGGTCGCAAACCGACCGGCGATGCCCCTCTGCCCGCCCTGCAAGATTGCAAAGCCCCGCAAGCACAGTGTACAAATGGCGGGCTGCTGTCAGGAAACAGGCTTCAAAAGCGCTACTGCGGTCTCCCCGTAGCCCCTCTGAAATCCCCTAAAAACCGTAGCCCTATTGGTAAGACGCGACATTTAATTATAAGATCGCGCCTTCCCCTATTTCGTCGCCCCGTGCGGCTTACGCCGCAGGTCTCGCCCGTTTTTCAGTTAAACAAGGCTTTGAGTATCTGCGGTCTGTTGCAAAAAGGTAGTCAATGATGAGCGCAAGGCACTTTCTCTCCCTGATGGATTGCACGCCCGAAGAGCTAATCAGCGTGATCCGTCGAGGCGTTGAGCTCAAGGACCTGCGTAACCGCGGCGTACTGTTCGAGCCTCTGAAAAACCGCGTTCTCGGGATGATTTTCGAGAAGTCCTCGACCCGTACCCGTATTTCCTTCGAAGCCGGCATGATCCAGCTCGGTGGCCAGGCGATTTTTCTGTCGCCCCGTGACACCCAACTGGGTCGTGGCGAGCCGATCGGTGATGCCGCCATTGTGATGTCGAGCATGCTCGATGCCGTGATGATCCGTACGTTTTCCCACAGCACCCTGACCGAATTCGCTGCCAACTCCCGTGTTCCGCTGATCAACGGCCTGTCCGATGACCTGCACCCGTGCCAGTTGCTGGCCGACATGCAGACGTTCCTCGAACACCGTGGCTCGATCCAGGGCAAGACCGTGGCCTGGATCGGCGACGGCAACAACATGTGCAACAGCTATATAGAAGCGGCGATCCAGTTCGACTTCCAGTTGCGCGTTGCCTGCCCGGAAGGTTTCGAGCCTAACGCTGAATTCGTGGCCAAGGCCGGCGATCGTGTGACCATCGTCCGCGATCCGAAAGACGCCGTGCGCGGTGCACATTTGGTGAGTACCGACGTCTGGACCTCCATGGGCCAGGAAGAAGAGACCGCCAAGCGCCTGAAGCTGTTCGCACCGTTCCAGGTCAACCGGGCCTTGCTCGACCTGGCCGCTCCGGACGTCTTGTTCATGCATTGCCTTCCCGCTCACCGTGGCGAAGAAATCAGCCTCGACCTGCTCGACGACAAGCGCTCCGTGGCCTGGGATCAGGCCGAAAATCGTCTGCACGCACAAAAGGCCTTGCTTGAGTTTCTCGTCCCGCCTTCGTACCACCACGCATGAGCCAGCCATTACTGCTTAACCTGCGCAACCTCGCCTGCGGCTATCAAGATCAGCGCGTGGTACAGAATCTCAATCTGCATTTGAACGCGGGTGATATCGGCTGCCTGCTCGGCTCTTCGGGTTGCGGCAAGACCACCACCTTGCGTGCCATTGCCGGGTTCGAACCGGTGCATGAAGGTGAAATCCAACTGGCCGGAGAGACGATCTCCAGCGCCGGTTTCACGCTTGCGCCAGAGAAACGCCGTATCGGCATGGTGTTCCAGGACTACGCACTGTTTCCGCATTTGAGCGTGGCCGAAAACATCGCATTCGGCATCCGCAAGCACCCGCAGAAAGAACGCGTCACCGAAGAATTGCTCGAACTGGTGAACCTGAAGAATCTCGGCAAGCGCTTTCCCCATGAGTTGTCCGGTGGTCAGCAACAACGCGTGGCCCTGGCCCGCGCACTAGCGCCGGAGCCGCAATTGTTGCTGCTCGATGAACCGTTCTCCAACCTCGATGGCGAGTTGCGCCGCAAGCTCAGCCATGAAGTGCGCGACATTCTCAAGGCTCGCGGCACCAGCGCCATCCTGGTCACCCATGATCAGGAAGAAGCCTTTGCAGTGAGCGATCACGTCGGGGTTTTCAAAGAGGGTCGCCTGGAACAATGGGACACGCCCTACAACCTGTATCACGAGCCGCTGACGCCCTTCGTTGCCAGTTTCATCGGTCAGGGTTACTTCATTCGCGGGCAGCTGAACAGCCCGGAATCGGTGCAGACCGAACTGGGTGAACTGCGCGGCAACCGCGCCTACACCTGGCCGGTAGGTGGCGCGGTCGATGTGCTGCTGCGTCCAGACGATATCGTTTATGCACCGGACAGCGCCCTGAAAGCACGCATCACTGGCAAGACCTTCCTCGGCGCATCAACCTTGTATCGGTTGCAGCTACCGACCGGCACGCAGCTGGAATCGATCTTCCCAAGTCACGCGGATCATCTGGTCGGTGCCGAAGTGGGCATTCGCGTTGCGGCCGAACACCTGGTGTTGTTCCAGGCAACCGGTAGCACCGCGGCGCAGATACCGGCAGTCGAGTCAGGCGTCCGCCGGTACAGCACAACCAGCTGACATCTGTAGATCTAAACTGTGGGAGTGAGCCTGCTCGCGATGACGGTGCTTCAGTCAATGATTTGTCGACTGACAGTACGCCATCGCGAACAGGCTCACTCCCACAATGGATTTGGGCGCATGCCCATTCCAAGTTATGCCCTGCCGATATCCGCAAACGTCGCTTGGGTATGCTCCGCCAGCACCGCAGGCGCAAGCACCACTTCAAGCCCCCTTCGCCCCGCACTGACAAAAATACTCGCAAACGGCTGGGCCGAATTGTCGATAAACGTGCGCAGGCGTTTCTTCTGCCCTAACGGACTGATGCCACCCAGCAGATAACCCGTCGACCGCTGAGCCGCCGCCGGGTCCGCCATCTCGACTTTCTTTACCCCCGCCGCATGTGCCAACCCTTTCAAATCAAGACTGCCAACGACGGGCACTACAGCCACCAGTAACTCACCCTTCTCACTGGCCGCCAGCAAAGTCTTGAACACCTGTGCCGGGTCGAGCCCCAGCTTCTCCGCAGCCTCCAATCCATAAGACGCAGCCTTGGGATCATGTTCGTAACTGTGCACGCGATGTTCGGCTCGAACTTTTTTCAACAAATCCAATGCGGGGGTCATGACAGCTCCAGACTGGTCGGCGATACAAAAATATCGTGCTGGATTCTAGGCCATTGACCCGTAAAAGGCTCTATCTCAGCCCCGTTTCATTGGACTTGCCACTCATTTTACCGTCCGTCCACATTAAGCCTGCGCCGTGAACAATAGGATCATTCACCTGACTAATAGTTGAAATGTGACCGACGGTTCACTTTCGACCTTTGACAGCAGTGTTTCTTGTCTATATTTTTTCGAATACGAATACGGCAAGAATATTCCTTCGCAGCACCCAGACAAAAACAACAACGAGGTTTTCAATGACAACTGCTTTACAACAACCGCCACTCTCGAGCCAGTGCATGGCCGAGTTTCTGGGTACTGCCCTGCTTATCTTTTTCGGCACCGGTTGTGTGGCTGCACTCAAGGTTGCAGGTGCCAGCTTTGGCTTGTGGGAAATCAGCATCATCTGGGGTGTTGGCGTGAGCATGGCGATCTACATGACCGCCGGGGTTTCAGGCGCGCACCTCAACCCGGCCGTCAGTATTGCGCTGTGCATGTTCACCGACTTCGAAAAGCGCAAACTGCCGTTCTATATCCTGGCTCAGGTAGCGGGCGCCTTCTGTGGGGCCTTGTTGGTTTACACGCTCTACAGCAATTTATTCTTCGATTACGAACAAACGCACCATATGGTGCGCGGCACCCAGGCCAGTCTTGAATTGGCCTCAGTGTTTTCCACGTTCCCGCACCCAGCCCTGTCCACAGCCCAGGCGTTTCTGGTTGAAATGATCATTACGGCCATTCTGATGGGCGTGATCATGTCCCTGACCGACGATAACAACGGCTTGCCCAAAGGGCCGTTGGCACCCTTGCTGATCGGTTTGCTGATTGCAGTGATCGGCAGTTCGATGGGGCCTTTGACCGGTTTTGCGATGAATCCGGCGCGCGACTTCGGGCCCAAGCTGATGACTTTCTTTACGGGCTGGGGTGAGATTTCCTTAACCGGCGGGCGCGACATCCCTTACTTCCTGATTCCGGTTTTTGCACCGATCGTCGGTGCCTGCCTCGGTGCTGCAGCTTATCGCGGGCTGATTGCCCGGCATTTGCCCGGCACCCAACCTGCTACAAAGGACGCAGCACCGGCCATTGACGGCAAACCACGAACTTCTTGATACCGTAGGCGCGTGATCCTGCCAATCTGGTCCCGCGCCTGACCTCACTCCCTTATTTCGTCCAAGGCAATCGACATGACCGACATTCAGAATAAGAACTACATCATTGCCCTCGATCAGGGTACGACCAGTTCGCGCGCGATCATCTTCGACCGTGATGCAAACGTGGTGTGCACCGCCCAGCGCGAATTCGTCCAGCATTACCCGCAAGCCGGTTGGGTCGAGCATGACCCGATGGAAATTTTCGCCACGCAAAGCGCGGTGATGGTCGAGGCCCTGGCCCAAGCCGGCCTGCATCACGACCAGGTCGCCGCCATCGGTATCACTAACCAGCGCGAAACCACCGTGGTCTGGGACAAGACCACCGGCCGCCCGATCTACAACGCGATCGTCTGGCAGTGCCGCCGCAGTACTGAAATCTGCCAGCAGCTCAAACGCGATGGCCACGAGCAATACATCAGCGAGACCACCGGACTGGTCACCGACCCGTACTTCTCCGGCACCAAATTGAAGTGGATCCTCGACAACGTCGAAGGCAGCCGCGAACGTGCGCGCAAGGGTGAGTTGTTGTTCGGCACTGTCGACAGCTGGCTGATCTGGAAATTTACCGGCGGCAAAGTGCACGTCACCGACTACACCAACGCCTCGCGCACCATGCTCTTCAACATCCACACGCTGGAGTGGGATGCGAAGATGCTCGACGTGCTGGATATCCCCCGCGAGATGCTGCCGGAAGTTAAATCTTCGTCCGAAATCTACGGCCACACCAAAAGCGGCATCGCCATCGGCGGTATCGCCGGTGACCAGCAGGCGGCTCTGTTCGGCCAGATGTGCGTCGAGCCAGGACAAGCGAAAAACACGTACGGCACCGGCTGCTTCCTGCTGATGAACACTGGCGACAAAGCGGTGAAATCCAAGCACGGCATGCTGACCACCATCGCTTGCGGCCCTCGCGGTGAAGTCGCCTACGCACTCGAAGGCGCGGTGTTCAACGGCGGTTCGACCGTGCAGTGGTTGCGCGACGAGTTGAAAATCATCAACGACGCCCATGACACCGAGTATTTCGCCAACAAGGTCAAAGACAGCAATGGCGTATACCTGGTCCCGGCCTTTACCGGCCTGGGCGCTCCGTACTGGGACCCGTATGCCCGTGGCGCGCTGTTCGGCCTGACCCGCGGCGTACGCGTGGATCACATCATTCGTGCAGCGCTGGAATCGATTGCCTACCAGACCCGCGACGTTCTGGACGCCATGCAACAGGATTCCGGCGAACGCCTCAAAGCCCTGCGCGTGGACGGCGGTGCGGTGGCGAACAATTTCCTGATGCAGTTTCAGGCCGACATCCTTGGCACCCAGGTCGAGCGTCCGCAAATGCGCGAAACCACCGCACTGGGCGCAGCCTATCTGGCGGGCCTGGCGTGTGGCTTCTGGGGCAGCCTGGACGAGTTGCGCGGCAAGGCGGTGATCGAACGTGAATTCGAGCCGGCGCTGGACGAAACCGCGAAGGAAAAACTCTACGCCGGCTGGAAAAAAGCGGTCAGCCGCACCCGTGACTGGGAACCCCATGAAGGCGATGAATAAGCCCGTCTTGCGAGAGGATTAGGGTTGTAACTGGTCGGGAGCAGATTCCTGCGGCATCATGGGCAAATTTTGCATGGCAGCCCAAAGGAAGCCCAATGAATCTGCCTCCCCGTCAGCAGCAAATCCTCGAACTGGTCCGTGAACGCGGCTACGTGAGTATCGAGGAACTGGCCACGCTGTTCGTCGTTACACCGCAGACTATTCGCCGCGATATCAATCAGCTCGCGGAAGCCAATCTGTTGCGTCGCTACCACGGCGGCGCAGCCTATGATTCCAGTGTCGAAAACACCGCCTACGCCATGCGCGCCGATCAGATGCGCGATGAAAAGCAGCGTATCGGCGAAGCCATTGCGGCGCAGATCCCCGACCACGCCTCGCTGTTCATCAACATCGGTACCACCACCGAGTCGATCGCCAGGGCGTTGCTCAATCATAATCACCTCAAGATCATCACCAACAACCTGCATGTAGCCTCCATGCTCAGCGCCAAGGACGATTTCGACGTCCTGCTGACCGGTGGCAATGTGCGGCGCGACGGTGGTGTGGTCGGCCAGGCCAGCGTCGATTTCATCAACCAGTTCAAGGTCGACTTTGCGCTGGTCGGCATCAGCGGCATCGATGAGGACGGCAGCCTGCTGGACTTCGATTATCAGGAAGTGCGCGTGTCCCAGGCGATCATCGCCAATGCGCGGCAGGTGATTCTGGCGGCTGACTCCAGCAAATTCGGGCGCAACGCCATGATTCGTCTGGGCCCGATCAGCCTGATCGATTGCCTGGTCACTGATCAGCAGCCGGTGCCGGCGCTGGCGCAGTTGTTGAGTCAGCACAAGATTCGGCTGGAAGTGGTTTAACCCCTTTGCGCCTGTTGAAGAAACCCTGTGGCGAGGGATTTATCTGTGGCGAGGGGATTTATCCCCGTTGGGCGCGAAGCGGCCCCTGAAAGTTGCACTACGGGGATAAATCCCCTCGCCACATTTGTTATTCGCACCCTCTAAATGTTCGTAAATTTTCCTTTCACAGCCCTTCGATGAGTATTTTCAATCGAAGTTGACTGGCTGTGCGCGTCTTTATGGGCTACCATTTTCGCAAATGAACATTAATGTTCGAATTCCAATACAGAAAATCAAAGCCCGAGGCCAGCCGATGCCCACTTCTACCTTGCCTACGCCCCCTCTCGCCGAGGTCTACGATGTTGCCGTTATCGGTGGCGGCATCAATGGCGTGGGGATCGCAGCGGATGCCGCCGGTCGCGGTCTTTCGGTGTTCCTTTGCGAAAAGGATGACCTGGCCAGCCACACCTCGTCTGCCAGCAGCAAGCTGATCCACGGGGGTCTGCGCTACCTCGAACATTACGAGTTCCGTCTGGTGCGCGAAGCGCTGGCTGAACGCGAAGTGCTGTTGGCCAAGGCGCCACACATCGTCAAGCAGATGCGCTTCGTGCTGCCTCACCGCCCGCACCTGCGCCCGGCGTGGATGATCCGTGCCGGCCTGTTCCTGTATGACAACCTTGGAAAACGGGAAAAACTGGAAGGTTCGAAGAGCCTGAAGTTCGGTCCGGACAGCCCGCTGAAAAGCGAAATCACCAAGGGCTTTGAGTATTCTGATTGCTGGGTCGACGATGCTCGCCTGGTGGTGCTGAACGCCATGGCCGCCCGCGAAAAAGGCGCCCATGTCCACACTCAGACCCGTTGCACCAGCGCCCGTCGCAGCAAGGGTCTGTGGCATCTGCACCTGGAACGCGCCGATGGCAGCCTGTTTTCGATTCGCGCCAAGGCCCTGGTAAACGCTGCTGGCCCGTGGGTCGCCAAGTTCATCCGTGACGACCTGAAGATGGAATCGCCATACGGCATCCGCCTGATCCAGGGCAGTCACCTGATCGTGCCGAAACTGTACGAAGGCGAACACGCGCACATTCTGCAAAACGAAGATCAGCGAATCGTCTTCACCATTCCGTACCTGAACCACTTCACCCTGATCGGCACCACCGACCGTGAATACACCGGCGATCCTGCGAAAGTCGCGATCACCGACGGCGAGACCGATTACCTGCTCAAGGTGGTCAACGCGCACTTCAAGAAGCAAGTCAGCCGCGACGACATCCTGCACAGCTACTCCGGCGTTCGCCCGTTGTGCAACGACGAATCCGACAACCCTTCGGCCGTTACCCGCGACTACACCCTGGCGTTGTCCGGCAGCGGCGAAGAAGCACCGTTGTTGTCAGTCTTCGGCGGCAAGCTGACGACCTATCGCAAATTGGCCGAGTCGGCGCTGGCACAACTGACGCCGTACTTCACCCAGATCAAACCCAGCTGGACGGCCACCGCTACGCTGCCAGGGGGCGAAGACATGACCACCCCTCAAGCCTTGTGCGCCTTGATCCGCGACAAGTTCGACTGGGTGCCGACCGAAATCGCGCGCCGCTGGTCCACCACCTACGGCAGCCGCACCTGGCGGATGCTGGAAGGTGTGCAGAGCCTCAATGACCTGGGTGATCACATCGGCGGCGGGCTCTACACCCGCGAAGTTGATTACCTGTGCAGCGAAGAGTGGGCAACCACCGCGCACGACATCCTGTGGCGTCGCAGCAAGCTCGGGCTGTTCACCACCCCGGCAGAACAGCAGAAGCTGGTGGATTACCTGAGCAAGGTCGAACAGAATCGCAGCAAGATCGAAGCGGCCTGATCGGGTATCCGCTCAACCGAAAGCCCTTGGATCGCATGATCCAGGGGCTTTTCGCATTTTTAATCCCACCACATCCCACTGTAGGAGTGAGCCTGCTCGCGATAAGGCCATCACATGCAAAACTCTATGTGCCTGACACAAGGTAATCGCGAGCAGGCTCACTCCTACATGGAAAATGCGGATGACTCCTATATTGCATTCGGTTTTCCGAACGCGACCCGGCAGTCGATTCGGGATACCGGATTAAACAACGCAAACAATCTCGCCATAAATATTTAATATCCTTATATTTCAACGATTTATCTCATAGCACCTGGCCTGGCACGAGTCATGCTCTACACTCTTGGACGAATGCTTGCTGCGCCGTTCATTCAGACGCCGGCAAACCTTCGAAGCACAAAAAGGGCCGATGAACTGGCTCCATAAAAAAAACAATGTCGAGGAAAATTTGATGCGCATCGTTCCCCATATCCTGGGCGCAGCCATTGCTGCCGCTCTGATTACCACTCCAGTTTTCGCTGCCGAACTCACTGGCACACTGAAGAAGATCAAAGAGTCCGGTGTCATCACCCTCGGGCATCGTGACGCTTCCATTCCGTTTTCCTACATCGCTGATGCCTCCGGCAAACCGATCGGCTACTCCCACGACATCCAGCTGAAAATCGTCGAAGCGATCAAGAAAGACCTGGACATGCCAAACCTGCAGGTCAAATACAACCTGGTCACCTCGCAAACCCGTATCCCGCTGGTGCAAAACGGCACCGTGGACGTCGAGTGCGGCTCCACCACCAACAACGTCGAGCGTCAGCAGCAAGTTGACTTCTCCGTCGGCATCTTCGAAATCGGCACCCGCCTGCTGTCGAAGAAAGACTCCCCTTACAAAGACTTCGCCGACCTGAAAGGCAAGAACGTCGTGACCACCGCCGGTACCACGTCCGAGCGCATCATCAAATCGATGAACGCCGACAAGCAGATGGGCATGAATGTCATTTCCGCCAAAGACCACGGCGAGTCGTTCCAGATGCTGGAATCGGGCCGCGCTGTAGCGTTCATGATGGACGACGCCTTGCTGGCCGGTGAAGCAGCCAAAGCCAAGAAGGCCAGCGACTGGGCCGTGACCGGTACTCCACAGTCCTACGAAATTTACGGCTGCATGGTCCGCAAGGGCGACGAGCCGTTCAAGAAAGCCGTGGATGACGCGATCGTGGCGACCTACAAGTCGGGCGAGATCAACAAGATCTACGAAAAATGGTTCATGGCGCCAATCCCGCCAAAAGGCCTGAACCTGAACTTCCCGATGAGTGATGAACTCAAGGCCCTGATCGCCAATCCGACCGATAAAGCGGCTGACGAAAAGAAATCCTGATTTCTGACTAACCTTACCTCCTGAGAGGGCCGTTGCCCTTTCAGGAGGTTGTCACTCCCTGCTGGCATTTCTGGAAACACTCGAACCGGTGGCTGTCGAGCCGGTGGCGTGTGCCCGACGTTCAAGTCGGGTGGGAACGGAGCTTCCCCAGGCGGGCACTTGCACATTGATCGATCCGAGGGGAGACCCTAATGAATTACAACTGGGACTGGGGCGTGTTCTTCAGGTCCACCGGGGTGGGCAGCGAGACGTATCTCGACTGGTACATCACCGGACTGGGCTGGACCATCGCCATCGCCATCATGGCCTGGATCATTGCCCTGACGCTGGGCTCGATTCTGGGTGTCATGCGCACCGTACCGAATCGCATCGTATCGGGCATCGCGACCTGCTACGTTGAAATCTTCCGTAATGTGCCGCTGCTTGTTCAGCTGTTCATCTGGTACTTCCTGGTACCCGATCTGCTGCCTCAAGGCATGCAGGACTGGTACAAGCAGGACCTGAACCCGACCACCTCGGCATTCCTCAGCGTCGTCGTGTGCCTGGGTCTGTTCACCACCGCTCGTGTCTGCGAACAGGTGCGCACCGGCATCCAGGCGTTGCCGCGCGGCCAGGAATCCGCCGCGCGCGCCATGGGCTTCAAGCTGCCGCAGATCTACTGGAACGTGCTGCTGCCCCAGGCCTACCGCATCATCATCCCGCCGCTTACCTCGGAATTCCTGAACGTGTTCAAGAACACCTCCGTGGCCTCGCTGATCGGTCTGATGGAACTGCTTGCACAAACCAAGCAAACCGCCGAGTTCTCCGCCAACCTGTTCGAAGCCTTTACCCTGGCGACCCTGATCTACTTCACCCTGAACATGAGCCTGATGTTGCTGATGCGCCTGGTCGAGAAGAAAGTCGCTGTGCCGGGCCTGATCTCCGTAGGGGGTAAATGATGGAATTCGACTTCTCGGGCATCATCCCGTCCCTGCCGGGCTTGTGGAACGGCATGGTCATGACCCTGCAATTGATGGCGATGGGCGTCGTCGGCGGGATCATCCTCGGCACCATCCTCGCGCTGATGCGCCTGTCCCACAGCAAACTGCTGTCGAACATCGCCGGCGCCTACGTCAACTACTTCCGCTCGATCCCGCTGCTGCTGGTCATCACCTGGTTCTATTTGGCGGTGCCGTTCGTGCTGCGCTGGATCACCGGCGAAGACACGCCGATCGGCGCGTTCACCTCGTGCATCGTGGCCTTCATGATGTTCGAAGCCGCGTACTTCTGCGAGATCGTCCGGGCCGGTGTGCAGTCGATTCCCAAGGGCCAGATGGGCGCTGCCCAGGCGCTGGGCATGACGTATGGCCAGATGATGCGGTTGATCATCCTGCCGCAGGCGTTCCGCAAGATGACCCCGCTGTTGCTGCAACAGAGCATCATCCTGTTCCAGGACACCTCGCTGGTTTACGCCGTCGGCCTGGTGGACTTCCTCAACGCCTCGCGTGCCAGTGGCGACATCATCGGTCGCTCCAATGAGTTCCTGATCTTCGCAGGGCTCGTGTACTTCATCATCAGCTTTTCCGCCTCGCTGCTGGTCAAGCGTCTGCAAAAAAGGTTCGCCGTATGATCTCTATCAAAAATATCAACAAGTGGTATGGCGACTTCCAGGTGCTGACTGATTGCAGCACTGAGGTCAAAAAGGGTGAAGTGATCGTGGTGTGCGGGCCTTCCGGTTCCGGCAAGTCGACCCTGATCAAATGCGTCAATGCCCTGGAACCGTTCCAGAAAGGCGACGTGGTCGTCGATGGCACGTCCATCGCCGACCCGAAGACCAACCTGCCGAAACTGCGCTCGCGCGTCGGCATGGTGTTCCAGCATTTCGAACTGTTTCCGCACCTGACCATCACCGAAAACCTGACCATCGCGCAGATCAAGGTGCTGGGCCGCAGCAAGGAAGAAGCCACCAAGAAAGGCCTGCAACTGCTTGAGCGCGTCGGTCTGTCGGCGCATGCCCACAAGCACCCTGGCCAGCTTTCCGGTGGTCAGCAACAGCGTGTGGCGATTGCCCGTGCGCTGGCGATGGACCCGATCGTCATGCTGTTCGACGAACCGACCTCGGCGCTCGATCCGGAGATGGTCAACGAAGTGCTGGACGTGATGGTGCAGCTGGCCCACGAAGGCATGACCATGATGTGCGTCACCCACGAAATGGGCTTCGCCCGCAAAGTGGCGGACCGGGTAATTTTCATGGACCAGGGCAAGATTATCGAAGACTGCAAGAAAGAAGAGTTCTTCGGCGACATCAGCCACCGGGCCGAGCGTACACAGCACTTCCTCAACAAGATTCTGCAGCACTAAGTGAAACACCGCTCCCCTGTAGGAGCTGTCGAGTGAAACGAGGCTGCGATCTTTTGATTTTAGAAAGATCAAAAGATCGCAGCCTTCGGCAGCTCCTACAGTGCCGGTGTGAGCGTTCGGATATGTGTTGTGGTTGACCCAAGGCATCTGTGATGAAATGCGACCCCACTCTCTATCGCGCAGCGCCGCCATCACTCGCCGTGAAACCCCGTCTGATTCGCCATCTGTTCCTGCCCCCGCTGATCATCGCGCTGATGATCGGATTGGGTTACGTCGGTTTCTGGGTCAGCGAGTACTACGGCATACGCAGCCTCAGCGAAAACGGCCAGCGCCAGCTGGAGTTGCATGCACGCGCCGTCGAGAGCGAGATCAGCAAGTACACCTACCTGCCCAGCCTGCTGGAACTCGAAACCAGTGTTTCCCAACTGCTGGCCGACCCGTCGCCGGAACATCGGCAAACGGTCAATGACTACCTGGAAGGCCTGAACCGCCGCAGCCGCAGTCGCGCCATCTACGTGATGGACACCACCGGCCGCGTCATGGCCACCAGTAACTGGCGCGATGTCGACAGTTACCTGGGTGAAGACCTCTCCTTTCGCGCCTATTTCCAAAACGCTATTCGCGGCCAGCCCGGACGTTTCTATGGCATCGGCAGCACCAACGGCGAACCCGGTTACTACCTGGCCCACGGCCTGGAAGAACACGGCAAGATCATCGGTGTCGCGGTGGTCAAAGTCCGCCTCGAAGCGATGGAAGAACGCTGGCAGCGCGCCCGTCTGGAAGCCTTCGTCAGTGACGAGAACGGCATCATCATTCTGTCCAGCGATCCGGCACGTCGTCTCAAATCAGTGATACCGCTGAGCGACGAGACCAAGGAAAAACTCGCCCGCAGCCTCCAGTACTACTGGTTCCCGCTCAACGAACTGCAACCGCTGGCCCGGGAAAAACTGGCAGAGGGTGAAGAGAAACTGACCTTCCCCGCCAACAGCGAAGTGGAGTCCGATCAGGAAGACATCAGCTACCTGTCGCAAACTCGCCCGTTAAGCGACACACCTTGGAATTTCACCCTCCTCACCCCGCTTCAGGATTTGCGCCGCGAAGCGATCAATCAGGGGATTCTGGTGGCCGTGGCATTGGCCCTGGTGACGTTTTTGCTGATTGCCTGGAATGAGCGCAGAAAGGTCATCTCCACCCGCCTCGCCGCCCGGGAAGCCTTGCAGGAAGCCAACAATCAACTGGAGCGTCGGATTACCGAACGCACCACCGACCTGCGCGCCAGTAACGAACGGCTCAAGGGCCAGATCCGTGAACGGCGCCAGGCCGAAGAGACCTTGCGCCGGGCCCAGGATGAACTGGTGCAGGCGGGTAAACTCGCGGCCATCGGCCAGATGTCGACCAGCATCGCCCATGAACTCAACCAGCCGCTCGCCGCGCTGCGCACCTTGTCCGGCAACACGGTGCGTTTCCTGGAACGCGGTCAGCTGGATGTCGCCAGCACCAACCTCAAGACCATTAACGAACTGATCGACCGCATGGGCCGGATCACCGCCAGTCTGCGGTCATTTGCCCGTCGCGGCGACGACAAGGGTCAGGCCAGCCTCGGTAAAGCCGTGGATGCGGCCTTGCAGTTGCTCGGTGGCCGGGTTGAAAGCGCGCACCTGCAAGTGCATCGCGACTTCAGCGATGTGCAGGTGCAAATCGATCAGACGCGCCTGGAGCAGATTCTGGTCAACCTGATGGGCAACGCCCTGGATGCCATGCAGGCTCAACCGTTACCGGAGCTGTGGCTCGAAGGCGAAGTGTTCGATGGCAAATACCGTCTTCGTGTCCGCGACAACGGCCACGGCATCGACGCCGAAACGCGCAAGCATCTGTTCGAACCATTCTTCACCACCAAACCCGGCGAGCAGGGTCTGGGCCTCGGCCTGACCTTGTCCGCGAGCCTGGCCGCTGCTACGGGCGGACACCTGGGTGTCGAACACCCGGTGGGCGGTGGAACCACTTTTGTCCTCAGTTTACCGTTGGTAAGCCCCTCTTTCGCCGAGCCAATATGAACAACGACCTTAGTGTGCTGATCGTCGAAGACGATCCTCATGTACTGCTCGGCTGCCAGCAGGCGCTGACCCTGGAAGACATTCCCTGCGTGGGCGTGGGCAGCGCCGAAGAAGCGCTGGAGCGGGTCGGCGACAACTTTGCCGGGATCGTCATCAGCGACATTCGCCTGCCGGGCATTGATGGCCTGGAATTGCTGACCCGACTCAAGGCCCGTGATCGCAGCCTGCCCGTGGTGTTGATCACCGGCCACGGCGACATCTCGATGGCGGTCGGCGCGATGCAAAAAGGCGCCTATGACTTCATGGAGAAACCGTTTTCCCCGGAGCGCCTGGTGGACGTTGCCCGTCGCGCTCTGGAGCAACGCAGCCTGGCTCGAGAAGTCTCGTCGTTGCGGCGGCAACTGGCAGAGCGCGACTCGTTGGAAGGCCGGATCATCGGCCGTTCTGCGGCCATGCAGAATCTGCGGGAGCTGATCGCCAACGTCGCCGACACCTCGGCCAACGTGTTGATCGAGGGCGAAACCGGCACCGGTAAAGAATTGGTCGCCCGCTGCCTGCACGACTTCAGTCGTCGCCACACCCGGCAGTTTGTTGCGCTGAACTGCGGAGGCCTGCCGGAGAACCTGTTCGAAAGCGAGATCTTCGGCCACGAAGCCAACGCGTTTACCGGCGCTGGCAAACGGCGGATCGGCAAGATCGAACATGCTGACGGCGGCACGTTGTTCCTCGACGAGGTGGAAAGCATGCCACTGCCGCTGCAGATCAAACTGCTGCGGGTCTTGCAGGAGCGCACCCTCGAACGCCTCGGTTCAAACCAGAGCGTGGCGGTGGATTGCCGGGTGATCGCGGCGACCAAATCCGATCTGGACGCGTCGAGCAAGGCCGGCGAATTCCGCAGCGACCTGTATTACCGTCTGAACGTGGTGACCCTGGAACTGCCGCCGCTGCGCGAGCGCCGTGAAGACATCCTGCAGCTGTTCGAGCACTTCCTGCAGCAATCGTCCCTGCGCTTTGACCGCGCAGTGCCGGAGCTGGACAACCAGACCCTGTCGCACCTGATGAGTCATGACTGGCCGGGCAACGTGCGCGAACTGCGCAACGTCGCTGAACGCTTTGCCCTGGGCTTGCCGGCCTTCAAGAAATCCGGCACCAGTGGCAGCAATCACGGCCTGGCCTTCGCCGAAGCGGTGGAAGCCTTCGAACGCAACCTGCTCAGCGACGCCTTGCAACGCAGCGGCGGCAATCTGACCCAGGCCAGCCTGGAGCTGGGCATGGCCAAGACCACCCTGTTCGATAAAGTGAAAAAATACGGGCTGAGCCACTGATGGACCTGATACTCAAAGCAACTCTGGGTGCAGCGGTGGTGATCATTCTTGCTGCGCTGGCTAAAACCAAAAACTATTACATCGCAGGATTGGTGCCGCTGTTTCCGACCTTTGCACTGATCGCGCACTACATCGTCGGCAAGGGCCGTTCGCTGGATGACCTGAAGACCACCATCGTGTTTGGCATGTGGTCGATCATTCCGTACTTCATCTACCTGGCAACGTTGTATGTGATGGTCGACAAGATGCGGCTGGAAGCTTCGCTGGCCGTTGCGGCAGTGGCGTGGTTGATGGCGGCTACGGTGCTGGTCAGCGTGTGGGTGCGCGTCCACGGCTGATCACATCTCTTTGGATTGGTGGTGAGGGAATTCCCCTCTGGTTGAACTGCCTTACTCTCCTGTGGCGAGGGAGTTTACTCCCGCTCGGCTGCGAAGCAGCCGCAAAACCTGCATGCCCGGTGCATCAGAAGTAGCGGGGTGACTGTGATGGGGGGCTGCTGCGCAGCCCAGCGGGAGTAAACTCCCTCGCCACAGAAGTAGTCAGCGAATCAGCTCACCGTCCCACCCTTCGACTCGCTCATGATCTGCCGGATCGCCCCGACAAACGTCTCAACCGGCTGCCCGCCGCTGACCGCGTACTGCCCGTTGAACACCACGGTCGGCACCGAACTGACGCCCCGTGACAGCCACAGCTGCTCCTCTTCGCGAACCTCTTTGGCGAACTCATCCGACGCCAATATGGCCTCGGCGCGCTTGCGATCCAGTCCGACACTTTCGGCGATCCGGACCAACTGCTGAGGATCAGACGGATTGCCGCCTTCGGTGAAATACGCCCTGAACAGCGCCTCCTTCAAATTGAACTGCGCGCCCTCGAGCCCCGCCCAATACAGCAAACGATGAGCATCGAAGGTGTTGTAGATGCGGCTATTACCGTCCGTGCGGAAGGCAAACCCGAGCTCGGCACCACGAGCCCGGATCATTTCGCGATTCTTCTGGGATTGCTCAGGCGTCGATCCGTATTTCTCGGTGATGTGCTCGGTAATGTTCTGCCCTTCAGGCCCCATCTTCGGGTTAAGCTCGAACGGCTGGAAACGAATCTCGGCCTGCACCTCATCGCCCAGCAAATCCAGAGCGCGAGTCAAGCCGTACAAGCCCACCACGCACCAGGGGCAGGACACGTCGCTGACGAAATCGATTTTCAGTGGGGTACTCATCACTCACCTCGCAAACTGGAATGCGCCGCAAAGGTCAAACGATACACCCGACGAACCCTGACGCGCAGCAGATCTACTGTGAATTACAGGAGATTGGGAGCCGGCAACGGATCAATCTGCGCCCAATGCGAAGTGTCTTCGCGATGAGCCTGCAAATACGGCAGCACCGCCGCCAGTAGCGGCGCTTTGAACGCCTCCTGGAATCGATGAGCCAGCCCCGGAATCAGCTTCAGCTGACTGCCGCGAATATGCGCCGCCAGGTGCACGCCGTGCATCACCGGCAGCAAGGGATCAGCCGTCCCATGCACCACCAGGGTCGGCACACGAAGCTGATTGAGCAGCGCTACCCGGCTCGGTTCCGCAAGGATGGCCATGATCTGGCGCTTCACGCCTTCTGGGTTGAATGCCCGGTCATAGGACTGTGCCGCCTGATGCAACAATGCCTGCCGATCATCACTCACCGTCGGACTGCCCAGCGCCGCGAGCAGATCTGCCTGTTGTTCCAGAGCGGCTTCGCGATTCGGCGCACCACGACGCGCAAGCAATTGCACCAATGCTGCACTCGGCGCCGGCAGCCCTTCGGCACCGGAACTGGTCATGATCAAAGTCAGGCTCTCGACTCGCTGCGGCGCCATCGCCGCCATGTGCTGGGCAATCATGCCGCCCATGCTCGCGCCGAGCACGTGGAACTGCTCGACGTGCAAGGCGTCCATCAACCCGAACGCATCGTCGGCCATGTCGGTCAGGGTGTAGGGCGCCGACACTGGCAACCCCAGTTTGTAGCGCAGCACTTCGAAGGTCAGGTTGGCGTCGACAGGGGGTTGCCGCCAGGTCGAGAGACCGACATCGCGATTGTCATAACGAATCACCCGAAAACCCTGCTGACACAGCGCGACGACCACCTCGTCTGGCCAGTGAATGAGCTGTCCGCCGAGCCCCATCACCAGCAACAGCGCGGGGTCCGATGCACGACCAATGCTCTGGTACGCCAGGCTCACCTGCGCCAGATCGGCCCGTTCAGTCGGAACATTGACATCGCAACGTGAAGCCGCCATCGACGGCAGGCCGAACAACAACGCGGCCAGTAGAAGAAATAAACGCATGAAAAAACACCGAAACGCAGAACCCCAGTAGAGCGCGAGTCTGATGAAGTTTGTTCAAGCGCGCTGCCACAGTTGCGTGACAGTTTGATGAAGAGTGCCGAGCGGTCATGTTAAAGACGTGCGACCCCTTTCGTCAGATCGCCGCCCGGAGCAAGCCAGCTCCTACGCAATGTTCAGGCATAAACGCATTTCCAACGTGGGAGCGAGCCTGCTCGCGATGGCGGCGTGTCAGGCGACATCAATGTTGAATGTGCATCCGCTATCGCGGGCAAGTCGAATCGTCGAACCGCCGCTCCCACAGGATCCCTGTCGTACACAGCCTTCGCGAACGACATAACACATTGTGGGAGCGGGCTTGCCCGCGATGGGGTCAGAGCAGGCGCCGCTAAATGTTAAGCCAGCTGACTGCGCAACTGCCGAGCCGCCGCCACCATGTTCACCAGCGCGGCCTCGGTCTCCGGCCACGCCCGTGTTTTCAGCCCGCAATCCGGATTCACCCACAACCGCTCGGCTGGAATGCGCTTCACCGCTTTACTCATCAACTTGACCATCTCGGCCGTGTCCGGCACCCGTGGCGAGTGAATGTCGTAGACGCCCGGACCGATGTCGTTCGGGTAGTCGAACGCCTCGAACGCCTCCAGCAATTCCATGTCCGAGCGCGACGTTTCGACGGTGATCACATCGGCGTCCATGGCCGCAATGGACTCGATCACGTCGTTGAATTCGCTGTAGCACATGTGGGTGTGGATCTGGGTTTCGTCACGGACACCCGAGGCGGTCAGGCGGAATGCTTCCACCGCCCAGTCCAGGTATTCCTGCCACTGTGCGCGGCGCAGAGGCAGGCCTTCACGGAATGCGGCTTCGTCGATTTGCACGATCTTGATGCCGGCAGCTTCCAGATCTACCACTTCGTCGCGCAGGGCCAGGGCCAGCTGTTGCGCCTGGACTTTGCGCGAAACATCCTCGCGGGGGAACGACCACATCAGCATGGTCACGGGACCGGTGAGCATGCCTTTCATGACCTTGTCGGTCAGGCTCTGGGCATAAGTGATCCAGTCCACCGTTATGGCGTTCGGACGGCTCAGGTCACCGTAGATGATCGCCGGTTTCACGCAGCGCGAACCGTAGCTCTGCACCCAGCCGAAGCGTGTGAACAGATAACCATCGAGCTGCTCTGCGAAGTACTCGACCATGTCATTGCGCTCGGCTTCACCGTGCACCAGCACATCCAGGCCAAGCTGTTCCTGAACCTGCACAGCGTGGCGAATCTCGCTGTGCATGGCGTCAGTGTAATCGTTGGCCGACAGCTTGCCCTGCTTGAACGCCTGACGCGCCAGGCGGATCGAGCCGGTCTGCGGGAACGAGCCGATGGTGGTGGTCGGAAACGCCGGCAATTTCAGACGCGCACGCTGCTGTTCGATGCGCTTTGCGAACGGCGAATGACGTTGGCTATCCGCTGCACCGATCGCGTCGATACGCGCCTGAACATCGGATTTATGGATGCGCGGCGACTCGGCGCGGCTCGTTTGAATAGCGCGACTCTCGGCCAATGCAGCCCGCACTTTCGGCGATTGCGGATCGTTGAGCGCATCGCGCAGCACAGCGATTTCGCCACACTTCTGCACCGCAAAGGCCAGCCAGCTTTTCAGTTCCGGATCGAGTTTGTCTTCGCGGTCCAGGTCCACCGGGCTGTGCAGCAACGAGCAGGAACTGCTGACCCACAGGTTGTCGCCGAAACGTTCCTGGGCAAACTGCAGTTGTGCCAGCACCGGTTCCAGCTCACAGCGCCAGACGTTGCGCCCATTGACCAGACCCACCGAAAGAATCTTGTAGGTCGGCAAGCGGTCGAGCACGTGCAGCAGTTGATCGGGGGCACGCACGGCATCGATGTGCAAGCCTTGTACTGGCAGGCCGACCGCCAGACCGAGGTTGTCTTGCAGGCCGCTGAAGTAGGTGGCCACGAGTTTTTTCAGCGGCGAATACTGAAGGATGTGATAAGCGCGTTCGAACGCGTTTTTCCAGTCCTGGGGCAGATCGAGGGTCAGGATCGGTTCGTCGATCTGCACCCACTCCACCCCTTGTTCGGCGAGGCGAACAAGGATTTCGTTGTAGACCGGCAGCAGGCGTTCCAGCAGGTCGAGTTTGTCGAAGTCGTTGCCTTTGGCTTTACCCAGCCACAGGTAGGTCAGTGGGCCGATGATCACCGGTTTGACGTTGTGGCCGAGGGCGCGGGCTTCGTCGACTTCATCGAACAGCTGCTCCCAGCTCAGCTTGAATGCCTGGTCCGCGCTGAACTCCGGGACCAGGTAGTGGTAGTTGGTGTCGAACCACTTGGTCAGTTCCTGGGCGTATTGCGCCTTGGTGTGTTCACCGCCGCAGCCGCTCGCCGTGGCGCCACGGGCCATGGCGAACAAGGTGTCGAGAGTCGGCAGGCCGTTGGCATCCCTGGCGCTGTCGAAACGCTCCGGGATCACCCCGAAGGTCAGGGAATGGGTCAACACCTGGTCGTACCAGGCGAAGTCGCCGACCGGCAGCAGGTCGATGCCGGCGTCTTTCTGCAATTGCCAATGGCTGGCGCGCAGTTGTTGACCAACGCGCTTCAACGCGTCCTGATCGAGGTCGCCCTTCCAGTAAGACTCCAGGGCTTTTTTCAGTTCGCGATCAGCGCCGATGCGAGGGAAACCAAGTGTGTGTGCCAGGGCCATGATGAAAATTCTCTCTTTAAAAGATGCTGTAAAACATGGCGCTATTGTCGACACCCAACCCAACATGAGACAAACTCAACCTTTTCGTGTTGATCACAAGTTTTCCTCATGGAGCCCCCGGTGCTTGAAATCCGTCACCTGAAGACCCTGCATGCCTTGCGCGAAGCCGATAGCCTGGTAGACGCAGCCGATCGCCTGCACCTGACGCAGTCCGCCCTCTCCCACCAGTTCAAGGAACTGGAAGAGCGCATGGGCATGCCGTTGTTCGTGCGCAAGACCAAACCGGTGCGCTTTACCAGCGCCGGTTTACGCCTGCTGCAACTGGCCGACGCCACCCTGCCGCTGTTGCGTGGCGCCGAGCGCGACATCGCGCGGC
>NZ_WFGV02000016.1 GCF_010095445.2 Pseudomonas sp. TNT3
CCGAAAGCAGCAAAAACCACTACCGCAGCTACCTCTACGAACCCGGCAGCTTCCGCCCACTGGCCATGCTCGACGGCAAAGGCCCGCGCAAGGCTTGCCCGTTCTACTACCAACTCGACCACCTCGGTACGCCGCAGGAACTGACGGATTTCAGCGGCGAGATCGTCTGGTCGGCGAAGTACAACGCCTACGGCAAAGTCAGTCGTCTACAACACGGCGGCGGTGAACAACTTGAGCAGCCGCTACGGTTTCAGGGGCAATACTTCGACGCCGAAAGCGGCCTGCACTACAACCGGCATCGCTACTACAATCCGGATGTTGGCCGGTATTTGACGCCTGACCCGATCAAGCTGGCGGGTGGGCTGAATCAGTACCAGTACACGCCGAATCCGACAGGGTGGGTGGATCCGCTGGGGTTGAGTTGTCCGCCGCCGGGGAAGATTGGGTGTGGTGCGCCGGATGACGTCACTGGCGTAACGGTTGATGAAGGCGCGCCTGGACTGCCGAAGCTGACTCGTGAGGAACGACGGGCGCGGATTGATGAGTTGGCTGAGGCTAATGCATATCGAGAATTGAAAAAAATGGAAGATTCCATAATAGGTGCCCACTTCGTGGAAAAACATGGCAAGCAAACCACGTTGGAATCTCAGCGTGAGCGTGTAACTTCTGGTCGAAATCCAACAACGGGAGAAATTGAAAGGTATCAGAATGGAAATAAGGCAGGCGAGCCGATGATCCCCCCTGCCGCCACACACTTTTTGAGCCACCGCGATCAATTAAATGCCATATATAGAGCGAAATTAATTTTCCGACAAACCGATCTACAAACATCACGTAGACCTATAGACATGGGAAAAATAATTGGAGAGGGGTATAAGCGCGACGGTCTGGAGTATGGTCAGCAGACCAAAGCCATTGTCATATTGAATAATAGCGGCCACCCTAAAACTTCTTTCACGGATTTCGACTAGTGAAAAATAACTTTAACATCGCAGATATACGCAGCCTTCTTTTTGTTTTCGACATAGAAAACACCTACGACGCAGAAAGAGAAACTATTATAGCTTCAAAAAACGTAAACAATGAGCGAGAGCTCACCGAGATGTTTGACATCTTAATGGAACCAGAATTTCTTGCTTACACCTCTAAAGAAAGAGACTCTCTAATATGCACAATCGAGTATTTTCTACGCGAGAGTGATACTTTTGATCGGGTATTCGAGAAAATGACAACCTATTTCGACGACGAAGTTGTCAACCGAAAGGCATTTATGGAAGTACTTCTTCGCTGCCTACGACGATACCAAGAAAACAATCATAATTAACTAGAGTGCGGCTTAATTAAACTCACGTTACCAATATTAAATTTTCGTGACTTCCGCGAAATCGATCCTACGACCAGCGATTTTTCCGGACAATCTCGTCGGAAATTTCCTTCAATTTCTAGGGGTGTTCATGAACTGGTGCGAGATGGGTTCCATCGATAGTCTTCGATGGTCGCTGCAATTGCAGCGACAGGGTGTAGGAACCCTTGTTTGCTCTTCGCGCATCAGCGCTGTCGTTTGATTGCGGCACTTTACTCAGTGTCCGCAATATCGTTCGCGGCAGCTTTGCGCGGGACACGCTTCGGCTTGGCTGAGTTTTCTGGGTACTCGGTCTCCTACTCCCGCGTACGGCTGCCACCCTAGCCCGTAGGAAGGCTGTTGGTAGCTTTAATTCATATCCCAGGTGTTAAGCAAATGACAAAACCAACTACCGACGCACCCTACACAAAACCACCCCCCCACCCCGAAAACCGCTTCAAACCCCTCACCAGCAACTGCGACGACATGCCCACCCTCTTCATCGATACCCAAGCCCCGCTCGACGTCCTGGTCGATGCCGCCAATTACCGAATTCACGCCGTCACCCAAGTGCTGGAAAACCTCTCCATGCGCGGATCAATCGAATGCCAATCTTTCATTCTCAGCGACTTCGCCTTGCTCTGCGCCCTTCCGCTGCGGGATGGGTGTGATGTACTGAATGTGGTTGGCCAAAGGTTACGGCCGCGAGGTTCAAGTGGGGTATAGCTGCGAATAGAATCGATGTAGATAAGTGGGGTGTTTAGGTTGGCGGAACGGCCCCTGATACAAACCGATTCACCCCACAAATCCAGCAGTTATTTCCCCGCAGTCCCATTAGAATGCCTCCCACCCGGATCACTGCCAATGGAACTGTCATGCCGCTTCGCTCGCCGCTGTATTCGCAACGTTCGTTGGTTCTTACGCTGATTGCGCTGCTGGGTGCGGGCTTTCTGGCGACGTCCTTTCTCAGCTATTACGCCTCGCGAGCGTCGATCCGGGACAGCATCGTCAACACCGAACTGCCGTTGACGTCAGACACGGTCTACTCGGAAATCCAGAAAGACCTCGTCCGTCCCATCCTCATCTCCTCGATGATGTCGCGCGACACCTTCATGCGCGACTGGGTGGTCAACGGGGAGCAGAACCCTGATCAGATGACTCGATATCTCAACGAGGTCATGACGCATTACGGCGCCTACACCGCGTTTTTTGTCTCCAACACCAGCCTGACCTACTACCACGCCAAAGGCGTTCTCAAGCAGATCAAAGTCACCGAGCCCCGGGACGCCTGGTACTTTCGCGTGCGTGATATGGCCGACCCTTACGAGATCAACGTCGATCCGGACCTGGCCAACAAGGACAACCTGACGTTCTTCATCAACTACAAGGTCTACGACTACAACAACCGGTTCATCGGCGCGGCGGGCGTCGGTTTGACGGTTGATGCGGTGATCAAGCTGATCGACAAATACCAGCAGCGCTATCAACGCAGCGTGTATTTCGTCGACACCTTCGGACGCCTGGTGCTGACCGGTGCCGAGGGTGGCCCCGAGGGCGCGCACATCGGCAAGACCCTTGGCGAACTCGACAGCATGAAAAGCCTGGTCAGCCAGCTGCCCAAACCCCACAGCGGCACCTATGAATATTCCGTCCATGGCCAGGGTCATTTCCTCAACGTGCGGTTTATTCCGGAGCTCAACTGGTACCTGTTCGTCGACAAACGCGAAGATGGCGCGCTCAATGAAATCCGCCAGTCGCTGTACCTCAATTTGCTGATCTGCCTGTTTATCACGCTGATCGTATTGGCCCTGTTGAACCGGGTGATCAAGCGCTATCAGGCGCGAATCCACGCCCAGGCCACCCTCGACAGCCTGACCGAGTTACCCAATCGCCGAGGCTTCGACCTGCTGGCCGCACAAGCCATGCACGAAGCCCAGCGTGAACCCAAACCGCTGACCGCGTTACTGCTCGACCTGGACCACTTCAAAGCCTTGAACGATACCTACGGTCACCTCGCCGGCGATCAGGTGCTGATCGGCTTCGCACGGGACCTGGAAAGTTGCCTGCGCCACTCCGACATTGTCTGTCGTTGGGGCGGTGAAGAATTCATCGTGTTGCTCAAGGACACCGACGGTGAAACCGGCCTGATGATTGCCGAGAAAATTCGTCAGCACGTCGAGCAACAGCAGTATGCGTACAACGATCAAGCATTGAAGCTGACCGTGAGCATTGGCCTCACCACCTTGCAGCCCGAAGACACCTTGCACACGCTGCTGTCCCGGGCGGATCATGCGATGTACCGGGCCAAGCAAACCGGCCGTAACCGCACCTGCGTGGAAAAATCTCACTCCGTTTATGAATAAACCAGATACCTGCCCGGCCTGCGGTGCCTCCAACGATTGCACCCTGGCCGACCCGCGAACCGCCGATCGGGCCTGCTGGTGCTACGGCGTCAGCATCGATCCGGCCGTTCTCCAGGCCTTGCCCGCCGAGTTGCGCGACAAATCCTGTCTTTGCCCACGCTGCGCGCAGGTCGAGGCGCAACTGCAAGCAGCCGCCCGGCCGATCCCGTAAGATACGCGGCCCCTTTCCTGCCGATCCCCCGTCATGCGTGTAGACCGTTTCCTCAGCAACCTGCCGTGCTTCAACCGCAAGCAGGTGCGCCTGTTGCTGGTGGAAAAACGCGTGCGGCTTGACGGAAAAATCGTCAGCGATCCGCATGCCGAAGTCCGGGAGTTCAGCCGTGTCGAGGTGGATAACGAGGTATTGCAAGTCGGCAAGCCTGTGCGTCATTTCATGCTGCACAAACCGCCCGGATGCGTCAGCGCCACCCGTGACCCACGGCACCCGACAGTTCTCGACCTGATCCACGAACCGGACAAGGATGAACTGCACATCGCCGGCCGCCTGGACTTCAACACTACCGGCTTGATGCTGATCACCAACGACGGCAGTTGGTCGCGCCGCTTGACCCAGCCGCAGACCAAACTGCCCAAGGTGTACTGGGTCGAGACAGAGCAAGCGATTGGACCGGAATACGCGCTGAAATTTGCCGAGGGCATGTACTTCGCTTTCGAAGACCTCACCACCCTGCCCGCCGATCTGCTCGTACTCGGCACAACGTCTGCTCGCCTGAGCATCGTCGAAGGCCGCTACCACCAGGTGAAGCGCATGTTCGGCCACTTCAACAACAAAGTACTGCGCCTGCACCGCGAAAAAATGGGCCCCCTCGTGCTCGACCCGTCACTCAAACCGGGCGAATACCGCCCGCTGAGCGACGAAGAGATCCAATTGATCTAAGCAGCCTACCGCTCAGCAGAAGTTGTCGAACAATTTACCAAAGGCACTTGCGCGAACCTTTCCGCCCTGCTTGAATCAGGACGTCAGCCGAAATGTGACTGACGAGTCACAACATACTTCTAAGAAACTTTTTGCCGGTTAGAGAACCCTCAGGTTCCGCCTCAGACCGGCAGACTGCCCGCCAATAATAATACCCGTCGACCTGCTTTAACGGATCGACATGGGCCTCTCAAAATTCCAGGCGTATGCCTACCTGTCACAAAGCTCGTGCAATCTCATTTGCGCGCATACCCGCTTGCCAGGAGTCATATGACATGAGGCCAGAAATCGCTGTGCTGGATATACAGGGTCAGTATCGGGTTTACACGGAGTTCTATCGCGCAGACGCCGCAGAGAAGACCATCATCTTGGTCAACGGCTCGATGGCCACGACTGCGTCGTTTGCACAAACCGTGAAAAATCTTCATCCGCAATTCAACGTGGTCTGCTACGACCAGCCCTACGCGGGCAAGTCGAAAGCACACAACCTGCACGAGAAACTGCTGACCAAGGACGTCGAAGGACAGATCCTCCTGGAGCTGATCGACCACTTCGCCGCCGAGCACGTGCTGTCGTTTTCCTGGGGTGGCGCCGCGACCCTGGTCGCCCTCGCCCAACGGCCACGACGCATCGAAAAAGCCGTAATCAGCTCGTTCTCCCCGGAGATCAACGCGCACATGCTCGACTACCTTGAGCGCGGCGTTGATTACCTCGGCAGCCGCGATGGCGACCGCGTCGGCAACCTGGTCAACAGCACCATCGGCAAGCACTTGCCATCGCTGTTCAAGCGCTTCAACTACCGCCACGTCAGCAGCCTGGCCGATCATGAATACGGGCAGATGCACTTTCACATCAGCGACCTGCTGCACAGCGACCGCCAGTGCTTTCTCAAAGCATCGGAAAAAATCAACGTCCCCGTGTTGTTCCTGAACGGTGAATGGGACGAATACACCGCCGCCGATGGCGCGCGATTGTTCGCCAATCACGTTCAACACAGCACCTTCACCACGCTTGAGGCGACCGGTCACTTCCTCGACATGGAACACAAAGCCGCCTGCCGTGACAGCCGTAACGCACTGTTGGGTTTCCTGAAGCCTTCGCCACATGAAGGCCGACCGCGTTACCACTACGTCCAGGACCAACATGCACTGGCCATCTGAAACAGAGTCATCGCGAGCAAGCCTGCTTGCCTGGACGCTACCGCTTCTGTGGGAGCAAGGCTTGCCCGCGATAGACCGCCACGTGGTTTGTGCGTTGTCCTCACCCGTAATCAAGTGATCACGGCTAAAGAAAAACTTCATTTCCCGGCGCACATCTGGTACAAAGTCAGCCGCTCTGAGCGGGTGTCGTATAATGGCATTACTCCAGCTTCCCAAGCTGATAACGAGGGTTCGATTCCCTTCACCCGCTCCATTGTTTTCAAGGCCTTCAGCCTTCCCCGCTTCAATTAGGTGTCTGTTCAGGTGTCTGTTTCTGATTTTTCTAAGACTCCACAACGAATAGAACAGATACCAGCGCTCCCTCTCGGCAATAAACCACTTCACCAATTCCCCTGCCCGGCCCGCGATGATGATTGCAATCGGTCAGAAGCAAGCTGTCGTAACGATGCCAGTGAACGTTCGTAAGCAGTGCTGGCATTTTGCAACCGTGTGACTCAAAATCTGGCCTCGACTGGATTTGCATGACATGGAGGTACCGTTGGCCGGACTTATCGCAGCGCTCAATATGTTGCCTGGCCGCTTGGCATTCAGTGGTGGCAGTAGTCTAGCTTTGCCCAAGCAGGACTACAGCTCCGGTTTCGTCGCAGTTCTCGCCGCGTTTTTACGCAGCAAAAACCTCGGCCCTGAACAGTTTTCTTGCCATCACGAGTATAACGCTGGATACCTGAAAGCAATCGGGCTGTCCAAGTCGGTCTGGGGCATCGATGATTACAAACAAAAACGAATCAATGCTGGCGCAACCTACGCACCGCTGACGCATCTTGACTCGAGGGATGCGGTCGACTCAGGCACCGGACAAATAAACAGCTGCCTACGTGCGATGGCTAATTCTGCCTCAGTTAACTATGCCCAGAGCCCTGTATTTGCAGAGCTGCAAGCTGTAGTCGGCGAGCTCCATGACAACGTCTGGTCACATGGTATGAGCAGCGGGTTTTCCACCGCCCAGCGGCGCAAGTGCCCAAAAGACGGAGTTCTGATCGAATTTTCTCTTGCAGACTGCGGGATGGGATTTCGGAATGAACTACAGAGGGCGCGCATACAAGGCGTTACCACTCATCGGGAAGCTATAGAGTGGTGCCTTCAGAAAGGCAATAGTAGCAAACTGGCAGCTAAGCTGGACCCATGGGCTCAAAGTGTCCCTGATGACTTTCTTGGCGAGTCTCCTTTTCAAGCTGGCGTTGCCACATACCAGAATACCGGAAACCACCACCAAGGCTTGGGGTTAGCAAAACTCTTCAGCCTTGCTAAACAGTACGATGGCCTTCTATATTTAGCTTCAGGAGATCACTACTTGGAGCTTCAGAATGGAAACCTCTCGTACCACGAGCTGTCCCATTCTTGGCAAGGGGTAGCAATTTCCTTGGCGATCAAGGAGTCGAGTTTTGTCGCTGGTGGACAGCCCATGCAGGATGTTGATTCGGTTGATATTTTTGAATTAATGAATGTACTACGAGGCTAAATCATGGAAGCGTATACTTTCCAACGTACTGACCTTGCGTCTCGGTCGTTGGCGGCTCAGGAAAGAGCCACCATCGAAAGCTTGCTCTCGACCAACGACACCGTGAAGGTTGACCTAGCTCAAGTGTCTTCGATTTCTGAATCCTACGCCGACGAGCTGTTTGGGGTTCTGGTACTTCAGCGTGGGCTGGAGTACGTGACGAAGCACCTCCGTATCGTTAACGCTGCCGACAGCGTGTTACGGCCCATCGCAGTGGCAATGAAACGACGAACAGCTGCTGCATAAAAAAACCCGGCTTTAATAGCCGGGTTTTTTTTATCGAATTATCCGACGCATGCACGCCGCTGATCCCAGTGAAACCATGCTGCCGGTATAAGCAACACCTCTTGATCTCTCAGAACAAACCTCCCAATGCTGCTGGCTACCAGTTCATGATCACCAGCTCTCCGCTGATCTCGGCGGCTTCCCGGTGAAGACCACTCACAACCTCCTAACGCAATGTGTTACGAGCTGGTCCTTGCTAAATGGCGATTGGATCCTATGCTGATCTTTCAATCTGAATCTGGAGCACGTGATGTCTCAAGGCATTTTTTACGTCAAGTTCAACGCCAACACTGGCGACTACGGTGAGGGGATCGTGGTTGTGAAGGATGGCTCAGCGAATGGTGGAGATGCTCACTATTTGTACCGTGGCAAAGTGCCTACTCATTCAGGTGAATTTCAATCTCAGTTCACGATTTCGAAATGGAAGTCAGGCAACACCAATGTCGTAGGCATTGACAACTACGTACTGGAGGCCAAAGGCGTAGTTGACTACGAAGGAGGGAAGCTGCAGCTAGACGGCGCGGTGGTCGGACAACCACAATTAACAATGACCATCGTCGGCCAAAAGATTGCCGACGCTGAGTAACACGCCGATTGTGCTGGAGTACTGAAGCAAAAAAGCCCTGCACACCTTGAATACCAAGGCATGCAGGGCACATTTGACAAAACGAATACGATGCTTAGAAGGCATTAAGTGGCATTGATTGGCGTACGGTTTGCCCCATTTTTGCCCCAACCCTCGCTACCCAACCTCTGATTTAAAGTCCCGCAAAGAAACCCTACCGCAGGGAAAACAAAAGCCCTCTGTCAGGCAGCAATCGGCCAGGGGCGCCCCTCCCTCAATCTATTGTCCTGTTACATGTCCTTCCATGGAGTAGACAGGGTGATGTCAAAATAATAGCCTCACGACTTCAAAATGGAGATCACGAGGAACCGCATGTATACCATCACCCGCCATGCCACTCCTGTAGATACTTCCACTTGCAGCGCTGTTCTTGACTTGGTTGAGGAAAACGTCACCGCGTTGAGCATGTCGAGCCCGCCTATCACTCATCCTCTCTTTGACGGCTACAAGACGATGTTGGTGGAAGAGGTTCGGATCTACATGACGCGACGCGACCTACCTCAGATTGAGTTGCTCACAGCCTCGACGGACGATGGGAGAATCGTAGGTTTCTTACTGTTCGCGCTGGTCCAAAATGACGTGCAGGAGTGCAATATTTACTACTCTGCTGTGCAGAAAAAATACCGTCGTCACGGCATCATGAACAATATGATGCAGGTAATTTTGGGAATCTCTCCGTCCATAGGATTGTCTTGTGACATAGTAATGGTGCCCATCTATAAGCGGTTTGGATTTCGGGTAGTAACAGGCAGGGAAACTCAGGTTGTTATGTTCATAGGCAATCCCACTGGCATCACTCCCGTAATTGATCCAACAGATCTTGGAAAACTAGAGGTAGTGGATACTGCATTTAGCCGGGCGATTCAAAGATCCAACATGAACGATATACGTCGTGCCGATAGGACAATGAAGGCAGACTTGATGGCACGCAAAGTCAAAGTTCGAAATTTTGTGAAAGTGAACGGCTGACAAGAGGGCACGCGCAAAAGCGTTTGGAATTCGTAACATAGCGTTAAGGAGAAAAACTTTGAATACAAATGCTAAAACTCCATCTGAGAAAAATTTAATCCAACTACGTTTCAAAGGCATCCAACTTGATACGGACACCTGGCCGTCCCCTCAAGACTTATTAGGACGGCACACAGAGATTGAGAATCTGTCTCCAGTTTTGCTGAATGCGCAGTCGCCATTGGTTTTCGCTATAGACGCCCCGTGGGGCGGAGGAAAAACCACTTTTATTCGGCTTTGGCAACATTATTTCACCCACGAAAACAAGGTGAGCCTGTATCTGAATGCTTGGGAAAGCGATTTCGCTGAGGATCCCTTACTACCAATGTTATCAGTACTGGATCGCTGGCTTAGCGACCAGAGCAATACGCCTGCCGTCAGAAAGGCTTGGGAAAAAGCCAAGACATATGCGCCAAGCATTATCAAGTCCACCGCAGTTGCTGCCGCGAAGGCCGCCACCTTTGGAGCTTTGGATCTCGATAAGGAATTCGAAAAACTCGCTTCAGAACTGGCCGGTGGCACTGCAGGAAGCTTAGTAGATAGTTTCAATATAAAGCAAAAGTCCTTAGAGCGCTTTAAGTTTCAGTTGAGCAAGGCACTCGACGCATTGCCAGAAGGGCAAGAAAATCTAGTTGTTTTTATTGACGAGCTGGATAGATGCAAGCCCACTTACGCAATAGAAGTGCTGGAGCGAATCAAGCATTTGTTCGACGTGGATCGCCTGGTCTTCGTTCTTGCGGTAAATCGCGACCAGCTCAGCAAAAGCTTCCAGGGGGTTTATGGAGCAGCATTCGATGGCCTTCATTATTTGAGAAGGTTTATAGATTTGGACTATCATCTAAATTTAGTGGATGTGGAATCGTACATCAATGCCAAAATCAGGCAGCCCGACATATTGGAATATTTCAAATCGAGAAACTCGGAACGCGATGATTATGAGTACGGGGCAAAAGTACTAAGCTTTCTTGCAGCACGTTTTAAGTTCACCCCCCGCGACATAGATCAACTTATTGTCAGATTAAGATTAATACTACGCAGCATTCCAAAAGATCACTTTTTGGATTTTCCTCTACTAATCCCTTTGATGGTATTGCGACAAGAGAATCCGGAGCTTTATCGTAGATATACGGCAGATGCGTTATGCGCAAACGAAGTGGCCGAATACATTCTTGGCGGATCAATAGGCAACTTAATTTTTGACCACTCAATGGCTGTCACTATAGGCTATCTGATAGCCGCGGCCCGAGACCCTTATGAGCAAGTTTCCATCGAGCATTTAATTACACCTTGGAGAGACTGGTACGAACAAATGACAGATAAAGACTCGCAAAGAGCAGTAGTACGAACCGTTGTAGAATTTGCGTCTGATTCTAGGGAATTTCGACGTCGCAGAGAAATGCAGAAGCTTGCTTTCTCACGGATCGAGCTTGTCAATAAATTTGATGTTTCTTAAGCTTTAACTATTAACAGAAATCTAGGTTTACCTCAGTTTTTGCCTAACCTGGCACTGGGGTCTGAATCGAATCTTATTTCTACCCAGTACATGCCCACAGCGCCAGCAGGCTTTATAAGATTTTTATTCTATTGACCAAAAAAGCAAGGAGCAATCATGGACCTGTATGGCGTTAAGCAATATTTAGATCGAGCAAAGAAACTTATAGGTGAATCTGACGAAAACTGCGTGCGATATGCGTGTTTAGAATTACGTTTCTGTTTCGAGATTATCGCATACAGACAGCTTCAGCAGTACGGAGAGAAAATCCCAGGATCTATTGTTGGAAAATGGAAACCAGATCAAATCATCAAATTACTTGCATCCTTCGACCCAACTAGCGACCAAGGCGGAACACTTAGCATTTCGTCTGAAATTAGTCCCGACATCGTGCCCAAAGAGTGGACAACTGTAGGCGAATCCAAGGCCATTCCTTGGAAAAATTTCAGAAAGTATTATCAGACATTGGGCTCCTATTTACACGCTCCAATGAATAGAAAACAGGCGAAACCTGTAAATAGAAGCAGCTTGTATGCAATGATATCTGACATTGAAAATATAATGTCCGCCACTGTAATACTAGCTTTGCACCTAACAATAGATGCAACCTGCGACTGCGGACAAATGATATTTATCGGCCAAAAAGAATTTGAAGACGGTGAGCTCGCGCGATGCGCTAATAAGAAATGCGGTCGATACTGGAATAAAGTTACATTACCAGACGGCGAACAAGTTTTACAATCCGCGAAAACAATCATTTTCAAATGTTCATGCGATTCTTTTATGCATGTACCAGTGGAGGATATATGGAAGCGCTTCTCTTGCATGAACTGCAGGAGTACATATCGGATAAATCTAGGATATACCACAGTTACGCAGATATAATGACAGACGGCAACAAGCTGCAGCATAGCAGCTTGTTGACCAAGTAATTTCAGGGCGCCTCACCGTATAAGCGATTTTGATCTTCAACCCCCACTCTCCACTTGTCTGCGATCTCATACCTGTCACGTTTGCTTTTGATAATCACATCAGACTTAAGAAACGCCGCCGAATACTCGAATGCATAGTGAGCCATAATCAAACAGCCAATTTGCAGTGTGGATGCGGAAAGCGCAGATTGTACTTCAAGCCTGCTGGCATCACGCACCTGAAGAGCACTAATATAATTAGCATGCGAGTGGCCACACAAATGCTTATATATGTCGTTAAAATAGATTCTGTGTATTCCCGCAGACACCGCAAAATCTCCCCACTTACGCCCTGCACGCCAGTCTCCCTTTAGAATTTTCTTTTGATTATGAATTGTTTCCTCATTGAAATTTTTATCCTGCGACAGTTCTTTTTTGTACTCATCCATTAGCTTGGATTCCGCCTCTAATTTAAGCTTTGAAGCTGGATCACTTACAAACATCTTGCTTCGATCGATCAATCCACAAAACTCCCAAGTTTTCACTCGGTACTTGCAGGTCTCCTCATCAGTCGCGAGATACAGCCAGTGGAGCGCCAAATAATTTTCTAGCGCTGCCCTGACTATCGCGGAAACAGACGAATAATCCACATATTCTAGATCGAACCCAGAAGAGCTGAAAAATCTGTCTCCTTCGTATAAATGTCGTGCGGAGAGCATGTGTTTAAAAAATTTCCCGGAAAGCACCTGCGCATGGTTCTGCCACTCGTTACTCTCTGTAAGAGGCTCGCCCGCTTTCGCCTGCACAATATCGAAAACAAGATTTAATAATTCATTATATTCATCACTACTAAAACTCATTCCTGCCCCTTGATTCCCACGTAGCTAATTTCCCGGCCCATGCGATAACGCCCCGATGATATTCCTGCTTTGAGCTTGAAGCTTTTAGTTAACTCTTTCAACTACGAGCGGCTGTAACGTGGCAACCGTCCATCTACGCCACATCAAGCCCAGCCAAGCTCGCGGCCAAGCACTGCAGGGAGTGCAGAAAAAACGACATACTTAGGCCGCGCGCGTGGCGGGGGGCCGCAACCGCATTCTTGTGACCCTTTATCGTCACCAAGCCGAGTAGAAAGGAACCCCGCGCGGGGCGATGGCGATACACTGCCCTGGCCATCACGGCGAAATCACAAGGAGCAAATATGGAATTCAAAGATGTGGCGGAAGTAATCAAGGCAGGGACCACCACGGCTGCTAATCAGCTGTTGGATCAGGGTTGGACGCTGTTGGCCGTGGTCGCTGGGGAAAAAGGCCCTGACTTTGTCTTTGGCCGCGCGAAGGGGGCTGACCCGCTGCCGGGCTTTAAGAAAGCTACTGTCAGCGCGGCGGCATTGCTCGGCGCGAACAGAAGATAAACCGCGTTACGCGTTACGGCGTTTATGTAACATTGGCCCTCACACTTGAGAGAAGCGTGGGGGCCTTTTTTCTGGCCGAGGAAACCAGCGCCTCCTAGACTAGAGGGCCAGACTCCGGCCTACTAGTTTTACGCACAGTTGGCCACTCACTCGAAAAAGGTATGCGCCGTGACTGTCGACAACATTGATCCCGGCTTCGAAGCCAATTTCCTCAAGCAGCGCGTAGCCGATTTGCACCAAACCCATCCAGGCGAGGCGGCACTTACAGCGGACATCTTGCAGGTGCTGGACTACCAGAAAACTGCTATCCGTAACGAATTGCAGGTACGCGGCATGGTCATTGCGCTGGGCTATAAGCTGTCGCATAAAGCGGCGGGCGGTTTGCCCAGCCTGAATGGCTGGCTGAGTCAGTTTGTCAAAGACGGCGCCTTGAGCGCCGAGCAGGCGGCGGCATTTACGGCGCAAGCCGAAGCGATCTACGCATGAGCAACGACAATCCAATCAGCGACCCGCTGGCAGCGCTGAATCTGCCGTCAGCGGTGCGCGCCCGGGCGCTGAAACTGATGAGCGCTATCGCCCAGGCGCGCACGGTGGCCGACTGCACGCGTGCGGCGGACTGCGCCGAAGGCTTTGCCCTTGGCTTGGAAACGGTCCGGGCGCTGAACGCGGCTAGCCTGGAAGCGCTATATCTGGTATTTGAGCAGGCGGCAACGGTGCGCATGGTGGTGCTCGAGCAGTGATCGGCGAAGGCATTCAGGAAAAGATGTTTCGCGCCCTGATGTAAGAAAACATCGTGCGCGAATTCCTCTTTGCCAAGATCACCGGCGGGCCGGTCTTGACGTCGAGATTTGACGAATAATGGCGGAAAAATAACTAGGGTCAAAAAATGGATCGATCACTTTGGAATCGCTCGATGTCTAGTCACTGGATGCCAGCGTGGAAATGCCCAATATGTAAGTCAGGCCACACAGTTTTAGTACGAGACAGCTTGGTTTCTCACGAGTCAACAACCTCAAAAAACTCGCGAGATGCCGAAGCATGGGATCCTGACTGGATCGAATTGCATTTTATTGCATGGGGAAAATGTTCAAACGAAAGTTGCGGCCAGGACTTTGCTATTTCGGGAACAGGTGGTTTGGAGGAATTTTGGGATGATGAGGAAGGCCGCGATTGGGACGAGCGCTACTACCCGAAAATGTGCATTCCAATGCCAGAAATTTTTGATCTACCCGCAAAGTGCCCAGAGTTAGTAAAAAAAGAACTTACCTCAGCATTTTCTTTATTATGGACCAGCCGCGAGTCGTGTGCGGGGCGGATCAGGGTTGCTTTAGAGTTACTGATGGACCATGTAAAAGTCCCTAAACAAGCCGATACCAAAGACGGCAAACGATACGATCTAAAGCTCCACCGACGCGTCGAGATTTTCACTGATGCGAACCCCGCTGTTGGGGCGCAATTGATGGCACTAAAATGGCTAGGTAATGCAGGTAGTCATGACGGAGATGTTGTCTTACATGATCTGCTTGACGCATTCGAAATTCTCGAACACGCCCTAGACGAAATTATAAATGAGCGATCAGCGCGTGTCGCTCAACTTGCCGCTAAACTTACATCAAGACATACCCCTTCAAAATAAACTGCCAATATAAGATGACTAGGGCCGCAGGATAATGGCCTTAGTCAAAGTCAATCACAGCAAACTGTTTACCAGTTGAAGTAGATCAATTCATTGGTCTGCTTACCACCCTGCCCACCAACCATATGCCGGAAAGGCACTTCCTTAAGACGGAGCCCCGAGAACACCACCCGGATTTGCGGGTGATCGTTGATTGAAATGATCATGCGGCCTTTGATCGATGCAGCCAGTTCAGCCATGAACTGGTATTGCTCGAAGTTGAAGCCACCGGGTGCGTACCCTGCCGTTTCCCAGTAAGGCGGATCAAGATAGAAAAGGGTGTGCGGGCGATCGTACCGGCGGATGCATTGTTTCCAGTCCAAGAGCTCGATGGTGGTCCGAGCCAGCCGCAGGTGCGCCTCGCTGAGCTTCTCCTCGATACGCAACAGATTGAGCCTTGGCGGCGAGGTGGTCGCGGTACCGAAGGTACGACCAGTGGGCTTGGCGCCAAAGCATTGCTGCTGCAGGTAGAAAAAGCGCGCCGCCCGCTGAATATCAGTCAGCGTTTCCGGGATCTGCATGTTGGTCCACTCGAACATCTTACGGCTGACCAGAGACCAGCGAAATTGCCGGACCAGCTCCTCCAGGTGATGCGCCACCACTCGGTAAAGGTTGACCACCTCACCATCGTAGTCGTTGATTACTTCCACCCGGCTGGGCTCCTTCATGAAGAACAGAGCCGCCCCGCCACAGAACGGTTCGACGTAGCAATCATGGTCTGGAAACTCCGGCAGGATGTGTTTCGCCATGCGGCGCTTGCCGCCCATCCAAGGGAAAATCGGTGCAGGCATTGGTCGTCCTTACTTCGGATTAATAAAGGGCGGAACGCTGATAAGCAGCCGTCCGGGGCTGATCATTTGTCGGAAACTGGCTCTAGCGGCCTCCAGCGAATTACCTCTTCGCCCAGCCATTCGTTGACCTGCTGCAGGCGTGCCTGAATGGGCTCGAGCTCGTTCATTGCCCAGATTTGCGCGGCCTCTTTGATCGAGCCGAAACCGCCTGCGTTTTGCGGCACGATGCCCATCAACTGAGGGGGGATACGTAACGCCGCGAGCATGTCGTCACGGCTGATGTTCTTGATCGAGCCGAATTCGTCCTTTGCCGCGACCTCACTGACGGGAATCAGCTGAATGCCATCCTTCTTGCCGCCCGGGGCGTACATGAACAGGTTCCGGAAATTTCCTGGTCCTTTGGCGGACTTCAGCGCACTGCGCAACGCGGCAACATCCGTCTCGTTCTGCGCGGTTTCCGTCATGTACATGATGAAACCGGCGTGGCTGCCGTTGTTGTAGTACTTACGCCGGAACAAGGTGGCGGACTCGTTGAGCAGCGCGCTTTGCAATGCCGGTACCCAGCCAACAACGAAAAGGCTGCATGCCAACACTGCGGCAATCAGCTGAGAGGCTATATCCGCGTCGAGCGAATCGTAAAAAACCATGCCCAACTGCTCGGCCTAGTCGACTGCATTCGCACACTCGTACCGCTGAGCGATGCCCAGATCAGCGCCACTCAGCGTTGCATCGTTTCAATGGCGATCGAGCGCCAAAGCTCAATCAGCGCAGACCACCCTGTCGTCGCTGAATTCTGGGAAGTCTACGACTACCTGCAGGGCCTCGATGCAGGCGGTCCAGTGGTCAACCACAGCAAAAAAGACAACGTCATCGCCATCAATCTCAATGAGTTCGTCGAACGAGCCGCAGAACACCGGCAAAAGCTGGCCGACGTCAGCGAGCTGCGTGATCGCTTGAAGGAATCGCGCTGCCGCAAATTCCTGGAATCCAACAAAGCCGTGGACAGCGCGGTGCGTGCTTATCAGGCCACGCGGAATAACAACACGATCACCAAGTCGCCAACCGTCAAGTGCTGGATGTTCCAGGCGTAGGGCTGAAACGCACTTTGAACAGCCCTGAAAGGAGATAACCATGCAGATTCAAGTCGTTGCCTGCAGTGATCGCAGTGATGCGAAAAGCCTGCAAGACCGAGTCACCCAGCTTCTCAGAGAGCTCGGAAACGATCATCGAAAAACCGTGCACGCGGAGGCCTACGACGCCAACGGTCTGGTCGACATTTTGGAGGTACGCGCTACGGATGGTCAGCGCGAGGTCCTGGTGCTCAATTGCTCCCGGCTGCAGATCCAAGCGGTTTTGGACTGGCAGTCATGCAGCGAAGACACGAACGAATTTGAAGACCTGGTGCTGCACCTGGTGCGATTGCCAGACAGCAACCAATAACGCCGTGCAACCAATAACGCCGTGCAACCGGCACTTTTGAAAGGAAAGAACCATGCGCAATACAGAGCAAGTTGAACAAACCGAACGCGGAGCACTGCTTGGGCAGTTGATCGGCGCAGTCGTAACGGTGGCGTTGATTGGCATCGTCGCGGTCCAGGTACCGGATCTGATGATTTGGATCCTGAGTTAAGAATTTGAAAAAAGTCGGTGACACTGGCTGCAACCCCATGGCACCTGCCACCCCCGACAGGAGAGAACCATGCAAACTCAAACCCATAACGAAAGCGTCGTCAAAGCTACCACCACCGCAAGGTTGAAGGGGAGCCGTAATGAGCGTTAAGAGCCGTACAAGCGATGCAGTGGAGCGATTTATAGGTGAATAAGCTTGATCGTTTTATGAGGGAACGGGACGTTATCGCCGCGACGTCACTGTCACATGCAACTTTGTGGCGAGCAATGAAAAGCGGACGTTTTCCACTCCCGGTTTCTATTTCACCTGGCCGAGTCGGCTGGCGGGAGTCTGCAATTGTCGCATGGCAACAGAACCCAGCCAAATGGAAACCAACCGAGGCCGCTTAGCGGCCTCATTCATTTCTATACGTGTAGGCTTTTTTTCACATGCGTTTCTATCAATCCATCCAAATAACGCACAATGGCTCGGCAAGCGCTGCTCAGTAAAAAGACTAGAGTAATTTCAATGACCGTGTAGTATTCAGATCGCCAGTTTTCTTCATGTCCCGGCACAAACCTAAGGAAGGTCGCGGTGAGAATAGAACAGCTTACAATAAAGGACGTAGGGGGAATCAATCAACTTACACTCCCTCTAAATCCAAAAATGAATATTCTTTGCGGCCCAAACGGCATAGGAAAAACAACAATTCTAGAATGCATCGCCCACTGTTTCTCTAACGGCGAAACTCTGGTCTTGCGGCGAAATGTAAACGCTGTAAACAGCGAAATTAATGCGACACTGATTCACAACGCAGAAAATATTCCAGTAAATATTGCCTTTTCACAATACGAGCCGAATGAAGGCGCACAGATACATGGCAACGCAGTCCTATCGGGCTATCTGCTTTCTTTAAAAACAACAAGAACATTCGTTTATACGCCACTGCAATCAATAGCAAGGGATGCAGACAAGCCCATATACGCGATCTGGCAAGAGAGTCGAACGGGTGTAAACGTAAACGATATAAAAAATTGGTTCGTCAACCGTTACTTATATTCGGCTCATGCAGGAGCGCTTTCAGATGCGCAAATGGACAATTTTGAATTAGCAAAAATGTGCTTTTCAGCGTTGAATTCAGATTTCTCCTTCAATAGGGTCATCGCGTCCACGAACGAAATTTTAGTAAACTCACCTAGCGGCACAATTTATTACGAGTTCTTATCGTCGGGATTCAAGTCATGTCTCGCGATTTTCTTTGGAATCATTAAAGAAATTGAATTCAGGTTCGCTGGCGTGAGAGCGGTTGACTTTGAGGGCATAGTATTGATTGATGAAGTTGAACTTCACCTTCATCCTGAGTGGCAGTACAAAATAGCAAACTTATTAAATCAAATATTTCCGATGATTCAGTTTGTAGTTACAACGCATAGCCCTCACGTTATCCAATCTGCAGAACGTGATCAAATATTGGCTTTGGAATCACGTGATGGCCGCGTCGATTTCCGCCCTTTGCCTCAATCCACTTACGGATTCAAGGGATGGACAGTAGACGAAGTACTTACTGATGTTATGGGAATGCACGATACGCGGACGCAGTTGTTTAACGAATTAATGAACGAGTTCACAAACGCAATTGATCGGGAGGACCAAGCCGCAGCAGAAACCGCATTTGAAAAATTGGACAGCTCGCTTCATCCACTAAGCAACGTTCGCAAGCTACTAAGGCTCCAGTTGACGTCAATTGTGAGCGACGAACAATGATTAAATTGGAACGTGATTTTCATCCCGTCTGCTTGAATCCAGCCGAAGTAGCGCGATTGACTGAAATTTACAAAGACAAGAAAACCTCAGTTTGGAATTTCAGCGAATTGAAGGAAGCGCTACTTAAAACAAGCTCTGGAAAATGCGCATACTGTGAGTGCAATCTTACTAAAGAAAGCAAGTACATGGAGGTAGAGCACTTTCTGGATAAGGACACTTTTCCCGATCAGGTCGTGACATGGCCAAATCTTCTTCCGTCGTGCAAGAGATGTAACGGGTCAAAAAGCGGACACAATGTTGTTGATGACCCTATAGTAAATCCGTACTTGACGGATCCGCGAGATCACTTTCAATTCCGACTATACCGGTTTCGCCCTAAAACAAAAATAGCGACAGAAAGTTTAGACGTACTTGATTTAAATAACTCAGCACGTGCCGTCATGGTGCGATTCGAGATAGGTGAGCGGCTGCATGACTCATTAATTAAAGCTCGAGAAAGACTCGAAACTTATCTTTCAAACATGTCGACCCGGTCGAGAAACCTAGTTCTGGGCAGTATCAAAGGAATTCTTCGGGAATGCCAGTCAGTGTCTGAGTATGCCGCGACGTCCGCGACAGTTTTGCATTCCGACACGCAGTATGCTCACATTAAAAGCGAATTACAAAGACTCGGCTTATGGGATCAAGAGCTAATTGAGCTGAATGGTGCTTCATTAATGCTAAAATTAGACCTATGTTAATCCTATAATTATAATTTACCGTAAAAGTAAAATAGGGCGGCGTACAAACGCCGCTCTTTAGCTACGACCGTAATACAACTCATTATTGCAGTCTTAAAACATTACTCTCCAACCAGCTTCCCCATCGTTGAAGCCCCACCTGCTTCTCTTTAAAATAACTATATCGATCGAAGTGTTTTGATCCAACATCACTAAATGCATGCCCTTGAATTCGGTCCTTGGTTTCTTTATCAAGCCCAGCTACTCCCATCAACGTCTTACAGGTTCGCCGAATATCACGCAGTGTAAAAGGCCCATTAAATTTCTTGGCATGTCGGCCGTAGAGCTTTGTAACGGCCCGGGACAATGACTGTGTGTGCAGCGATTTATCATCAGCCTTCCCCACAAAGGGATAAGCGCTTGACTCACTGATTTCATCCATCACTTTCAGACTTTGGCGCATCAGCTTGTTGAACGGGACTACGTGCAGTGACCGCTCCCCCTCAATACTCTTCCCCCCGCTCTTTCCCTTCCTGTTTCTGATTATCAAGTGGTCGTTCAGATATTGGCGCCGCTCGGTTGCCAAAACCTGCTCCGGTCGCTGGCCGCCAGACGCAATGAGAAATTTCAGCAGCTCGGATGTCACCAGACTCAAATGCTCAGGTAGCAGCTGCCAAAGTATCGCCAGTTCCTCCGTTGAAAGAGCGCGATCACCAGGTTGTTCCCAGTCATCCTGGACCGGCACACTTGCTACCGGGTTGCTCACCAGGCCGAAGCGCACTTGCACGTCCAGGTAACTGCGAGGGTTGTACTCCTGTTCCAGCCCAACCTGAAATGCTGTATGGAGTTGAGAGCGGACGCGATTGCAATAAGTGGTAATGCCGGCATCGATCATTTTCACAATGATGTTGCGGATCTGGACCGGGCCAATGAGTGAGGCGGGTTTGCACACCAAGTCTGGAAATGAGTCGCTCACGTAATGCTTGAGCGACCACTTAACATCACCAGCCGATGCGGCTTCCTCGGTTTCGAGCTTTTTCACATACAGATCAAGCAAATCCTGAAATGTACCTGGTGAAGCTTGCACTCCCTTTTCCTCACGGCACTTGTCCCGAGCGACCGTGAGTTTCATCTCCGGCCATGTACCGAGCTTGGCCATCTTCTTTTTTCCAGCGACATGCCGCTGGAAATAAAACTCCTTTGTCCCGCTGGGGCGGACCTTGAGTACCAGCACGCCTTCGCCTTTGGCGGTGCGGCCGTCGGACATGACGTAGTCCCGCTCGCGAGGCTTCAGAGCCTGAATCTGCTTTTCCGTGAGCATTGGTGACAGTTTCTGGTGACAGTCGGCCAGATCTAAGGTGATATCGCTTGATACAACACGATTGAACACCACCCCCTGAGAGCCACGATTCTACGGGGCTACAGACAGAAATTGATATCCCCTGTGACGCGCTGAGACTGCACTAGTAAAAGCTTCCCAAGCTGATAACGAGGGTTCGATTCCCTTCACCCGCTCCAATCGAATTTTGATCCCAGGTTGTTTTTCAACGTGGGATGCAGGCAAAGAAAAAAACCGGCCTCGATGGCCGTTTTTTTTGTGCCCGGGATTTGGTGATCGCCTGGAGATCAACGACATCAAATTCGGCAATCAGACAATGACCAACGACGGAACGCTCTAGCCGAAACACGCTTTTTTGTAGCAGCTGGCGAAGCCTGCGTCGGCTCCGGGGTCGCGCTCGACCGAAGCAGTCGTCAGATCATCCGGCGCCGTGTTTCAGGAAGGCCTCGTACTCAGGTTTCACGACTGCTTCGGTCGAGCGCGACCCCGGAGCCGACGCAGGCTTCGCCAGCTGCTACATAAAGCGGACTTCGTTTCTGAATCTCTTTACAGACCTTAGCCGCTTTTCATGTGCGGCAAAATCCTGAATTACAGAAACCCGGGCCCGTCCCCAGAGGAGAAAAGCCGCTCAGGGTTTCTGGCCTCGGCGGCACTCAAGGTGTTGCAGCAGGGATGAGCTGGCTATGAGGAGGCGGGTCAATCCGCCCCATACGCGTAATTTTTGCGTATGGATTGCAGAGGGCCAGTAAAGAAAGCGTAGCGCGACATTTAGCGCGACCGGAGATGCCTTAACCTGCCAGCTCATCTTTCCATTTGAGATCAGCATGGACAATTCAGAGTTGGGGATCATGATCATTTCGATGATTGGGTTGTTCGGCTTCGCTTCGTTTCTCTTTGATTACCTGAGCGTCAAACGAAGGGACAAATAACCTCCAGCGTTATTCGTCCCTCAGGGTCAGCGAGTCGCCACCAGAAACAAACGCGGGAACGGCAACAGCACCGAACCGTCGCTCAGCGTCGGGTAAGCCTGCTCGATCGCGGCCAGGTACTGCTTGAGGTACTGCGCCTTTTCCGCTTCATCCAGCGGTTCGAGAAATGGCCGCAACCCGCTGCCCTTGAACCACTCGACCACACCCGACGCACCGCCCGCCAGGGGATGATGGTAGGTGGTGCGCCACACATCGACGCGTGCGCAATGCGGTCGCAGCATGGAGTAGTAATCGCTGGCACTGGCCATTTCCGTGCGCTGCCCGGCGGCGTCCGCCAATTTGCTGGCCCATGGGCCATCTGCGGCAACTTCGCGCATCAAACGGTGCGACGGCTCATTGAGATTGTCGGGCATCTGAATCGCCAGGCTGCCGCCCGATGCAAGCTTGTTCACCAACGCAGGCAGCAACGTTGCGTGATCGGGCAACCACTGCAGCACAGCGTTGGCAAAAATCACATCGAATGGGCCGCTTTCGTCCCAGGTGCCGATATCGACTGTATCGAATTGCACCTGAGGCAGGCGCTTGCGCGCGGCTTCGATCATGTCGGTCGACCTGTCGACGCCACGCACTGTGGCGTTGGCAAAGCGCTCCACCAGCAATTCGGTCGAATTGCCGGGGCCGCAGCCGATGTCGATGGCCGAGCGCGCGTCCACGGACGGGACGGCAGCGAGCAAGTCTCGCGCGGGGCGTGTGCGTTCATCTTCAAAAGCGACGTATTGTTTGGCGGACCAACTCATTGCGTTCTCCTGTCGGTGCGTAATAGCGGCCAGGTGCGGACACCGGTTGGCTACGATACCTCGCCCGTGCACTGACCCCAATCCCGACCTCAGGCGAACGCTATTTATCCGCCGCGTCCTTGTCCTGCATCTGCACCGAAGATTTGGTGCCATCCGTGTTGTCTTTGGTTTCGTTATCCGAGTTATCAAAGCAGCCTTGCAAGACGAACAGGCAGCAGGAAAGGCAAAACAGGCGAGCGACGTTCATGTGATTCTCCAAATTCGAGTGACTGGAGTAGTGACTGTCTCGAGGGCTGTTTTGTTGCGTCTTTTTCACGACCCACAAATGTAAGCAGAATTTTCCATATGCCGGCGCTGTCTCAAATTTCAGGCGCATCCCTATAAGGAAGACGGCAATGAAATTCGCAAAAATCTCACAGAAACTCGCCTTGTGGGCCGGTAGTCCCAAGACGTTCATGGGTGCATTGATTCTGATTTTTCTCTGGGGATTGAGTGGACCGATTTTCAGTTACAACGACACCTGGCAACTGATCATCAATACCTCGACCACGATCATTACGTTCCTGATGGTCTTCCTGATCCAGAACACTCAGAACCGTGACACCGACATCCTGCACTTGAAGATCGATGAGTTGCTGCGGGTGAACAAGGAAGCGCAAAACGCCATGCTCGGGCTTGAATTACTCGATCTCAAGCAACTGGAAGCGCTGCGCAAACACTATCGCGCCATGGGCGAGAAAGACGTTCATGCGCTGGAAGGTCTGGCCGCTTCAAGCAAGCGAAAAACGGATCTGAACGACTGCTGATCCAAAACAAAAACGGCGCTGGGAATCCCGCGCCGTTTGTATAAGAGCCATTAGCGACTGGCTTGAAGAGCCTTTGCCATCTGCAGATGATTTTGCAGTTTCGGCAGTGTTTCTTCGGCAAAGGCTTTGATTTCCGGCACATCGGTCGTTTGCGCTTGCTGCTGCAGTTGCTCGATGGCCTCTTCGGTAGTTTTCACCTGGCTGCTTGCGTATGCCTTGTCAAAGGATGCGCCGTCCTGCAACTCCGGCATCAGGCTTTGGGCTTCACTCACCACTTCATCGCGCGGGGCCACTGGCAAATCCAGTTGCTTGGCGATCTTCGCCAAATGCTGATTGGCAGTAGTGCGGTCATTGATGACCACAATGGTGTAATCCTTTACTTCTTTGGATTCGGATTTCTGATGCGCCAGGCGGCTGGCCTCGATGTCGGCCATGCCTTTGGCGGAAGCATCGTTAATGAATTCAGCGGGCGATTGTGCAAAAGCACTGCTGGCAAAGAGCCCCAATATCGTGACTAAACTGGCATTGCGTAAACGGGTGGCCATCCGGCTCATGGTCGCGCCCTCCTCTGACAAAAAATTCAAGCGGGAGCTTTCGCCCCCGCCTCTCAATCAAAACAACCTTCACCGACTACTTGGATTTCTGACCACCTTTGCGGCCCATATCGGGTTTCGCAGGGTCTTTATCGACAGTCGTGGTAGTTGTTTTCCCACCTTTGCGACCGGCTTCAGACGCCTTCGTTCGATCGTTGGCGAAGTTTCCCGAGTTCGAGTTTCTTGAGTTAGGCATGATTCTCTACCTCTTGGTAATGATCGCGGCGAGCAGGAGCCCGCATAGGATCAGAATTTCACAGCCCCAAAAGGTTTAGAAAAGCTACAAACGCTGCGACGAACGGTGGCCGTTTTTCAGGCGTCGAGGCGTAAGTGATACTGGCGCTTGGCGGTGTACATCGCTTCATCGGCGTGTCTGAACAACTGCTTCTCCTCAGTGCCGTGTTCAGGGTACAGCGCGACGCCAATGCTGGTCCGAATGGTCAAGCTGTGGCCGTCCAGGCGCAGTGGCTGCGCCAATACCTGACGGATTTTCTGCGCGACTTTGTCGGCGTCTTCCGCAGCATGAATGCTGTGCAGCAAAACCACGAACTCGTCGCCGCCGATGCGGGCTACCGTATCGGTTTCGCGCACGCAGCCCTTGAGCCGACTGGCCACCGCTTGCAGCAACATATCGCCCACCGAATGGCCATGGTTGTCGTTGACCTCCTTGAAGCGGTCGAGATCGACGTACAGCAGCGCCATGCGGCCGCCGTCCATCTGAGCCAATGTCAGCGAACTTTTCAGACGGTCACGGAGTAACGCGCGATTGGGCAGTTGCGTCAGCGCGTCGTACTGCGCCATGCGTTCGAGGCGGGCATGCAGTTGCTTGCGCTCGATCGCGGTGGCCACCTGGGCACACACAAACTGCAGCAATTCCTTGTCCTGTTCGGTGTAGCGCTCGCCGCCCGCAACACTTTTGACGATCAGAGCACCAATGGTGCCGTTTTGCGAGTTCAGTGGTACGCCCAACCAGCAGGGAGATTCCTGGCCCGCCACCAACGCCTCGAACCCCGCAGGAGCGTTGCCTTGATCCGGGGTCAGCAGAATTGGTTGCCCGCTGCGAATAACCTCTGCGCACAAGCGCCCGGTGACCGTTCCCGGCTGTTCGGGTTGCGGTTCAAGTTCATCGACGTGATAGGGGAAATTCAGCTGTGAACAGTGCTCGTCATACAAGGCCACGGAGAAATTCATCGCCGGCAACCATTCACCGATCAGCAAATGGATACGCTTGAATAATGCCAGCAAATCTTCTGCGGCATGGGCCGCTTCGGAGATCGCGTACAACGCCGCCTGCCGGGATTCGGCCTGCTTGCGCCCGGTGATATCGCGGGCCACCGCAATGCGCAGCTGATCGACTTCCGACCAGCGGGCCGACCAGAGGATATGCACCACCCGACCGTCCTTGCGCAGGTAGCGGTTCTCGAAATTCAGCTTGGGCTCGCCGCCCATGATCTCCCGCGCAGCGTCGAGGGTCCGCTGTCGATCGGCCGGATGCACCAGATCAATCATCGCCTTGCCGATCAACTCATCGGGGGTGTAGCCAAAAACCTGTTCGCAGGCAGCGCTGATAAACACGAAACGACCTTGTTTATCGACCGCACACACGGCGTCCAGCAGTAGATCGATGTAGCTCGCCAGCGGCGCGGAATTTCTGCTTTCCATGGTGCCCTGCGATCAGATTCAAGTCTTGCTCGCCACCAATCCCGGCACTGCATGCACCAGAGCATTGATGGCGAAACCGATAAACATTACCCCGCACAACCGGGTGATCAACAGTTCATGACGCTGGTACACAGTGCGTACCTGCCGGGCGCCGACGATGCCAATGAGGATAGCGTAGGCGATTAGGCCTCCGATGAAACTCAGCGCGATCAGCCAGGGCAACATCGACCAGTGCAGCAACTCTGCACGACTGGACAGCAGTGCGGTGAACGTCGCCACCGCCACCGGATAGGCTTTAGGATTGGTCAGCCCGAACAGGATGCCATGCCAGAACGGCTGCCGTGCTGGCCCTTGAGGCACTTCGGCGCTGCTGCGCTTGGCACGTACTGCGCGCAATCCGAGCCAAAACAGGTAAAGGCCGCTGATCACACCCAACACGTCGAACGCCGTGCTGCCAATTTCCCGCGCGCCGACAATCGCTATCAGCGCCGTACTGCACCAGATCACATCGCCCAGTAAATGCCCGCAGAGAAACCCCGCCCCGGCCCGCCTTCCACGTGCAGCACCAATGCCCAATACTGCCAGCACGCCAGGCCCCGGTGTAATGGCATAGATAAAGCCCGAAGCGAGAACGGCCAGTAGCAGAGTGGGGGTCATGGGAACTCCTGTTCGAGGTGCGCTGAATGCTCGCGAGTCTACTGCGTTTGTTGAGCTAGCAGGGTACCGGCGGGACGTCACAGACCATTAATCGCTCGATTTCGTTCTTTAACCAATTCAACGCCTGATCTCCGCTCCGCCGTTTATGCCACGCCAGGACAAAGGTAAACGCGGAAATCTTGAACGGCGGCGGCACCACGATCAATGACCGCTCATCAACGTTGCTCACCGCGCGAGAGGCCACCGTGAGAATCAGATCCGTACCGCTGATGAACGCGGGGGCCACGCTCCAGTGTGGCAGACTGATCGACACACGCCGGCGAGCACGCAGTGCCGTCAGGGTCCGTTCGATTTCCGGTGTGCCACTGCCGCGCATTTCCAGCAGAACGTGGGGCCGTGACAGGTATGTCGGCAGGTCCAGCTCACCACCGGTTGGCAGGCTGTTACGGTCGACCAGGCACACGTAATGCTCATCGAATAACGCCGTGCTGCGCAGTTCATTCGGTATCTCCGGAAAGACCCCGGCGGCCATGTCGATGTCGCCATTCAGTACGGCATCAAGCATCCCTTCGCGACTGGCGTGGCTGATCTGCAGATCGATACCCGGTGCATCACGCCGCAAGGTTCGAAACAGCCCCGGCAAGACGATCGCAGCCCCGTAATCGGACATCGCCAGGCGAAAGGTGCGTTTGGCGGTGGCCGGATCGAACGTATTCGGCGCCAGCAGCGATTGCACCTGAGCAAGCACTTCGGCCAAGGGCGTGACCAACTCCAGCGCCCGCGGCGTTGGCACCAGCGTGGCGCCCGCGCGCACCAGTAACGGATCGCCGAGCAGATCGCGCAGCCGCGCCAGCGCATGGCTGACCGCCGGTTGACTGAGGTGCAGGCGCTCGGCTGCGCGGGTGACGTGTTGCTCCATGAGCAAAGCGTCAAGGATCACCAGCAAGTTAAGGTCAATACGCCTTAGATCATTCATCTGATGCATGTTCTGCATAGCAATTTGGAATTTAAATCTGCGCGACGAATACTCTAGAGTCCAGCAAAACCTGTTGGAGTTTCATCATGACGACGTTGCATTGGGCCGGTCTGCTGCTGTTGGCCGTGATAGCCGGGGCGGTGGTGCCTTTTCAGAGTGCGATCAACGCCAATCTCGGCAGAGGTCTCGGACATCCGTTATGGGCAACGCTCGCCTCGTTACTGGTCAGCATCGTGGTGTTGTTGCCGGTGATTGTGGCGATGCGCTTGCCGTTGCCAACGTTGGCATTCATCACCAAAGCGCCGTTGTGGATGTGGGCCGGCGGTGCGTTTGGGGTGTGCTTTATTTCGCTGGCGCTGATGCTATTGCCCAAGTTGGGGGCGTCGGGGTTTATTGCATTGGCGCTGGCAGGACAAGTGGTTGCATCGCTAGTGCTCGACCACTTTGGGTTGTTCGGATTGGTCGAGCGGCAAATGACCTTGCCGCGCGTGCTAGGGGCGGTGTTGTTGATTGCCGGGGTGGTGCTGATTCAGTTCAGTGACAGTCCGGGTAAAGCGCTGGTGACGGCGGGTTGAGGGAAACTCATGGACTTATCGGCGTCGGGCCGCCCGCCGGGTATAGTCTTGCCGCAATCAAAATCCCTGCCGATCAGTGCCAAGGTTTTACATGAAAAGCAGCACCACCCTCCTCGTCACCTGCAGCACTGTTTTCCTCGCCCAACTGGGCATGAGCATTTACCTGCCGGCATTGCCGGAGATGGCCCGGTATCTGTCTGCCGATGCCTCGCAGGTTTCGTGGGGGCTGGCGGTTTATCTCATTGGTATGGCGCTGCCGATGTTGTTCTGGGGCAGTCTCAGCCAACGCATCGGGCGAAAACCGGTGTTGCTCGCGGCACTGGGTATCTACGGGGTGGCAAACCTCGCCCTGCCTCTGGGCCAGACGCTTGAATCATTCCTGGCGTTAAGACTGGTTCAAGGCATTGGCGCGAGCGGCATTTCGGTGATGGCCCGGGTGCTGATTCGCGACAGTTTTCGCGGTGACCTGCTGGCCAAAGCGCTGTCCTGGATTTCGATCTCTTTCGTCGTCGCGCTAGGCATAGGCCAGTATCTGGGGTCGATCATCCAGGTGACGTTGGGTTGGTCCGCCATTTTTTATCTGCTGGGCAGTGTGAGTCTTTTGATGGCGATGGGGGTGGCGCGTGTGCCGTTTCCCATTCGAGACGACGAGAGCGCCCAGTCATCCGCCTGGCGGAGTTACGGGCGAATCGTGTGTGACCGGGCCTTTGTGTTGCCGGCCCTCGCCGGTGGTCTCGGTTATGGGGTGATCATCGCGTTCAACACGGCAGCGCCGCTGATTCTGCAAGGCCCCTTCAACTGGTCCGCGGTGGATTACGGACTGTTGGGTTGGCCCATCAGCGCGGCGTATTTTTTGGGGGCATTGGCAGTCAATGGCTTCGTGCTTCGCACAGGCCAGCGACGCATGATGGCGGCCGGTGTAGGGCTGGTACTGGCCGGGAGTGCGGTGATGTTGCTGGGCAGTTTCCTGGGTACTTCAATCGCTCTGCTGTTCTGGCTGCCCTACTGCGTTGCGGTGTTCGGTCAATCGTTGAACTACCCGATCAGCCTGTCACTGGCCAACGACGGCTCGCCGGTTGGCGGTGCATATGCGATGGCGCTCAGCGTTTTCATCCACCAGTTGATGGCCGCTGTGATCGGCGCGATTGCCAGCCTGATCGCGAGCGAACAAGCCTGGCCACTTTCCTTGCTGTGTACCTTGCTCGCGCTGGGCGCGATGCTCTGCGTAAAGCTCGCGCCCAGTCTGTCCTGCCGCCATCGCCAGCAGGCTGGCTCCCACAGTGATTGAGGGGTTCACAAACAACTTAAAACGCGCTGCGGAAAATCTCTTCGATCTGACGCTGATCCGCCGTCCGGGGATTGGTCAGGCCGCAAGCGTCCTTGAGGGCGTTAGTGGCGAGGATCGGGATGTCGTTGAGCTTGGCGCCGAGTTCGCGCAAACCGGCGGGAATTTCCACGTCATGGGCCAGGGTGCGAATGGCCGTAATGGCCGCTTGAGCGCCCTCTTCCGGACTGCAGCCGCGCGTGTCTGCACCCATTGCGTGGGCCACGTCGGTCAGGCGATCTGCGCAGACCAGCGCGTTGAAGCTCTGCACGTGCGGCAGCAGCACGGCGTTGCAAACACCGTGTGGCAAGTCGTAATAACCACCCAACTGGTGCGCCATGGCATGCACGAAACCCAGTGATGCATTGTTGAACGCCATGCCCGCGAGGAACTGCGCGTAGGCCATGTTTTCCCGTGCCGCCAGGTCGCGGCCGTCGCGCACGGCCAGGCGCAGGTTGTTGCTGATCAAGGTGATGGCCTTCAACGCGCAGGCATCGGTGATCGGATTGGCAGCGGTGGACACATAGGCTTCGATAGCGTGGGTCAGCGCGTCCATACCGGTGGCGGCCGTCAGGCTTTTGGGCATGGCAACCATCAGCGCGGGGTCGTTGACCGACAGCAGCGGCGTGACATTGCGGTCGACGATAGCCATTTTCACGTGGCGCGATTCGTCGGTGATGATGCAGAAGCGGGTCATCTCGCTGGCGGTGCCGGCGGTGGTGTTGATGGCGATCAGCGGCAGTTGCGCCTTGGCGGATTGATCGACCCCTTCATAGTCGCGAATCTGCCCGCCGTTGGTCGCGCACAGGGCAATGCCTTTAGCGCAGTCATGGGGCGAACCACCTCCCAGGGACACTACGAAATCACACTGGCTTTCCTTGAGCAGACCGAGGCCAAGCTCGACGTTGGCGATGCTCGGATTAGGCTTGGCGCCGTCGAAGATCACCGAGTCGATGTCCAGTTCCGCCAGCTTCCCGGCGATCATCGCCGCCACGCCGGCCTTGGCCAGCCCGGTATCAGTGACGATCAGCGCCTTGCGAAAGCCGTATTTGCCAATGGCGACCATGGCTTCGTCGAGGCAACCGATGCCCATGATGTTGACGGCGGGAATGAAAAAGGTGCTGCTCATGAGCGAATCTCCTGACGGGAGCCGGATCGGCGAAGACGAACCAGCGGATACCGACAGGATCAACTCATCCAGGGTGCGGTAACTTGATCTGGCTCAACGTCGGGTCGTGATAAAGTCGCCGCCCATCAGACCTTTTGCTTTCGAGACGACCAACGCAATGACCGATTTCCAGGATGTTGATGCCCAACTTGAAGACTGGAACGCCTTGCGCACCACCGCTACGTTCAGCGGCTTGCTGCTGGGCAACGGCGCCAGCCGCGCGGTGTGGGACGATTTCGGCTACGACTCGCTGTTCGAAAACGCCCGCACCGTCGAAGAAAAACCCCTGAGCCAGTCCGAGCTCAGCGTGTTCGAGGCGATGCAGACGCGCAGCTTCGAGCAAGTCCTCAGCGCACTGAAAACCACCAGTCGCGTGAACAAGGCCCTGGCCGTCAGCTCCGCCGCGCCGCGCAATCGCTACTACGCGATCAAGGAAGCGCTGATCAACACCGTGCATGCGGTGCATATCCCCTGGCGACTGGTGGTGCCGGCGACCCTGGCGACCATCAGTGAGGAACTGGCCCGCTACCGGACGGTGTTCACCACCAATTACGACTTGCTCAACTATTGGGCCATTCAGCACCAGCCGGACTCCATCACCGACCTGTTCCAGGGCGCCGAACCGGGTTTTGATTTGAGCCGCACAGCCACCGAGAAAACCCGTTTGCTGTACCTGCATGGCGGGTTGCACCTGGTACGCAATCAGGACGGCACAGCGCGCAAGCTGATGTCGACCGAGGGCACCTTGCTGGGCAGTTTCGCGATCAACAATACGATCAAGACGCTGGACGATGTACCGCTGTTCGTCAACGAAGGCCCGTCGCAGGACAAGCTCAAGACTATTCGCAGCTCGGACTATCTGTCGTTCTGCTACGACCAGTTACTCGGTCATGACGAGGGGCTGTGCCTCTTCGGTCATGCCCTGGGCGAACAGGACAGTCACATCATTCATGCACTGCGTCAGGCGAAACCGAAGGTGGTCGCCATCTCGATCAAGCCGCGCAGCAAGGCGTTCGTTCAGCACCAGAAACGGCATTACGCGAAGGTGTTCGAGGGCACGGGCAGCGAGTTGCGGTTTTTTGATTCCAAGACGCACCCGCTGGGGAGTTCCAGGCTGACGGTCCCGGTTGAGGTCTGAAGCGATCCTTGTAGCACCGATTCTGCCGATAAATCACGACTGCTTCGCAGTTGAACGCAGGCTGCGCCAGCGGCTACAGGGATCACCTTCACTCTTCGCTGCTATGCACCACCACCAGCAACTGCGCCAGAACCTCACCCACTGACCGGATCCGATGAGGCTTCTGCGCATTGAAGTGCAGCGCATCCCCACGGTTGAGCAGCACCCGCTCATTCATGAAATCCACTTCCACCTGCCCTTCGTGGACGAACAAAAACTCCTCCCCGATGTGCTCCTTGAACGCCTTGTCGACGAATTCGGTGGGCGGATAAATGATGAACGGCAGCAGACTGCGCTCACTCACCTGATGAGCCAGCACGGCGTAACCGGGACTCTGGTCATTGGCGGCCAGGGACTGGCGCTCATCGCTGCGCACCAGGCTGTAGCTGTCGAGGCTGACGTTGTCTTCGGAGAACAGCTCCTCGACCTTCACGTTCAGCGCCTTGGCCAGTTTCAACGCAGCCGCAATCGACGGCGTGTTCAAGCCCCGCTCGACCTTCGACAGATAACTCTTGGTCATGCCGGACTTCTCGGCCAAAGCCTCCAGCGTCACACCAAGTTTTTTTCTCAATAATTTCAAACGGATAGACATGTAGAGCGATTAATCCATCAAGGGAGCGACGTATTGTCCTTGCTTATGACACTTTGTGTCATATAGCCTATTTAGTGTCATTTGCATGAACCGCACGAAGGACACCGATATGGCCCGGACATTAGCACTACCCAAAGACCAACTGGTCAAGCAAGCGCTGACGCAGATGCAAAATACCCTGGCGGATAATACGTGGACCGACCGGCAAAAGCTGGCACTGACCTGCCGTATTCTGTTCGAAAATGGCCACGATTCCGGCCTCGCTGGCCAGATCACTGCCCGCGGCCCACAGCCAGGCACCTACTACACCCAGCAACTGGGCCTGGGTTTCGACGAGATCACCGCGAGCAACCTGCTGCTGGTCAACGAAGACCTGGAAGTACTGGAAGGCCACGGCATGCCCAATCCGGCCAACCGGTTTCACAGCTGGGTATACCGCGCACGGCCGGACGTTAACTGCATCATTCACACCCATCCGACCCACGTTGCGGCGCTGTCGATGCTCGAAGTGCCGCTGCAGATTTCCCACATGGACCTCTGCCCGCTCTACGACGACTGTGCCTTTCTCGAAGGGTGGCCGGGTGTGCCAGTGGGGAATGAAGAAGGCGAGCTGATTGCCGGTGCTCTTGGCGACAAGCGGGCGATCCTGCTATCGCACCATGGCCAGTTGTCCACGGGCACGACCATTGAGGAAGCATGTGTCATTGCGCAATTGATCGAGCGCGCCGCCAGGCTGCAACTGCTGGCGATGAGCGCGGGAACAATCAAACCGATCATTCCGGAACTGGGACGCGAAGCGCACGACTGGATTTCCAAACCCAAGCGCCACGGCGCCGCGTTCAACTACTACGCTCGGCAGAACCTGCGTCAACACGCCGATTGCCTGAACTGAACCTACCGATTTTCTGCAGGAGAGACACCATGTCGACCCCCACCATTCACGGCATCATCGGCTACACCATCACTCCATTCACCGCCAACGGCGAAAGCGTTGATCTCGACGCGCTCGGGCAATCCATCGATCGCCTGATCGACGCTGGCGTTCACGCCATCGCACCACTGGGCAGCACCGGCGAAGGCGCTTATCTGAGCGATGCGGAATGGGATGAAGTCAGCGAGTTCAGCATCAAGCACGTGGCCAAGCGCGTGCCGACCATCGTTAGCGTCTCCGACCTGACGACTGCGAAAGCCGTCCGCCGTGCCCGCTATGCACAAACCCACGGCGCCGATGTGGTGATGGTGCTGCCGGCGTCTTACTGGAAACTTAGCGAAGCGGAAATCCTTGCGCACTATCGCGCCATCGGCGACAGCATCGACTTGCCGATCATGCTCTACAACAACCCGGCCACCAGCGGGACCGACATGTCGGTGGACTTGATCCTGCGGATTTTCAATGCCGTGGATAACGTGACCATGGTCAAGGAAAGCACCGGCGATATTCAGCGTATGCACAAACTGCAGTTGTTGGGCGAAGGCCAGGTGCCCTTCTACAACGGCTGCAATCCACTGGCGCTGGAGGCTTTTGCGGCGGGTGCGAAAGGCTGGTGTACTGCTGCGCCGAACGTGATCCCGCAGCTCAATCTTGATCTGTATGAAGCGGTACTGGCCAACGATCTGGCCAAGGCGCGGGACCTGTTCTACCGCCAGTTGCCGCTGCTGGATTTCATACTCAAGGGTGGGCTGCCCGCGACGATCAAGGCCGGATTGAGCGCGACAGGGCTGGAAGTGGGCGACCCGCGATTGCCGGTGTTCCCGCTGAGCGATGCGGGCTGTGGTCAGTTGCAGGAGTTGTTGAAGGCGTTGCGCTGATCCAAAGGCAAATACACAACCGATGCAGGAGCGAGCCCGCTGGCGATGAGGCCATAACATTCAACATCTCTGTTGAATGCCCCGCCGTCATCGCGAACAGGCTCGCGCCTATTGGTGCGTTGTGTCTGACTCAAAGTACCGGCAGAGTCTTGTCCTTGATCACTGTCGTCGGTCCGTAGGACTTGACGCTGGCGATGCCTTTCTCCAGCGCAGCGGCGGAGGAGTAAGCCTCGCTGCTGCCAATGATCTCGTGGTTGCCGGCCTTCAGATTGAAATAGGGATGGCCGTCCTTGGTGCTCTTTCTCTCGTAGCGCTCATCCAGCGGGCTGTTCTTCTGGACCGAAGCAATGCCTCCATCGGCGGCGCTGCGGCTGGTGTAGTGCTCGCTGGTAAGAATGGTTTCAGCGTTGGCCGCCTTCAGCACAAACCGGAACTGACCGTTGCTGGTTTTGCTCAATTCGTACCATCCAGACATGCTCTTTTCTCCTTGGCAAATAAGAGGGTTCGCGCTTCAGAGTAAAGACCAGGCCGGGATTTTTGTCGCCTGTACCGGCCTCATCGCGAGCAGGCACACTCCTACAGTCGGTGTACGCAAACTGAAGGTAGGAGCGAGCCTGCTCGCGACGAGGCCGACACAATCACCGACAAACCAGCCTACTTCACCCCCGCCCGCACCACCGACAACTCCGGCGCCTGCACCCGTCGCTGGCTCAAATACCGCGTGCAACTCACCCGCAGGAACGAAGCGAAATTCACCACTTCGCCGCGGTAATCCATCACCTCTTCATACAGCTTGGCGATCAGGTGATTGGTGGTCATGCCATCCGCCTCGGCGATCTCGCTGAGGATGTCCCAGAACTGGTTTTCCAGGCGCAGGGTGGTGACCACCCCGCAGATGCGCAGCGAGCGGGAGCGCGATTCGTAAAGAATCGGATCGGCTTTGACGTAGAGCTCGCACATGAAATGTCCCCCGTTACAGCGTGATTTGGGTGCCCAGCAATCCGAGGAAGCCGGCCAGCCAGTTAGGATGCGCTGGCCAGGCTGGCGCCGTGGCCAGATTGCCCTGGACGTGACCTTGCGTCACCGGGATATCGATGAACGTACCGCCCGCCAGACGAACTTCCGGCGCGCAGGCCGGGTAAGCGCTGCACTCGCGACCTTCGAGAATTCCCGCCGCCGCCAGCAGTTGCGCGCCGTGGCATACGGCGGCGATCGGTTTGCCGGCCTTATCGAAGGCTTGTACCAGTTCAAGGACTTTGTCGTTCAAGCGCAGGTACTCAGGCGCACGACCGCCGGGGATGAGGAGCGCGTCATAGTCGGCTTCCGCGACTTTGGCGAAGTCGAAGTTAAGCGCAAACAAATGACCCGGTTTTTCGCTGTAGGTCTGGTCGCCTTCGAAGTCATGGATCGCGGTACGTACCGTCTGGCCTGCAGTCTTGTCCGGGCAAACGGCGTGCACCGTATGGCCGACCATCAGCAGCGCCTGGAACGGCACCATTACTTCGTAATCCTCGACGTAATCGCCGACCAGCATCAGAATTTTTTTAGCGGCCATGGGGAGGGCTCCTTTGGGGAATGCGTGGAGTATTCAAAGTAGTCTTTATCTGTGGGGGTGGGTAATAACCGGTTATTACGGTTGGGCTGTTGTTATGGATAGGTGGCAGCTTTTTTGGGGGGGATTTTTTTAAGCAAGATCAAAAGATCGCAGCCTGCGGCAGCTCCTACGTTGAGGGGATTACCCTCAACTGTACGGATATTTCTGCGCCTGACTGTAAGCGCCAAAACCACGGGTTTATGGCTAGATAAGGCGACTCCCGTCACCTTCGATTCTGGTTGCCATCATGTCCTCACGCGAAAACACCGGCATGGCCCTCGGTCTGCTCGGCGTTGTGATCTTCAGCCTCACCCTGCCCTTCACGCGCATCGTCGTGCAGGAAATGCATCCGCTGCTTAACGGTCTGGGCCGAGCGCTGGTCGCCGCGGTTCCGGCGGCGCTGCTGTTGTTGTGGCACCGCGAGAAATGGCCGACGTGGAAACAGTTCAAGGGGCTGACGCTGGTGATCGCCGGCGTGATCCTCGGCTTTCCGGTCCTGTCAGCCTGGGCCATGCAAACTTTGCCGGCGTCCCATGGCGCGCTGGTCAATGGGTTGCAGCCCCTTTGCGTCGCGCTGTATGCCGCCTGGTTGTCCCACGAACGCCCCTCGAAAGCTTTCTGGGCCTGCGCCGCCCTGGGCAGTGCGCTGGTGCTCGGTTACGCGCTGATCAGCGGTGCCGGCAGTATCCAGGCGGGGGACTTGTTGATGCTCGGCGCGATTGCCGTAGGCGGGTTGGGTTACGCCGAAGGCGGCCGGTTGGCCAAGGAGATGGGGGGCTGGCAAGTGATTTGCTGGGCACTGGTGCTGTCGACACCGCTGCTGATCGGGCCAGTGACGTACCTGGCGTTTCAGCACCAGGGTGCAATATCAGCCAGGACCTGGTGGGCGTTTGGCTACGTCTCGCTGTTTTCGCAGTTCATCGGTTTTTTTGCCTGGTACGCCGGATTGGCGATGGGCGGCATTGCTCGCGTGAGCCAGATCCAGTTGCTGCAGATCTTCTTCACCATCGCCTTTTCAGCGCTGTTCTTTGGTGAACACATCGAGCCGATCACCTGGCTGTTTGCCGCCGGGGTGATCGTGACGGTGATGCTGGGGCGCAGGACCGCCGTCCAGTCAACGGCGGAAGCACGCCTGATCCCGAAGGGGACATCGCGTACAACATAACCGTTGAAGTCAGCCCGCCATTACGAGCGGGCTCGTCCCACAGGATCAGAGGTACCCGTCAGCCCGCAACAGGGTTTCCAGACAATGTTCGCTGATGTGGTAGAAATCCTTCAGCTCCTGAATCTTCACCAGCAGCTGAGCCGGGTCCACCGGCTCGGCACGTTTGACCGCCAGGATCATCTTGTTCTTGTTGGTGTGGTCCAGGGAGATGAACTCGAACACCTTGGTCTCGTATCCACAGGCCTCAAGAAACAACGCCCGCAAACTGTCGGTGACCATCTCGGCCTGCTGGCCCAAATGCAGACCGTATTGAAGCATCGGCTTGAGCAGCGCCGGGCTCTGGATTTGCAGGCGGATCTGTTTGTGGCAGCACGGCGAACACATGATGATCGAGGCGCCGGAGCGGATACCGGTATGGATCGCGTAATCGGTGGCAATGTCGCACGCATGCAGCGCAATCATCACATCCAGCTCGCTCGGCGCGACGCTGCGCACATCCCCGCACTTGAACACCAACCCCGGATGTTCGAGTTTTTCGGCAGCGGCGTTGCACAGCGTGACCATGTCTTCACGCAGTTCGACGCCAGTCACCACGCCTTCGGCTTTCAAGGTGTTGCGCAGGTAATCATGGATGGCGAACGTCAGATAGCCCTTGCCCGAGCCGAAATCAGCCACTTGGACCGGCTTGTCCAATGCCAGCGGCGAGGTGGTCAGCGCATGGCTGAACACTTCGATGAACTTGTTGATCTGCTTCCATTTCCGCGACATTGCCGGGATCAGTTCATGTTGCTTGTTGGTCACGCCCAGATCGGCGAGGAATGGCCGACTCAGGTCAAGGAAGCGGTTTTTCTCGCGGTTGTGCTCAGCGGACGGCACCTCACGCAATTGCTGAGGTTTACTCTTGAACAGCGAACTTTTGCCCTTTTTGCTGTATTCGAGCTGAACTTCATCGGTCAACGACAGCAAGTGTGCATTTTTGAACGAGGCAGGTAACAGCGAGGCGAGTACCTCGACGCCCTCGGCAAGGGGCAGGTTTTTGGTGATGTCGCGGGTTTTGTAGCGATAAACGAAGGACAGGCAAGGCTGATCCTTGACTGTCAGCTGCTTGACGATGAGTCGCTGCAAGTCCGCTTCGGGGCCCACGTACTTGGCCAGCACCAATTTGATGAAGGCGTTCTGATCGAGACTCGATTGCAGCAGATCAACGAATTGAGCGTGGTGATCCGGCGCGAGACTGGCAGGAGTAGCGGTGATAGACATGAAAGTAACGGCCTCGGGCGATGCGGATCGGGAATGACCGTTATTTTAGGGGGGATGGAGTCTTAGGGCACGGTGTTATTTTTCCAGGCCCTGGTCGCTCCGTCCCAAGACCTGAATGTTTGATCACTGACTTCAGGGCTCAACCAAGCGAAGTTTGCGATTATTCGGCGAATTAATAATGTATTTGACGATCAATCCCACCGGTACCGCCCAGGTCAGGCCATTGGCCGGATCAGTGATTACCGCGATGGTTTCCGTGCTTGCGTCCATATCCAGACGGCGGCGGTCGTTGCTGGATTTGAGGAGGCCATAGGCATGACTGACCAGCCTTTCAGCCAAATGCATCGGCACATCGAGATCCTGCAAGTGCTTGACGGCGCGACAGAACAATACCTGGTCATCGATCAATGTATCGGTCTGATGTCGAGCCAGGAACAAGCGAGCAATATCCAGCAAATCCTCATGCAGTTCAAAATACTCGTCAACTTCCGTCATGCTCAGGACTCCGGGTGCAATTCTGACGACGCGGGGCTGACCACAACGGGCCGGGCGGCGCTACGCAAATCCGGCCCGGCGAACGGCAAACGCACAGCGGGATTGGGCATACCACTCGGAGACAATTCATGGGTCATTTCGAACTCGGCCCGCACCGACCAGCCGCAGGCTTCGGACGTGCATTGCAGATAAGCCACTCGCAGGAATATATGACGCCCTTCGCTGGTTCGAATGCGCATCCGGCTCAGGCAGTGCGGACAAACCATTTTGTAGGTGCTCATGCTTGAATCCCGGAGGTCATCTGGTGGTAATCAACCTGATCAAACGCAATACTGCTTGACGTACTGATCGGCACGGTCCGGCCATGCGAATAACGTCTGCCAGACGCAAGAAAGTGCATCGGGCAGTCGCTGAGTGGGTACAAGCCAAGCTCGTAGGAAATTACCCTGATACCATTAGGAAGTTTCGACATCGTGTTCTTCTGACTCATAGTGGAAGATTGATTACTCACAAGATAAAAACAACTCATTGTGCATACGTTAGGTATTCAAAAAGCATATGTCAAAAGGAAAACGCTCAAATTGCGTAGCAAAAAATCACAAGGCGTCCTGGCTCGCCTGAAGCATATTACCGGCACAACTACCGATGCTTCTTTGTCATCAGCGCTAAAAATTAGCCCGCAGACCCTTAGCAGCTGGAAAGGTCGCGACAGCACGCCATACTCATTATGCGTAGAATTGGCGCAAGCACGGGGCATCTCTCTCGACTGGTTATTGCTGGGTGTAGGGCCGATGCTGCGGCAAACACACGTAAACACCCTCGAAACCAGCCGGGAAAACACCCTGCGTGAAAATACAGTGCTCGCGCTGTGGCGCTTGCTCGACGACGATGATCGCTGTGTCATACAACGCGCACTTGAAGAAAAGACGCGCTTGCGCGATCTGGAACTCAAGCTGGCGGAAATGTCCTCTATCCTGTCGGCGCTTCAACACGTTAACGACACATAACGTAATAGAAGCCCCCCGCACGCGTTACTTCAATGCATACCACAACACCATGATGTTTCCGCCGCTACGGAAAATCAGCGCGCACGCCAGGACACTGATTCCTGCATGCCATGGGCTGACGGGCGTAAACGTTAGCAGTACGTCCATGCCCGCCAGGCAAAACAGGCTTCCACACAAACTGATCAACAGACCATCTCGCCAACAACGACGTGCTTCGTCTCGCCGATAACAGGCCAGCCTGAATGCGCTCAGCAAATGAGCAATACCCGTTATGTACACAAGGAGCGTCATTGCACCACTCATCACCCTCGCCCTCTCAGGTGCCGGATGATTTCGCCAATACCGACGCCATCAATCCATTGCATGACCTTGATGCTGAGGGGGATGACGATCAGTGCGCAGAGAAATGCCGTCACGCCCCCGGTCAGAAAAGGTGCCAGCGGCAACGCGACAGGTGTGAACAGGTAGCCGACGCCCGCCGACAACAATAACGAGCCGATACGCTGCCAGGCCTTGAAGTTACTGCGAGTCGTGGTAACGAGCCATGCGCCGAGCGCGGCACCGAAGAGTGCCTCACCGTCGATAGAGGGCAGTGTGCCGATACCCAGTCCCAGCAGCAGTCCGCCGACACTGTTATAGGCCGAATCAGTGACGCTCATCAGAGCCTCCCGATTCACTCTTTTCGACGTTGATGAAGCCCAACTCAATCGCCTTGAGCAAGGCCGCACTGCGTGAATTGACGGCGAACTTGCGGCGGATATTGGTGAAATGAAAGTTGACCGTCGACTCCGAGCAGTTCTGGATTCTGGCTATTTCCCAGGACGTTTTACCTTGAAAGCACCACAGCAAGGCTTCGGTTTCTTTCGCCGTCAGTTGTGCGGGCGGACGCTCTTCGCCACTGAGCGAGGCACATAAAAAAGGGTCGAGCGGTTGATTCGCAGACATGACAAAACCTCCCTCCAGGTCAGAACGCCCGATGCAGGGCGTTCGTTAATGGAAGGAGATGTTGAAGACAAGCAGGAACTCAAACAACGGGACGGGTTTGTAATAAGCAGAGGCACAAGTGACCGGTGATGCTCAGCCCAACACCACCAGCCGATTCGGCAATTCGTTCCTCACGTGCGTCACCGGCACATGCACTTTCAGCAACTCGCCGCAAGCTTCGACGCACGTTACGAAACCCTGCAACGTCTGCCCCTGCTTAACCTGCAAAGTGAACGCCGACACAATGTCATCCCAGCTCTTGTTGTCGAGACGGCTGGAGATGCCTTGATCCACCAGAATCTCGACATAACGCTCGGCTTCGCAAACAAAGATCAGCATGCCGGTGCCACCCGCAGTGTGATGCAGGTTCTGTTCGAGGAACTGCCGACGCGCCAGGTTCGAAGCCCGCCAATGACGCACTGAACGCGGGATCAAGCGGGTGGTGATTTTTGGAATTCGGAACACCAGGCACAGCACGATAAAACTGGCCCATTGCACCAGCAGCAGACTGTGCAAGGTCAGCCAGCCGGTCAGATAATGCACGACACCCGGCACCACCAGCGCCAGCAGGCTGGCCCATAACAAAGGGATATACGCGTAGTCGTCGGCGCGAGCAGCGAGCACGGTCACCAGCTCGGCGTCCGTCTCGCGCTCGACACGGGCAATCGCTTCGGCGACTTTGCGTTGTTCGTGTTCATTCAGTAATGCCATTTCAAAGACGCTCGCTCATTATTTTTCTCACCAGCCACCCGACGAACCGCCGCCCCCGAAACTGCCCCCGCCACCGCTGAAGCCCCCGCCGCCACCGCCACCAAATCCGCCGCCGCCGAAACCGCCTCCCGAACCGCCTCGACCACCACCGCTGGGCATGATGCCGAGCATTTGGTAGACGAACACCACCAGAATGAACAGCATCACCAGAAACACGAATACCCCGGGATGCCGCGACACGAAGTCAGCCCCCGGATCGCCTCTGGATTCGTACACCGTGGACGGTTCATCGAGCGGATTGCCACCCAGTACCACCAGCATCGCGGCGACACCGTCGCTGATGCCTTTGCTGAAGTTGCCGCTCTTGAACGATGGCGTGATCACCTGATTGATGATCACCGAGCTCTGCGCGTCAGTCAGGCGATCTTCCAGCCCATAACCGACTTCGATGCGCAGCTTGCGATCATCACGCGCAACGATCAACAGCGCGCCGTTGTTCTTGTCCTTCTGGCCAATGCCCCAGTAGCGACCTAGCTGATAACCGAAGTCCGCGATATCAGTGCCCTGCAGATCCGGCACCGTGACCACTACCAATTGCTCGCCAGTGGCTTTCTCATGGGCCTGGAGCTGCTGGGTCAGCTGGTCGCGCACGGAGGGATCAATCATCCCGGCGTTATCGACCACCCGCCCGGTCAGCTGGGGAAATTTCAACTCGGCCTGTGCCGCCAGGGTGAACACCCAAAGCAGCAGCACCAGGCCAACTTTCAACACGCGCATTGGCAACCTCATCCGTGCACCAGCAGACCGGCTTCTACAGGGTTATTCACCTGCCATCACTGTTGGTGGTGATATTTCAAAATTTCACTTGAGGTGCTTTGTCCGCATCGGGGCTGGTTGCCTCGAAGGTTTCGCGGATCGGCAAATCGCTGTACATCACGCTATGCCAGAGGCGACCCGGGAAGGTTCGGATCTCGGTGTTGTACTTCTGCACCGCCAGAATGAAATCACGACGAGCGACCGCGATACGGTTCTCGGTGCCTTCGAGCTGCGACTGCAACGCCAGGAAATTCTGATTGGCCTTGAGGTCCGGATAACGCTCCGACACCACCATCAAGCGACTCAGCGCACCGGTCAGTTGATCCTGCGCCTGCTGGAACTGCTTGAGCTTTTCCGGATTATCGAGGGTGCTGGCGTCCACCTGGATCGAAGTGGCCTTGGCCCGGGCTTCGATCACTGCGGTCAGGGTTTCTTCCTCGTGCTTGGCATAGCCCTTCACGGTCTCCACCAGATTGGGGATCAGGTCGGCGCGGCGCTGGTACTGGTTCTGCACCTGGCCCCAGGCGGCTTTGGCCTGCTCATCGAGGGTGGGAATGTTGTTGATGCCGCAACCCGCCAGCAGTGTGGTCAGCAACAGCATCGCTGCCACTTGCAGGCTCGATCGATAATGGTGTCGTACGTTCATTCGGTTGACGCTCCCTTGCACATTCCGTTGAAAAAACAACCTGCGAACTTTGAACACGGCTCTTGGGGCATAATCGGCGCCGCCACTGGATTGCATCCAGCCGATGGGCTAAAAGATGCTCCAGGATTAAAACAGTTCAGAAGTTTGCTGCATTTACCTGAACAACAATAGTCGCTCCCTAAATTTTGGCTGACCGGCGCGTCGTCACTGCCGTTTAGGCTTTCGAGAAAACTATTCATGAAGAAGCTGTGTTTGCTGGGCCTGTTCGTCAGTCTGGCCAGTCATACCGTACTGGCCGCCACGACGCCCGCACCTCTGGAAAACAAGGACGCCTTCATCAATAACCTGATGAAGCAAATGACCCTCGATGAAAAAATCGGCCAGCTACGCCTGATCAGCATCGGCCCGGAAATGCCACGCGAGATGATCCGCAAGGAAATCGCCGCCGGCAACATCGGCGGCACGTTCAACTCGATCACCCGCCCGGAAAACCGTCCGATGCAGGACGCGGCGATGCGCAGCCGTTTGAAGATCCCGATGTTTTTCGCCTATGACGTGATCCACGGCCATCGCACCATTTTCCCGATTCCCATCGCCCTGGCTTCGAGCTGGGACATGGACGCCATCGGCCTGTCCGGACGCATTGCCGCCAAGGAAGCCGCGTCGGACAGCATCGACCTGACATTTGCGCCGATGGTCGACATCTCCCGCGATCCACGCTGGGGTCGCACCTCTGAAGGTTTCGGCGAGGACACCTACCTGGTGTCGCGCATCGCCGGGGTAATGGTCAGGGCCTTTCAGGGCACCGGCGCGAACGCCGCCGACAGCATCATGGCCAGCGTAAAACACTTTGCCTTGTACGGCGCCGTCGAGGGTGGTCGCGACTACAACGTCGTCGACATGAGCCCGGTGAAGATGTATCAGGACTATCTGCCGCCCTACCGCGCCGCGATCGATGCCGGTGCCGGCGGAGTCATGGTGGCGTTGAACTCGATCAACGGCGTGCCGGCTACTGCCGATACCTGGCTGATGAATGACCTGCTGCGCAAGGACTGGGGCTTCAACGGCCTGGCAGTCAGCGACCACGGGGCGATTTTCGAGCTGATCAAGCACGGCGTTGCCGCTGATGGTCGCGAGGCTGCAAAGCTGGCGATCAAGGCTGGCATCCACATGAGCATGAACGACACGCTCTACGGCAAGGAACTGCCAGGCCTGCTGAAAGCTGGCGAGATCAAGCAAAGCGATATCGACAACGCCGTGCGCGCAGTGCTCGACGCCAAGTACGACATGGGCCTGTTCAAGGATCCGTACCTGCGTATCGGCAAGGCCGAGGATGATCCGGCCGACACCAACGCCGACAGCCGCCTGCATCGCGCCGAGGCTCGCGACGTTGCTCGCCGCAGCCTGGTCTTGTTGAAAAACCAGGGCGAAACCCTGCCGCTGAAGAAAACCGCGAAGATTGCCCTGGTCGGTCCGTTGGCCAAGGCGCCGATCGACATGATGGGCAGCTGGGCAGCCGCCGGCAGGCCTGCGCAGTCCGTCACCCTGTTCGACGGCATGACCACCGCGCTGGGCGGGCAATCGACGCTGATTTATGCCCGTGGCGCCAACATCACCAGCGACAAGAAGGTCCTCGATTACCTGAACTTCCTTAATTTCGATGCACCGGAAGTGGTAGACGATCCACGCTCGGCTCAAGTGCTGATCGATGAAGCGGTGAAAGCCGCCAAGGACGCGGACGTGGTGGTCGCCGCCGTGGGTGAATCCCGTGGCATGTCCCACGAATCCTCCAGCCGCACCGACCTGGACATCCCGGTCAACCAGCGCGAGCTGATCAAGGCCCTGAAAGCCACGGGCAAACCACTGGTGCTGGTACTGATGAACGGTCGTCCGCTGTCGATTCTGCAGGAGAAGGAGCAGGCTGACGCAATTCTGGAAACCTGGTTCAGCGGCACCGAAGGCGGCAACGCCATCGCCGATGTGCTGTTCGGCGACTACAACCCGTCGGGCAAACTGCCAATCACCTTCCCGCGCTCAGTGGGTCAGATTCCGACTTACTACAACCACCTGAGCATCGGCCGGCCGTTTACGCCTGGCAAACCGGGCAACTACACCTCGCAGTATTTCGATGACACCACCGGCCCCCTGTTCCCGTTCGGTTTCGGCTTGAGCTACACCAGTTTCAGCCTGACCGACATGGCGTTGTCGTCGACCACGCTGAACAAGACCGGGAAGCTCGACGCCAGCGTCATGGTGAAAAACACGGGCAAGCGTGACGGCGAAACCGTGGTGCAGTTGTACCTGCAGGACGTGACCGGTTCGATGATTCGCCCGGTGAAGGAGCTGAAGAACTTCCAGAAAATCATGCTCAAGGCCGGCGAACAGAAAGTCGTGCACTTCACCATCACCGAGGATGACCTGAAGTTCTTTAACGCTCAGCTCAAGTACGTGGCGGAACCGGGCAAGTTCAACGTGCAGATCGGCCTGGATTCTCAGGACGTGACGCAGCAGAGTTTTGAGTTGCTGTAACCCTTCGGACACTGCGAATCACTGTGGGAGCGGGCTTGCCCGCGATGAGGCCATAACATCCAACATCTACGTTGTCTGTCAGGCCGCCATCGCGGGCAAGCCCGCTCCCACAATATTTTGAGTGTGTGACGACTACCCCCTACGATCCAGCAGATTGACCACCAGCCGATCCACCCAGCCCCAGATCCTTTGCTTCACACGCCGCCACAGCGGCCGGCGTTGCCATGCCTCCAGGCTCACCTCCTGGCTCAACGCAAAATCCTTCTCGAAACTCGCCGCCACTGCCCGGGTCAGTCCAGGATCAAGGGCCTCAAGGTTGGCTTCCAGATTGAAACGCAGGTTCCAGTGATCGAAATTGCACGAGCCGATGCTGACCCAATCATCGATCAAGACCATTTTCAGGTGCAGGAAACACGGCTGGTATTCGAAGATTTTCACCCCCGCCTTGAGCAGGCGCGGGTAATAACGATGGCCGGCGTAACGGACCGATGGATGATCGGTACGCGGCCCGGTGAGCAACAGGCGCACATCAATCCCCCGTGATGCGGCGCGGCGCAGTGAGCGACGGACTTTCCAGGTCGGCAGGAAATACGGCGTGGCCAGCCAGATCCGTTTCTGCCCGCTGTTCAGCGCGCGAACCAGCGACTGCAGGATGTCGCGGTGCTGGCGGGCGTCGGCGTACGCCACCCGGCCCATGCCCTCGCCCGTGGACGGTATGCGCGGCAGTCGCGGCAAACCGAAATGCGAGGCGGGCTTCCAGGCTCGGCGATGGCGGTTGGCGATCCACTGGCGGTCGAACAGCAGTTGCCAGTCGATTACCAGGGGGCCGGTGATTTCCACCATTACTTCGTGCCACTCGCTGACATCTTCGCCCGGCGTCCAGAACTCATCGGTGACCCCCGTGCCCCCGACCACCGCCAGGCTCTGATCGACCAGCAACAGTTTGCGGTGATCGCGATAGAAGTTGCCCACCCAGCGCCGCCAGCTCAAACGATTGTAGAAACGCAGCTCCACACCCGCCGCCATCAATCGCTGCCGCAGGGTCAGGGTGAAGGCAAGGCTGCCGTAGTCATCGAACAGACAACGCACGCGCACACCACGCTCGGCTGCCTGGATCAACGCTTGCACCATGGCCTCGGCGCACGCGCCCGCCTCGACCAGGTACAGCTCGAGTTCGACCTGTTCCTCGGCGCGGGCAATCGCCACCAGCATTCGCGGAAAGAACTGCGGACCGTCGATCAGCAGTTCGAAGCTGTTGCCTTCACGCCAGGGAAAGATCGCACCGGCCATGTCAGCGCGCCGTGAAAATCAGTACCGCACCCACCGGCACCGACAGACTGATCGCCGACAGTCCGGCGACGTTGCGCAACCGTTCCAGACCGGGCGCCAGGTCGAAGTCTTCGGCATTGATCACCAAAGGCTCGAGCGTCACCACCTGGAAACGTCGATCATCGAGACGGGTCGCCAGCAGCTCGGCGTTGTATTGGTGGGTTTTACCGTGAAGATTGACCGTGACTGGCAAGCGCAATTCAAGTTGAGCACCGGGCGCGAGATCGTTGATCGGGCGTAGATCAATTTGCGCAGTGATCAACGCATTGGGAAACGTCTGGATCTCGAACAGGTCCTTGCGCATGCGCTCATCACGCAACGGGATGCCGCTGTTCACCGACTCCAGCTCGACTTCCACCTCGGCCAGGCCTTTGGGATCGACCTTGCCGTGCAGCACCAGAAAGCGCTGCACTTCGGAAATGTGGGCATTTTTGGTGCTGATGAACGACAACCGCGAGGACTCGCCATCGAGGTACCAGTTGGCCTGGGCCGACAGCGTGGTGCCGGCCAGCAGAACAAAAGCGAGGCTTTTACAGAGGGACCGCGTGAACATAGGGACTCGTGGGCAGATAAACCTGAGCGAACCTTAACCGCCCGCGAAACAATTGCAAACTTGTTGCCGCTGGCGAAGGCTGCGTTCGGCGGCGAAGCCGTCGCAAACCAGGCACTGGGGAGTTTCAGGTAGACCTGTATGGCCGGATTGGCGAAGGCTTCGCCGCCGAACGCAGGCTTCGCCAGCTGCTACACAGAGGGTGGTGATCAGGGGTTGAGTCCGCAGCCTTGGCGGTCGCTGATCCACACCGCACTGTTGCTGCGCCCCATACCGCTGACGGTCACGCGCTTGCTCACGGCGTCATCGGTAAACCCGCTGGTAGGCAGCCACTGTTTGACGTAGCTGTAACAGTCGTCAGCGGGGTTGTTCATCACATACCGGCACGAACAATACTCTTTGGCGGTGTAGCCACTGATGATGTCGGGAAACGCCCACAGTGCTGTTCGTTCCTGCCAGATCCAGCCGAGCAAGGCGATAAAAAGCAGCAGTGATAATGTGCCAAACGGTCGGCGGCGAACGAAGCTCATGGCTGCACCTTCAAGGCAAAGGCCTGACGTGCCAGTTTGAGCAATTCGTTATGCCGATAGCTGCCGTCGCGATCATCACCGTAGCGCACGATCACCAGGCGCTCGCCGGGGATCACATACATCGCCTGCCCCCAATGACCCAGCGCGGCGAACGTGTCAGCGGGCGCGTCTGGCCAGGGTGTCGGCGCGCCATCCACGGCTCGATTGAGCCACCATTGCCCGCCGGGCACCGCTTCGTCCTGATTGGCTTGAACGTGGGAGAAGGGTTCACGGTTGAAGGCGACCCAGTCCTTGGGCAGCAATTGCCGGTCGCCCCATCGTCCGTCCCGCGCCATCAATAAACCCACGCGCGCCAGATCCCTAGCCGTGAGGTAGGCGTAGGACGAGGCGACGAAGGTGCCGGCTGCATCGGTTTCCCACACGGCGTGACGAATGCCCAGCGGGTCGAACAACGCTGTCCACGGATAGTCCGGGTAACGTGCCGGGCCGACGATGTTTTTCAGTGCGGCGGACAACAGGTTGCTGTCGCCACTGGAGTAACGAAACGCCTGACCGGGTTTGGCATACGCGTCATGGTTGGCGGTGAACGCGGCCATGTCAGCGTGACCACGGGTATAGAGCATCGCCACCACCGAAGACTTCAGCGGGGCATATTCATAGTCTTCCTGCCAGTCCAGGCCTGAAGCCCAGTGCAGCAGGTCGGCCAGGGTCAGGTCCGGGTGCTTGTTCAGCGCGGGATAAAATTTGAGCGCCGGGTCCTGAAGCCGGAACAGGCCCTCGCCATAGGCCACACCAAAGACCGTGGCCATCAGGCTTTTGCTGATGGACCAGGTCAGGTGCGGGGTCTCGGCGGTGGTCGGCGCGGCGTAGCGCTCGTAGATCAATTGACCGTCGCGGATCACCAGCAAGGCGTCGGTGCGGATACCTTTTCGAGTGACGTCATCGCGCGGTGGAAAGGCGTAGGCCTCGAAGGCTTGAAGTGCCGGACCGGAGGTGGTCGGGCCGGTTTGCCATTGTTCAGCCGGCCAATTTTCGGCATGAGCTGCGAGGCTGAACATGAACATCAAGCACAGGGACAAACCTTTGGACATGGGTGATGGCTCGGCTGAGAGGCCTGGTGAGCCTAGTCGAGATAAATGACATTAATTCAATTCGCTCCACCTACAGATGCATGTTCAGAGCCTTGGCCAACCGCTTCTCCCGAGCCCCCGCTGCCAAGTCCATTACCGCCTGATCCCTCTGCCACATTGCCGCCCAGTGCTGCGGCCCATCGGCCAGGGCCTGATGCACCTCGGCCTTGAGCCCGTCGAACTGCGCAAACAGCCCACCCAGCAACACATGCCCAGCGGTGTTGTTCGGTGCCTGGCGGCTGACTTCCGCGCACCCGGCCAGCAACGCCAGCAAACGCAGTTGCAGTGTTTGCGGCCAGTCACTGTCCTGACCAATACCCAACAGCCATGCCGTCATGGCACTCAGCACGTAGACATCTTCCAAAGTGCGGAAGGGTTTCACGTAGGCGTCCCAGCCATCCCCCGCCAGCAATTCACACTGGGCGTTATCGAGAAACAACCGGCCGTGACTGATGTCCGGCATCAACGGGATCGCCGGGAGTTTTTCCAGCCGCACCCCTGGTTCACCGGGATAGACCACCACCAGGCTCAAGCGCGGCTCCTCGCCAGGCTGCTCGCTGCGCGCAGCGATCAACAGCCAGTCAGCGGCATCGCCCGCAGTGACGAAATCCTTGCGCCCGCTCACGCGCAAGTCGGTCAATCGAGTTTGCATATCTGCCGCGCGAAGGCTGCGCTGCTCGGTCGCACACAACGCCCCCAGGCTCAGCGGCGCGCTCGGCCAGAGCATGCGCAACGCAGCTTGATAGCCCACCAGAAACGCCAGTCCCGGTGACGTCATCAACCGCCCGCCTGCCACCGCCAATTCAAAGGGTGTGACCGCACCCAGCTGATGCAGCAAGGTCGCGAAACCTTCCGCCAGATCCGGATTGGCGGGCACGCGGTCACGGCGGTTCAACAGGTTTTGCCAGGGCATGGAGGGCTCCTCATGGGCTGTCATATAAGCATCACCAAAGCTTAATGGCGATGACACCGGGGCTACATAGCCTGACTTTGCACAACACGGCTGCATAAAGAAAGTCGATCGACTGCCACCCAAGACGGGTGCACAGCCCGCACGGAGATTCGCAATGACTCAGATCGCCCGTATCCGCGACACCGGCAACGAACGCCGCCTGCAAGCCGAACGCCTGGTGGGCGCCGAGGCGTTGCTGGAAGCCCAGGCTTTGCGCTTCAACGTCTTCAGCGGCGAATTCAACGCCAAATTGAAGGGCGCCGAGCGGGGTCTGGACATGGATGACTACGACGTTCACTGCGCTCACATCGGCGTGCGCGACCTGAACACCGGTCGTCTGGTGGCGACCACGCGGCTGCTTGATCACCAGGCCGCCAGCAGCCTGGGCAAGTTTTACAGCGAAGAAGAATTCAGCCTGCACGGCCTGGTTCACTTGCAGGGACCGATTCTGGAAATCGGTCGTACTTGCGTCGACCCGGCCTACCGCAACGGCGGCACCATCGCCGTACTCTGGGGTGAATTGGCCGAAGTGCTGAACCAGGGCGGTTACAGCTATCTGATGGGCTGCGCCAGCATCCCGATGCAGGACGGTGGCATTCAGGCCCACGCCATCATGCAGCGCCTGCGCGAACGCTACCTGTGCACCGAACACTTGCGGGCCGAGCCGAAGAAACCGCTGCCGGTTCTGGACCTCCCGTCCAACGTCATCGCCGAAATGCCACCGCTGCTCAAGGCCTACATGCGCCTGGGCGCGAAGATCTGCGGCGAACCGTGCTGGGATGAAGATTTCCAGGTCGCCGACGTGTTTATCCTGCTCAAGCGCGATGAGCTGTGCCCGCGTTATGCCAAGCACTTCAAGGCGGCCATGTGATGAGTCGGTTGCGGGTGTACGCGCGGATCGCGCGAGTGCTGATCGTGGTGACACTGGGCTTGACCATGGCCGGCGTGTTCGGTCTGTTCGAGCGGCTGGGGATCGCTCATTCGATGGTCCGCCGGCAACGCTGGTCGCGTTTTTTCATGGCTCGGTTGAGCAATGCCCTGCCCTTTCGCGTGACCGTCCACGGCGAGCTGCCTGAAGCACCGATGCTGTGGGTCAGCAACCACGTTTCCTGGACCGATATTCCGCTGCTGGGAATGCTCACGCCGATGTCGTTCCTGTCCAAAGCCGAAGTGCGTACCTGGCCGGTGGCAGGCTGGTTGGCAGCGAAGGCCGGGAGCCTGTTTATCCGTCGTGGATCGGGCGACAGTCAATTGATCCGCAAACAGATGACCCGACACTTGCAGCACGCCCATCCCCTGCTGATGTTCCCGGAAGGCACCACCACCGATGGCCGTTCGTTGCGCACCTTCCACGGTCGCTTGCTGTCAGCGGCGATTGATTCCGAAGTGATGCTGCAACCAATAGCGATCCGGTATTTGCGAGATGGCGAACTCGACACCTTGGCGCCGTTCATTGGTGATGATGATTTGCTCTCGCACCTGATGCGCTTGTTTGCCAATGATCGGGGGGATGTGGAAATTCATCTGCTCAAGCCGATCGCCTGCGAAGGACGGGAACGCGCAGCGCTGGCGTTTGAAGCCCAGCAAGCGGTGCAGAAGGCGTTGTTTGGTGAAGTGATGAAACCGGCAGAACCGCGTCGTACCGGCGAACTCGTCGCCGCATAACCCGGCTTTCCTGTAGGAGCAAAGCTTGCTCCTACAGAGGTGGGTGTCTGCGGTATCTGGCAAAATCTTGCAGCTGCGGATAGAACAAGCGGAAATCCTCGCTCAACGGCTCATACAACACCCGCAACTCCTGCATCGCGCCCGCCAGCTCCTCGGGCCGGGTCAACCGGCGCGAGATCCCTCGCAACACCTGCTCCAGCACCTCAAATTCCCGGTAAGAACCCAACCAGTCGTGCGCCATCATGTGCGGGGCAATTTTTGCCAGTCGCTCCGGTAATTGCGACTCGGCGGATAGCACGCGATACACATTGGAGGTGAATTGCGTCAGCGGTCGGTCGGCATACAGCGTCCAGTCCCGCGCCAGGCAATGGTCAAAAAACACGTCGAGGACGATCCCGGCGTAGCGCCTGCGTGTCACGGAAAACCGCGACAACGAGACATCCACCAGCGGATGGCGATCGGTATAAACGTCGATGCTGCGATGCAGCTGGATAGCCGCTTCAACCTCGGGCTCAAACTGCCCTTGCAGCCGACCTTTGACGAAATCGCCATACAGGCTGCCGAGCAATTGACCGGGGCGCTGGCCACCGAGATGTAGATGTGCGAGATAATTCATGATGAGCAGCTTAGCACTGCGCACTTGTGTCGTTTCACCCTACGTATCGTTATAACCCGATATAGCGAATTATGCGGTCTTCAGACCAAAATCATATTTGTGTATCGCGAAATAGCGATTTAAAGTTCGCCTCATCGCGATATAGCGTTTTACTCATCACGAGCCCACACCATGACCCTCAATCTCGACGAAATAATAAAAGCCCTGGCACACCCAGTACGGCGAGAAATCCTGCACTGGCTCAAAGACCCTGCCGTCGAATTTCCCGACCAGTCCCACAGCAACGAGCACGGCGTCTGCGCCGGTCAGATCGATCAACGGTGCGGCTTGTCGCAATCAACCGTGTCTGCCCACCTCGCAGTTTTGCAACGCGCCGGCCTGATCAGCAGCCGAAAAGTGGGCCAATGGCACTTCTTCAAACGTAACGAGGAAACCATTCAGGCGTTCCTCAGCACCTTCAGCAAAGAGCTCTGACCCTTTACGTCAGCAAGCCGACAAGGAATCAACGATGCCCCTCTCGCTCCTCATTCTGGCCTTGAGCGCCTTCGCCATCGGCACGACCGAGTTCGTCATCATGGGCCTGCTGCCCGATGTGGCGGCTGACCTCGGCGTGTCGATCCCCGGCGCAGGCTGGCTGGTGACCGGTTACGCCCTCGGCGTGGCCATCGGTGCACCGTTCATGGCACTGGCCACCGCGAAATTACCGCGCAAGGCCGCCCTGGTGGCGTTGATGGGCATTTTCATCATCGGCAATCTGCTGTGTGCATTGGCCAGTGACTACAACGTCCTGATGTTTGCCCGTGTGGTGACGGCCCTCTGCCACGGTGCATTCTTCGGCATCGGTTCGGTCGTGGCGGCCAACCTGGTACCTGCCAACAAGCGCGCGTCCGCCGTGGCCTTGATGTTTACCGGCCTGACGCTGGCCAACGTGCTGGGCGTTCCACTGGGCACCGCGCTCGGTCAGGAAGCCGGCTGGCGCTCGACCTTCTGGGCCGTCACGGTCATCGGGGTCATTGCCTTGATCGGTCTGATCCGCTTCCTGCCAGCCAAGCGCGATGAAGAGAAACTCGACATGCGCGCCGAGCTGCGCGCCCTCAAAGGCGCCGGCATCTGGCTGTCCTTGAGCATGACCGCGTTGTTCGCCGCCTCGATGTTCACCCTCTTCACTTACATCGCTCCGCTGCTCGGCGATGTCACCGGCATCTCGCCAAAAGGCGTGACCTGGACCCTGCTGCTGATTGGCCTGGGCCTGACCGTCGGCAACATCATCGGCGGCAAACTGGCCGACAAACGCCTGGCTGCCACCTTGATCGGTGTCTTCATTTCGATGGCTGTCATTTCGACCGTATTGACCTGGACCAGCGTTGCGGTAATCCCGACCGAAATCACCTTGTTCCTCTGGGCCACCGCTTCGTTTGCCGCCGTACCGGCGCTGCAAATCAACGTAGTGACCTTCGGCAAGGCCGCGCCAAACCTGGTCTCGACCCTGAACATCGGTGCCTTCAACGTCGGCAACGCCCTCGGCGCCTGGGTCGGTGGCAGCGTCATCGCCAACGGTTTCGGCCTGACCAGTGTGCCACTGGCGGCCGCCGCATTGGCAGTACTCGCCCTGCTGGTGACCCTGATTACTTTCCGTCAGAGCGGCAATGCCGAGCTGGCCCCTGCTACCCACTAATTTTTCTACGAGGTTGTACTGCATGACGACTATTTTCGATCCGATCAAACTGGGCGACATCGAGTTGGCCAACCGCATCATCATGGCTCCGCTGACTCGCTGCCGCGCCGACGAAGGCCGAGTACCCAACGCGCTGATGGCTGAGTACTACGTCCAACGCGCCTCGGCTGGCCTGATCCTCAGCGAGGCCACTTCGGTCACGCCAATCGGCGTCGGTTACCCGGATACACCGGGCATCTGGTCCAACGATCAGGTACGTGGCTGGAGCAATGTCACCAAAGCGATCCACGGTGCCGGTGGCAAAATCTTCCTGCAGCTGTGGCACGTTGGCCGGATCTCCCATGAGATGTATTTGAACGGCGAAACCCCGGTCGCACCGAGCGCGATCCAGCCCAAAGGTCACGTCAGCCTGGTTCGCCCAATGGCTGATTACCCGACACCGCGTGCGCTGGAAACTGCTGAAATCGCCGACATCGTCGATGCCTACCGCACCGGTGCTGAAAACGCCAAGGCCGCTGGTTTCGACGGCGTGGAAATTCACGGCGCCAACGGCTACCTGCTCGACCAGTTCCTGCAAAGCAGCACCAACCAGCGCACCGACCATTACGGTGGCTCCCTGGAAAACCGTGCTCGCCTGCTGCTGGAAGTCACCGACGCGGCCATCGATGTCTGGGGCGCTGGCCGCGTGGGCGTGCATCTGTCACCTCGCGCCGACCTGCATGACATGGGTGACGACAACCTCGCCGAGACGTTCACCTACGTCGCCCGTGAACTGGGCAAGCGTGGCATCGCCTTTATCTGCTCCCGCGAGAAAGAAGGCGCCGACAGCCTGGGCCCACAATTGAAAGAAGCCTTCGGCGGTCCTTACATCGTCAACGAAAGCTTCACCAAGGAAAGCGCAAACGCCTGGCTGGCCAGCGGCAAGGCTGACGCCGTTGCATTTGGTGTTCCGTTCATTGCCAACCCGGACTTGCCGGCGCGCCTGAAAGCGGATGCGCCGCTCAATGATGCCCGTCCGGAACTGTTCTATGCCAAAGGGGCAGTGGGTTACATTGACTACCCAGTGATGTAAATCCGCCGAGTATAAAAAAGCCCCACCTGGAAACAGGTGGGGCTTTTTTTGTATTTGATATCCAGGCGCCGGGCTAAAACGTTTTACACCACAAGGAAGTGCAGCGGTCCCAGCCATTACAGGTGGCCTGCGCCTGTTGGCCAGCGCGATACAAAATGCCTACAAAATACGTAATGTGCCGCCTGTAAACTTGCCCCGCGTACGTATATAAAAGCCAACCATTCCATAAAGCGCGGAAAAACGGGGGCTTTGCCCGGCTCTGCCTTGACACAACCAGCAGCAATTACGCATTTTGTTTCATTTGCGCAGACTGGGACTCAAGCGCAGCATTTCCAACCCTGTATCGGCCCACCGCTCGGCTTCGACGTGCAGTTCAAAACTGTCCGGTGTAAGCAACCACTGATACAGGATGCCATCGATGTATGCATGCAGGCAGATGGCGGCACGGGCCGTGTCGAGGTTTTCCGGCAATTGCCCGCGATTCACTGCATTACGCAAGGCGAGTCCGATCCGCACGTTGCAGTCCAGGCTGGCGGCCTGGCGCTGCTGGCGCAGGTCGCACATTTCATCGGTGAATTCGCATTTATGAAACAGGATTTCATTGATGCGTCGGGTTTTCGGGTCCAGAGCAACTTGATGAAACAAATGAATCAGCAGCTTCCGCATGCAGCCCAGCGGGTCGAGTTCGTCCTCGCTTTCACTGGCTTTGGCCATTTCATCCAGCGGCTCATGCAAGGTATCGAGCATGGCCTGCACCAGATCGGCCTTATTGCTGAAATGCCAGTAAATGGCCCCGCGCGTGACGCCGGCCAGGGTTGCGATGTCGGCCAGGGTCGTGCGCGCCACGCCTCGCTCGAAAAAGGCTTTCTCTGCCGCTTCGAGTATCTGGCTACGGGTTTCCTGAGCTTCCTCTTTGGTACGACGGACCATGGCAGTACAACCTCAATCAGGATGCTTCAGCGGTGTCTGAATATCCGCTGAATAAAAGTGCAGCGAGCGCTCTTGGGACTCGTCTGCGGCCTACAATTCGAACCTTCTGGCGGCATTTGTAACTGGATGAGTACACAGCCAGGGTATTTACAAACAACCATGAACGTAAGTATATTACTTAGCAAGCTACTTATCCACTCAGCGCACATTTTTTACTTTCCACACTTTCTTGTGCGCAATTTGCGCGCCTGACCCGAGGATTTTCATGCAATTCAAGCCAGCTGTTACCGCTCTGGTCACTGCCGTCGCCCTCGCATCGCTGCTCAGCGGATGTAAAAAGGAAGAGGCTCCACCGGCCGCACCACCTCCTCAGGTCGGCGTCGTGACTCTGCAACCGCAAGCTTTCACCCTGACCTCCGAGCTTCCAGGCCGCACCAGTGCGTACCGAATTGCCGAAGTTCGCCCTCAGGTCAACGGCATCATTCTCAAGCGACTGTTCAAGGAAGGCGGCGACGTCAAGGCCGGTCAGCAGCTGTATCAGATCGATCCGGCAGTCTATGACGCAACGCTGAAAAGCGCAGAAGCCAACCTGCAACAAACCAAGTCGATCTCTGACCGTTACAAGCAACTGGTCAACGAGCAGGCCGTGAGCCGTCAGGAATACGACACCGCCGTCGCCAACCGGATGCAATCGGAAGCGTCGCTGCAAACCGCGCAGATCAATGTGCGCTACACCAAAGTGTATGCACCTCTGACAGGCCGCATCGGTCGCTCCAACGTCACCGAAGGTGCCTTGGTCACCAGTGGCCAGGTCGACGCCATGGCGGTGATCCAGCAACTTGATCCGATCTATGTCGACGTGACGCAGTCTTCCGTCGAGTTGCTCGAGCTGCGCCGCGAGCTGGAAAGCGGTCGCCTGCAAAAGGCTGGTGATACCGCCGCCGCGGTCAAACTGACCCTGGAAGACGGCAGCCAGTACAAACAGGAAGGTAAACTCGAGTTCTCCGAAGTCTCGGTTGACCAGACCACCGGTTCCGTCACCCTGCGCGCGGTATTCCCGAACCCTGATCACACGCTGCTGCCCGGTATGTTCGTGCACGCACAGCTGCAGGCTGGTGTGAACAGCGCCGCCATTCTGGCCCCGCAACAAGGCGTGACCCGTGACCTCAAAGGCACGCCAACCGCCCTGGTTGTCGGACCGGACAACAAGGTTGAGCTGCGCCAACTCAAGGCCAGTCGCACCGTGGGTAGCCAATGGCTGATCGAAGACGGCCTCAAGGCCGGCGATCGCCTGATCACCGAAGGGCTGCAATTCGTCAAGCCAGGCGTTGAAGTCAAGCCGACTGAAGCGACTAACGTAGGCAACAAGAACCCGGTCCCCGCACAGGCAGCTGATAAGGCTTCCAGCGGCAAAGGGGAGTAACCCATGTCGAAATTTTTTATCGACCGTCCGATTTTCGCCTGGGTAATTGCCCTGGTGATCATGCTGGTCGGGGCACTATCGATCCTCAAACTGCCCATCAACCAATACCCGAGCATTGCGCCACCGGCCATTGCAATCCAGGTAACGTACCCGGGCGCGTCTGCACAAACCGTGCAGGACACCGTGGTGCAAGTGATCGAGCAACAGCTCAACGGTATCGATAACCTGCGTTATGTCTCCTCGGAAAGTAACTCCGACGGCAGCATGACCATTACCGCGACCTTCGAGCAGGGCACCAACTCCGATACCGCGCAGGTTCAGGTCCAGAACAAACTGAACCTGGCCACCCCGCTGCTGCCGCAAGAAGTGCAGCAACAGGGGATCCGCGTGACCAAGGCAGTGAAAAACTTCCTGTTGGTCATCGGCGTGGTGTCGCGCGACGGCAGCATGACCAAGGACGACCTGTCCAACTACATCGTGTCGAACATGCAGGACCCGATCTCCCGGACCGCCGGTGTCGGTGACTTCCAGGTCTTCGGTTCGCAGTACGCGATGCGGGTCTGGCTCGACCCGGCCAAGTTGAACAACTTCAACCTGACCCCGGTGGACGTCAAAGCCGCCATTGCTGCACAGAACATCCAGGTGTCCTCCGGGCAACTGGGCGGCCTGCCTGCGGCGCCTGGCCAGCAATTGAACGCCACCATCATCGGCAAGACCCGCCTGCAGACCGCCGAGCAGTTCAACAAGATTCTGCTGAAGGTCAACAAAGACGGTTCGCAAGTGCGCCTGTCAGACGTCGCCGATGTCGGCCTGGGCGGTGAGAACTACAGCATCAATGCCCAGTTCAACGGCGCACCGGCTTCCGGTCTCGCAGTGAAACTGGCCAACGGTGCCAACGCCCTCGACACCGCAAAAGCACTGCGCAACACCATCGACACCCTCAAGCCATTCTTCCCGGAAGGCATGGAAGTGGTGTTCCCGTATGACACGACGCCGGTCGTGACCGAGTCGATCAAGGGTGTAGTTGAAACCCTGGTCGAAGCGATCGTGCTGGTGTTCCTGGTGATGTTCCTGTTCCTGCAAAACTTCCGCGCCACCGTCATCACCACGATGACTGTACCGGTCGTATTGCTCGGTACGTTCGGCATCCTTGCGGCCTTTGGTTTCAGCATCAACACCCTGACCATGTTCGGTATGGTTCTCGCCATCGGCTTGCTGGTGGATGACGCCATCGTCGTGGTGGAGAACGTCGAACGGGTCATGAGCGAAGAAGGTCTTTCACCCAAGGAGGCCACCAAGAAATCCATGGGGCAGATCCAGGGTGCACTGGTCGGTATCGCCCTGGTTCTGTCGGCGGTACTGCTGCCGATGGCGTTCTTCAGCGGCTCCACGGGCGTGATCTACAAACAGTTCTCGATCACCATCGTATCGGCCATGGCCTTGTCGGTGCTGGTTGCCCTGATCTTCACCCCGGCGCTGTGCGCCACCATGCTCAAGGCAATTCCGAAAGGCGAGCACGGCACCCCGAAACGCGGCTTCTTCGGCTGGTTCAACCGCAGCTTCGATCGCGGCGTGAAAAGCTACGAACGCGGCGTGGGCAACATGCTCACGCACAAGGCGCCGTACCTGCTGGCGTACGTAATTATTCTGGTCGGCATGATCTGGCTGTTCACCCGTATTCCAACGGCGTTCCTGCCGGAAGAAGACCAGGGTGTACTGTTTGCCCAGGTGCAGACTCCAGCCGGCTCCAGTGCCGAACGGACTCAGGTGGTGATCGACGAGATGCGTTCCTACCTGCTGGATAAAGAGTCCAGCGCAGTCGCCTCGGTGTTTACCGTTAACGGCTTCAACTTTGCCGGTCGCGGCCAGAGCTCGGGCCTTGCGTTCATCATGCTCAAGCCGTGGGATCAGCGGGATGCGGACAACAGCGTGTTCAAGCTCGCCGAACGCGCACAGACGCACTTCTTCAGTTTCCGCGATGCCATGGTGTTTGCCTTCGCACCGCCAGCGGTACTGGAGCTGGGTAACGCCACCGGTTTCGACGTGTTCCTGCAAGACCGTGCCGGTATCGGTCACGAGAAGCTGATGGAGGCGCGCAACCAGTTCCTTGGCATGGCGGCCCAGAGCAAAGTGCTCTATCAGGTGCGCCCGAACGGACTGAACGACGAACCGCAATACCAGTTGGAAATCGATGACGAGAAGGCCAGTGCCCTGGGCATTACCCTCACCGACATCAACAGCACCCTGTCGATTGCCTTGGGCAGTAGCTACGTCAACGACTTCATCGACCGTGGTCGCGTGAAGAAAGTGTACATACAAGGTCAGCCAAACTCGCGGATGAGCCCGGAAGACATCAAGAAATGGTACGTACGCAACGCTGAAGGAACCATGGTGCCCTTCTCGGCTTTCGCCAAGGGACAGTGGATCTACGGTGCTCCGAAACTGTCGCGTTACAACGGTGTAGAAGCGATGGAAATCCTCGGCGCCCCGGCTCCAGGCTACTCCACCGGTGAAGCCATGGCCGAAGTCGAAGCGCTGGCGAAGAAACTGCCGGCGGGTGTGGGTATTTCCTGGACCGGCCTGTCGTACGAAGAACGGCTGTCCGGTTCCCAGGCTCCCGCGTTGTACGCGTTGTCGCTGCTGATGGTGTTCCTGTGTCTGGCGGCGCTGTACGAAAGCTGGTCGATTCCGATCGCGGTGATGCTGGTGGTGCCACTGGGGGTCATCGGCGCGCTGCTGGCGACCAGTTTGCGCGGCCTGTCCAACGACGTTTACTTCCAGGTGGGCCTGTTGACAACCATCGGTCTGGCCGCGAAAAACGCCATTCTGATCGTCGAATTCGCCAAAGAACTGAATGAACAGGGAATGAGTCTGCGCGATGCCGCGATTGAAGCCTGCCGCATGCGTTTGCGCCCGATCATCATGACCTCCCTCGCCTTCGTTCTGGGCGTGGTGCCACTGGCGATTTCCACGGGTGCAGGTTCAGGTAGCCAACACGCCATCGGTACCGGGGTTATTGGCGGTATGATCACGGCCACGGTCCTGGCAATCTTCTGGGTACCCCTGTTCTTCGTCACCGTGTCGTCCATCGGTCAGCGCAAAAAAACCGATGAAGATGACGCAATCGAAACTCCTAAAGAGGCTGGCCAATGAGCAAGTCGCTACTCTCCCTAGCCGTTGCCGCGTTTGTGCTCAGTGGCTGCTCGCTGATACCTGATTATCAGCAGCCCGCGGCACCGGTTCCGAGCGAATTCCCGCAGGGCCCGGCGTACTCGCCGGCCCAGGCACCGAATCAGGCCGCTGCCGAACAAGGCTGGAAGCAGTTTTTCCATGATCCGGCGCTGCAACAGCTGATCCAGGTTGCTCTGGAAAACAACCGGGACCTGCGTGTCGCAGCCCTGAACATCGACGCCTTCGCGGCCCAGTACCGCATTCAGCGCGCGGACCTGTTCCCGGCTGTTTCGGCCAATGGCACGGGCAGCCGTCAGCGTGTCCCGGCGAACGCTTCGCAAACCGGTGAAGCGGGTATTGTCAGCTCGTATTCGGCCACAGTCGGCATCAGCGCCTATGAACTCGACCTGTTCGGTCGGGTTCGCAGCCTGAGCGAACAAGCCCTGCAACAATACTTCGCGACCGAAGAAGGCCGCCGCAGCACTCAGATCAGCCTTGTGGGCAGCGTAGCCAATGCCTACCTGACCTGGCAGGCGGACAAAGAACTGCTCAAGCTGACCCAGGACACCCTCGGGGCGTTCCAGGAGAGCTACAAGCTCACCGCACGCAGCAACGAAGTAGGTGTGGCCTCGGCACTGGACCTCGCTCAGTCGCGCACCTCGGTGGAAAACGCCCGTGCCCAACTGGCGAAGTACACCCGTCAGGTCGCTCAGGACGAAAACAGCCTGGTGCTGCTGCTCGGCACCGGTATCCCGGCCAACCTGCAAGCCGCCAAGCCGCTGTCTGATGACTTGTTGAGCGACGTTCCGCCCGGCTTGCCGTCGGACTTGCTGCAACGTCGTCCGGACATCCTGCAGGCCGAATACAACCTCAAGGCTGCCAACGCCAACATCGGCGCGGCACGGGCTGCGTTCTTCCCGAGCATCAGCCTGACAGCCAACGCCGGTTCCCTGAGCCCGGACCTTTCGGGTCTGTTCAAGGGTGGCTCGGGCACCTGGTTGTTCCAGCCGCAAATCAATCTGCCGATCTTCAATGCCGGCAGCCTGCGCGCCAGCCTGGACTACTCGAAAATCCAGAAAGACATTGGCGTGGCGAACTACGAGAAGTCCATTCAAACGGCCTTCCAGGAAGTCGCCGACGGCCTGGCCGCCCGCCAGACCTACACCGAGCAACTGCAGGCCCAGCGTGATTTCGTCACCGCCAACCAGGACTACTACCGTCTGGCCGAGCGTCGATATCGCATTGGTGTCGACAGCAACCTGACCTTCCTCGATGCCCAGCGTCAGCTGTTCAGTGCCCAACAGGTATTGATCACCGACCGTCTGGCGCAACTGGTCAGTGCAGTCAATCTGTACAAGGCACTGGGCGGTGGCTGGAATGAGCAAACGGCCAGGAACGAGCCTTTGAAAGAAGAAGCGCCGAAGATGAAGTTGTTCTGATAGCGCTGTGAGTCAACTTGAAGCCCACCTCCTGGTGGGCTTTTTGTTGGCAGCGCAAAAGGTCTGTTGTTCGTCGTGGCCCCATCGCCAGCAGGCTGGCTCCCACAGGGAACCGGGTTTCTGCAGGAAGAAAGGAGTCCAATGTGGGAGCTAGCCTGCTAGCGATGAGGCCAGCCCCTACACAAAAAAACCGGAACCATGTTGCGTTCGATAATCGCCCAAAACCTGCTTTTAACAATTGAACCATCCAGTACATTCCCCGCACCATTCTCCGCACAAGACCAATAACATCAGGTTCGACCTCATGCCCCCGCGCCCTGCCCTGTCCGGCTGATCCCGTTCGTTTTTGTCCCGATTTCCGATGGTTGTCTGCAACCCCAAAGGTCGCGGCATTACCCGCTTCATCCCCAAGAATTAGAGAGACCGAGCCCATGACGCCTTCCCCCGCGCAGTACTTCGTTCCCAGCCTGATCGCCGTCGCCCTGGCCAGCACAGCCCTTCCCGCCCAGGCTGAGGAGGCAGGTTTTGTCGAAGACGCCAAGGTCAACCTGAACCTGCGCAACTTCTACATCAATCGCAACTTCACCAACCCGACCAAGGCGCAGGGCAAGGCTGAGGAATGGACACAGAGTTTCATCCTCGACGCTAAATCCGGTTTCACTCAAGGCACAGTCGGGTTTGGTCTGGATGTGTTGGGGCTGTACGCGGTGAAGCTCGACGGAGGCCAGGGCACCGGTGGAACGCAGTTGTTGCCGCTGGACCAAGACGGTCGTCCGGCGAACAATTTCGGCCGCACCAATGTCGCGTTCAAGGCGAAGCTGTCCCAGACCGAAGTGAAGGTCGGCGAGTGGATGCCAGTGCTGCCGATCCTGCGCTCGGACGACGGACGTTCCCTGCCGCAAACCTTTCGTGGGGGCCAGATCACCTCCAAGGAAATCAACGGACTGACGCTGTACGGTGGTCAGTTCCGCGCCAACAGCCCGCGGGATGACAGCAGCATGAGCGACATGTCGATGACCGGAAAAGCGGCCTTCACCTCCGACCGCTTCAACTTTCAGGGCGGCGAGTACGTTTTCAACGAGAAGCGCACGCAGATCGCGCTGTGGAACGCCGAACTCAAGGACATCTACAGCCAGCAATTCGTCAACCTGATCCATAGCCAGCCCTTCGGCGACTGGACCTTGGGCGCCAATCTGGGGTTCTTCTACGGCAAGGAAGACGGCAGCGCCCGGGCCGGCGATCTGGACAACAAGACCTGGTCGGGCCTGTTCTCGGCCAAGTACGGCGGCCACACCTTCTACGTCGGTTTGCAGAAGCTGACCGGCGACAGCGCCTGGATGCGCGTCAACGGCACCAGCGGCGGTACATTGGCCAACGACAGCTACAACGCCAGCTACGACAACGCCCGGGAAAAATCCTGGCAGCTGCGCCATGACTACAACTTTGTCGCCCTTGGAATTCCCGGCCTGACCCTGATGAATCGCTACATCAGCGGCGACAATGTGCACACCGGCACGGTGACCGATGGCAAGGAATGGGGACGCGAAAGCGAATTGGGCTACACCGTACAGAGCGGCGCATTGAAGGATTTAAACGTGAAATGGCGCAACTCGACCATGCGCCGGGATTACAGCAACAACGAGTTTGATGAGAACCGCGTGATCGTCAGCTACCCGATCAGTCTGTTGTAAACCTCAAGGACGCCATCGCGGGCAAGTCGAATCGTCGCACCGCCGGCTCCCACAGGGGATCTTCAGTGAACGTATATTCTGCGCTCACACCAGCCCTCTGTGGGAGCCGGGCTTGCCCGCGATGGCGTCAGTTCATTCAACAAAAACCCTGATGATCACTCCCGCGATTCAACCCCCAACTCGTCCCACACTGACTCCGCCAAATGGAACGTCGCATTCGCCGCCGGGATACCGCAATAGATCGCGCTCTGCATGATGACTTCCTTGATCTCGCCACGGGTCACGCCGTTGTTGGCGGCGGCACGCAGGTGCAGCTTCAGCTCTTCATTGCGGTTCATGCCGATCAGCATGGCGATGGTGATCAGGCTGCGGGTGTGACGCGGCAGGCCCGGACGGGTCCAGATGTCCCCCCAGGCGTGGCGGGTGATCATTTCCTGAAACTCCGAGTTGAACTCGGTCAGGGCGTTCAGGCTGCGATCGACATGAGCGTCGCCCAGTACCGCGCGGCGGACCTTCAGGCCTTCGTCGTAACGTTGTTTCTCGTCCACACCCATCCCCTTAATCCGCTGACAAAAACGCCACGACCTGCTCGCTGAACGCAGCGCCGGCCTGAACGTTGGACAGGTGCGCCGCGTAGAACTCCGCATACTCGGCGCCGAGCACATGCTGTTGAATGAAGTGCCCACCGGACGGCGGCGTGACCGCGTCTTCAGTGCCGGCAATCACCAGCAGCGGGACCTTGATCGACGACAACTGCTCACGGAAATCGGCATCGCGTACAGCCGCGCAATTGGCCGCGTAACCTTCAGGTGAGGTGGCCGCCAGCATGTCGGTGATTCTGCTGGCCACCGCCGGATTGGCCTCGGCAAAGTCCGGCGTAAACCAGCGCGCAATCGATGCGTCGCGTAGCGCGACCATGGCCGCCTGGCCATCACGCAACACCATTTCGATGCGCGGATTCCAGATCGACGGATCGCCGATTTTCGCCGCGGTATTGCACACCACCAGCTTGAGCAGACGATGACCGGCGTTGATTCCCAGCCACTGGCCAATCAACCCGCCCATGGACAAACCGCAGAAATGCGCCCGCTCGATGTGCAACGCATCCAGCAGTGCCAGCACGTCGTGACCCAGTTGTTCGATGGTGTAAGGCCCTGGAGTCACCAGAGACTGGCCGTGACCACGGGTATCGAAACGCAACACACGGAAATGCTCGGTGAACGCCGGAATTTGCGCATCCCACATGTGCAGGTCAGTGCCCAGCGAGTTGGACAGCACCAGCACCGGTGCATCGACCGGTCCATCGAGTTGGTAATGCAGTTCGCCATCGGCGAGTTGTACGAAAGCCACAGCAATCTCCTTCAGGCAGAAAACGCAACATGTTCAGCCACCGCTCGTTCGACCCAGGTATGGGCCTGACCGAGGTAATGGGCCGGGTTCAACAGATGATCGAGTTCAGTTGCAGACAGCTCGGCGGTCACTTGCGGCTCATCGCCCAGGACCGCGCGCAAATGACGCTGCTCGGCGACGGCGCGCTTGCAGCACTGCTCAAGCAAGTGATGCGCCGTGTCGCGGCCGACCCGTTGGGCGAGGACGATGCTGACCGCTTCGGCGAGTACCAGCCCCTGCGTCAGATTAAGGTTGCGGGCCATGCGGTCGGCATCGACTTCCAGTCCGTCCACTACCAGCAGTGCCTGCTTCAGGCTGCCCGAGACCAGGCAGCAAATCTCCGGCAACGTTTCCCACTCGGCATGCCACAGGCCCAGGCTGCGTTCGTGTTCCTGGGGCATGGCGCTGAACAGGGTCGAGAGCAGACCGGGAACCCGGGTTGCTGCACCAATCAGCACTGCCGCGCCGACCGGGTTGCGCTTGTGCGGCATGGTCGACGAACCACCCTTGCCCGGCGCCGAAGGCTCGAACACTTCGCCGGCCTCGGTTTGCATCAACAGGCTGATGTCGCGCCCCAGTTTGCCGAGGCTGCCCGCGATCAATCCCAGCACCGAACCAAATTCCACAAGGCGATCACGCTGGGTGTGCCAGGGTTGTTCGGGCATCGTCAGATGCAGTTCATCGGCCAGTGCCTGGGCAACCGGCATTGCCTGTTCGCCGAGGGCGGCAAGGGTTCCGGATGCGCCACCAAATTGCAGCACCAGCAACCGCGGTTTGAGTTCCTGCAGGCGCTGACGGCTACGGGTTACCGCGCCCAGCCAACCGGCGATTTTCATGCCGAGGGTGACCGGGGTCGCGTGTTGCAGCCAGGTGCGACCGGCCAATGGCGTGGCGACATAGCGCCGGGCCTGAGTCGCCAGCGTTTGCGCCAGTTGCGCCAGATCCTGTTCGATCAACGCCAGCGCATGGCGAAGTTGCAGCACCAGGCCACTGTCCATCACGTCTTGACTCGTCGCGCCCAGATGCACATAACGCTCGGCCTCGGCATCCTGTGCCGCAACCTGCTTGCCCAGCGCTTTCACCAAAGGAATCGCCGAATTGCCCGCCGTGGCGATCGCCTCGCCGAGCACTGAAAAGTCGTAAAGACCTGCCTGACATGCCGCTTCAATCGGGGCAACAGCTGACTGCGGGATTAACCCGACACGAGCCTCAGCCCGTGCCAGTGCCGATTCGAAATCGAGCATGGCCTGGACCCGACCCTGATCGCAGAACACCTCACGCATATCGCGGGCAGTGAAATAGGTATCGAACAATTGATTGCCCGGTCGCTCGTTCATAAACAGTTCCTGAGGGCGTGGGCCGTCGTGGCCCACGCGTAAAGATCAGAGGTCGTGGTGCAGGTATTTCGCCTGTTTCGGCAGGCGCAAGCTGAACAGGAACGCCACCGCCATCATCACCGTCACGTACCAATAAAACGAGTTTTCCATGCCCACGGCTTTAAGGCTCAGGGCGACGTACTCTGCCGACCCGCCGAAGATCGCATTCGCCACCGCATACGCCAGGCCGACACCCAGGGCACGTACTTCAGGCGGGAACATTTCCGCTTTCACCAGCCCGCTGATGGAGGTGTAGAAGCTGACGATTGCCAGGGCCACGGTGATCAGAACGAAGGCCAGAAACGGACTGCTGACACTTTTCAGGCTCAGGAGGATAGGCACGGTGAACAGGGTCCCCAGAGCACCGAACCAGAGCATCGAACTGCGTCGGCCAATCTTGTCCGCGAGCATGCCGAACAGCGGTTGCATGCACATATAAAGGAACAACGCGCCGGTCATGATGTAGCTGGCGGTCTTGGCGTGCATCCCGGCCGTGTTCACCAGGTACTTCTGCATGTAGGTCGTGAAGGTGTAGAAAATCAACGAACCACCGGCGGTGTAACCCAGCACGGTGATGAACGCAGCTTTATGATCACGAAACAATGCGCGGATACTGCCGGCGTCTTTGTTTTCGCGCATTTCCTTGCTCGAGGTTTCCTTGAGCGAACGACGCAGGAACAGCGAGATCAACGCAGCCACGGCGCCGACCACGAACGGGATCCGCCAGCCGTAGGCACGCAGGTCATCTTCGGTGAGAAATTGTTGCAGGATCACCACCAGCGACACCGCCAGCAACTGACCGCCAATCAGTGTCACGTACTGGAACGAGGCGAAGAAACCGCGCTGGCCCTTGAGCGCGACTTCGCTCATGTAGGTCGCGGTGGTGCCGTACTCCCCGCCCACGGACAAACCCTGGAGCAAGCGCGCGAACAACAACAGGATTGGCGCCCAGACGCCGATGTCCTTATAGGTCGGCAGACACGCGATCAGCAGCGAGCCGAAGCACATCATCAGAATCGAAATCAGCATCGAATTCTTGCGCCCGTGCTTATCTGCAACACGACCGAAAATCCAGCCGCCAATCGGCCTCATCAGGAACCCGGCCGCGAACACGCCAGCGGTGTTCACCAACTGCACGGTCGGGTTATCGGAAGGAAAAAAGGCCGGGGCGAAATAGATTGCGCAAAAGGCGTAGACGTAGAAGTCGAACCATTCGACGAGGTTGCCGGACGAGGCACCGACGATCGCAAAGATCCTTTTGCTGCGCTCTTCACCGGTGTAGTGCGCTGGAGTAGCGGTGGGGGTTGTCATTGTTTTTCACTCTTTGGGGACAGTGACAGTCTAGACACACTTCGTAACAGTCCCGTTCCACAGATGCAAGTTACGACGCAAATCCCTTGTGGGAGCGGGCTTGCCCGCGATGGCGGTGGGTCAGTCAACATGTATGTTGGATGATCCGGCCCCATCTCGGGCAAGCCCGCTCCCACAGGGATTGGGGATTTCTCAATAATCGAAAAACACCGTCTCGGCGTCAGTCCCTTGCAAAATCACATTCCACTGATAAACACCCGAAGCATCCTGCTTGGCCAGCAATGTCTGGCGGCGATCCGCAGGAACGCATTCCAGTAACGGATCACCGACGTTAGCCGGCTCGCCATCAAAGTAGATCCGCGTCAGCAAGTGCTTCACCAGCCCTCGAGCAAATACCAGCACCACCAGATGCGGCGCCTGGGTCGTGCCCTTCAAGCCTTCCACGGTACCTGGCTTGATGGTGGTGAAACGAAAGCGCCCTTCTGCATCCACCGGCACACGGCCAAAGCCTTCGAAGTTCGGGTCCTGCGGTTTCTCTTGATCGTCTTCAGGGTGGGCATATTTGCCGGCCGCATTGGCCTGCCACACTTCCAGCATGGCGTCGTTAACGACATCGCCATTGCCATCCACCACTTGCCCGGTGATCGCCACGCGCTCGCCAAGGGTTTGCTCGACGGTCAGGTCTTCGCGGTTCAGCCAGGTCAGGCCGATGTGGTAGTACGGTCCGACGGTGTGGGACGTGGTCGCGTTCAGCGTCATCTTATTTCTCCATCGGCGTGGCTTCGCGGCCGCGCAAGACGATGTCCCAGCGATAACCGAGGGCGTAGGAAGGAACGGTTTTTTCCAGGTCGAAACTGGCGATCAGGCGCTCTTTGGCACTCGTATCGGGCACGCAGTTATAGATCGGGTCGTATGCCAGCAGCGGATCGCCGGGGAAATACATCTGGGTGACCAGGCGCGTCAGGATGCTGGGCCCAAACAGCGAGAAGTGGATATGCGCCGGGCGCCACGCATTGTGGTGGTTGCCCCATGGGTATGCGCCAGGCTTGATGGTCTGGAACTGGTACCAGCCATCAGCGTCGGTCACGGTGCGTCCGGTGCCCGTGAAGTTCGGGTCCAGTGGTGCGTCGTGCACGTCGCGGGCGTGGTTGTAGCGACCCGCCGCGTTGGCCTGCCAGATCTCCACCAGGATTCCGGGCACCGGCAATCCGTTTTCGTCCAGCACACGGCCATGAATGATGATGCGCTCGCCCTGCGGTTCACCTGAATGCTGTGCGGTCAGGTCATTGTCCTGCTCTTTGATACGCTCGGCACCGATGGTCGGGCCGGTGATCTCCGACAGCGAATGCGGCAAAAACACCAACGGCTTGGACGGCGAGCGAAGGTTGGTGGATTGATAGGCCGGGTGCAGGTAGTCCGGCTGAGTGCCCTCTTGTGGGCGACGGTAACCAGGCTTGTCAGACATTACGCTTTCCTCTGTTCTTGTTAGTCACGGCTGCACGTCAGACGCGTTCGATTGCCAAGGCCAGACCCTGGCCCACACCGACGCACATGGTCGCCAGTGCTTTTTTGCCACCGGTCTTCTCCAGCTGGTGCAACGCCGTCAATACCAGTCGCGCGCCGCTCATGCCCAGGGGGTGGCCCAAGGCAATCGCGCCACCATTCGGGTTGACCTGAGCGGCGTCGTCCGCCAGACCCAGTTCACGCAATACCGCCAAGCCTTGGCTGGCGAACGCTTCGTTGAGTTCGATGACGTCGAAATCGCTGACGGCCAGGCCGAGGCGCTCAGTCAGTTTGCGCACCGCCGGTACAGGGCCGATGCCCATGACCCGAGGCGCGACACCGGCGCTCGACATACCCAGCACCCTGGCGCGAGCGGTCAGCCCGTGTTTCTTCACGGCCTCGGCAGACGCCAGAATCAGCGCCGCCGCACCGTCGTTGACCCCGGACGCATTGCCAGCAGTCACGGTTTTGTCAGGACCATTCACCGGTTTGAGTTTCGCCAGTGTTTCCAGAGTGGTGTCGGCGCGCGGATGCTCATCCTGGCTGACAACGGTTTCGCCCTTCTTGTGGGCAATGCGCACTTCGATGATTTCTTCAGCGAAGAATCCTGCAGCTTGCGCGGCGGCTGTCCGCTGCTGACTGCGCAGTGCGAAAGCGTCCTGATCCTCGCGGGATACTTCGTAATCGTCTGCCACGTTGTCAGCGGTCTGTGGCATCGCATCAACGCCGTATTGCGCTTTCATCAACGGATTGATGAAGCGCCAGCCGATGGTGGTGTCTTCCAGCTTCATGTTGCGCGAGAACGCGGCGTCAGCCTTGCCCATCACGAACGGCGCGCGGGACATCGATTCGACGCCACCGGCAATCGCCAGCTCCATCTCGCCGCTGGCGATGGCCCGAAAAGCAGTGCCAATAGCGTCCATGCCGGAGGCGCAGAGACGATTGAGGGTCACACCCGGAATGCTCTCCGGAAGACCTGCCAGCAGCAGCGCCATGCGCGCCACGTTGCGGTTGTCTTCGCCGGCCTGGTTGGCACAGCCGAGGAACACCTCGTCCACCGCGCTCCAGTCCACCGATGGATTACGCGCCACCAGTGCCTTGATCGGCACGGCGGCCAGGTCGTCGGCACGCACCGAGGACAGGCCACCGCCGAACCGGCCGATGGGGGTGCGAATCGCGTCGCAGATATAAACGTCACGCATCAGGCTTCTCCGGGGGCTTGGCCGTGGGCGGCGGCGGTGCGGGCTTCCAGATCCCTGAGTGCTTTGAGTTCAACCTCGGTCGGCTCGGCGGTGTTTTCTACCGTATCAGCGAAGCGGACCGCCCAACCGGTGGCCGCGACGACTTGCTCGCGGGTCACGCCAGGGTGCAGCGCGGTGACCACAAATTCATGGGTATCCGCTTCCGGTTCCATGATGCACAGGTCGGTGATGATGCCGACCGGACCGGCGCCCGGCAGGCCCAGACGCTTGCGCGAGTCGCCCCCCTCGCCATGGCCGACGGAGGTAATGAAGTCGAGTTTATCGACGAAGGAGCGTGCCGATTGCTTGAGGATGATCAACACGCTTTTGGCGGAACCGGCGATTTCTGGAGCACCGCCGGCACCCGGCAGGCGGACTTTCGGCGCGTGGTAATCGCCAACGACCGTGGTGTTGATGTTGCCAAAGCGATCGACTTGCGCAGCGCCGAGGAAGCCGACGTCGATACGACCGCCCTGCAGCCAGTAGCGAAAAATCTCACCGGTCGGGACGACGGTGTCGGCCGTTTCTGCCAGTTCGCCATCACCAATCGACAAAGGCAATACGCTCGGCTTGGCGCCAATCGGACCCGATTCATAGATAAGGACGACGTCAGGCGAAGACGTCAGGCGGGCCAGGTTGGCCGCTTTCGATGGCAGGCCGATGCCGACGAAGCACACCGAACCGTTTTTCAGGCGGCGAGCGGCGGCAACGGTCATCATTTCATTGGTGGTGTAAGTCATTACTTCGCCTCCGAAGCAGCGGCCAGTTTGGCCTGGAACTCGCTGAAGTCAGCGCAGCCATGGATGTATTCGTTGATCCACGCAGTGAAGGTTTCACGGTCGCGGGCAATCGGGTCCCAGGCCTGGTAGAAACGGTTGTCACGCTCGTTGTAGCCGTGTGCGTAGGACGGGTGCGCCCCGCCAGGTACATGGCAGACCGCGCTCAACGCCCAGGTTGGCAACACGCAGGCGTTCATCGGCGCATTCAGGTCATCGACGATTTCTTCGACGGTGACGATGCAACGCTTGGCGGCCAACGCGGCTTCTTTCTGCACGCCGAGAATGCCCCAGAGCAACACGTTGCCCTTGCGGTCGGCTTTCTGCGCATGAATCACGGTGATGTCAGGGCGTACCGAAGGTACTGCGGCCAGCACTTCACCGGTGAAGGGGCAGGTGACGGTTTTGATCAGCGGGTTGACCTTCGGCAGGTCGGAGCCGGCATACGCGCGAAGCACGGCGAAAGGCAGGCCCGAAGCGCCGGCGACGTAGGCGTTGGCCAAATCGGCGTGGCTGTGTTCTTCAATTTCCAGTGCGTGAGGCCATTGCTTCTCGACCGCGTCGCGCAGACGGTGCAACGAACCGACACCCGGATTGCCGCCCCAGGAGAAAATCAACTTGCGCGCACACCCGGCACCGATCAACTGGTCATAGATCAAGTCAGGCGTCATCCGCACCAGCGTCAGATCTTTCTTGCCCTGGCGAATGATCTCGTGACCCGCCGCCGTAGGAATCAGATGAGTAAAGCCTTCGAGCGCGACGGTATCGCCGTCATTTACGAATTGCTTCACCGCGTCGTGCAGCGAAAGGATTTCAGCCATGGGGCAAGCTCCCGTTTTGTTATGAACCGACAATGGAAGAAAAAGGCGCGATGCGCAGCGCCGGAATGACTGAAGAGTAAGCCTGTGCAAAACACCAAACAATCCGATAATCGACTGAGTGTTCGTTTATCGAACAGATTGTTGTCTACCTATCGATGATCGTTCCCTTGCTCTGCGTGGGAATGCAGCCCGGGACGCTCCGCGCTCCAAAGCGGACGCAGAGCGTCCATTGAGGCATTCCCACGCAGAGCGTTGGAACGATCATGGATCTGACTGTCAGGTCGCATCCGCGTGACTGACCATGCCCTTGATCACCACCGCCGCCGTCGCCACCGCCGCCGGAATCACCAGCGCCGTCAACACCTGCTCGAAATTCCAGCCCAGGCCGAGCAGCGTCGCGCCCATCCAGGCGCCCAGAATCGCGCCGAAACGGCCGATACCGAGCATCCACGACACACCGGTCGCCCGGCCTTGAGTCGGGTAAAACCGCGCGGCCAGGGATGGCATCGCCGATTGCGCGCCGTTGACGCACATGCCGGCAATCAGCACCAGCGTGGCCAGGATCGTAATGTTGCCCAGGCTCTGCCCCACGGCGTAGGCAAACACCCCGGCCAACAGGTAGAAAGTGCCGATGACTTTGTGCGGATTGAACCGATCCATGGCCCATCCCACGCCCACCGCACTCAACACACCGCCAAACTGAAACAGCGCGCCAATGAATGCGGCCTGTTCCATGCTCGCGCCACTGTCTCGCATCAGTGTCGGCAACCAGCTGGTCAGCAGGTAAACGATCACCAGGCCCATGAAGTAGGTCAGCCATAACAACAACGTGCCGGTGCTGTAGGTGCCGGAGAAGATCACCGCGAACACATTGCGTGCTTTCACGGTTTTTTGCTCCGGCACACTGAAGCTGGACGCCAAGGCCACAACGGCAGGATCAATGGGCGACAGGGTTTTGCGTACTTTGTCCGTACCGCGATTGCGCACGACGAGGTAGCGCGCCGACTCCGGCAGCCAGAACAACAGGACCACGGCAAGGATCAGCGGCAGAATCCCGCCTATCAATAGCAAGCTGTGCCAGCCAAACATCGGAATCAGTTTGGCCGAGATAAACCCGCCGCCGGCCATGCCGAGGTTAAAGCCGCAGAACATGCTGGTCACCAGCAATGATTTCTTGCGCTCCGGGGTGTATTCGGAAAGCAGCGTGGTGGCGTTCGGCATCCCCGCGCCCAGTCCCAGACCGGTCAGGAAACGCAAGACCAGCAATTGATCGACGTTGGTGCTGTAAGCCGACGCCAGGCTGAAGGCGCCAAACAACAGCACCGCGCCCACCAGTACGACTTTTCGCCCAAAGCGGTCAGCCAATGGGCCGGAACCCAGTGCGCCAAACACCATGCCGATCAACGCGGCACTCATCACCGGGCCGAGGCTGGCGCGGTCGATACCCCAATCCTGTGACAGGGCTGGCGCGATAAATCCCATGGCCGCGGTATCGAGGCCATCGAGGAAAACAATCAGGAAACACAGGATCACCACTCGCCACTGGTAGCGCGAAATGGGTTGAGTATTGATGAAGGACTGCACGTCGAGGCAGTTTCCTACAGCAGACTGAGGCTGGTTCATTATTTTTATTCCACGCAAGAACGCAGTCGAACAGGTGCCAGCTGAGGCTGGCGCTGCCGCGACATTAATGATCCCGGGGAAAGAGCGTCAATTCGATAAACGCGAGTCTGTGCGTTTATCGAACATCTTAGGCAGGTCTATGCGAAAAGTTGTGCGCTGAGGTCTCGGCTGGCGCTGAGGAGGCCGGGCAGGAACCGTTGCTCCAGCTCGTTACGACTCACCCGCCCGGCGTGGGTGCTGACGTTCAAGGCCGCGACGACTTGCCCGGAGGCGTCGTACACCGGTACGGCGATCGAGCGCAGACCCTGCTCCAGCTCCTGATCGACGATGCACCAACCTTGTTGTCGTACTTCCTGCAGGCATTCGAGTAACGCCTCCGGTGTGTGCAAGGTGCGGCTGGTCTTGGCCTGCAGTTCAGCGTGATCGAGGTACTCGCGCAGCGAAGTGTCGTCCAGCGCGGCGAGAAGAATCCTGCCCATGGAAGTGCAATAGGCCGGTAGACGCCCGCCCACCGACAGGTCCACCGAAATCAACCGTTGGGTCGTCGCCGAACGCGCGATGTATAGAATGTCATCGCCCTCCAGGGTCGCCATGTTGCAGGCCTCGTGAAGTTGCTCGCTCATGCGGTCCAGATACGGTTGGGCCGAGACTGCCAGCGGCGTCGAGGACAAGTAGGCATGACCGAGGGTCAGCACTTTAGGTAGCAGCGAATAGGTACGGCCGTCAGTGGTGGCGTAGCCCAGTTTGATCAGCGTGTGCAGACAACGTCGCACAGCGGCGCGGGGGATTTCCGTGCGGTGGCTGATTTGGGCGATGGTCAGGTGGCGTTTGCGTTCCTGGAACGCCTGCACCACGGCCAGACCGCGGGCCAGGGACGTCATGAAGTCCGGATCGCCGGTCAGGGCCTGTATTCGCTTCGCGGGCGAGGCAACAATGGGCGGCGCCACCGAGGCGAAGGAATTGCGCATTTGATCGTTCATATCGGTCCTTTCCACACGAATCAACAGGCATTACAAGCGGCTGCGGGTCGACGCACAAGCCTGACGCAGCGAGATTGGGCGATTATCGAACCATCAACCGATAATCGCAATTGCTTCACTCCGGGCAACACCCGCCATGTGGAACGATGCCTGCAGGATTTTACGAATCGGGATGCAGAACTTAATGCCCGATGGAGGTGCCGAACTTACCCGACTTAATGGCGTCAGAAAGTCAGCGCAACAAAGTGACACTCCCAGACACATTAGTTGCTCCAAACTTGCCCGTCACAAAACAATCACACCGGAAAATCTACATTTAACTCGTTGGCGATAGTGTTCTTCGAATCGACCGCTATAATACAATTCACTGGCGAATGGCTTTTCACCTGCCGATTCCGCCACCCGGTGGTGCGATGTTCCATCGCCGCTGCCAGCAGCAAGCGCCTGACGCTCATTTCATATGCTTCGCCAACGCGCTCGCTGAAACAGGAGACTGATGCTACGTCAGATGTTTATCTCTGGTGCCGTGGCCGCCTGCAAAATGGAAGTCTTGATCGCGACGTAAACAAAGCCTTGGCAGGCTTGTGTTGAAGACGTGGCCACTGTACTTGCGCAGTGCGTTTCACCAGAATTTATCTCAACTCAAACAGGTAGCACTGTGACGAAAGACGAACTGCGCGCGGAACTTGAGCGCCAGGAACAACGCTACAAGGAAGTTTACGGCGGGGAAGTTACCACCTACGCCGCCCAGCCCGAACCAGAACGCAAGCCTTGGCGTAAACGCGCCACCGTTCAGGATCAGGCATTTACCCAGGAACTGCAGAAGATGGAAAAGGAACTCAAAGCCGAAGAGCCATGACTCCAAGGTTTTTGATCCTTTCAAGGGTCTGCGTTTACACCCGTTAAAAGCGGGCTGTATCGATGATGCCTTTCGCGCCCGTTACAAGCGGGCAGCGGCAACCTCACTGACCGGATGAGGCAGCGGGCTCATTTCTGACCCTCTTCTCAGATATTTCATACACGCAATCGAGCCTCTCGCATTCTTGAGCGAAACCCCCGTGCCTGCGGTCTTTCCCAGTCAATTCAATGGCTTGAAAAATCCGGCAAACGTTTCGAGCATGGGCTATCGTCACAAACTAATTCGTTGAAGAATGTTACCGATGAGCAGCTAGTGCATCGATTAGCAGTCTTTTCTGGCATAATCGCGCCCCCTTATGACCGGGTCAGAAAACCTTCATGATCGATTTATTCAGCGGACTAGATGCTTGGGTGCTTGTGAGCCTCTTGCTCGCCCTGGCCTTTGTCCTCGCCTTCGAGTTCATCAACGGCTTTCATGACACCGCTAACGCGGTGGCCACCGTTATCTACACCAAAGCCATGCCGCCCCATCTGGCGGTGTTCTTTTCCGGTGTGTTCAACTTTCTCGGCGTGTTGCTGGGCGGTGTTGGCGTGGCGTATGCCATCGTCCACCTGTTGCCGGTAGAACTGCTGATCAATGTGAACACCGGTCACGGACTCGCCATGGTGTTCTCGCTGCTCGCCGCCGCCATCACGTGGAACCTGGGCACCTGGTACTTCGGTATTCCGGCCTCCAGCTCTCATACGCTGATCGGTTCGATCCTCGGTGTCGGCCTCGCCAACGCCCTGATCAACGATATCCCGCTGGCTGACGGTGTGAACTGGCAGAAAGCGATCGATATCGGCGCCTCCCTGGTGTTCTCGCCGATGGCGGGTTTCCTGGTCGCGGCCTTGATTCTGATCGGCCTTAAATGGTGGCGTCCGCTGTCGAAGATGCACAAGACGCCGGAACAGCGCCGCAAGATCGACGACAAGAAGCACCCACCGTTCTGGAACCGCCTGGTATTGGTGATTTCGGCCATGGCCGTGAGCTTCGTGCACGGGTCCAACGACGGCCAGAAAGGTATCGGCCTGATCATGTTGGTGTTGATCGGTATCGTGCCGGCGCAGTTCGTACTCGACCTGGGCAGCACCACCTACCAGATCGAGCGCACCCGTGACGCGACGTTGCACTTGAGCCAGTTCTACAAGCGCAATGCCGATACGCTGGGCGAGTACCTGGCCCTGGGCAAAAGCGTGGATGGCGATCTGCCGGAGAAATTCCGTTGCAACCCTCAACAGACCGAACCGACCATCACCGCCCTGCTCGGCACCCTCAAAGGCGTTTCGGACTACCACTCGCTGACGTCGGACAGCCGTATTGAAGTGCGTCGCTACTTGCTCTGCCTGGACGACACGGCGAAGAAAGTCGGCAAGCTGCCAGGCCTGGAGGCCCGTGAAAAGGCTGACCTGGACAAACTGCGTAAGGACCTGACAACCACCACTGAATACGCCCCGTTCTGGGTGATTCTGGCGGTAGCCCTGGCACTGGGCCTGGGCACCATGGTTGGCTGGAAACGTGTGGTACTGACCATCGGCGAGAAGATCGGCAAGCAAGGCATGACCTACTCTCAAGGCATGTCTGCGCAGATCACCACCGCAAGCCTGATCGGCATGGCCAACATCTTCAGTCTGCCGGTGTCCACCACCCACGTCCTGTCTTCGGGCGTAGCGGGCACCATGGTCGCCAACAAAAGCGGCCTGCAAGGCGGAACGGTTAAAACCATCCTGTTGGCCTGGGTACTGACCCTGCCCGCCACGGTGGCCCTGTCGGCTGGCCTGTTCTGGCTGGCGTCGAAGGCACTGGGTAGCTGATAAAAGCTGCACCAAAAGAAAGGCGCGTTCCGTGAGGTTCGCGCCTTTTTTATGCCTGCCATAAATCCCGGAAACACCACTCTGTAGAAGCAATCTTGCTCCTACAGAAGGGATGTTGATAAACCGACAATTTTCGCAGGCAAAAAAAAGGGCAACCGAAGTTGCCCAAAATGCCTTGCGTGCTCATTGCTTCCAGAAAGACCTACGGTTTTTTCCGCTTCTGTGAATCCTTCCAGATAAAAAATCCAAACCCTGCAAAAAACAGAACCATGAGGCCGACTGTCAGCACTCCGGCGATCACCACGTTGTCGAAAAACATGACTGGCCCCCTGCACTTGCCCTGTTGCGATAGGGCTAAGTTAACCAATCAGGCAGGAGTGAAAATTGACCGGGGTCAATAGCGCCGCGACTGGGCGCAAAAGGAGGGATAAAAACTGACCTGCATCAACCAATGCAGGGGGATTCAACGCTTTTTCGGTTTGTTTTTCGGCTTTTTCTTCGGTTTGCCCAGCGGCATGGCCTGCTCGAAAGCCTGACGGACTTCATTCAGGCGCTTTTCATTGAGGTCATGCACACGCTTGGCACGTTCGGTGTTGAGGTCGATCAGCTTGTCGTCTTGGCTCATGGCGTTCAGTACATCGCGTCGGTGAAATACAAGTGCCGCGTTTGCAGGCAAGGATGTACCAATAATGAGGCCTGACGAGAGAGCTGACCAGCCGGCGGCCTCAGATCTCGATATCCACCCACAAACCTTGGCGAGGCTCGTCCTCAATCAAGGGTGCAACCGGGACGGTATTGTCGGCATTGAGTTCGTACCCCGGAATCGGCAGATGCTGATCAGGGCCTCCATCTGCTTCACGCCGACGTTTCTCCCGCTGTTGCTGGCGACGTTGCTCTTCACGCAACTGGAAAGCCGCTTCTTCAGGATCGCGCTGTTGCAGATCGATGGTGCTTTCACTGGAGGTTTGCTGCACCGGCGCGACGGGCGCAATATCCGGGCGCTGGCGAACCGGGTCCTGCTGTGAAGTGATCGGCACGGCACTTAAGGGAAGCATCGGTGGCAGCATAATTATTGGTCTCCTGTCAGCAGGCTGTCGGCTGCGCGGATGGCGACTTGAGCCATCGGTCGCAAACTGTGACCCGGTTAACACCTATTGGTGCCCCAGACCTGCACCTTTGCCTTGATGCACTATCGTAATACCTTGAGTTTTTATGAGAGTCTTTTGGCCCTGAAGCCCTCATTCCGTTAAGATAGCCCGCTTTTTCAAGGTGGGAGTCAGGCAGCATGGCGCAGCAGTATCAACCGGGGCAACGCTGGATCAGTGACAGCGAAGCCGAGCTGGGTTTAGGCACCGTTCTGGCACAGGACGGCCGCTTGTTGACCGTGCTCTACCCGGCCACTGGCGACACTCGCCAGTACGCGCTACGGAATGCGCCCCTCACTCGCGTGAGGTTTTCGCCGGGTGATTCGATCACTCACTTCGAAGGCTGGAAACTGACCGTACGCGAAGTCGACGATGTCGATGGCCTGCTGGTTTACCACGGGCTCAACGCGCAAAACGAAGTCGTCACCCTGCCTGAAACCCAACTGTCGAACTTTATCCAGTTCCGTCTGGCCAGCGACCGTCTGTTCGCGGGCCAGATCGACCCATTGTCCTGGTTCTCGCTGCGCTACCACACGCTGGAACATACCAGCCGCCAGTTGCAATCTTCGCTGTGGGGCCTGGGCGGCGTACGTGCGCAACCGATCGCGCACCAGCTGCACATTGCCCGCGAAGTCGCTGACCGTATCGCGCCACGGGTTCTGCTGGCGGACGAAGTAGGCCTGGGCAAGACCATCGAAGCCGGCCTGGTGATCCATCGCCAACTGCTGTCGGGTCGCGCCAACCGAGTGCTGATCCTGGTTCCAGAGAACCTGCAGCACCAATGGCTGGTCGAGATGCGCCGCCGCTTCAATCTTCAGGTCGCGCTGTTCGACGAAGAACGCTTTATCGAAAGCGATGCCGCCAACCCGTTCGAAGACACCCAGCTTGCACTGGTCGCCCTCGAATGGCTGGTAGAAGACGAAAAAGCCCAGGATGCGCTGTTCGCTGCAGGATGGGACCTGCTGGTCGTCGACGAAGCTCACCACCTGGTCTGGCATGAAGAAAAAGCCAGCCGTGAGTATTCGCTGGTCGAGCAACTGGCTGAAGTCATTCCGGGTGTACTGCTGTTGACCGCCACCCCAGAGCAACTGGGTCAGGACAGTCACTTCGCCCGTCTGCGTCTGCTCGATCCAAACCGTTTCCACGACCTGCACGCCTTCCGCGCCGAGAGCGAAAACTATCGCCCGGTGGCCGAAGCCGTTCAAGAGCTGCTGGACAAAGGACGCTTATCGCCTGAAGCGCACAAGACCATCCATGGTTTCCTCGGTAACGAAGGTGAAGCGCTGCTGACTGCGGTCAACGACGGCGACACTGAAGCCAGCGCTCGCCTGGTTCGCGAACTGCTGGACCGCCATGGCACCGGTCGAGTGCTGTTCCGCAACACCCGCGCCGCCGTGCAGGGTTTCCCGGAACGTAAACTGCATCCGTACCCGCTGCCGTGCCCGGACGAGTACCTCGAACTGCCGCTGGGTGATCACGCCGAGCTGTACCCGGAAGTCAGTTTCCAGGCTCAACCGGATGCTAATGAAGAAGAGCGCTGGTGGAAGTTTGACCCGCGCGTCGAGTGGCTGATTGACCAGCTGAAAATGCTCAAGCGCACCAAGGTGCTGGTGATCTGTGCCCACGCCGAAACCGCGATGGACCTGGAAGACGCCCTGCGCGTGCGTTCCGGCATCCCGGCGACCGTCTTCCACGAAGGCATGAACATTCTCGAACGTGACCGTGCAGCCGCTTACTTCGCCGACGAAGAATTTGGCGCACAAGTACTGATCTGCTCGGAAATCGGCAGTGAAGGTCGCAACTTCCAGTTCTCGCACCATCTTGTGCTGTTCGACCTGCCTGCGCACCCGGACTTGCTGGAGCAACGTATCGGTCGTCTGGACCGGATCGGCCAGAAGCACATCATTGAACTGCACGTGCCGTACCTGGAAACCAGCCCGCAAGAGCGACTGTTCCAGTGGTACCACGAGGCATTGAACGCATTCCTCAACACCTGCCCGACCGGCAACGCCCTGCAGCACCAGTTCGGCCCGCGCCTGCTGCCGCTGCTGGAAAATGCCGACGATGGCGAGTGGCAAGCGCTGATCGACGAGGCCCGTACCGAGCGTGAGCGTCTGGAAGCCGAGCTGCACACCGGTCGTGACCGCCTGCTGGAACTCAACTCGGGTGGCTCAGGCGAAGGCGATGCACTGGTCGAGGCCATTCTCGAGCAAGACGACCAATTTACCCTGCCGATCTATATGGAAACCCTGTTCGATGCATTCGGTATCGACAGTGAAGACCATTCGGAAAACGCGCTGATCCTCAAGCCGAGCGAAAAAATGCTCGACGCCAGCTTCCCGCTGGGCGACGACGAAGGCGTGACCATCACCTATGACCGCAACCAGGCGCTGTCTCGCGAAGACATGCAGTTCATCACCTGGGAGCACCCGATGGTTCAAGGCGGTATGGACCTGGTGTTGTCCGGCTCCATGGGCAACACCGCTGTGGCATTGATCAAGAACAAGGCGCTGAAACCTGGCACCGTGTTGCTGGAACTGCTCTACGTCAGCGAAGTGGTTGCTCCGCGTTCGCTGCAGCTGGGCCGTTACCTGCCACCCGCCGCCCTGCGCTGCCTGCTCGATGCCAATGGCAACGACCTGTCGGCCCGCGTGTCGTTCGAGACCCTCAACGATCAGCTCGAAAGCGTACCTCGCGCCAGCGCCAACAAGTTCATCCAGGCCCAACGTGACCAGCTGACACCACGGATCAATGCCGGTGAAGAGAAAATCTTCCCGCGCCACGCTGAACGTGTAGCCGAGGCCCAGCGTCGACTGGCCGCCGACACCGATGAAGAACTGGCGCGCCTGACCGCCTTGCAAGCGGTCAACCCGACCGTGCGCGACAGCGAACTGGTCGCCCTGCGCAAACAACGTGAACAAGGCCTGGCCATGCTGGACAAGGCTGCGTTGCGACTGGAAGCGATCCGGGTGTTGGTGGCGGGATAATTTCCTCTGTTCCACCCTGTAAAAAAGAAGGCCCGCAGCGATGCGGGCCTTTTTTTTGGGGTTCAATCGGAGCAATGAGCACCTGTGGGAGCACAGCTTGATCGCGATGGCGATGAACTGTCGACATCAATGTTGAATGCCAACGAGGTCATCGTCGGATCGCCGCGTGGACCAAGCTGAGTCCTACGGCTCGATTCGCTGTTGATCAGACCGCCGCCACAGCCCTTCCAGGCTCCACCACCGCGACCAACCCATCCTTCATCCGCTTGGCATCGCGCACGAAACACCGCGAGGCCATGAACAGAAACACCATCGTGAAGAACAGCGCCACCGGGATCAGGTACATCGCGTCATGCAGGCCAACGGCCTTGAACGCTTCGGTCATTTGCTCGGCGCCCGATGCCAGCATGGCGGTATGGGCAAAGTGATCGGACAAACCGCCCACCACCACCGGCCCAAGGCCACCCCCCAGCAAGTACAGCCCGGCAAAGAAGAGTGCCATTGCGGTCGCCCGTAAACGCGGCTCGACCACGTCCTGAATGGCCGTGTAGACGCAGGTATAGAAGTTATAGGCGAACAACCAGCCCACACTGAACACCGCGACAAACACACCTATCTCGATTCTGCCAGCGTGCAACGCCCAGGCTGTGCACACCGACGAGATAATCAGACTGAACGCCGCAAACAGCAGCCGTCCATTGGCAACACGCTGGTGGATCTTGTCAGCCACCCAACCACCCAATGTCAGTCCGAACAGCCCCGTCACACCAACGATAATCCCGGTTGCTACCGCGGCTTCATGCAAGGGCATCAGGAAATAACGTTGCAGCATCGGCACCAGAAACGAGTTGCAGGCATAGGTCGCGAAGTTGAAGCAGAGCCCCGCCATCACCAGCCAGAGAAAAGTGGGAACCGCCAGGACGCGGCGGATTGGCCGATCCACACGCTCTTGCGAGACCTGCACGCTTTCCGCGGCGCCCCGCTTAGGTTCCTTGATGAAAAACATGAAGACCGCCAGAACCAGACCCGGTACTGCGGCGATGAAAAACGGCGCCCGCCAACTGTCGAACGCCTTGACCATCCAGCCGATGGTGAAAAAGGCCAACAACAAGCCAAGGGGCAAACCCAGCATGAAGATGCCCATCGCCCGGGCACGGCGGTGAGCCGGAAACAAATCGCCGATCAACGAATTGGCGGCCGGTGCATAACTGGCTTCGCCGATACCGATGCCCATGCGCACGATCAGGAAGCTCCAGAAGCTGCCCACCATCCCGTTGACAGCGGTCAGCCCGCTCCAGACCGCCAACCCCCAGCCCATCAATTTCGCTCGCGACCCCGTATCGGCCATCCGCCCGAGCGGCAGTCCGGCAATCGCATAGACGATGGTAAACGCGGTTCCGATTATCCCCAGTTGGAAGTCGCTGAGGTGCCATTCCATCCGGATCGGCTCGATGATGATCGCCGGAATCGTACGGTCGAAGAAGTTGAACAGATTGGCCAGAAACAACAGGAACAGAATGCGCCAGGCATTCGCCGCTTGGGTCGAGTTCTGCATGGGTCCGTCTCTTTTATTGTTATGGGGCGTCACTGCCCCCGGAACCTGCAATCTAGTCAGCCCCACGAAGACTGTCTGTAATTATTCGTTAAGCTGATATGCCGCCATGTAAGCAGGAGCAGCGTAAGTCTCGAATTATTTCCAAACGCTCTAAGTCTCATTCCAAAACGATTGAGGCCAAACTGCCACTACTTCTTGCGGTTCATGCACGGCTTCTATACTCCAAGACAACTCGCCAGCACCCCTGGCGCCCGCCGGGATGACGACAACGGGAAACGCTATGGGATGGCTTGGGTTGCATTTCATTACCGAGCTACCAGAAAGTGGGCAGGTAATCCTCAGTTGCACGCACAATCCGTTTCTAGTGTTACTGGCGTATCTGGTCGCCTGCGCAGGCTGTTTTGCCACACTGGATATGGCCGAACGGGCGAGTCATGCCGAGAAAGCCGAGTCTCAAAGGATCTGGCGCCTGGTGGGGACCGCGTGCCTGGCAGGCGGTATCTGGGCCATGCATTTCATCGGCATGCTGGCGTTTGAGGCGCCGATCGAAATTCATTACGCCTTGCCCATCACCCTCGTCTCTCTATTGATCGCCCTGTTCGCCGCGTGGCTGGTGATGCACACACTCAGTCAACCGCACCAGAACCTGTGGCAGTACCTGAAGGCGTCGATCTGTATCGGATTGGGCATCGCTGCCATGCATTACGTGGGTATGGGTGCCATGCGTTCAGAGGCGCTGGCGTCCTTTGAACCGAAACTGTTCAGCCTGTCGATCGTGATTGCTATGGGGGCCAGCCTGGCAACGCTCTGGATCGCCAGCCGTTTGCGCGGCGGCACCGGTCTGCCCCATAAATTGCTCAAATACGGTGCCAGTCTGGTGCTTGGAGCCGGCCTCTTAAGCATGCATTTCACCGGCATGGCCGCGTTCAATCTGGTGCTGCCTGCTGGCAGCATCCTGACCCCGCCCGGGGATAACGATCACGCGCAATTAGGCCTGACAGTGGCCGTGATGACGCTGCTGATTATCGCCAGCAGCATCAGTGCTGCATTGGCAGATAAAAAACTTCAGCACAAAGAACTCGACTTGCAACGGGTCAATGCACTGCTCACGCAACTGGACCAGGCTCGCATGTCGCTGCAGCAAGTGGCGCATTACGATGCGTTGACCAATCTGGTCAATCGTCGCGGTTTCAATCAGATTTTCGCGGAAAAGCTCATCGAAAAAACCCTCGAAGGCGGCATGCTCGCCGTGATGTTTCTGGACATCGACCATTTCAAGCGGATCAACGACAGCCTCGGCCATGACGCCGGCGACGAGTTGCTTAAAGTACTGGCCAGCCACATCAAAAGCTCGGTACGGGGCTATGACGACGTGGTGGCGCGTTTTGGGGGCGACGAGTTCTGCATCCTCATTAGCCTGCACGACCATGAAGAAGCGCGGCACATGGCGCAACGCATCATGCTGAAGATGAAAGAGCCCATTGAGCTGTCGGGGCGGCGAATGGTCATGACCACCAGCATCGGTATCAGCGTATTTCCCGAGGACGGCAGGACCTGCGAAGAACTGTTGAAGAATGCCGACCTGGCGCTCTACCAATCCAAGGGCAATGGCCGCAACAGCCTGAACTTCTTCAGCGCCAATCTGAAAACCCGAGCCACGCTTGAGTTGCAGCTGGAAGAAGAGATGCGCAATGCCCTGCGCGAAAACAGCGGCCTGATGCTCTTTTACCAACCGATCTATGACCTGAAAACCGGCCAGGTGAGCAAGCTTGAGGCGCTGGTTCGCTGGCAGCATCCGGTTCACGGATTACTTGCGCCGGATCGATTCATTGCCATCGCCGAAGCCAACGGCTTGATCGCCGAACTGGATAACTGGGTGCTGCACAAAGCCTGTGAGGACTTGAGCGAGTTGTCGCGTCAGGGCTGCGAAGAGCTCAAGATCGCCGTTAACTGTTCTCCCCTCAATCTGGCTCGCGAAGAGTTGGCCGATGAAATCGAACGAGCGCTGCGGACCGCCGGGGTGGCGCCGCAGCGGCTGGAACTGGAGGTCACCGAAAACGCGCTGATGGGCAACATCGCCAATACGCTGGTGTTGCTGCGCCAGATTCGAGCATTGGGTGTGTCGCTGTCGATCGACGACTTTGGCACCGGTTACTCATCCCTCGCCTACCTGAAGCGCTTGCCGCTCAATACGCTAAAGATCGATCGATCGTTCATCCAGGACATTCCCCAGTCAACCCAGGACATGGAGATCGTCCAGGCAATCATCGTCATGGCCCACACCCTGCACTTGCAGGTCGTCACCGAAGGCGTCGAGACGCTCGAACAGTACGAATTCCTGGAACGTTACGATTGTGATTTCGTTCAGGGGTATCTGCTCAGTCGCCCCGTGCCGCTGACTGAACTGCTTCCCGTGTTGAATGAAATCAACCAGCGCAAGCACACGCAAACGATCAGTCCTTCGAGTCTGGCTCGCGGTACATCTGCACTAACGTCGACGGATCTTTTTCCAGAAAACCCTTACTCCCGTGCAGTCGCATCAATTGCGCGGCCAGTCCGCTGATCGGCGTTGCCGAACCCTGCTCGTGGGAGAACTTTACGGCGGTGTCGAGATCCTTGAGTAACGTGCGAACGTGCCACTTCACGGGTTCGAAACGGCTGTCGGCCATCTGCGGTGCGAGGATCTGCAAAGGTTTCGAATCGGCAAAACCAACGGCCAGCGCCTCGGCGATGAGGCTGGCATCGACACCGGAGCGTTCGGCCAACGCCACGACTTCGGCAATCACCAGAGCATTGCAGGCGACAATCATCTGGTTGCAGGCCTTGGTCACCTGCCCTGCCCCGACGGCGCCCATGTGCGTCACGCGTTGACCGAGGTGCAACATCACTGGCTTGACTCGCTCCAGCTCTGCCGCGTCGCCGCCGACCATGATTGCCAGGCTCCCCGCTTCGGCGCCGACCACTCCACCTGACACTGGTGCATCAAGCCAACCCATAGCGCATTTTTCGGCAAGGGCTGTCGCCATTTCCCTTGTTGCCGTAGGTTCGAGGCTGGAAAAATCGACCAATAGCTGGCCGCTTTTCGCGCCTTCGGCAACGCCCGCAACGCCGAAAACCACCTCCCGCACCACGGCAGTGTTCGCCAGACACAGCATCACAACGTCCGCGTGCTGGCATAACTCGGCTGGCGTGGCGACTTGTCTTGCCCCGGCCTCAACCAACGGCGCACATTTGGCGCGATTGCGGTTCCAGACCGTAAGCGGATAACCCGCGGCCAGCAATCGCCGGCACATCGGTAAACCCATCAAGCCGATCCCGGCGAACCCGAGGGACGGTAGCGTTGCCATTATCTGGTCTCCTTTTTAATTAGATTGCCAATCATCGGCGGATTCATCATGACTCAAGGGACCGAGGCAACTCGATGCAGGAGCAGACCTTTTTCGCGACGTCGGCTCAACAGCACGATCGCCCTACATTCAGAAACAATTAATCGGCCTTCTGGTAGCTCAATAAACTGTTCCCGTTACGTATACGTCACCCTCGCCCAAACCCTTCTGTGGTCTTTCTCCACGGCAACATGCCATCACGCTACTCGGCTACACACTTTTTATCGCTCCAGTAGCGCACCAACTTGGCGCGCGCTTTCAGTTCGTCGCCCTTTCCTGGATCAAAATCCAGGGGGAAACCACGACTGCCCACAGCTCCGGATCACGCTCGAAAAGATCCAGCGCCCGCGATTCAGACAGCTTGGAGAGCGTGTCAGCAGCCAACCAGGCAGCCACTTTCTCGTCTTCATCCGTCGCTACGGCTTCGGCGGCGGCGACCAAATCCAGCGTCGGGTCGACCCATAATAGGGCACCCTTGGCGAAGAACGGCTCCAGCTCTTTCCAGGTAATAGATGCGGTTTCACCAAGCAGCTTGGCATAGAGGGTGCTAGGTTCTTGATTCATGGGTTCTGTCCGGAAAAGAAATCGACGCGAATAATAACGTTGGTGGTCCGGCAGAAAAACCCGGATGCAATTTGCGACATCGAATGAAAACAGCAGGAACGCCAAGGAATGCAGGTGAATCAAGCTATTAGCCAGCTAACATCCCGCCGCGATTCTGTACTTTTCTTTCAATAAAGCGACACCCTCTGGTTTTGCCCCCCGGCGCTGCCTTCCCAGGCTCACAATTGGCGCTCTACACTGTACCGGTACAGTTGCCGGGGGCATTTTCCGGAGGATATCGAAGATATCTGACCCGGTTCTGCTGCTACGGCGCCAGGACTATAAAAACTACAACAGTAAGAGTGGAGCACTATGACTAAGGCTACTAAGCAGATTTCCCAACTGTTTGCCGCTATGGTTCTGGCCGGGGTTGCCAGCCATTCGTTCGCAGCTGACACCATCAAGATCGGCATCGCCGGCCCTAAAACCGGCCCTGTAGCCCAATACGGCGACATGCAGTTCAGTGGCGCCAAAATGGCCATCGAACAGATCAATGCCAAAGGCGGCGTAGACGGCAAGAAACTCGAAGCCGTTGAATACGATGACGCCTGTGATCCGAAACAAGCGGTAGCGGTCGCGAACAAAGTCGTTAACGACGGCGTCAAATTCGTGGTTGGCCACCTGTGCTCCAGCTCCACTCAACCGGCTTCGGACATCTACGAAGACGAAGGCGTGATCATGATCACCCCGGCTGCCACCAGCCCGGACATCACCTCCCGTGGTTACAAAATGGTGTTCCGCACCATCGGTCTGGACAGCGCCCAAGGCCCTGCCGCCGGTAACTACATCGCTGATCACGTGAAACCGAAAATCGTTGCTGTTCTGCACGACAAACAGCAATACGGCGAAGGCATTGCCACCGCCGTGAAGAAGACCCTGGAAAGCAAAGGCGTCAAGGTTGCCGTGTTCGAAGGCATCAACGCCGGCGACAAGGATTTCTCTTCGATGATTTCCAAGCTCAAGCAAGCCAACGTCGATTTCGTCTACTACGGCGGCTACCACCCGGAACTGGGTCTGATCCTGCGTCAATCCGAGGAAAAAGGCCTGAAAGCCAAGTTCATGGGTCCGGAAGGCGTGGGTAACGACTCGATCTCCCAGATTGCCAAGGATGCTTCCGAAGGCCTGTTGGTAACCCTGCCGAAATCGTTCGACCAGGATCCAGCCAACATCGCTTTGGCCGACGCCTTCAAAGCGAAGAAAGAAGATCCAAGCGGTCCGTTCGTGTTCCCTTCCTACTCCGCTGTTGAAGTCATCGCAGGTGGCATCACTGCTGCCAAGAGCGAAGACACTGCAAAAGTGGCTGCTGCCATCCACGCAGGTACTTTCAAGACCCCGACTGGCGACCTGAGCTTCGACGCCAAGGGCGACCTGAAAGACTTCAAATTCGTGGTTTACGAGTGGCATTTCGGCAAACCTAAAACTGAAGTTTCGCCTCAGTAAGGCTGCCTGACTGACTGCCAATAAAGCCCACGGCGTGCCGTGGGCTTTGTTTTACGAACGTATGGGCCGCGCTTGCGTGATCCGCAAGTCTCCCCACCTGAAAATCTCAAAACCGTCATCAGCGGTTCGCTGGCAAACCTCGAATTCGAAGTGGATGCAGATCCACGGGGCTCGAGCGGGAAAATGACTCCACCAGTGAAATGCGTATCAGGTTTTTAGGAGCGCTGTAATGCCTGACATCTATCACTTTTTCCAACAGCTGGTTAACGGTTTGACCGTTGGCAGCACGTATGCCCTGATCGCCATCGGCTATACGATGGTTTACGGCATCATTGGAATGATCAACTTCGCCCACGGCGAGGTGTACATGATCGGCTCTTACGTGGCGTTCATCGCCATTGCGGGCCTTGCCATGATGGGACTCGACAGTGTCCCGCTCTTGATGACCGCAGGTTTTATCGCGAGCATCGTCGTCTGCAGTGCCTACGGTTACAGCATCGAACGGATCGCCTACCGCCCCTTACGCGGCAGTAACCGTCTGATTCCGCTGATTTCGGCCATCGGCATGTCGATTTTCCTGCAGAACACCGTTCTGCTGGCGCAAGACTCCAAGGACAAATCCATCCCCAACCTGATCCCCGGTAATCTTTCCTTCGGGCCAGGTGGCGCACAAGAAGTGCTGATTTCCTACATGCAAATCGTGGTGTTCGTGGTGACGCTGATCGCCATGCTCGGCTTGACGATGTTCATCTCCCGATCTCGTCTGGGTCGCGCCTGCCGCGCCTGCGCCGAAGACATCAAGATGGCTAACCTGCTGGGTATCAACACCAACAACATCATCGCTCTGACCTTCGTCATTGGTGCTGCGCTGGCAGCCGTCGCGGCCGTACTGCTGAGCATGCAATATGGCGTGATCAACCCGAACGCCGGTTTCCTCGTCGGCCTCAAGGCCTTCACCGCAGCTGTACTTGGCGGTATCGGCAGCATCCCCGGCGCGATGCTCGGCGGGCTGGTGCTGGGTGTGGCGGAAGCCTTCGGTGCCGATATCTTCGGCGACCAGTACAAGGACGTCGTGGCATTCGGCTTATTGGTTCTGGTCCTGTTATTCCGGCCGACCGGCATTTTGGGCCGTCCGGAGGTTGAAAAAGTATGACTAGGAATCTCAAACAGGCGCTGTTCAGCGCTCTGCTCGTATGGGCTGTGGCCTACCCGGTACTGGGTCTGAAACTGACCATCGTCGGCATCAACCTGGAAGTTCACGGCACCAGCAACATGACCCTGGCGATCATTGCGATCTGCTCGGTACTGATGTTTTTGCGGGTGCTGTTCAACGACACCATCAGCAAGGCCTGGAAATCCTCGCCGAGCATGCCGTTGATCCCGGCCAAGGCCAGCAACTTCCTGACCCTGCCGACCACCCAGCGCTGGATCATCATTGCATTGATCATCGGAGCTCTGGTGTGGCCGTTCTTCGGTTCTCGCGGCGCTGTCGACATCGCAACCCTGATCCTGATCTACGTGATGCTCGGCCTGGGCCTGAACATCGTGGTCGGGCTGGCCGGACTGCTCGACCTGGGCTACGTGGGTTTCTACGCTGTGGGCGCCTACAGCTATGCGCTGTTGTCGCACTACCTCGGCTGGAGCTTCTGGGTTTGCCTGCCGGTTGCCGGTCTGATGGCGGCCACTTTCGGCTTCCTGCTCGGCTTCCCCGTGCTGCGTCTGCGCGGTGACTACCTGGCGATCGTGACCTTGGGCTTCGGTGAAATCATCCGACTGTTCCTGCGCAACCTGACCAGCATCACCGGTGGTCCGAACGGCATCAGCAACATCGAGAAACCGACGTTCTTCGGCCTGACTTTCGAACGTAAAGCAGCCGAAGGCATGCAGACGTTCCACGAGTACTTCGGGCTGGAATACAACTCGATCAACAAGGTGATCTTCCTCTACCTGGTTGCCCTGCTGCTTGCCCTGGGAGCGCTCTTCGTCATCAACCGCTTGCTGCGCATGCCGATCGGCCGCGCGTGGGAAGCATTGCGTGAAGACGAAATCGCCTGCCGTGCGCTGGGTCTCAATCCTACGGTCATCAAGCTGTCGGCCTTCACCCTGGGGGCGAGTTTCGCCGGTTTTGCCGGTAGCTTCTTCGCGGCTCGCCAAGGGTTGGTGACACCGGAGTCCTTCACCTTTATCGAGTCGGCGATCATTCTCGCCATCGTCGTATTGGGTGGCATGGGTTCCCAGCTCGGCGTGATTCTGGCTGCCGTCGTCATGATCCTGCTGCCGGAAATGATGCGTGAGTTCAGCGAATACCGCATGTTGATGTTCGGCGCCTTGATGGTGCTGATGATGATCTGGCGCCCTCAAGGTCTGCTGCCCATGCAACGTCCTCACATGGAGCTGCGCAAATGAGCCGCGAGATCCTGAAAGTCGAAAATCTGAGCATGCGCTTCGGCGGTTTGCTGGCGGTCAACGGCGTGGCCCTGACCGTGAAGGAAAAGCAGGTCGTTGCCCTGATCGGTCCTAACGGCGCCGGCAAGACCACGGTGTTCAACTGCCTGACCGGTTTCTACAAGCCGAGCGGTGGCAGCATCCTGCTGGACGGCCAAGCCATCGAAGGCCTGGCCGGTCACGAAATCGCCCGCAAGGGCGTGGTGCGGACCTTCCAGAACGTGCGTCTGTTCAAGGACATGACAGCGGTCGAGAACCTCTTGATCGCCCAGCACCGTCACCTGAACACCAACTTCCTGGCAGGCCTGTTCAAGACCCCGTCGTTCCGTAAAAGCGAACGCGAGGCCATGGAGTTTGCCGAGTACTGGCTGGATAAGGTCAACCTCAAAGAGTTCGCCAACCGTACCGCCGGCACCCTGGCCTACGGTCAGCAGCGTCGTCTGGAAATCGCCCGTTGCATGATGACCCGTCCACGGATCCTCATGCTCGACGAACCGGCCGCAGGCCTGAACCCGAAGGAAACCGAAGACCTCAAGGCGCTGATCAGCGTGCTTCGCGAAGAGCACAACGTCACCGTGCTGTTGATCGAACACGACATGAAACTGGTCATGAGCATTTCCGACCACATCGTCGTGATCAACCAAGGCACCCCTCTGGCCGACGGTACGCCGGAACAGATCCGCGGTAATCCTGAAGTGATCAAAGCCTATCTGGGGGAAGCGTAAATGCTGCAGTTCGAAAACGTTTCCACTTTCTACGGAAAGATCCAGGCCCTGCACAGCGTCAACGTGGAGATCCGCCAGGGCGAAATCGTTACCCTGATCGGCGCCAACGGTGCCGGCAAGTCCACTCTGCTGATGACGCTGTGCGGTTCGCCGCAAGCGCACAGCGGCAGCATCCGTTACATGGGTGAGGAGCTTGTGGGTCAGAGTTCGGCGCAGATCATGCGCAAGAGCATTGCCGTGGTTCCGGAAGGTCGTCGGGTATTTGCCCGTCTGACCGTGGAAGAGAACCTTGCCATGGGCGGGTTCTTCACCGACAAGGGCGATTATCAGGAACAGATGGACAAGGTTCTCGGACTTTTCCCACGCCTGAAAGAGCGTTTCAGCCAACGCGGCGGCACCATGTCCGGCGGCGAACAGCAGATGCTTGCCATTGGCCGTGCGCTGATGAGCAAACCCAAGCTGCTGCTGCTTGATGAGCCTTCGCTGGGTCTGGCACCGATCATCATCCAGCAGATCTTCGACATCATCGAACAGCTGCGCAAGGACGGTGTGACGGTGTTCCTGGTGGAACAGAACGCCAACCAGGCACTGAAAATCGCTGACCGCGCGTACGTTCTTGAGAACGGTCGGGTGGTGATGCAAGGCACCGGTGAAGCGCTGCTGACCGACCCGAAAGTGCGCGAAGCGTATCTGGGGGGTTGAGGTGTTGCGGTAAACAATAAACGGCCTTCGGGCCGTTTTTTTGTACCTGTTCACCTTTAAAGTCGATCCAGCGCCTCGCCACTGCGCTTGAACCATCCAATCAGATAATCCGCGAGCACCTGGGTGCGCTTAGGCAAACCACCCTGATACGGGTGCACCAGATACATCGGCATCCGACGGGTCTGATAATCACGCAGGAGCCAGCGCAATTGACCGTCAGCCAATTCCGCTTGCAGCAAGTAGGACGGTAAGCGCGCAATGCCGGCGCCGGCCAGTGCGGCTTTTTTCAGCAGGCTGTAATGGTTGCTGGCGAACGGGCCGGACACCCGAACCCGCAATAACTCGTGTTGCTGGTGATAGAGCCACTCTTCGCGGCCACTGTAATGGCTGTTAAGCAGGCAACGGTGTTCAACCAAGGACTGGGGCGTCTGCGGCTCGCCGTATTGCTCAAGGTAGGCCGGGCTGGCGCAGGTCATTTCATTCCAGGCCAGCAGCGGCCGGGAAACCAGGCGTTCGTCGTTGCCCACCTCGGAGCGAACCGCCAGGTCAAAACCGTCCCGGGACAGATCACGAAAGTTGTTACTCAAATCGAGTTCAATCTGCACCTCGGGGTATTTGCTGGAAAACTCCAGCAGCAAGCCATCAAAGAAGGTTTCCCCCAGCGACACTGGCACCGTCATACGCACCGGCCCGGCCATATCGTCCTTCAATCGCGCCAATGCCTGACGTGCCCTCTCAACCTGGATGACAAGCGCCTGGGCTTGCGGCAACAACGCCGCGCCTGCAGCCGTCAGGCTCAAACGCCGCGTAGTGCGTTGCAGCAGGACCACGGAAAACCGCGTTTCCAACAGGCTGATCCGCTTGGAAAGCTGACCCTTGCTGCAACCCAATTGCTGCGCTGCCAGGGTAAAACTGCCAGCTTCAATCAACACGGCGAACGCCGCCAGATCATCCATTTCACTCATGGATTGTTTCCATTTGAAAACCAAAGGTTGCCTATTAGCACGCTTATCAACAGGAAAATCCACTCTAGACTGAAGCCTCGTTAAAACACTTCGAGGAACAGCACGATGAAAATTCTTTTGATTGGCGCAGGCGGCACCATCGGTTCGGCCGTCGACAAAGAGTTGTCCCAGCGTCACGAGGTCATTCGTATTGGCCGTAACAGCGGCGATTTCAATGTAGATATCAGCGACAGCGCCTCGATCCGCAAACTGTTCGAACAAACCGGAAAATTCGATGCACTGGTCTGCGCCGCCGGCAACGTCACCTTCGCGCCGCTGGACGAAATGACCTCGGACAGCTTTGCCTTGGGCCTGAAAGACAAACTGATGGGCCAGGTCAATCTTCTGCTGATCGGTCGGGAATTCGCCAACGATGGGGCTTCGTTCACCTTCACCACAGGCGTCCTCAGCCACGATCCGATTCGCAGTGGCGCCTCGGCTGCACTCGTCAACGGTGCCATCGACAGCTTCGTGCGTGCCGCCGCCATCGAACTGCCGCGTGGCTTGCGCGTCAACTCGATCAGCCCCACCGTATTGCTCGAAGCTATGGGCAGCTACGCGCCGTATTTCCGCGGCTACAAACCGGTTCCCGCCGCCGATGTGGCATTGGCCTACGCCAAAAGTGTGGAGGGTCTGCAAACCGGTCAGACCTTTCACGTAGGCTGAAATAGCACGTCCTGCAGGGTTGTGATGAGCGGTCAGGCTGAGTAACGTGGCGGCACTTGTCTGGAGAACCAAAGATGCGTGTTGCCCGTTCCTTAGTCCTTGTTGCCCTCCTTCCGCTGTTTGCCGCTTGCCAGTTGTTCAATGGCGAGCGACAGAGCGCCTCCCATGTGGGTCAGACTCGCATGCAGGGTCAACTGACGGCGGCGGACGGCAAACTGGTGTTCCAGCCGTGCAATGAATCGCGCAGTTTCGTGGTCAATGACACTGGCGGCACCAGCGTGCTGCAAGAAGCCGCGACCCTGGCCGATGCCCAGGGCAAATTGTTTGCCGACGTACGCGGCCGGGTCGATGGCAACCGCCTCGACCTTGAGCAGCTGTACCGCGTCGAGCGCTCGGGCACGGCGTGCGACGATCCTAATCTGAAGCTGCTGATCCTTCGAGCCGCCGGTCATGCGCCGGAGTGGAACGTCAAAGTCAGCGGTAAAGGCATGGTCATCGACCGCGCCGGTCAACCTCCTCTGGCCCTGCCCTACGTTGAAGAACAATTGGGCGATGGCCGTTTCAACCTCAGCACTGAAGCCAATAACCAGCATATCGAGCTCTGGGTCGCGCCGCAACGTTGCGTCGACGCTACCACCGGCGCCGTCCAGCACATGAGTGCCGAGTTGCGCATTGATGGTCAAGTGCAGCGTGGCTGCGGGTATTTCGGCGGGGCGCGTAACGACTGATCGTTTTTGCCTCACGGGACCGGCGTTTGGGGCTTATAATCGCGGCCTTCAAACGCCTTGGCGCAGTTGTGCGCCCCGCGAACCGGATCCCGTCATGTTACGAATTACCGAACTCAAGCTGCCAATCGACCATCCCGAAGAAGACCTGCGCCCTGCCATCGTGCAGCGCCTGGGCATCGCCAGTGATGACCTGCTCGATTTCACCTTGTTCAAGCGCAGCTACGATGCGCGCAAAAAGTCTTCCGAACTGTGCTTCATCTACACCATCGATCTCAACGTTCGCGATGAGGCTGCGGTGCTGCACACGTTCGCCGATGACCGCAACGTCAACGTAGCGCCGGATGTCAGCTATAAGGTGGTGGGTCAGGCACCGGCCGATCTCGAACAACGCCCGGTTGTCGTCGGTTTCGGCCCGTGCGGAATCTTCGCCGGGCTGCTGCTCGCGCAGATGGGCTTCAAGCCGATCATCCTCGAGCGCGGCACTGAAGTTCGCCAGCGCACCAAGGATACGTGGGGCCTGTGGCGTAAAAGCGTGCTCAACCCCGAGTCCAACGTGCAATTCGGCGAAGGCGGCGCGGGGACGTTCTCTGACGGCAAGCTCTATAGCCAGATCAAGGACCCGAAATTCATCGGTCGCAAAGTCCTGCACGAGTTCGTCAAGGCGGGGGCTCCGGAAGAAATTCTCTACGTCAGCAAACCGCACATCGGTACGTTCCGTCTGACCGGCGTCGTGGAAAACATGCGTGAGCAGATTCGCGCGTTGGGCGGTGAAGTGCGCTTCCAGCAGCGGGTCACCGACGTGTTGATCGAAGACGGTCAACTGGTCGGTGTCGAGCTCAGTGGCGGCGAACAGATTCATTCGAAACACGTGATCCTCGCCCTCGGGCACAGTGCCCGGGACACCTTCCGCATGCTGCACGGGCGTGGCGTGTTCATGGAAGCCAAGCCGTTTTCGGTGGGTTTCCGCATCGAGCATCCGCAATCGCTGATCGACCGTGCGCGCCTGGGCAAGTACGCCGGTCACCCAAAACTTGGCGCCGCCGACTACAAGCTGGTGCACCACGCCAAGAACGGCCGCTCGGTCTACAGCTTCTGCATGTGCCCGGGCGGCACCGTGGTGGCGGCGACGTCCGAACCGGGGCGTGTGGTCACCAACGGCATGAGCCAGTACTCGCGTAACGAGCGTAACGCCAACTCCGGAATCGTCGTGGGCATCACCCCGGAAGTCGATTACCCGGGTGGCCCGCTGGCTGGAATCGAGCTGCAGGAGCGTCTGGAGTCTCACGCCTTTGTGCTCGGCGGCAGTAACTATGAAGCGCCCGCACAACTGGTGGGCGACTTCATTGCCGGTAAGCCGTCCACCGAGCTGGGCAGTGTGGAACCGTCCTACAAACCAGGCGTTGCGCTGGGTGATCTGGCATTGGCTTTACCGGCGTTCGCCATCGAAGCCATTCGCGAAGCACTGCCGGCGTTCGAGAAGCAGATTCGCGGTTATTCGCTGCACGACGCGGTGTTGACCGGGATCGAGACCCGCACCTCGTCGCCACTGCGCATTACCCGGAATGAGTCGATGCAGAGCCTGAACGTGAAGGGTCTGTTTCCAGCGGGTGAAGGCGCAGGTTACGCGGGCGGGATTTTGTCAGCCGGCGTTGATGGTATCCGGATTGCCGAAGCAGTAGCGCGGGATATCCTCGGCCTCGAAGCCTGATCTGTATCCTTGTGGGAGCGAGCTTTTGTGGCGAGGGGACCTGTCCCCGTTGGACTGCGCAGCAGGCCCAAAACCTGAGTTCTCGGTGTGTCAGATACATTCCGAACTCACAGTTTGGGGCCGCTTCGCGACCCAACGGGGACAAGTCCCCTCGCCACAAAAGCTCGCTCCCACATTGGTTTCATTGCCTGAACACTCTCAGATATTGGCGCGCAACACGGTCGTGGGTAACGCCTCACCACGCTCGGCACTCGCGGCCACGGCATCGATCAAACTACTCAACGCGTACCCTTGCGCCTTGAGCCAATCCTGATCGTAATAGGTGTCTGCGTAGCGCTCGCCGCCATCACACAAAATCGCCACGATCGACCCCGTCTCCCCCGCCGCCGCCATCTGTTGAGCCGCCATCAAGGCGCCAATCAGGTTGGTCCCGCTTGAGCCACCCACATGTCGCCCCAAACGCTGCGCCAGGTAATGCATGGCCGCCAGTGAAAGGGCGTCAGGCACCTTGACCATCGCATCGATCACCTTGGGCAGAAACGACGCTTCGACACGGGGACGTCCAATACCCTCAATCCGCGATCCGTGGTCCAGACGCAGACTCGCGTCCCCAGTCTGGTAGTAGTCGAAGAACACCGAGCGCTCAGCGTCGGCGCAAAGCACCCGGGTGCAATGCTGGCGATAACGCACATAACGGCCAAGGGTCGCGGTGGTGCCACCGGTGCCAGGACTGGAGATCAGCCAGCTCGGTTCCGGGTGAGATTCGAAACGCATCTGATGGAAGATCGACTCGGCGATATTGTTGTTCGCGCGCCAGTCGGTGGCTCGCTCGGCATAGGTGAACTGGTCAATGAAATGCCCATCGTGTTCACGCGCCAAGCGCTCGGATTCGGCATAAATCTGCGTTGGGTCGTCGACCAGGTGGCTCTTGCCACCGTAGAACGCAATTTGCGCAATTTTCTCTTTAGACGTCGTCGCCGGCATCACGGCAATAAATGGCAGGCCCAGCATGCGGGCGAAGTACGCTTCGGAAATCGCCGTCGAGCCGCTGGACGCCTCGATCACCGGAGCACCCGGTTTCAGCCAGCCGTTACACAGCGCATAGAGGAACAACGAACGCGCCAACCGATGTTTCAGGCTGCCCGTGGGATGGCTGGACTCATCCTTGAAATACAACTCGATGCCCGAAAACCCCGGCAGCGGCAGAGGGATCAGGTGGGTGTCGGCGCTGCGCTGGAAGTCCGCTTCAATGATCCGAATGGCTTCACGAGCCCACTGTCGGTTGTCGCTCATGGTGATTGTCTCGTTGGATCGGCAAGAGTCGGTCCTTTTGCAAGGTTCAGCGACAAGCTTAGGAAAAAAACCTACATCGCGCACAGGTACAGCTGAGGTTCAATACACCCGGCAACTGCTAGGCTCAGTTTTTTCGCCAAGCATCCTAGCTGTAACGGTATATAACAAAAAAGAATATAACTTTTGTTTTAACAACTAACGGCACGGGTTACGGTGTGCCACCTTTCGAACCTTACCTTGGAGAGTGACTTTGCCTCTGCGTAGCACATTCACACGCTTCTTTCAGTTGGAAGCTGCCAGCGGCCTGTTGTTGATCGCCGCCGCAGCGCTGGCGCTGATCATCAATAATTCCCCGCTGTCGTGGCTTTACACCAGCTTTCTGGAGACCCCTGTCGTTGCACAGATTGGTGCGCTGCAAATCGCCAAACCGGCTCTGCTGTGGATCAACGACGGCCTCATGGCGCTGTTCTTCCTGCTGATTGGCCTGGAAGTGAAGCGCGAAGTCCTCGACGGCCAGTTGTCAAAACCGTCGCAGATCGTCCTGCCAGGCGCCGCAGCGATTGGCGGCATGGTTGTCCCGGCGTTGGTCTACTGGTTCTTCAACCGTGACAACGCCGCAGCCCTCGATGGTTGGGCCATCCCCATGGCCACCGACATCGCCTTCGCCCTCGGCGTACTCGCCTTGCTCGGCAAGCGCGTGCCTGTGTCGCTGAAACTGTTCCTGATGACCTTGGCGATCATCGACGACCTGGGGGCAATCATCGTCATCGCGATTTTCTACTCAGGGACGTTGTCGACCTTGTCGCTGGCCCTGGCGGGCGCGTGCATCGCGGCGCTCATCGCAATGAACCGGCTTGGCGTGGTCAAGCTTGGGCCATACATGATCATTGGTCTGATCCTCTGGGTGTGTGTACTCAAGAGTGGCGTTCACGCCACCCTGGCCGGCGTAACCCTCGCGTTCTGCATTCCGTTGCGCACAAAAAATGCCGAACCGTCACCACTGCTGAGCCTGGAACACGCCCTGCACCCGTGGGTGGCCTACGGCATCCTGCCATTGTTCGCCTTCGCCAACGCGGGCTTGTCCCTGAGTGGCGTGACCGCCGAAAGCTTCACCCACCATGTCCCCATGGGCATCGCAATCGGCCTGCTGCTGGGCAAGACCCTCGGCGTCTACGGCCTGACTTGGCTGGCGGTCAAAACCGGTATTGCCGCCCTGCCCCAAGGGGCAAACTGGGGCCAGGTGCTCGGCGTGGCGATTCTCTGCGGCATCGGCTTCACCATGAGTCTGTTCGTTGGCTCCCTGGCATTTGAACCGGGCGTGAGTGAATACGCGGGGATGGACCGGATGGGGATTCTGACCGGATCGATACTGGCGGCATTGATTGGCTATGCGGTGACTGCGGCGGCAAGCCGTAAAAGCGCTGTGTTGCAGCCTTGAAAGGAATGAACGGACAACACTGACGAACGCAAATCATATCGTCCAATTGGTATGCGTTACTGCAAGTTAGCCGTCGCCAATCCCTGAAAAAGAAAAACCCCGACCAGTCGCCTGATCGGGGTTTTCTTTTGCCGTCTTCCGCTTAGTGCGAAACGCGGCTCGTGCCATCAACCGTGGCGATGCGCACACGCTCGCCAACACGGAACACTTCGTTTTCCTGAACCTGTTGCACGTAGGCGCGCATGCTGCCGTCGTCTTCGCGAACGGTGATTTCCACGCCCTGGGTGCGGGTCAGGCCTTCTTCAGTGGCCGAACCCAGCAGGCCGCCGGCCACTGCGCCGATGACCGCTGCGACGATGCTGCCGCGACCGCCACCGATTGCACTACCGCCTACACCACCGACCACGGCACCTGCGGCGCCACCGATTGGGGTTTTGGTCCCTTCGATTTTCACCGGGCGCAGTGCTTCGATGGTGCCCATGCGAATCGTCTGCACGCGACGCGCTTCGTCACGGGAGTAGGAGTCACCGGTCAGGCTCGATTGGCAGCCGGTGAGCAACATCGCCATCGTGGAAAAGGAAGCAACCAACAGAACAGACTTACGCATAGCATCAACTCCAAAGGACAGGTATTCATTAAACTCCGCAGCATGACGCCTGTCACGGCATCGCCCGGATAAAAGTGGTTTGATTCAGGGCATGTACAGGCACCCCTCGAATTCACCACACAGTAGCGACAAATTACGAGATCTGCGCCACTGACCCAAGGATTTTCATGGATTACTTCATCATTGTCGTCACCACTGTCGCCGGTTTGTACTTCCACTGGTGGTTGTACGTGCGGATCAAACGCTGGATGGACCGTGATCTGGCGTTAGCCCTGGCCGGTGGGGATGAAGACAAGAAAGCCTACATGCTCCAGCAACTGGCGAACGCTCAAGCCAAGAAGATCAAGCGCCGGGACTTGCCGCAATGGCTGGAGGCCGCTGCGGCAGGGTATCCCGCTCGGTAGACTGCTTAGGGTGCCAGACGTTCAAGAATCCAGTCGGCGCCCTGCTGACGGTAGTTGAGGCGATCGTGCAGACGGCTCGGACGGCCCTGCCAGAATTCGATGCGCTCCGGTAACAGACGATAACCACCCCAGTGTTCAGGGCAATGAGGCTGAGTATCGCTGAAGCGCTGCTCGGTGTTCTTGAGAAGTGCTTCCAGCTCGGCACGGTCGGCGATCACCCGGCTTTGCGGCGACGCCCAGGCACCCAGGCGACTGCCGAGCGGCCGGACCTGATAGTAGGCATCGGAGTCTTCGGGCGTGACCTTCACCACTCGCCCTTCGATGCGCACCTGACGCTCCAGGGCTGGCCAGAAAAAGGTCATGGCAGCGAACGGGTTCGCTGCCAGGTGCTGACCCTTGGCACTCTCGTAGTTGGTGAAGAACGTGAAGCCCTGTTCGTCCAACCCCTTGAGCAGCAGGATTCGGCAATGCGGTCGACCATCAGCATCGACGGTCGCCAGGGTCATGGCGTTAGCCTCCACTGGCGCCTGTTCGGTTTTCACCGCGTCGGCAAACCACTGATGGAACAGCCCGAACGGCTCGGCCGGGGCTTGCGCCTCGGTCAGGCCGTCCCGGGTGTAATCGCGACGCATATCAGCCAGGCCCTGGGTCATGGTGCATTCCTTTTAAATTAACGAATTACTTCTTTGTAGCATCAGCGGCGGCGACTTTCTTGTCAGTGGCTGCGGCTTTGGCGGGAGCGGTCTTTTTCGCCGGGGTCTTGGTTTTAGCCGGGGCTTTCTTTGCAGGCGCTTTGGCAGCGGCTTTCTTGGCCGGGGCTTTTTTCGCGGCCGGCACATCGGCTTTCTTCGCCGCAGGGGCCGGAGTCACTAGCGCGACCGCTGGCTTGACGTCTTGAGCGGCAACCATGCGAACGGGGGCCGGAGCAGGCATGTTGTACTTGCTCAATAACGCCACCATGGTGTTCTGCGGCGTTACCAACAATTCGACGCGACGGTTCAAGGCACGACCTTCAGTGCTGTCGTTGGCAGCACGCGGCGCTTCGCTGCCCATCCCGCGAAGCATCAGGCGATCACGCTGCAGACCACTGAGGCGGAAGATCGCCGCGACGGCCTGAGCACGTTCCTGGCTCAGTTTCACGTTGGCTGGTGCGGCACCGGAGGTATCACTGTGCCCGAGCACAAGGACGGCTGTCTTAGGGTCGACTTCGAGAATTTTTGCCACCCGGGTGAACGGACCGAGCGTGACGGGCAGCAGCATGGCGGGACGATCCGGATTGAACGAACCCTCTACCGGCGCAGTGACTACCAAAACGTTTTCCCGACGCTCGAGTTGCAGGTTGCTGTCCTTGATGGCCGTGCGCAGGCGCGGTTCATAGTCGTCAAGCCAGGCCTGAGTGACTTTAGGATCAGGCATCGGTACGACCTTGGCGGTGTTCTGCTCCTTGCCTCCAAACGGCCACCACCATTTGCCACCTGCCTCGGCTTCCGCCTTGGCCACTTCAACAGGTTTGGCTTCAGGTTTTGCTTCAGGCTTCTTGTCGAGGACTTCTTCGGAGCCGAATGGCCAGTACCAAGGGTTAGCGCTTTCAGTTTTGGCGACCGGATTAGCGCTATCTGCCTTGGCGACCGGAGCCGTTGCGGCAGGCTTCAGAGGGGCTGGTGCCGCAGCGGGTTCTTTTGCCGCGACTTTATCGGACGAACCAAACGGCCACCAACTGCCGCCATCTGCATCATTTTGTGGAGTCTGTGCGCAACCGGTGATAGCGAAGCACAGGGCCAGGGCGAAGGTTTTATTGGATGACATTGGATATCCACAAAATGAAGTAATAAAAAAATCAGGCCAAGCTGGCCCGCATAAACAGACGCTTTGAAACCGAAAAGGCTGTCAGGTTCCGATATCGGACCCCTTGAGCGGGTTTTACAGACAAGTGGCCAGTACTCGCACAAGCTTTTGTGCGCGTGGATCCATCAAGACGTACGGCCCCAGTGTATTTGTCACAAAACCGAAGGCCACATCATGTTCCGGGTCAGCAAAACCGATGGAACCGCCGGCGCCTGGATGCCCGAACGCGCGCGGGCCGAGGCCGTAGGTCGCGTTGGGAACATCCGGTTGATCGAGCATGCAACCCAGACCGAAACGGGTACGGGTCAACAAAGTCTTGTCTTCGCCCAGGCTGTGCTCGCGGGTCAGCTCATCGAGCATCTCGCTTTCCAGCAGGCTGCCGTCGAGCAAACCGGCGTAGAACCCGGCCAGACTGCGAGCATTACCGTGACCATTGGCGGCCGGCTGCTGCATTCTGCGCCACTCGGGTTTATTGGTGCTGGTCAGCACGGACGGTGGATTGGTGAAGGCTCGCGTGGTCATCGCCGTCGGTTCGCGCATCGTCACTTGCAGCAAGCGCTGGGCCGCCGCATCGCCAACGTTGCCCTTACCGCGAGCGATGTGCGCCACGCGGTGGAATTCCTCGTCGGCCAGACCGACGTGAAAATCCAGCCCTAATGGCTTTGCGATCCGCGCAACGATGGATTCACCAGGACCCCGACCGTCGGCGCGACGCAGTAACTCGCCCACCAGCCAGCCATAGGTGATGGCGGCGTAGCCGTGACCGGTGCCCGGCGTCCACCACGGACTTTCGGCGGCCAGGGCATCTACCATGGTTTGCCAGTCGTAGAGAGCCTCCGGTGCGAGCAGTTCACGCAACGCTGGCAAGCCGGCCTGATGGCAGAGCAACTGGCGCAGGGTGACTGATTCTTTGCCGGCCGCAGCGAACTCGGGCCAATAGCGAGCGACGGGAGCATCCAGTTGCAACTTGCCTTCGGCGACCAGCTGCAGGGCAGTCACCGCGGTGAACGTCTTGGTGCAGGAGAACAGATTGGCGATGGTGTCGCTGTGCCAGGCTTCGGTGCCATCCTTGTCGGCGCTACCGGCCCACAGGTCGATGACGGTTTCTCCGCCGATCTGGATGCATAGCGCCGCGCCGCGTTCCTGGGGATCGTCGAACAGTGCAGCGAATGCCTCGCGCACAGCTTCGAACTTAAGCTCGTAATGACCCTGAATCTGCACCCGCAACTCCCCCGCATCAACGCTCTACAAAGTGGCCCGCATTGTTCCAGCCATTGATGGTTTTGGGAACAGGTGCGGGCCAGGCGGTCGACTGTCGTCTACTGTTGTGAACGCCTCAATGGCCATTCCCGGAATGCCCACCCGCATGACCAGCGCCCTGCCCGGCACCTTTGCCAGCATCGCCTTTGCGGCCGCCGTCTGTATCGTTACTGGCTTTATCGGCTGCGACCTTGGCCTTCTGTGCTTCCTTACCCAGTTGATCGACGGTCGCCAGGTTGCTTTTGCGCACACTGTCGACAAAGCCCTGGAAAGGCACATCGGTAATGCCTACCAGCCCGAAGTGACCGTTTTCGCCGTCCAGCAGACGACCGGTAACCGGCTGATCCAGGTACTGGAACCAGTGGACCCCGACAATTGACGGCTCGCTCATCGCCTGTTTAAGGAAGTTCGCATAAGCCGGGCCACGGTCCTCTTCTTTTGCCAATTGCGTCACACCGCCCCAGAACGGGCCACGATCGGCCGAGCCAAAATTGAATTCGGTGATCAATACCGGCTTGTCCAGACTGCGCAACTTCTCGAAGTCATAACCGTCCTGCGGTTGCAGGGTGTACATGTTGAAGCTCACCACGTCGCAATACTGGGCGCAGGACTCCACCGCTTCCGGGGTGCTGATGGCAAATCGGCCACCGAGTAGAAGCTGATTGGGCGCGTGCCATTTCAGCGAATCGGAGATCGTCTTGAAGTAGGTATCAGCGAAGACTTTCTGGAAATATTTGAAGTCGGCTTCGATTTCCGGATGTTCGGCGCTTGGTATCGGCGGAACAAAGCCCGGATCTTCCATCAATTCCCAAGCCGGCAGATCAATACCCCAAGCCTTGGACAAGCCTGCCTGGTTGCGATATTTGTCCCGCAGTTGCTTGAGGAACGCACGCTTGGCGGGCACGTCGGTGGTCATTTTCAAGGTGCCATACGCCAGCGCGTAGCGGGCCTTCGGATCGTCACCCGGACCGGCCCAGGCCAGTTCATTGTCGGCGAAGTAACCGATCAGCCACGGATCATCACGGTGATCCCGGGCGGCAATGGCAACCGCTCGTTCCGTGGCCATGGCAAAACGAGGATCAAACGGATCGGGCATACCGCCCCACCAGTCGCTTCCCGTACTGATGCTGGTGTAATCACCAACGATCGACAGCGGCAAGGTGTAGGGCACACGCTCAGAATTAGCCAGGGCCGGAGCGCTCCAGTTGCCAACCGTGTTGAAGCCCCAGGCTTGCAGCCGGTCCAGGGTGTGGCTGATCCAGCGGTTTTCATCAAGGTCGGCTTTGCAAGGCGCCGCCGGGGATTGTTCAACCACTTTGGCGGCAGTCGCCTCCACCGCATCGGATTTGGCGGCTTCGGCGATACCTGATTCACCCACTGAAGGTGCTGCCGGTTGCTCTGCGGCCTTCTCGACCGTCGCCTCGACAGCGTCGGCTTTGGCCGCTTCGGCGATACCGGCCTTGGTGGTGCTGCCGAGCGCGCAAGGGTCGCCGTATAAACGCTGCAGGTTAGCGCCATAGAAATCGTACCAGCGACCCGAGTTGTAGCTGCGTCCCTGATCCGCGCCATTACCACCGCGGTTGTCGCCTTCGCCGTAATGGCTGGCCAGCGGCTCATCGGGTTTTGGCAGGGCCTCGAACATCCACTCACGACCGGCGATGTACGTCTGATTGACGTCCGGGGTGACGGTGTTGACCCCCAGCGAATAAAACGGATGCCCTTCAGGCGTTACCAGATACCAACGGCCGTCGCGCTTTTCGGTACGGAAGAAACCGCTGGCCTTGAACGCCGGCCCTTTGGTCGAGCCGCCATAAGTGTCCAGTGACGTCTTTTCGCGTTCCGCCAGCCAGGTTTTGAGCTGTTGCTGTTCCTTGCCGGCAGCGCTTTTCAATTGCTCATCGCTGCTGACTTTTTCCGGCCATTTGGTTCGGGTCGATTGGCCGTAAGCGTCCACGAGATTGCCATAAGCCGCTTGAATGACCGGCTCAACGTCCTGAACACCGAAGCGTTCCAGCAGGATGCTCTGGGCGACTTTCGGCTGATCCATCGACAACGTCACCGACACCACCTGGCTGCGATCCAGCTCACCGGCACTGCTGGCCAGCAACACCCGCTGACCGTCGACCGTTATCGGCATCGGAGGTCCGGCCTTCATGCCAAGACTCAGCGAAGAACCCGGTTGCAACGGCACCAGCAGCGTTTGGGCAGGACCGGCCGGCAAATCGACGCGGCTGATCAGGGTCTTGCCATCGTTACTCTGGATTTTGACGTAGAGGGTCAGGGCCCAATTCATCGCGCTCTGAATCCGCAAACTCATGACGCCCGACTGCGACCAGTCCCAAGCGCCACTTTGCGGCGTCAGTCGCAACGTCGGTTGCGCGACGGGATTGAACGTTACCCGGCGCAACACTTCGCCTTCGGCCGTTTGCTCAGCATTGGATTGCGGCAGGCTGGCGTCCTGAGTCGCCACCTGCACCACGTCAGCGGGACGCACAAAGTTAAACAGCGTCTGCTGGCCGGCAGTAGCCGCCAGCAAAGGGGCTGCGAACATCAGGGTAAAAACCGCTGGTAAAGAATGGCGCAGCGAACGGCGAATCATAGGAACGTAGTTCTCCCTAGCGACCTTCAATAGGCCAGTGGAAAAGCGATGGCAGAGAGATAGACAACGCGGCGGGCATAAATGCCCACCGGTGTATCAGGAAATTTCACGACGGAAAGGAGGCAACGCATTGAGGATCGCCTTGCCGTAACGCTGAGTGACCAGGCGTCGATCCAGCAGGGTAATGGTGCCGCGATCTTCTTCGGTACGCAGCAACCGACCACAGGCCTGGACCAGTTTGAGCGAGGCATCCGGAACCGAGATTTCCATGAAGGGATTACCGCCACGGGCTTCGATCCATTCGGCCAGGGCTGCTTCGACCGGGTCATCAGGCACCGAAAAAGGAATCTTGGCGATGACCACGTGTTCGCAATAAGCCCCAGGCAAATCCACGCCCTCGGCGAAACTTGCCAGGCCGAACAGCACGCTCGAATCCCCACCATCGACCCGCGCCTTGTGCTTGTTCAGGGTTTCCTGTTTTGACAGGTTGCCTTGAATGAACACTTGTTTGCGCCAGTCGCGGTCGAGACCATCGAAAACGTCCTGCATCTGTTTGCGCGACGAGAACAGCACCAAGGTGCCGCGCGAACCTTCGACCAGTTGTGGCAAATCACGGATGATCGCGGCGGTATGCGCGGGCGCGTCCCGTGGATCGGCTTTCAGGTCCGGCACCCGCAGCACGCCAGCGTCGGCATGATGAAACGGGCTCGGGACGACGGCAGTGACGGCTTTTTTCGGCAGGCCGGCGCGCATGCGGAATCGGTCGAATGTGCCGAGCGCGGTCAGGGTCGCCGAAGTAACCAGCGCGCCATAAGCCACGTTCCACAGGTTACGACGCAGCATCTCCGCGGCGAGGATCGGACTGGCGTTGACCTCGATGTCGAACAGCGAACCGCTTTCAGCCAGGGTCAGCCAACGGGCCATGGGCGGGTTGTCTTCCGGGTCTTCGGCAGTGAAGGCCGTCCACAACTCCCAATTGCCGGAACAACGGGACAACAAGCTGCCGAACAGCGGATACCACTCTTCAGCCTGGTTGCTGGCGATGCCGATGTTGACCTCGCCATCCATGCCTTCTTTCAACAGTTCAGTGAGCCGGGTGAACACGTCGGTCAGCCGGGCGAACCCCTTTTTCAGCTCGACACCCATTTCACGCATGTGCTCGGGAATCACCCCGCCCACGAAGCGATGACGCGGCCGCTCGCGGCCTTCAACGTCTTCACCGGGTTTGAAATCGGCAACCTGTTCGCAGGCGGTGAACATGAACTGCTGTTGAGTCTTGATCTCCCGCGCCAGCTCCGGCACCTGCTCGATCAGCTTGCCCAGGTCACCCGGCAGCGGGTGTTGGGCGAGCAGCTTGGTGAGGTTCTTGGCTGTGGTTTCCAGCCAGTCGGCGGTGGAACGCAGGCGTGTGTAATGGGCGAAGTGACCGATGGCCTTGTCTGGCAGGTGATGACCTTCGTCGAATACATAGATGGTGTCGCGCGGGTCCGGTAGTACCGCACCGCCGCCCAAGGCGAGGTCTGCCAGGACCATATCGTGGTTGGTGACGATCACGTCGACCTTGCCCATGCCTTCGCGGGCCTTGTAGAAGGCGCACTGGCCGAAGTTAGGGCAATGGCGGTTGGTGCACTGGCTGTGATCGGTCGTCAGACGCGCCCAGTCGGCGTCTTCCAGGGCGGTGGACCAACTGTCACGGTCACCGTCCCATTTATTGCCGGCGAGCTTTTCGATCATGCTGGTGAACAGCTTCTGACTGGCCTCGTCGACCTCGATCTTGAAGCCTTCTTCCTCGAATAACTGCGCCGTGGCGGTTTGCGCATGACCTTCCTGCAGCAGCATGTCGAGCTTGGACAGGCACATGTAGCGTCCGCGCCCCTTGGCCAGAGCGAAGCTGAAATTCAGCCCGCTGTTACGCATGAGGTCGGGCAAGTCCTTGTAGACGATCTGTTCCTGCAGGGCCACCGTGGCCGTGGCAATGACCAGACGCTTGCCAGCCGCTTTCGCAGTCGGGATCGCCGCCAGGCTGTAGGCCACGGTTTTACCGGTACCGGTGCCGGCTTCCACCGCGACAATCGCGGGGTCGCCACTGCGCCGGCCTTCGTCGTCGGTGTCGATGTCACCGAGGACTTTGGCAATTTCGGCGATCATCAGGCGTTGGCCGTAGCGCGGCTTGAGGCTCTTGGCCTCGAGAAAACGCGAGTAGGCGCCCTGAATCGTGGTTTTGAGTTCGGTGCTGATCATGGATTGTCGGGCGCAATAAACGCTGGATAAATTTTCAGTGGTTTGGTTCGGCGGCTATCATACCCCGCTAATTAATCCCGCGCAGAACGGAGTACCTCAATGACACCTTTTGGCATCGTTTACACCCTGCATGTCCTGTCCGCCCTGGTGTGGGTCGGCGGCATGTTTTTCGCCTGGATGGTCTTGCGCCCCGCCGCCGTGAAAGCGCTGGAAGGCCCTGCCCGGTTGAAGCTGTGGGTAGAAGTGTTCCAGGGGTTTTTTCGCTGGGTCTGGATCGCGGTGATTCTGTTGCCGATCAGCGGCGTGGGCATGATTCATCTGCAGTACGCCGGATTTGAAGCCGCGCCGCGTTATGTTCAGGTGATGATGGGACTCTACGTGGTCATGACGGCGCTGTTTATCAGGATTCAGGCGCTGATGTTGCCTGAACTGCGCACCGCCGTGACGGCTCAGGATTGGCCGGCAGGGGCTGCAGTGCTGGGGAGAATTCGTCGATTGGTGGGGATCAACCTGATCGTCGGGTTGGTGCTGGTGGCGATCGCTTCGGCTCGCCCGATGTTCTAAAGCAGATCCGGTCACTGTGGCGAGGCAGCTCGCTCCCTCACCACAGGGGATTTGTCTTTCTTACAGACGCTGAACAGTCACTGTACCTGCGGCGCCCTCAGGCCCGGGCTGGCCGTCGGCGCCTGGACGACCGCTCTTGCCGCCATCGGCGCGATAGACGATGCAACCTTTTGACTTGCCTCCCGCACCCGGTTTTCCGCCAGGCCCTGCCAAGCCACCTGCACCGCCGGCTACCTGGACCTTGATCTGCTCAACCGGGTAATCACGCGGCACTTCCAACCGGACCATT
>NZ_WFGV02000017.1 GCF_010095445.2 Pseudomonas sp. TNT3
AAAACTCAGGCTTTGGTGGCCTTGGCTCGCAAGCTCTGTCGGGTGGCGTTCGCTCTGATGAAAAATCAGAGCGAATACCTATCGGCTTGAGAATTTTGTGTTGCTGGGCAACATAGAATCTCCCACATTTGATAGAGGTTGCCTGCTTTAAGTCGGACGACACAAAGCCAGTGTGGGAGCGAGCCTGCTCGCGAAGACTGCTTAACTGGCGACACGATTCTTGCTGGATTCCGATGGCGAGTTCAGTAACATGTTTTCCAGTGAATCCAGATGCCCCGTCAGCAACCTTTCGGCATCAAGCGCATCCCCTCGCTCAATGGCATCCAGCATTTCCCCGTGAACCTGCCAATCGCAATATTTCTCTTCTTGTAACTCAGTCTGTGCAATTGCCAGCGAGGTCAAAGGCACCAGGCTGTCCAAAAACTGCGCTAAAGGAGCATTGCCCGCCATTTCCGCCAATTGCAGGTGAAAGTCCCCGGAGAGTCGAATGGCCGGACCCTGCTCGGAGCAACGGCGTTGTTTTTCGACCAAAACGTGCAGGGGTTTCCAGTCTTGTCGGCAACGTCTTTCACAGGCCAGTTGTACCAGTGTGGTTTCCGTCAACCGCCGTGCATGCAGAGTCTGTCGGGTTTGCTCGCGATCCAGCGAAGCGACGCGGGGACGATGGTTGGGTTTGAGGACAATGATCTGTTGATGTGAGAGGCGGGTCAGCACTCCACGAATGTCGCTGCGTCGAGCACCAAACATCTGCGCCAGGCTTTCTTCTGTAAAGCGACTCTGCGCGTGAATGCGTTGTTCGAGAATGGCATCGAACAGCCGCGTATAAAGATCGTCCTTCTGCAAAGAAAACGGCAGGGCAGTCAGAGTCTGCAGTGATGCGAAGCTGTTCATGGCCGGTCTCCGGTGTCTGTAAGGGGGGTCAACTGCCGAGATTGTCGTCCGGGATGTTCAGTTCAATGCCCATCCGCTGACCTTCTCGAAGAATATGTCGACGCATTTCGGCACTCGCCTGAGCGCTATTCTTGCTACGGATCGCACGTACCACTGCTTCGTTTTCTTCAAGGCGTTCAGCCAGGTGTTCGGGGGAATTGCGCAGCACCTCGGCGCTTTGCTTGAGGGCGTTGCTGGTTTGCTGCACCACGCTTTGGAAAATCGGGTTGGACGTCAGCGTGAACAGTTCTTCGTGGAAGGCGATGTAAGCGTTCACGCCGGCCTCGCTGTCGTTGGCCTCCAGTGCTTCGCGCATATCCATCAAGGTCAGGCGCAGTTGGCCGACTTCCTTGCTGCTGATCGACTGCGCCACCAGGCCGACGATAAACGGCTCGAGGGTGTAGCGCAGTTGCAGCACATCTTCCAGGCTTGCACCGGCCACCGCGCTGTCGTGGCTTTGGCTGTCGGCGAGAGGGGCGTCAAGCACCACCACGCCTTTGCCCGGCATGGAACGCACCAGGCCAAGGGTTTCCAGAACGATCACGGCCTCGCGCAGGCTCGGGCGGCTGATGCCCAGTTGCTCGGCCAGCTCACGTTGCCCGGGCAGCATTTCGCCCTTGCGCCACTGACCACGGACCAGCGCGGCCCGCAGTTTTTCCACTACTGAATTTACGACGGTTGACGAGGTAATCACTGTTCGCTCCATGTCGCGATAAAGGTGCCCGCCCGCGGGGCAGGCACACGTTATTTAGAATTCCTGCTGATGCGCCGGTGCCACCGGTTTTCTCGGCTGGAAGGTATAACCCACCTGACCGGAAAGCACCTTGTTTGCGCGCTGGATATCGATGTCTTTTTCCCAGCGTGCAATGGCCACCGTAGCGACGCAGTTGCCGATCAGGTTTGTCAGCGCCCGCCCGATGCCCATGAACCAGTCCACCGCGAGTACCAGCACCAGGCCAACCACGGGGATCGCCGGAATTGCAGTCAGCGTCGCCGCCAGAATGACCAGCGCCGAACCGGGAATGCCGTGCGCGCCTTTGGAGGTGATCAGCGACACCAGCAAAATCGTCAGCAGATCGGTCATGGCCAGCGGCGTTCCGGTGGCATTGGCGATGAAGACGATAGCGAGGGTCAGGTAGATCGAAAAACCGTCAAGGTTGAACGAGTAACCGGTTGGAATCACCAGGCCGACCGTCGAACTGCCGATGCCCAGATGTTCAAGCTTGCGCATGATTTGTGGCAGCACGGCGTCGGACGAAGCGGTGCCCATGACGATGGTCAGTTCTTCACGCAGGTACTTGAGCAGTGGCCACATCCGCAGGCCGGACAGGCGCATCACCAGCCCGAGAATCAACGACACGAACGCGACGCACGTCAGGTAAAACAGGCCCACCAGGCTGCCCAGATGTTGCAGCGAATCCAGGCCATATTTGCTGGTGGTAAATGCAATAGCGCCGAACACGCCAATCGGCGCCAGGCGCACGATCATGCCCATGATGCGAAAGATCACGTGGCTCAGTTCATTGATGAGCCGGGAAATACCCGAGGCCGCTTCGCCGACCAGGTTCAGCGCGCTGCCGAACAGCACTGAAAACAGCAACACTTGCAGGATGTTGTTGTCAGCAAAGGCGCCGATGACCGAGGTCGGAATCAAGTCCATCAGGAACTGGGTGGTGGTGTGCATGTGCTGACCACGCTGGGCGATGTCGCCCATGTCGGCAGCAGAGAGCTGGTCCAGATGAATGTTCGCGCCGCTGCCGATACCGGTGCTGAAGGCGAACACCAGACCGATTACCAGGGCGATGGTGGTCAGCACTTCGAAGTAGATCACCGACTTCAGGCCGATGCGTCCGACTTTTTTCAGATCGCCCGCGCCACTGATGCCGCTGACCACCACGCAGAAAACAATCAGACCGATAAGCATCTTGATCAGTTTGATGAAGCCATCACCCAGGGGTTTGAGCTGGGCGGAGTATTCGGGAAGGGTCAGCCCGCAGACGATGCCGAGCACCAGTCCGAGAACTACTTGAAGGAAGATTGAACGCGAGCACCATCTGAGCATGGGAGGAATCCTGGTCGGTGTCCTGGCTGCCGTGCGCTTCGCGCATCAGATTCAGAACTTAATTATTGTGGTCTTACCGGTATGTCCAGTGCAGGCGCAGTCTACGCTGGATTTTTTCCTGTGCACAAGTCGAAATCCAATAATTGGCATGACCGGTCTGACCAGTGGCCATAGTCACGTGTAGGAGCTGCCGAAGGCTGCGATCTTTTGATCTTTTAAAAACAGGATCAACAGATCGCAGCCTTCGGCAGCTCCTACACGGGGAGATCGCAGGCGAAAAAAAACCGGCCATCACTGGCCGGTTTTTTATTGCTGCGATTTAACGGTGCGATTAAGCGCCGTATACCGGCAGCTTCTTGCAGATGGCCTTGACCTTCTCACGGACGGCGTCGATCACCGCTTCGTTGTTCAGGTCAGCCAGGATGTCGCAGATCCAGCCGGCCAGTTCCTTGCACTCTGCTTCCTTGAAGCCACGAGTGGTCACAGCCGGAGTACCGAAGCGCAGTCCGGAGGTGACGAACGGGGAGCGTGGATCGTTTGGCACGGAGTTCTTGTTCACGGTGATGAACGCTTTGCCCAGAGCGGCGTCGGCGTCTTTACCGGAGATTTCCTGCTTGATCAGCGACAGCAGGAACAGGTGGTTTTCAGTACCGCCGGACACCACGTCGAAACCGCGCTCGATGAACACACCGGCCATGGCCTTGGCGTTCTTCACGACTTGTTGCTGGTAGGTCTTGAACTCAGGCTGCAGTGCTTCCTTGAAGCAGATCGCCTTGGCTGCGATCACGTGTTCCAGCGGACCACCCTGGGCGCCCGGGAATACGGCGGAGTTCAGCTTCTTCTCGATGTCGGCGTTGGCGCGAGCCAGGATCAGGCCGCCACGTGGACCGCGCAGGGTCTTGTGCGTGGTGGTGGTCACGACGTCAGCGAAAGGCACCGGGTTCGGGTAGACGCCAGCGGCGACCAGACCGGCCACGTGAGCCATGTCGACGAACAGGTAGGCGCCAACCTTGTCAGCGATTTCGCGGAAGCGCGGGAAGTCCAGGATCTGCGAGTAGGCAGAGAAACCGGCCACGATCATTTTCGGCTTGTGCTCAACCGCCAGGCGCTCGACTTCGTCGTAGTCGATCAGGCCGTTGGCGTCGATGCCGTATTGAACGGCGTTGTACAGCTTGCCCGAAGACGAAACGCTGGCGCCGTGGGTCAGGTGACCGCCGTGTGCCAGGCTCATGCCCAGGATAGTGTCGCCAGCCGACAGCAGAGCCAGGTACACGGCGCTGTTGGCTTGCGAACCGGCGTGCGGCTGAACGTTGGCGTAATCGGCGCCGAACAGCTCTTTGGCGCGATCAATTGCAAGCTGCTCGACCACGTCGACGAACTCGCAACCACCGTAGTAGCGCTTGCCCGGATAGCCTTCGGCGTACTTGTTGGTCAGTACCGAACCTTGAGCTTCCATCACCGCAGGGCTGGTGTAGTTTTCCGAAGCGATCAGCTCGATGTGTTCTTCCTGGCGCTGAGCTTCTTGCTCCATGGCGGCAAAAAGGTCGGCGTCGTACTTGGCAATAGTCAAATCACGGCTGAACATGGCGGTCCTCAAGGATCGGGGCAGAAAAGGGGGGCATTCTAACCCAATGGGTTTTAGATGGCATATGAAAGGACATCATGTCGCAGACAAGTGGGCTTCATGACGGGATCAGCGGTGATCGTGCCGGCCTCATCGCCAGCAGGCTGGCTCCCACAAAAGCCGGGAGTGCCCACAATCCGTGGTTGACATCAACCTTGTGGGAGCCAGCCTGCTGGCGATGGCTGCGCCACAGATCTTCAATCAAACACGAACAACGCATCAATGCTGAACCGTTCTTCAAACCGTTCAGCCGGCATTGGCCGCCCGAACAGATACCCCTGAACCTCATCGCAACCATGCTCACGCAGGAAATCCAGCTGCTCCTGGGTCTCGACGCCTTCAGCGATCACGGCCAGATTGAGGCTGTGCGCCATGGCGATGATTGCCCGGGCAATCTGCGCATCCTGTTCTCCGGAGGGCAAGCCATCGACGAAGGTACGGTCGATTTTCAACACGTCGATAGGGAACTGCTTGAGGTAGTTGAGCGAGGAATAGCCGGTGCCGAAGTCATCGACCGCGATGCTCAAGCCGAGATTTTTCAGCCCGTCGAGAATCTGCATCGCCTCGCTGACTTCGCGCATCAGAATACTTTCCGTCAGCTCGATCTCCAGGCACGCCGGCGGCAGTCCGATGTCCTTGAGGATATTGGCGATACGCGTACCCAGTTGACCATCGGAGAACTGCCGCGCCGAGATGTTTACCGACACCTTGGGCACCCGAACCTTGGCCTGATGCCAGGTCTTGAGCTGACGGCAGGCTTCGCTGATCACCCAGTCGCCCACATCAACCACCAGGCCGAGCTCTTCGAGCACCGGAATGAAATCCCCCGGCGGCACCAATCCGCGACGTGGGTGGCGCCAGCGCAGCAGCGCTTCGGCACCGGTCAGGCGTTTGCCGTCGCCGCTGAATTGCGGTTGGTAATACAGCACGAATTCGTTCTGTTCGAGGGCGTGACGCAGGTCGCTTTCCAGTTCCAGGCGCTCCAGGGCGCTGGCATTCATGTCGGCCTGATAGAACTGGAAGTTGTTCTTGCCGCGTTCCTTGGCGTGGTACATCGCGGTGTCCGCGTTTTTCATCAACTGACTGAGTTCATTCCCGTCCTGCGGGCTCAGGGCGATGCCGATACTGGCCGTGACGAAGAACTCCCGGCCTTCGAGTACGAACGGTTTCACCAGGCTGGCAAGGATCTGTTCGGCCACATGTATCGCCCGGTTCAGCGCCATTTCACGGTTGGCCCGCGGCTGCAGCAGCAGGGTGAATTCATCGCCACCCATGCGCGCCACGGTGTCGTCATCGTCGACGCAACCGAGCAGGCGGGTCGCCATTTCCTTGAGCATGCGATCGCCGGCGGCGTGGCCGAGGGAGTCGTTGATCGGCTTGAAGCGGTCCAGATCGAGAAACATCAGCACCACCCAGGACTTCTGCCGTTCCGCCGATTGCAACGCCGTATGCAGGCGATCCTGGAACAGCGTCCGGTTAGGCAGGTGCGTCAGGGCGTCGTAGTAGGCCAGGCGGTGAATCCGCTGTTCACTGGCCTTGCGCTCGCTGATGTCGCTGAAGAAACACACGTAGCTGGCCAGATCGCCTTCGTCATCCAGCACGGCGGTAATCCCTACCCAGGCGGGGTAGTGCTCGCCGCTGCGGCGCTTAAGCCACACCTCGCCTTCCCAGGTACTGTGCTGGTTCAGCTGTTTGAGCACGTAGCGCAGATGGGCTTCCTGCTGGTCGTCGACGGTGAGCATGTTCGGCAATTGGTCGAGGACTTGCTCCACCGCGTAACCACTGACGCGGCTGAAGGCTTCGTTGGCCTGGACGATATAGCCGGCCGGGTCGGTAATCAGGATCGCCGACGTCGAGTGCTCGAATACCGTCGCCGCCATGCGCAGGTCTTTCTCGGCCCGTCGCTGCTGGCTGATGTCGCGACCTACGCCAAGCACACCTTCGAAGGCGTCGTGCTCATCCCAGACCAGCACCAGGCGCAGTTCGATTGGAATCTTGCGACCGTCGGCCCGCAGACAGTCGAACAGGTACAACTGGGTCTGCACCTGGTTGCGTAATAGCGCCAGCTGCTCCGGCTTGTCCAGCGCCTTGCTGACCCGATCCATCAGGCTATAAATGCCGGTCAGTTGTTGCGGGTTGGCAATGGTCGATTGCCAGCCGTTCTGGAAAATCGAGTCGACGTCGTAGCCCAGCACGGTGTGCACCGACGGGCTGACGTAATTGAGGGACAGCTTGCTGTCGGTGGAGAAGATCACGTCGCTGATGCTTTCGGCGAGCATCCGGTATCGCTGTTCGCTGTCGCGCAGGGACTCACTGGCTTCGATCTGTTCAGTGATGTCCTTGGCCACGCCGATGATACGGATGACCTGATTGTCCTTGTCCCGCGCGAGTGCTTGCTCGCGAATCTCGAAGCGCCGCCATTTGCCGTCCCGATGACGAAAACGCAGCTGGCACTGCATCAATTGACCGTAACCACCCTGGCGCTGGGTCTGTCGCGAACGGTGATAGAAGTCGGCATCTTCCGGGTGCAGCAGGATTTCCCAGAAGTACTCGCCCATCTGGTGCAGCTCGGTGCGGTTGTAGCCGAGTGTCTGGCCCAAATGGTGGTTGCTGAAAATCATCCGCTGGCTGATGACATCTTGCACATACAGGTGATCCGGCACCGTGCGCACCACGTCGGACCAGAACCCTTCACGCTCCAGCAGTGACAGCTCAATGAGCTTGCGGCTGGTGATGTCGGTAATGCTCAGGATCACCGCTTTGTAGTCGTCCTGATCCTCCGGCAAGCGCAGGACCAACCACAGATGCTGGTCGCGTCCACTGGCGTCCTGGAGCTTGATTTCCAGTTCGAGCTGCTTGTGTCGGTTCAGCACGGCGTCCAGTACCTGGTCGCCGATGGCAGTGCCGTCCAGAGGATTGCCGTCGATCAGCAGGTGCCAGGCTTGCTCGCAGGAATTGACGTTGAGCAATTGCAGGGCGACCTGGTTGACCTCGGTGATGCGCAATTCCTGCAGCAGTTGCTGACGTTGCGATGGCGTATCCAGCCAGGTTTTGAGGTGTTCGCTGCTGTGGATCTTCGCTTTGTCGAAAACGCTGATGAGCCCTGACACATCCAGTACGCACAGCGCGACGCCAGTGCCTTCGAAAATATCCTGATAGCGTCGACGGCCCTCGTGCAATTGGCGCTGACGCCGGCGCATGTTCAGCAGGACGATAAACGGCAGCAGCGAGAAAGCCAGTCCCAGCAGGCATTTGCCGATGAAGGCCGGCAATAGATGCTCAATAACGCGTTGACGGTCGAACAGTCCGCGTAGTTGCCAGTCGCTGCTGCTCAGAGGAACGGTGAGCACGCTGTTGGTTAGATCGTCCGGCGTCAGGGTTCTGGGTTCGGCCATGGGCAAAGCATCATCACGGCTGATGATCTGATGGGTGAGGCGGTTTTCCACCAGCCATAGCGGGCGGATGCCCGCTTCGTGTTGCTTGGTCAGGGAGGAGAAGAAGGTCGGTGTGAGGCGCAGGGCCCAATAACCCCGTGTACTGCCGCTGGCCTGGTGCAGCAACAGATGCACCACCGAACCGTCCTCGGCGTTGCTGAAATAGTGGGCCTGGGCGCGACTGCGCCGGACCAGTTCGGTCAGGTAGTCGGCGTCGTCGCTGCTTTCAGCGCTGTCGCTGAGTATTTTTCCGGAGGGGCTTAACAGTGCCAGGCTGCGGACATCGGGCAGTGACTGCTGCACTTTACGCAGCAGCGCCTGCTGTTCGTCGGCGCTTTGCGGTTGCTCGACGATCGGTAGCAGGTTGAGTGCAATCTGGGCGTTGAGTGCCATGTTCAGGCTGACTTGCGACGCCAGGTCGGCGGTGTAGTCGATCGTGTACTGACGCTGGTTTTTCTGGGTTTCGCTCAGTTGATCGAGCAGTTGCCAAAAGAGCAGGGCGAGCAACAGTAATACGAGCGTTGCCAGCGCACCTTTCAACGTGCCGCGCAGGGGCGAGCCGGTCGCAAGAGACGGTGCGCTCGGGGCAGATGAAGGAGGGACGTTAGGCAAACTGAAATCCTGCGGATGGGCTGGACCGGCGCGACGTGCACTATAAGCCGGACGCCCGAAGGGCGGCTAGCATGCCTTGAGTTGTGGCAAAGTGCCAGCCCCGCTCGGCTGGACTGCCTTCCGTCAATCAGGTAGCTTTGCCGGTTACGCGGGAGCGTTCCAGCTCCTAGAATCAGACTTTTTCAGCGCGCACGCATTGATACCCATCAATCGTACGACGCGCACGGTCTGGCCGGGCATCGCCTGCGCTCCAATCATTCATCTGTCACTGACCCAAGGTTCTCCATGGCTCAATACGTCTTCACCATGCATCGGCTGGGCAAAGTTGTTCCGCCGAAGCGGGAAATCCTGAAAAACATTTCACTGTCCTTCTTCCCCGGCGCCAAGATCGGCGTGCTCGGCCTCAACGGTTCGGGTAAGTCCACGCTGTTGAAAATCATGGCGGGCGTCGATACCGAGTTCGAGGGTGAAGCCCGTCCGATGCCGGACCTGAACATCGGCTACTTGCCGCAAGAGCCGATCCTGGACCCGACCAAGACTGTGCGTGAAGTGGTCGAGGAAGCGGTCAGCGTGATCAAGAACGCCCAGGCGCGCCTGGACGAGGTCTACGCGGCCTACGCTGAAGAAGATGCCGACTTCGATAAACTGGCTGCAGAACAGGCCAAGCTCGAAGCCATTCTGCAAGCCAGCGACGGCCACAACCTGGATCGCCAACTGGAAGTCGCTGCCGACGCGCTGCGTCTGCCGGCGTGGGATGCCAAGGTCGAATTCCTGTCCGGTGGTGAAAAGCGTCGTGTGGCCCTGTGCCGACTGCTGCTGTCCGCCCCCGACATGCTGCTGCTCGACGAACCAACCAACCACCTGGACGCCGATTCCGTCGCCTGGCTGGAGCACTTCCTGCACGACTTCCCGGGCACCGTGGTTGCGATCACGCACGACCGTTACTTCCTGGACAACGTTGCTGGCTGGATCCTCGAGCTCGACCGTGGCGCCGGTATCCCTTACGAGGGCAACTATTCGGGTTGGCTCGAAGCCAAGTCCAATCGTCTGGCGGCCGAGTCCAAGCAGCAGTCGGCCCACGAAAAAGCCATGAAGGAAGAACTGGAGTGGGTGCGCAAAGGCGCCAAGGCCCGCCAGTCCAAATCCAAGGCTCGTCTGCAACGCTTCGAAGAAATGCAATCGCAGGAATTCCAGAAGCGCAGCGAAACCAACGAGATCTACATTCCGGCCGGCCCGCGCCTGGGCGACAAGGTCATCGAGTTCAAGAACGTTTCCAAGGGCTATGGCGATCGCGTACTGATCGACAACCTGTCGTTCTCCATGCCTAAAGGCGCCATCGTTGGTGTAATCGGCGGTAACGGTGCCGGTAAGTCCACGCTGTTCCGCATGCTGATGGGCAAGGAAACACCGGATTCGGGCACCATCGAAGTCGGCGATACCGTGCAACTGGCCTGCGTCGATCAGAGCCGCGAAGACCTGGATGGCAGCAAGACTGTGTTCCAGCAAATCTCCGACGGTTCCGATCAGATCCGTATCGGCAACTACGAAATCCCGTCGCGCACCTACGTGGGTCGCTTCAACTTCAAGGGCGGTGATCAGCAGAAGTTCGTCAAGGACCTGTCCGGTGGTGAGCGTGGTCGCTTGCACCTGGCCCTGACCTTGAAAGAGGGCGGCAACGTCCTGCTGCTCGACGAACCTTCCAACGACCTCGACGTTGAAACCCTGCGTTCCCTGGAAGAAGCCTTGCTCGACTTCCCGGGCGCCGCCATTGTGATCTCTCACGATCGGTGGTTCCTTGACCGCGTCGCGACTCACATCCTGGCGTACGAAGACGACTCGCAAGCCGTGTTCTTCGAAGGCAACTACACCGAATACGAAGCCGATCGCAAAAAGCGCCTCGGCGAAGCAGCGGCCCAGCCGCATCGTGTACGGCACAAGAAACTGGCCTGATATCAGGTGGGTTGCATGAAAAACGGAGCCTTCGGGCTCCGTTTTTTTGTCCGGGTTTTGTCAGCGAGACCAAGGTGTGGCCATCGCGAGCAGGCTCACTCTTACAATTGGAATGCGTTCCCCTGTAGGAGTGAGCCTGCTCGCGATGGCGGTACACCTAACGGTGCATCCCCAAATTGATAATCCCCATTCAGGTGCGAAAATCAGTCCAAAAAACAGCCTGATTTATATCCTGTGCACCATTTAATTTCATAAGTGCGACATTTCGCGCTGTTCTTGTGCGCGAATCGTTTGTTAAAGTCCGGCTCAATCTCCTCCAACGACAACAAATTTGCCGAGACTTTTCATGATCGAATCCGTTGAATCCTTCCTTGCCCGCCTGAAAAAACGTGACCCTGACCAGCCTGAATTCCACCAGGCCGTCGAAGAGGTCCTGCGCAGCTTGTGGCCTTTTCTCGAAGCCAATCCGCACTACCTGAACTCAGGCATTCTGGAGCGCATCTGCGAGCCGGAGCGGGCGGTGGTGTTTCGGGTTTCCTGGGTCGACGATCACGGCAAGGTGCAGGTCAATCGCGGATTCCGCATCCAGATGAACAGCGCCATCGGCCCATACAAGGGCGGTTTGCGTTTCCATCCTTCGGTAAACCTCGGCGTGCTGAAATTCCTCGCGTTTGAGCAGACGTTCAAAAACTCGCTGACGTCGCTGCCCATGGGCGGCGGTAAAGGTGGCTCGGACTTCGATCCCAAAGGCAAAAGCGACGCCGAAGTCATGCGCTTCTGCCAGGCTTTCATGAGCGAGCTGTATCGGCACATCGGTGCAGACGTTGACGTGCCCGCCGGAGACATTGGCGTGGGTGCTCGCGAGATCGGTTTCCTGTTCGGCCAGTACAAGCGCCTCAGCAACCAGTTCACCAGCGTCCTGACCGGCAAGGGCCCAAGTTACGGCGGCAGTCTGATCCGTCCCGAAGCCACGGGTTTCGGTTGCGTGTACTTCGCCGAGGAAATGCTCAAGCGCACCGGCGAGAAAGTCGAAGGCAAGCGCGTGGCGATCTCGGGCTCTGGCAACGTCGCGCAATACGCAGCGCGCAAAGTCATGGACCTGGGCGGCAAGGTGATTTCGCTGTCGGATTCAGAAGGCACGCTGTACTGCGAAGCGGGTTTGACCGAAGAGCAATGGTCGGCGGTGCTGGAACTGAAAAACGTCCAGCGTGGCCGGATCAGCGAGTTGGCCGCGCGCTTTGGCCTGGAGTTCCGCGCAGGTCAATGCCCGTGGGACCTGGCGTGCGACATCGCATTGCCTTGCGCGACGCAGAACGAACTCGACGCCGACGCCGCTCGCACGCTGTTGCGCAATGGCTGCATCTGCGTGGCCGAGGGCGCGAACATGCCGACCACCCTGGAAGCCGTGGACCTGTTCATCGAGGCGGGTATTTTGTTCGCGCCGGGCAAGGCATCGAACGCAGGGGGCGTTGCGGTGAGCGGGTTGGAGATGTCGCAGAACGCCATGCGCCTGTTGTGGACCGGCGGTGAAGTCGACAGCAAACTCCACGCGATCATGCAGTCGATTCATCACGCGTGCGTGCATTACGGCGAAGAGAACGGACGAATCAACTACGTCAAAGGCGCGAACATCGCCGGCTTCGTCAAAGTGGCTGACGCCATGCTCGCTCAAGGCGTGGTTTAAGCCGGTTCGATGCGCACGATCTCGATCATCTGATCACCGGCGGGGCGTTGCCACAGCACCTCGTCGCCGAGTTGCGCCCCGAGCAACGCACGGCCCAGCGGTGATCCCCAGTTGATCAGGCCTGCCGACGCATCGGCCTGATCCTCGCCCACCAGTTGCACCGTTTGTTCGGTGCTCTGTTCATCAGCGAAGGTCACACGGCTGCCGATCTGCACTTTTTGCGTCGAGCTCGCGGGCGTTACGACCTGAGCGCTGTGCAGGCGCTGGTTGAAATACCGTAAATCCCGTTCCAGGTCGGCTTGACGCTGTTTGTCCGCCTGTTCTCCTTTGGCCGATTGCTCGCTCAGTTGCTGTTGCAGCTCGGCGACTTTCGCCTGCAATTGGTTCAGCCCCGTGGGCGTCACGTAATTGGGCTGCTCGCTCACCTGTCGTTCGACCGGCTGATCAGCTTGCGCTGCGGCGTTATCTTCATTGACGAAGGCGCGACTCATGGTTTTCTCCCGTTATTGGGTTTGGGCCATGTTCGCAGGCATTTAGTTTCGGCGGATACCTGTCAGCGACTCATTGCGAGCGATAGGCGCGCGCGGCGTCCTGGTCTTTTTGCTGTTGCCAGGCTTTGTCGCGGTCATCCCAATGGTGGCTGCGATAGTCATCGCGATCCTTGTTCTCAAGCATGGCCTGGCACTGGCGAAAGCCATCACTCCAGCCCTCGGCGTATTGCTTGTCCTTGAGATAGCGCGGGACGTTCTTGCGAAACTCACCGGTGATGGCGCCGCCCGCTTGTCGACCACTGCTGCAACCGTCATCGAACCCATCGGCGAATGCCGGTGGATACCCCTTGGCGATCAGATCTTCGTGGGTTGTCTGGCAACCCGCACTCAACAGCAAAACCCCCAGCACAGCCATGCAACGCCACATCTCGTACTCCCGGGCCGTTTAACGGCCTATGGGAGAAGTCTAGGTGTGGATTCGTGAGCCGGATGTGAAAGAAAGATCAAAAGATCGCAGGCTACGCCAGCTCCTACGGGTGTACGCGTGGCCATTGTAGGAGCTGCCGCAGGCTGCGATCTTTTAGTAGTGATACCACTTCACCTCAAGCATGACCTCGGTCTCAGGCGTCGCCACATGGCTGAATTCACGCTGAGCACTCAGGCGCAATCCAAGGTTGCGCGACAATTCCCACTGCTGATTCAAGCTCAAGCTGCGGCGCACTTCGCCGTTGGTGAAGTAATCCCCCTTGGCCTCCAGGCTGAGGTTGCCCAGCGGATTTTTCCACAGCACGCCGGTGTTGAAACCTGCCGCTGGTGAAACAAATTCGGCGAAGTCATTGTTGTGTTCGACCCGCACCGTGCCCAGGGCAAAACCCAGCACATCTTCACCGAGCTGCCAGGTGCCACCGCCGCCACCGTTGACGTGGCTGACCAGTGTTTCATCGTCATGCTTGCCCGGTACACGCTCCAGTCCGCCAGTGACTTGCCATGAGAGCGGTTGCAGCAACTCGTTGCGCGGCGTCAGGGAGCGGATGGTCGCCAGATCAAGCTGCTGAAACTGCCAGCGATTGCCTTCGTACTGGCGCAGCTTCATCTGCAGGATTTCGATCTGCGCGCCGAGCGGGAAGCTTTCAGCATTGTCGTTGAGGTCGTGATAGGCCATGCGCAAGCCGTACTCGGCAAACGCCTCGTCGCCCCGGGTGCCGAGGCCGGCCTGCCAGGTGCGCGATTCATGACCGTCTTCGGGCAAGCCAGGGCGTGGAATATCGAGATCTGGCGCGGGGTTCTGGTTGATCGCCCGAAGCAGTTCGAAGCTGCGCTGAGCCCGCTCAGGATCGCGCTCCTGGCCGTTGGCGCGGTAGCGTTCCAAACGGTAAGAAGCGTCGATGATCAGCGCCTGACGGGCGCGTGGTTGCGCCTTGAACGCTGGGTCTTGCAATTGTTTCTGATCGGCGCTGACCTTCAGTACCCATTGCTGCTCTTCATCGGTCAACGGCTCGGCACGGCTCAACAGTTCGCGTTCGCGGGACGGACGATACTCGATGGACTCCACCAGGCCGGCTTCTTTCACGGCTTTGACGGTGTCGGTCGGAATGGCGGTCAGCGGGAACTGTTCGGTCAGGCGCAAGCTTGGACGTGCGACCTGGAGCAATTCCAGCAGGCGATAGGAGCAGTTTTCGTCGAAGAAGAAATAGTCGAACTGGATCTGTTTCAATTCCCAGACATGCTCGACCATGCGCGCGGTTTCTGCCTGTGTCAGGTTCAGCCGGTATTCCCACAGATCGCGGTTTTCGAGGCTGCGGTACTCCGAGAGTTTTTCCTGATACGGCACCAGCGCAAACAGCCCTGGGTAGCCCCCCATCAAGCCTTTCCAGGCATAGAGAATGCTGTTGTCCGAGCCTTCGATGTAGGCGCCGAAGTTGATCGCGTAGCTGAGTAGCGACGTCTTGTCGCTCTGAACATCGGCCTGGTCGATACGCAGCAAGGTGTGGCCGAACATCGACGACGGGCTATTGAGGTAGGCCGCAGGGAAGATCATCACGGCACTGTGGGGCGAGACGTCCTTGAACCACTGCTTGAATTCAGCGCATTCGAGCGTCGGCAGATCGGTCAGGTTGAGCTGTGACTTCAGCCAGCGGGTGCGGGACGGATACACACACTGGGCGTGTTTTTCTCCTGCACTGGCCGGCGCGTACAGCGCTTGCACGGTGGCTGCGAGTTCGCGGTCCGGGTGTTCATTGCCGTCAGGGGTGATAAAGAATTTCTTGTCACTGACGTAACTGCGCCAGCCACCGAGCTTGGCGGTTTCGTAGTGGCCCAGGGAAATCCAGAAAGGGTCGTTGGCCAGTTGCTGCAAACGTTGAGGGTCGATGTGTGGCGCGGCGGACAGCGGGGCGCAGACACAGAGCGCCAGCCAGGCAAGGCGTTTGAGCATAGTGGGCAACTTAGAATTCGAGAATAAAGACCCAAAAGTGCGGGCCAAAAAGAGCCAGCTTCAAAAAATAAAACCCGCTCCTCGAAAGGAACGGGTCGGTCGAGCTTAAGCTTGAGTTGCGTACTTGGCCAGACGAGGATCGGATTTCAGGATGGCCAGGGTGTTGGTATGCACGTCTTCAGCGGTTACGTCAGCCTTGCTGAAAATTTGCTGGAAGTGCTCGTGAGTCACAGCAGCGAAGTGCGCACGGTCTTCCGGCGCCACGCCCAGTACCACGGCATAGGTAGTCAGCGCTTCGCCGTTACCTTTGGCCATGTCTTCGGACAGCTCGTTCATCATGCCATTCATGGCAAACCAGGATTTGCCGCCATAGGTCAGCGACGCGTTGGTCGAGCAACCGTTGGTGCCGGATGTCATACCAAACGTTGCGTTACCGGAAGTGCCGTTGGTGGTGGATGCCAGGAAGTGAGCCGGAGTGCCACGCTGACCTTCGAACAGCATGTTGCCCCAACCGCAATCCGGGCCGCCTGGCGCCTGAGCCATGGCGTTGATGGATACAGCGGTGAAGAGAGTACCGAGAAGAATCCGTTTCATAGCTTTGTTCTCTTTATGTGCATACCAATGGACAGGGTCTGGCCCGATCTGGCGCCAGTGGGCCGGTTATTGTTCCAGCCGCGCAATTTGGAGTTTAGGCACGTTCCAAGGGTTCCGTGATTTTTTCCAAAACATTTGATCTAAACGCTGTTTTTCACCCGGCCCGCCTGGCGATGGCGGGTTGTCTATGCTTTGCCTATAGGCGCGCCTTGCAAGTGGGGTATGGGCAGCGCCAGAATGCCGCTATCTGCCCCGCCTGATGTAAGGAAGCCCGATGCCTGATCCTGTTGCTGCCAGCTTGCGTCTAGCGCCTGAAGCGCTAACCCGTCCGTTTTCCGCTGAACAGTTCAGCTTCTCTACCACCAATGATCTGGAGCCCTTCCGCGGTGTGCTCGGCCAGGAACGTGCGGTCGAAGCCTTGCAGTTCGGCGTGGCCATGCCACGCCCCGGTTACAACGTTTTTGTCATGGGTGAGCCCGGTACTGGCCGGTTCTCGTTCGTCAAACGCTATCTGAAAGCCGAAGGCAAGCGCCTGCAGACCCCGGCGGACTGGGTCTACGTCAATAATTTCGACGAACCGCGCGAGCCCCGAGCGCTGGAATTGCCATCGGGTACTGCCGGTGCGTTTATCGGCGACATCAACGGTTTGATCGACAACTTGCTGGCGACATTCCCGGCGGTGTTCGAGCACCCGTCCTACCAGCAAAAGAAAAGTGCCATCGACCGCGCCTTCAACCAGCGCTATGACAAGGCACTGGACATCATCGAACGTCTGGCGCTGGAGAAGGACGTCGCGCTCTACCGCGATGCCAGCAATATTGCGTTCACGCCGATGGCTGAAGGCAAGGCACTGGATGAAGCGGAATTTGCGCAACTGCCCGAGGCGGATCGTGAACGCTTCCACGACGACATCTCTGGACTGGAAGAGCGGCTGAACGAAGAGCTCGCCAGCCTGCCGCAATGGAAGCGCGAGTCGAGCAATCAACTGCGTCAGCTCAACGAAGAAACCATCACCCTGGCCTTGCAGCCTTTGCTGTCTCCGTTGTCGGAGAAATACGCAGAGAACGCGGCCGTCTGCGGCTATCTGCAAGCGATGCAGGTGTACCTGCTCAAGACCGTGGTCGAGCAACTGGTGGACGACAGCAAAGTCGACGCCGTGGCGCGCAAGATGCTGGAAGAGCAATACGCTCCGAGCCTGGTCGTGGGGCATTCGTCCAGTGGCGGTGCGCCGGTGGTGTTCGAGCCGCACCCGACATACGAAAACCTGTTCGGCCGCATCGAATACAGCACCGATCAAGGGGCGCTCTACACGACGTATCGCCAGCTGCGACCGGGTGCGTTGCATCGGGCCAATGGTGGTTTCCTGATACTTGAAGCGGAAAAGATGCTCAGCGAGCCGTTCGTGTGGGATGCGCTCAAGCGTGCCTTGCAATCGCGCAAGCTGAAGATGGAGTCGCCGCTGGGTGAGCTGGGCCGTCTGGCCACGGTAACGCTGAACCCGCAACACATTCCGTTGCAGGTCAAAGTCGTCATCATTGGCGCTCGCCAGTTGTATTACACGCTGCAGGACCTTGATCCGGACTTCCAGGAGATGTTCCGCGTTCTGGTGGATTTCGATGAAGACATCCCGATGGTCGACGAGAGCCTGGAACAGTTCGCCCAGTTGCTGAAAACCCGAACATCGGAGGAGGGCATGGCGCCGCTGACCGCTGATGCGGTGGCACGTCTGGCGACCTACAGTGCGCGTCTGGCTGAGCATCAGGGGCGTCTTTCGGCGCGTATCGGCGATCTGTTCCAGTTGGTCAGCGAAGCGGATTTCATTCGTCACCTGGCGGCGGATGAAATGACTGATGCCGGACATATCGAACGTGCGCTCAAGGCCAAGGCGACCCGCACCGGGCGAGTTTCGGCGCGGATTCTCGATGACATGCTGGCTGGGATCATCCTGATCGACACCGATGGCGCGGCCGTGGGCAAATGTAACGGGCTGACCGTATTGGAAGTCGGTGACTCGGCATTCGGTGTGCCGGCGCGGATTTCCGCCACCGTGTATCCGGGTGGCAGCGGTATCGTCGACATCGAGCGCGAGGTCAACCTGGGCCAACCGATCCACTCCAAAGGCGTGATGATCCTCACGGGTTACCTGGGCAGTCGTTATGCCCAGGAATTCCCGCTGGCGATTTCCGCGAGTATCGCGCTGGAGCAATCCTACGGTTACGTGGATGGCGACAGTGCATCGCTGGGCGAGGCATGCACACTGATTTCGGCCTTGTCGAAAACGCCGCTCAAGCAGTGTTTTGCGATTACCGGGTCGATCAACCAGTTCGGTGAAGTGCAGGCGGTGGGCGGGGTCAACGAGAAAATCGAAGGCTTCTTCCGGCTCTGTGAAGCGCGCGGCTTGACCGGTGAGCAAGGCGCGATTATTCCCCAGGCGAACGTTGCGACCCTGATGCTCGACGAGAAGGTGCTGGCCGCGGTGCGTGCCGGGCAGTTCCATGTGTACGCGGTACGGCAGGCCGATGAGGCCTTGAGCCTGTTGGTGGGCGAGCCGGCGGGTGCACCTGATGAGAACGGCGAGTTCCCTGAGGGCAGTGTCAACGCGCGGGTCGTGGAGCGCTTGCGCGTGATTGCGGAAATGATCAGTGAAGAAGATCTGAAGGAAGCAGAAAAAGAAGCGGCGCTGGAGGCGTTGGTAGAGGCCAAGCCTGCGTAACCCACAACCCCTGTATGAGCAAAGCTTGCTCGCGATGAGGGATTAACGTTCAACATCAGGTTGAATGAAAGTCCGAAATCGCGAGCAAGCTCGGCTCCAACAGAAAGCCGTAAAGTGACATCAAACTGACGTCAAACTTCACACAATGACCGCTCGGCGCCTTCTGGTCTCAGTTGGCATGCTAGCCATACTTTTCTTCTATTCTCAGCTCAAGGATATCGACAGTAATCACTGGATCGAGACAGCCTTCTCGTGGGGGCTGAATACCGGATCTACCGAGGGTCGCCGCCATGTCGCGCAACCTCTGCCTCACCCGTCAATGCCTGGGCCTTGTGACCCGGATCGAATGTGCCATCCGCCCGCTGGCGGGGGATACGGGCATGTGGACATTACTTTTTGCCGCTGGAATGGCCGGCGAACAACCTTCAGCCATCAAAGCCCAAGGGCCGTTTCATGGGCCTTTCGTGGCCGAATCGATCCTCGACACCATCGTTGAAAGCCTGACGCTACATGGTTATGAGCTGGCCGATGACCCGCAAATCTGGTGCCTGCATCTGCAGGCCCAGCTGCGGGAAATCAATGGCGGTCGCAACCGCAATCCCGGTGGTTTCGAGTTCCGGCCTGATCATTGAATCCGGTCATTGGGATAGCTATTGAGCAAGGCTGGACGTATCAGCCTTGTCGAGCTTGACCTCGAAACCGTATTGCACGGTGGTGAGATCGGTTCGTTGAAAGGTTTCCAGTCGGGTGGGGCGCCCGTAAAAATAGTGCACGCCTACCAATGCCGGGCCTTCCGCGCTCGCATCATGGCTGACTGAAAGAATTTCCTTCAAATAATTGCCGCTGTCGTCCCTGGCGAAGAAACGCCAGTCCTGGGCGGGATAAGTCTTGAGATCGACCACCAGAGCGTTGCCTTTGAGCTCAAGGCCTTTGGGCAGTTGATGGGACTCCAGGGTTTTCTGCTCGACGGTGGCCAGGAATAGCGGCATCGAGCCCACGACGTACGCGGGCGTCTCGGGAAACAGATTCAGGTCGTAGGTGATGGTGCCGCGCAATGGATCGACCTGGTAAGCCTCAGGAGGCAGTTCGATCGGCTCATCGCGTTTGCCTTGACCGTCTTCGGTAAAAAAGCTGACAGGGCTGTCACCGGGATTGAAAGAGTTGCCGAGCAGTTCGTCATTGAAGCTTTTGGCATGATCGAACTCGATGCGCGCCGCACTTGGGTCTTCGACCGACTGACGGATGCTGACACCTTTCTTCAACTGGTCTTCTTTTAGCGTCGCGCCTTTTAACCAGGTCGGCGCCTGGTCGTCATAGACCACCACGGGGAGATTTAACGTCTGGATGGTTTTTTCCGTGGTGTGTGAATCGAACCGACGAACTGGCAGGTTTAGGTCCTTGCGGGTGACCGTGGCAGCCGAGAAGTCCAGTACGTTGACTTCGAGGGTGTCGATCGGTCCGTTGAAATACACCTTGGAGTAGTGGTGGGTTTGTTGTTTTTCAAAGGCGCGTTGTTCTTCATCGAGCTGCTTTTCGAACGCCTCGCTCCACTCCTTCTGCTGTTGCATGCGTGCCAGTTGTTTTTGATAGAAAGCGATCTGCTCGGCGGTTTCGTTTATCGACCCTGAGCGCGAGAGAAATTGCCCGGTGCTGTCCTTCGCCTGAACGACCAGCGGATTGAGTGGTGTTTCGCTCACCTCGGGCGCTAATGGCGCGCTGTTGTTGAATTCGATCTCTGCATAGTTGTTTTCAAGTTTCAGCAACTTGACGCTGAGGTTGTCATTGGTGCGGATCTGGCCGACGTCTTTTTTCGTCAGGTCAAAGCTGTACAGCCGGCGTGGCGCAATCACTTCAACTTTGCCTTGCAGGCTCACCGGTTGCGGCTGATTTTTGTTTTCGACGTCGAGGCCATCGATGAAGGGATAGGTCACCGTCAGATCATCGGGATTGGTCAGGTTGGAGCTTGAGGGGCTCAACTGGATGCCGGGGTCGGTTTCCGACCACTCTGGCTGGAATGGGATCACGCGCTTATTGCTCAGGGTTACCGATTGCCATTCCAGGCCGTGAGGGAAGAGAAACGCGTCGGGGATATTGAAACTGAACGGGAACACCGGCTGCAGATCGGTCAGGTAGTCGGAGCTGGAATCCTTGTGCAGCACAAACAGGCCGGAGATGTAGGTGTCGACCAGCGCCTGAGGGGTGGGGTAGTGCTTGAGCACGGCCAGTGCATCGTCGCTGTATCCGGTTTCCACAGGTTTGCTGTCAAGCTTGAGTTGCGCCCGTTCGAGCAACAGCAGCGAGCCGCCGAGTTCGGCCACGGCGCCCTTGAGCTTCGGATCCTGGATGGCATCCAGTGATTTTTCGAATTGCGCAGTCTTTTCTTCGAGGCTGATCTCGCGTTTCTCATCGCTGGGCGAGCAACCGCTCATCAGCAGGGCGAGGCAAATGCCGGCACTCGTTAAAGGTAATCGCACATCCATTTTCCAGTCTTCCTGTCCGTTGCAGCTGGGCTGTCAATAGTTTGGACACTAGCAGAAAAACCTTGTGACAAACGCGCAGGTTGCGGATTCCGGACGGTTTCTGGGTGTAACGAGCGGCTGTTATACTCGCGGCCATTTCCAGCCCTTGTGTGAGATTCAATGGAACGCTTTATCGAAAATGCAATGTACGCCTCCCGCTGGTTGCTGGCGCCGATCTACTTCGGCCTGTCGCTCGGCCTGCTGGCGTTAGCGCTGAAATTCTTCCAGGAAGTGTTTCACGTCATCCCTAACGTGTTCTCCATGGCGGAATCGGATCTGATTCTGGTGCTGTTGTCGCTGATCGACATGGCGTTGGTGGGTGGTTTGCTGGTGATGGTGATGATTTCCGGTTACGAGAACTTCGTCTCCCAGCTGGACATTGATGACGACAAGGAAAAGCTCAACTGGTTGGGCACCATGGACTCGTCTTCCCTGAAGATGAAAGTTGCGGCGTCTATCGTGGCGATTTCGTCCATTCACCTGCTGCGGATTTTCATGGACGCCAAGAACGTCGATCCCGAGCATTTGAAGTGGTACGTGATCATTCACATGACCTTCGTCATTTCGGCGTTTGCCATGGGTTATCTGGATAAGCTGACCAAGCACTGACGCACCCCGTTCTGCAGGAGCAAAGCTTGCTCGCGATCAGGGTCAATTCGGTTTCACTTCAAACCGCAGGGATGCTATCGCGATCAAGCTTTGGTCCACAGACAAGTGTGAAACTGACAAGCGGTGTGGTTTATGGCTTGTACTTTGATGCGGCGAGGCATATGCCTGTAAGGGTCCTGGTTCGCCACTGTCTGAGGTGCGTTCATGAACCTGCAAGAGCTGAATGCCTTTGCCATCGCCGGTAAGGTCGATGAGCTGAACCTGATATCGCTGGAAGGCGGTATTTATCTGTTGGAGGCGCGCATGCACGGTGCCGCCTACCCCTTGAGCGATGCCAGCGGTGGCATGTTCCACTTGCGCTCAGTGGAACACGCGCGTGAAGTGTTGCACGCTTTTCCAGCCTTGCCTTTCAACCTTGTGCACACCTCGGTGCATGACGAGATGTGCGGGCTGGGTGCCAGTGCCGAGCAAAGCCTGAAGGTGCCGATCGCCTTTCGTTCTGCATGGCACAACTGACGCCTCTCATCAACGCAATAGCATCTGTGCTAGTCTGCTGGCCCTTTTGGTTCCGGGCGCTCCGGGATGCGCTGTGCAAGCACGGCATGTTCCTGGGCCGTCCGCACAGCGGAGCAGTGTCATGTCCGAAGTAAATCTGTCCACCGACGAAACTCGCGTCAGCTACGGTATCGGCCGCCAGTTGGGCGACCAACTGCGCGACAACCCGCCGCCGGGCGTTAGCCTGGACGCGATCCTGGCGGGTCTGACCGACGCCTTCGCCGGCAAGGAAAGCCGCGTAGGTCAGGAAGAGATGTCCGCGAGCTTCAAAGTCATTCGTGAAGTCATGCAAGCCGAAGCAGCAGCCAAAGCTGAAGCAGCGGCGGGTGAAGGCCTGGCATTCCTGGCTGATAACGCCAAGCGTGACGGCATCACCACCCTGGCTTCCGGCCTGCAATTTGAAGTGCTGACCCAAGGTGATGGCGCCAAGCCAACCCGTGAAGATCAAGTGCGCACCCACTATCACGGCACTCTGATCGACGGCACTGTGTTCGACAGCTCCTACGAGCGCGGTCAGCCTGCTGAATTCCCGGTGGGCGGCGTTATCCCGGGTTGGACCGAGGCGCTGCAACTGATGAACGCCGGTAGCAAATGGCGTCTGTACGTGCCGAGCGAGCTGGCTTACGGCGCTCAAGGCGTTGGCAGCATTCCGCCGCACAGCGTACTGGTGTTTGACGTCGAGCTGCTCGACGTTCTGTAAAGCCGCTGGTTACCTGTAGGAGCGAGCTTGCTCGCGATGGACGTCAACGATGACGCGGCCATTCTGAATGAGCGCGGTGCCTTTGAATTCTTCGCGAGCAAGCTCGCTCCTACAGAGTTTGCGGTGTTTTTCATATTTCGAGTTTATGGTGCAGTTCATTTGCCGGGCGCAACGCTCGGGCATAACAGAATAGAAACAGGTTACGCACCAATTCCTTGAGCACCATCGGCTCGCTAGAACTCAAGCCGTTGACGTCCAGGTCACCCTGATCCTGCAGCTCGTTCAAGGCTTCCTCTTCAAGTACGGCACACACTTCCCCGGTCTCCCGATGCAGGATCCGCAGGTATGGGTGTGGACGGTCCAGCCAGGCATCGATCAAATAAGTCATGGTTCTCATCTCCATTGATTGGGGTTCAATGAGAATAATTCTTATTCGTCAAATAGCAAGGACCTATTGGTGGTTTGCTTTTTTTTCCGGGTAAAGATTGCGTAAGGTCAAAACGACTGGCGTTTTGCTATTGCACGGGAAGAGGCGGAAAGGCTGGGGGAGGGATGAAGCACCATCCCACGCGGGCGCGGGATGGTATGGAGCAGATTCAGACTTTTCTGACGAACTCGGATTTGAGTTTCATCGGGCCAATGCCGTCGATTTTGCAGTCGATGTCATGGTCGCCATCGCACAGGCGGATGTTCTTGACCTTGGTGCCCACCTTGACGACCAGAGATGTCCCCTTGACCTTGAGGTCCTTGATGACGGTGATGGTGTCACCGTCTTGCAGGACATTGCCGACCGAATCTTTCTTCACGGCGTCATCGGACGCTGCTTCAGCTTCGCCACTGGCGGACCATTCATGGGCGCACTCAGGGCAGATAAGCTGCTGGCCGTCTTCATAGGTGTATTCGGAATTGCATTTTGGGCAGGGTGGCAACGTGCTCACTAAAGCTCCTTGAATTCAGGACCGCTAAAAAGCGCACATTATATAGGGTTTTAGCCGAGGAGGGCGCGGATAGCAAAAGATCGCCGCTTCCGACGGCTCTCACAGGTGAACACAAAACCCTGTAGGAGCTGCCGGAGGCTGCGATCTTTTGATCTTAGTGCGTGCGGGCGACCGCAAACTCACTCAGTTCGACCAGCGCATCGCGGTATTCGCTGGCGGGCAGCGCGTCCAGGCATTTGATCGCGCGGGCCACGTATTCACGCGCCAGCTTGGCGGTGTACTCAAGCGAGCCTGAAGCTTCGACAGCTTCGCGGATACTTTCCAGGTCTTCGATACCGCCTTTCTGGATCGCCTTGCGCACCAGTGCCGCCTGTTCCGGCGTGCCTTCGCGCATGGTGTAGATCAGTGGCAGGGTCGGCTTGCCTTCGGCCAGATCGTCGCCGACGTTCTTGCCCAGGGTTTCCGCGTCGCCCTTGTAGTCGAGGAGGTCGTCAACCAGCTGGAAAGCTACCCCGAGATGGTCGCCGAAGGTGCGCAACGCCTCGCTCTGTTCCGGCGTCGCACCGGCCAGGGCCGCGGCGCTGTGGGTGGACGCCTCGAAGAGCATGGCGGTCTTGCCGCGGATGACTTCCATGTAGGTTTCTTCGGTGGTGCTCGCGTCACGCACCTTCGACAGCTGCAGCACTTCGCCTTCGGCGATGATGCGGGTCGCTTGCGAAAGGATTTTCATAACCGGCATGGAGCCCAGTTCGACCATCATTTCAAAGGAGCGCGAATACAGGAAGTCGCCGACCAGCACGCTTGGGGCGTTACCCCACATGGCGTTGGCGGTCGAGCGGCCACGGCGCATGCCGGACATGTCGACGACGTCGTCATGCAGCAGGGTGGCGGTGTGCAGGAATTCGATGGTCGCGGCCAGCAGGCGCATGTCATCGCCTTCACGGCCCAGCGCCTTGCCGCAGAGCAACACTAATAAAGGACGCAGGCGTTTGCCGCCAGCCGAGGTGATGTAATCGCCGATTTTCGAAACCAGCGGCACTCGGGAAGTCAGCTGCTTCTTGATGATGCCGTCGACGGCGCTAAAATCGTCCGCCACCGCGCGGTAGAAAGCTTGGGGTTGCATCAGCGACAGTTGCTCCAGAAGGGTTGCGCGGCATGCTAGGACCCGCGTCGGCGGGTGTCAAGGCACGATGGACGGCCCCTTGCATCGCTTCAGCAGCTTGCGTACAATCGCGCACCCTGAACTTCCTGGGCAGCACCTGCCTTACGCAATTGCAATCGGGCCTTCCAGCCCAATGCAGCCATGCCAGCCAATACCTCTTCTTATAAAGAGCTGGGTGAGCAGGATTATCGGAGAAATACCATGTCTTATGCAGTAATCGTTACTGGTGGCAAGCAGTACAAAGTTGCTCCAGGTGAATACCTGAAGATCGAAAAACTGGAAATCGCTACCGGCGAATCCGTTACTTTTGATCGCGTTCTGTTGGTTGCCAATGGCGACGACGTGAATATCGGCGCTCCAGTTGTTGCAGGCGCTACCGTTGTGGCTGAAGTGATCTCCCAAGGTCGTCACGATAAAGTCCGCATCATCAAGTTCCGTCGTCGTAAGCACCACATGAAGCGTATGGGCCACCGCCAGTGGTACACCGAGATCAAAATCACCGGTATTCAGGCTTAATTTCAGCCTAATTCCTCACTAGGAGAATTGACTCATGGCACACAAAAAAGCTGGTGGTAGTACCCGTAACGGTCGCGACTCAGAAGCCAAACGCCTTGGCGTTAAGATGTATGGCGGCCAGAAAATCATTCCGGGCAACATCATCGTGCGTCAGCGCGGCACCCAATTCCACGCCGGTTACGGTGTTGGCATGGGTAAGGATCACACCCTCTTCGCGAAAATCGAAGGCGTGATCAAGTTCGAAGTAAAGGGCGCGTTCAACCGCCGTTACGTGAGCGTTGTCGCAGCTTAATTGCGCGATCGCTGGAAAAGCCCTGTCTCGCGACGGGGCTTTTTCGTTTGTGGGGTGAGTCTCTTGCAAAGCTGTTTGTAATGGGCTCCAGCGCTGGATTTGCGGTCGTTGATTGAGGTCGCTGCGCTCATTTTTGCAAGAGTCTTATGTCTAGATTTTCTCGGCTCGTCCGTATGACGAGAGGCGTTTTGTTATGAAGTTTGTTGATGAAGTATCGATTCGAGTAAAAGCCGGTGACGGCGGCAACGGTTGCATGAGCTTCCGTCGCGAAAAATTCATTGAAAACGGCGGCCCTAACGGCGGTGATGGTGGTGATGGCGGCTCGGTCTACATGCTCGCCGACGAAAACCTCAACACCCTGGTGGACTACCGTTACACCCGGCACTTTGATGCCGAGCGTGGTTCCAACGGCGGCAGCACCGACTGCACCGGCAAGAAGGGTGAAGAGCTGGTACTGCGGGTTCCTGTTGGTACTACCGTCATCGACTCGGCCACTCAGGAAGTGATCGGCGACCTGACCAAGGCAGGTCAGAAACTGCTGGTAGCTCATGGTGGCTGGCACGGTCTGGGCAACACCCGTTTCAAATCCAGTACCAACCGCGCTCCGCGTCAAACCACTCCGGGTAAGCCGGGTGAGGCGCGTGACCTGAAGCTGGAAATGAAGGTCTTGGCGGACGTTGGTCTGCTGGGTTTGCCGAATGCTGGCAAAAGTACTTTCATTCGTTCGGTCTCGGCCGCCAAGCCGAAGGTCGCCGACTACCCGTTCACCACGTTGGTGCCGAACCTGGGTGTGGTCAGCGTCGATCGCTGGAAAAGCTTTGTGGTCGCGGATATTCCGGGCCTGATTGAAGGCGCTTCCGATGGTGCGGGCCTGGGGATTCGCTTCCTCAAGCACTTGTCGCGTACCCGCCTGCTGTTGCATCTCGTAGATATGGCGCCGCTGGACGATGCAAGCGCGCCGGATGCTGCGGAAGTGATCGTCAGCGAGCTGACGAAATTCAGCCCGTCCCTGGCTGAGCGTGATCGTTGGTTGGTGCTGAACAAGTGCGACCAGATCCTTGAAGAAGAGCACGATGCTCGCGTCAAGGAGATCGTTGATCGTCTGGAGTGGACCGGTCCTGTTTATGTGATCTCGGCCATCTCCAAGCTCGGTACCGAGCGTCTGTGCCACGACATCATGCGTTACATGGAAGACCGTGCCGATCGCCTGGCGAACGACCCGGCTTACAAGGAAGAATTGGCCGAACTCGATCAGCGTATCGAAGACGAAGCCCGTGCGCAGCTGCAAGCCCTGGATGATCAGCGTGCTCTGCGTCGCAGCGGCGTGAAGTCGGTCCATGACATCGGCGACGATGACTGGGATGAAGAAGATGTGGATGACGAAGACGGTCCGGAAATCATTTACGTGCGTGACTGATTCGTTGCGATAAACTTAAGCGCCGCTCACCAGAGCGGCGTTTTAGTATCTGGAAATCGATCATGGGTCACGAATAACCACGATTAACGTCACGGGCAGCGCTGGGTCGCGCTGTCCTCAAGCTAAGGTTGAAGATGATGCGGAGCAAGGTGACAGGTGCGCAGCGTTGGGTCGTGAAGATCGGCAGCGCTTTGCTGACGGCGGACGGCAAAGGCCTGGATCGCGCGGCAATGAGTGTCTGGGTTGAGCAGATGGTGGCCTTGCATGAGGCGGGTGTCGAGCTGGTGCTGGTGTCCTCCGGGGCGGTGGCGGCCGGCATGAGCCGTCTGGGCTGGAGCGTGCGACCCAGTGCGATGCACGAGCTTCAGGCTGCTGCCGCAATCGGCCAGATGGGCCTGGTGCAGGCGTGGGAGTCGAGCTTTGCCGAACATGGCCGGCACACTGCGCAGATCCTCCTGACGCACGACGACTTGTCCGATCGCAAGCGCTACCTGAATGCTCGCAGTACCTTGCGCGCGCTCGTTGAGCTGAAAGTGATTCCGGTCATCAACGAGAACGACACCGTCGTCACCGATGAAATCCGCTTTGGCGACAATGACACGCTTGCGGCGCTGGTGGCCAACCTGGTTGAAGCTGATCTGCTGGTGATCCTCACCGATCGCGACGGCATGTTCGACGCCGATCCGCGTAACAATCCCGATGCCAACCTGATTTACGAAGCCCGCGCCGATGATCCGGCGCTGGATGCGGTGGCGGGTGGCACAGGTGGTGCGTTGGGGCGTGGTGGTATGCAGACCAAATTGCGTGCTGCGCGTCTGGCGGCTCGTTCGGGTGCTCACACCATCATTGTGGGTGGGCGCCTGGAGCGCGTGCTGGATCGCCTGAAAGCGGGCGAGCGCATCGGCACCTTGCTGTCGCCTGAGCGCGGCATGCTGGCGGCGCGCAAGCAGTGGTTGGCCGGTCATCTGCAAACCCGCGGCACGCTGGTGCTGGATGCGGGGGCGGTAACGGCGTTGTCCAAGGGCAACAAGAGTTTGCTGCCGGTGGGCGTCAAGCTGGTTCAAGGTAGCTTCCGTCGTGGCGAGATGGTGGTGTGCGTGGCTCCGGATGGTCGTGAGATCGCCCGAGGCCTGGCGAACTACAGCGCGCTCGAAGCACAAAAAATCATTGGTCAGTCGTCTGAGGCGATTGTCGGTCTGTTGGGTTATATGGCGGAGCCTGAACTGGTTCACCGCGATAACCTGATTCTGGTCTGAAGGAATACCTGAATGCGCGTGGCAAAAGGATTGTTGGGTCTGCTGTTGGCGATGCCGTTGCTGGCTTCAGCCGAAGAGATTGGTCAGGTATCGACAGTGTTCAAGTTTGTCGGGCCGAATGACCGTATCGTTGTCGAGGCGTTTGATGATCCTAAGGTTGAGGGCGTGACTTGTTACCTGTCGCGTGCCAAGACCGGAGGGGTGAAGGGTGGTTTGGGGTTGGCAGAAGATCGCGCCGAGGCGTCCATTGCCTGTCGTCAGGTCGGCCCTATCAGCTTCAAGGGGGAGCTCAAGGACGGGGACGAGGTGTTCAAGGAGCGCACGTCGCTAGTGTTCAAGACCATGCAGGTGGTGCGGTTCCTCGATAAGAAGCGCAATACGCTGGTGTACCTGGTCTACAGCGATCGCTTGATCGAAGGCAGTCCACAGAATGCGGTAACGGCTATTCCGATCCTGCCGTGGGCGCACGTCCAGTAATCTGACGAAGATCCAAATTGTAGGAGTGAGCCTGCTCGCGATAGCGGTGGAACAGTCGACATCAGTGTTGAATGTTGCCCCGCTATCGCGAGCAGGCTCACTCCTGCATTTTTTTGTGCGGTGTCTGCCAAATCGCAGGCAATAAAAAACCGACCCTGAGGTCGGTTTTTTAACAAGCTTATCGCTTATGCGGCTACAGCAAGGTTCAGAGCCTTGACGTGACCGTTCAGGCGGCTCTTATGGCGAGCAGCCTTGTTCTTGTGGATGATGCCTTTATCGGCCATACGGTCGATAACTGGCACGGCCAGAACGTAAGCAGCTTGAGCTTTTTCAGCGTCTTTTGCGTCAATGGCTTTAACTACATTCTTGATGTAGGTACGAACCATGGAACGCAGGCTGGCGTTGTGGCTGCGACGCTTCTCAGCCTGTTTTGCACGTTTTTTGGCGGAAGGTGTGTTGGCCACCGTCGAGCTCCTCGAAAGACTTTTTAGGAAATAGCAAACAAAATAGGCCGCGAATCATGCCGATGAGTTGTTGTCTTGTCAAGGGCGGTTGAGACGTTCCGCTAAGTGGTAGGTATAAAGAGGCGGGATATTTATTTCCGGCGCTTGACCTGTAAACTCGCGAGCTTTGGCTCTGTGCTGCTGCGGCGCGGAGTATCGCATAAGTAGGCGCTTTGTTCGCCTGCTGTTTATCGACAGGCACAAACTCTTTCAATGAATCTGCTCAAATCGTTGGCCGCCGTCAGCTCTATCACGATGCTTTCCAGGATTCTGGGGTTCGTTCGTGACACGCTCATCGCACGTACTTTTGGCGCAGGGATGGCGACAGACGCCTTCTTTATTGCCTTCAAATTGCCCAATCTGTTGCGGCGTATCTTCGCCGAGGGGGCATTTTCCCAGGCATTCGTGCCAATTCTCGCGGAATACAAAAGCCAGCAGGGTGAAGAAGCGACGCGAACGTTTATTGCTTACGTCTCCGGCCTGCTGACGCTGGTGCTCGCACTGGTCACTGCGTTGGGCATGATCGCCGCGCCGTGGGTTATCTGGGCGACGGCGCCAGGGTTCACCACTACGCCGGAAAAATTCGAGCTCACATCCAGCCTTTTGCGAGTGACCTTTCCTTACATATTGCTCATCTCCCTGTCATCACTGGCCGGGGCGATCCTCAATACCTACAACCGCTTCTCGGTGCCGGCCTTCGTGCCGACACTGCTCAACGTCAGCATGATTATTTTTGCGGTGTTCCTGACGCCGTACTTCGATCCGCCGGTCATGGCGCTCGGATGGGCAGTTCTGGTGGGTGGTCTGGCGCAGTTGCTATATCAGCTGCCGCACCTGAAAAAGATCGGCATGCTCGTGCTGCCGCGCCTGAATCTGCGCGACACCGGTGTGTGGCGAGTGATGAAACAGATGCTCCCGGCCATTCTCGGTGTGTCCGTGAGCCAGATTTCATTGATCATCAACACGATCTTCGCCTCGTTCCTGGTGGCAGGCTCGGTTTCCTGGATGTATTACGCCGACCGTTTGATGGAGTTGCCATCCGGCGTTCTGGGTGTGGCATTAGGTACGATTCTGTTGCCAACCCTGGCCAAGACTTATGCCAGCAAGGATCGTCACGAGTACTCGCGGATTCTCGATTGGGGCCTGCGGCTGTGTTTCGTTCTGGTGCTGCCATGCTCGCTGGCACTGGGTATTCTCGCCGAACCGTTGACGGTCTCGTTGTTCCAGTACGGCGAGTTCAGCGCTTTTGATGCGTCCATGACTCAACGGGCCTTGATTGCCTATTCCGTCGGTTTGCTCGGAATTATCGTGATTAAAGTGTTGGCGCCGGGCTTTTACGCACAACAAAACATTCGGACACCGGTAAAAATCGCGATTTTTACCCTCGTCGTGACGCAGTTGTTCAACCTGGTGCTGATCGGGCCGCTCGCACATGCCGGTCTGGCGTTGGCGATCAGTGCCGGTGCCTGTATCAATGCCGGGCTGCTTTTTTATCAGCTGCGTAAGCAACAGATGTATCAGCCTCAGCCCGGCTGGGGGAAGTTCGGTCTCAAACTGGTGATTGCCGTGCTGGTGATGTCCGGTGTTTTACTGGCAGGGATGCATTTCATGCCGGCCTGGGCCGAGGGTCACATGCTGGAAAGGTTCCTGCGTCTGGGGGCTTTGGTTGCTGCTGGCGTGATCGCCTATTTCGGTATGCTGTTTTTGATGGGCTTTCGTTTACGCGACTTCAATCGCAAGGCGTTGAGTTGAACGTCACGACGCGATAAACACGGGCGAGTCGGTGTTTTTGTCGGCTCGATCACTTTGGGTTACGGTGTTGCCTGTCGTCGGCCGCCGGGTGTGGTTATAATCGACCACTTTATGAGCAAGAAGCGCGTTATGCAGCTGGTTCGAGGCCTCCACAATCTGCGCCCCCAGCATCGGGGCTGTGTCGCCACTATTGGCAACTTTGACGGTGTTCACCGTGGCCACCAGGCAATCCTGGCGAGGCTCCGTGAGCGTGCGCTCGAGTTGGGCGTGCCCAGCTGCGTGGTCATTTTCGAGCCGCAACCGCGAGAGTTTTTCGCTCCGGACACGGCACCTGCCCGTCTGGCCCGGCTGCGAGACAAACTGCAGCTGCTGGCCGACGAAGGCGTAGACCGCGTTTTGTGCCTGGCCTTCAACCAACGCCTGAGCAAGCTCAGCGCCAGCGAATTCGTCGATACTATTCTGGTGGATGGCCTGGGCGTTCAGCACCTGGAGGTCGGTGACGACTTCCGTTTCGGCTGTGACCGGGTGGGGGACTTCGATTTCCTGCAACAGGCCGGCGTCATGCAGGGCTTTACCGTAGAAGCGGCGCAAACCGTGGAACTGGACGGTATTCGCGTCAGCAGTACGCAGGTTCGCAATGCCTTGGCCGCAGCTGATTTTGTCTTGGCCGAGCGTCTGCTGGGTCGTCCCTACAGGATTGCCGGGCGGGTATTGCATGGTCAGAAGCTGGCGCGCCAGCTGGGTACGCCCACGGCCAACATCCAGCTCAAGCGTCGTCGGGTTCCACTGACCGGTGTTTACCTGGTCAATGTCGATATCGACGGCAAGACCTGGCCTGGCGTCGCCAACATTGGCGTGCGGCCAACGGTTCAGGGCGATGGCAAGGCCCACCTCGAAGTACATCTTTTAGATTTTGCCGGCGATCTGTATGACCGGCGTTTGACGGTGGTTTTCCACCACAAGCTGCGTGAAGAGCAGCGTTTCGCCTCTCTGGAGGCGCTTAAGACGGCGATCAATGCGGATGTCGCCGCCGCCCGTGCCCTGTCGCACCTAGCGCCAATCGCTAATGAAGAGCCTTAAATGACCGACTATAAAGCCACGCTAAACCTTCCGGACACCGCCTTCCCAATGAAGGCCGGCCTGCCTCAGCGCGAACCGCAGATTCTGCAGCGCTGGGACAGCATTGGCCTGTACGGTAAGTTGCGCGAAATTGGCAAGGATCGTCCGAAGTTCGTGCTTCACGACGGTCCTCCGTACGCCAACGGCACGATTCACATCGGTCACGCACTGAACAAGATTCTCAAGGACATGATCATCCGCTCGAAAACCCTGTCGGGTTTCGATGCGCCTTATGTTCCGGGATGGGACTGCCACGGCCTGCCGATCGAGCACAAAGTCGAAGTGACCCACGGCAAGAACCTGGGTGCGGATAAAACCCGCGAACTGTGCCGTGCCTACGCCACCGAGCAGATCGAAGGTCAGAAATCCGAATTCATCCGTCTCGGCGTGTTGGGCGACTTTGCCAATCCGTACAAGACCATGGACTTCAAAAACGAGGCGGGTGAAATCCGTGCCCTGGCGGAAATCGTCAAGGGCGGCTTCGTGTTCAAGGGCTTGAAGCCAGTGAACTGGTGCTTCGACTGCGGCTCGGCTCTTGCCGAAGCTGAAGTCGAGTACGAGAACAAGAAGTCTGCGACCATCGACGTGGCCTTCCCGATTGCCGACGAGGCCCAACTGGCTGCGGCTTTCGGTCTGTCGTCGCTGACCAAGCCCGCTTCGATCGTGATCTGGACCACCACGCCGTGGACCATCCCCGCCAACCAGGCGCTGAACGTACACCCGGAATTCAATTACGCCCTGGTCGACGTCGGCGACAAACTGCTGGTGCTGGCTGAAGAGCTGGTCGAGTGTTGCCTGGCCCGTTACAGCCTGGAAGGTTCGGTCATCGCGACCACGACCGGTAAAGAGCTGGAACTGATCAACTTCCGTCATCCGTTCTACGATCGCCTGTCTCCCGTTTATCTGGCCGACTACGTTGAGCTGGGCGCTGGCACTGGCGTGGTTCACTCCGCCCCGGCTTACGGCGTGGACGACTTCGTGACTTGCAAGAAATACGGCATGGTCAACGATGACATCCTCAATCTGGTGCAGAGCAACGGCGTCTACGTTCCGTCGCTGGAGTTTTTCGGCGGCCAGTTCATCTGGAAAGCCAACCCGGCCATCGTCGACAAGCTGACCGAGGTCGGTGCGCTGCTGCACACCACCATCATCGAACACAGCTATATGCACTGCTGGCGTCACAAGACTCCGCTGATCTATCGCGCCACCGCGCAATGGTTCATCGGCATGGACAAAGAGCCTGCAACTGGCGAAACCCTGCGCAAGCGGGCAATCAAAGCGATCGAAGAGACCAAGTTTGTGCCGGCCTGGGGCCAGGCGCGCCTGCACTCGATGATTGCCAACCGTCCTGACTGGTGCATTTCCCGTCAACGCAACTGGGGCGTGCCGATTCCGTTTTTCCTGAACAAGGAAAGCGGCGAGCTGCACCCACGTACCGTTGAACTGATGGAAGAAGTCGCCAAGCGCGTAGAAGTCGAAGGCATCGAAGCCTGGTTCAAGATGGACGCTGCCGAACTGCTCGGTGACGAAGCGCCGCAGTACGACAAGATCAGTGACACCCTCGATGTCTGGTTCGATTCAGGCACCACGCATTGGCACGTCCTGCGCGGTTCGCATCCGATGGGCCACGAAACCGGCCCGCGTGCCGACCTGTACCTCGAAGGCTCCGACCAGCACCGCGGGTGGTTCCACTCCTCGCTGCTGACCGGTTGTGCAATCGACAATCACGCGCCATACCGCGAACTGCTGACTCACGGCTTCACTGTCGACGAGTCCGGCCGCAAAATGTCCAAGTCCCTGGGCAACGTGATCGCGCCGCAAAAAGTCAACGACACCCTGGGCGCAGACATCATGCGTCTGTGGGTGGCTTCCACCGATTACTCGGGTGAAATGGCGGTTTCCGAGCAGATTCTGCAGCGCAGCGCGGACGCTTACCGGCGTATCCGTAACACCGCTCGCTTCCTGCTTTCCAACCTGACCGGTTTCAACCCGGCCACCGATATCCTGCCGGCCGAAGAAATGCTGGCACTGGATCGTTGGGCCGTGGACCGTACCTTGCTGCTGCAGCGCGAGCTGCAAGAGCACTACGGCGAATACCGCTTCTGGAACGTCTACTCCAAGATCCATAACTTCTGCGTGCAGGAGTTGGGCGGTTTCTACCTCGACATCATCAAGGACCGTCAGTACACCACTGGCGCCAACAGCAAGGCTCGCCGTTCAGCGCAAACCGCGCTGTACCACATCTCCGAAGCGCTGGTGCGCTGGATCGCGCCGATCCTGGCGTTCACCGCTGATGAACTGTGGGAATACCTGCCGGGCGAGCGTAACGAATCGGTGATGCTCAACACCTGGTACGAAGGCCTGACCGAGTTGCCGGAAAATGTTGAATTGGGCCGCGCCTACTGGGAGCGGATCATGGCGGTGAAGGTAGCGGTCAACAAGGAAATGGAAATCCAGCGCGCGGCCAAGGCTGTCGGTGGCAACCTGCAAGCCGAAGTCACGCTGTTTGCCGAAGAGGCGTTGAGCGCCGACCTGGCCAAGCTCAGCAACGAACTGCGCTTTGTGCTGATCACCTCGACCGCCAGCGTTGCACCTTTCGTGCAGGCACCGGCCGACGCGGTGGTCACCGAAGTCAGCGGTCTGAAGCTTAAAGTGGTCAAGTCGAGCTTCGCCAAGTGCGCCCGTTGCTGGCACTGCCGTGAAGACGTTGGCGTGAACCCGGAGCATCCGGAAATCTGCGGTCGTTGTGTCGACAACATCAGCGGCGCTGGCGAGGTTCGCCACTATGCCTAATGGCGTTGGTCGTTTCGGACGACTGAGCTGGCTCTGGTTGAGCTTGCTGGTTCTGGTCATTGACCAGGCCAGCAAGTTCTACTTCGAAGGCTCGCTGAGCATGTACCAGCAAATCGTGGTGATCCCCGATTACTTCAGCTGGACCCTGGCTTACAACACGGGCGCTGCGTTCAGCTTCCTGGCCGACAGCTCCGGCTGGCAGCGCTGGCTGTTTGCGTTGATCGCGATTGTGGTCAGTGCCGTGCTGGTGGTCTGGCTCAAGCGGCTGGGGCGCAACGAAACCTGGCTGGCGGTTGCGCTGGCCCTGGTGCTCGGTGGCGCGCTGGGCAATCTGTATGACCGCATTGCCTTGGGCCATGTGATCGATTTCATCCTGGTGCATTGGCAGAACCGCTGGTATTTCCCGGCGTTCAACTTTGCCGACAGTGCTATTACTGTCGGTGCCGTGATGCTTGCACTGGATATGTTCAAAAGTAAAAAGACCGGAGAAGCCGTTCATGACTGAACACGTATTGGCTGAGCAACGCATCCGCCAGAACACGGAAGTCACCTTGCACTTCGCACTGCGCCTGGAGAACGGCGACACTGTCGACAGCACCTTCGACAAAGCGCCGGCGACCTTCAAGGTCGGTGATGGCAACCTGTTGCCAGGGTTCGAAGCAGCACTGTTTGGCTTCAAGGCGGGCGACAAGCGTACGCTGGCGATTGCGCCGGAAAACGCGTTTGGCCAGCCCAACCCGCAAAATGTGCAGATCATTCCGCGCTCGCAGTTCCAGGACATGGACCTGTCTCCGGGCTTGTTGGTGATCTTCAACGATGCGGCGAATACCGAGTTGCCGGGCGTGGTGAAAGAGTTCGATGATGAGCAGGTGACCATCGACTTCAACCATCCGTTGGCTGGCAAGACATTGACGTTTGACGTTGAGATCATCAGCGTTACGTCGCTGTAACTGACCGAACACGGCTCGCGATAACATACGTTCTTTCTGAATCTACGCGGTGTCCTGTAGGAGCGAGCTTGCTCGCGATGATCGTTAACGATAACGCGTTTGTTCTGAATTAACGCGGTGTCCTGAAGTCCATCGCGAGCAAGCTCGCTCCTACATAGGGCAAGACACGAGGCACAGCATGCAAATCAAACTCGCCAATCCCCGTGGCTTCTGCGCCGGTGTGGACCGGGCGATCGAAATCGTCAACCGCGCCCTGGAAGTTTTCGGGCCGCCGATCTATGTGCGCCACGAAGTGGTGCATAACAAATTCGTCGTTGAAGACCTGCGGGCTCGCGGGGCGATCTTCGTCGAAGAACTGGATCAGGTGCCGGATGACGTCATCGTGATCTTCAGTGCCCACGGCGTCTCCCAGGCGGTCCGTACCGAGGCCGCAGGCCGCGGCCTGAAGGTGTTCGACGCAACGTGCCCGCTGGTCACCAAGGTGCATATCGAAGTTGCACGCTATAGCCGTGACGGGCGCGAATGCATCCTCATCGGCCACGCCGGTCACCCGGAAGTCGAAGGCACCATGGGTCAGTACGATGGCAGCAATGGTGGTGCGATCTACCTGGTCGAAGACGAAAAAGATGTCGCCGCGCTGCAAGTGAGCAATCCTGAAAGGCTCGCGTTCGTGACCCAGACCACGCTCTCCATGGACGATACCAGTCGTGTCATTGACGCTCTGCGTGCGCGTTTCCCGGCGATCGGTGGTCCACGCAAGGACGACATCTGCTACGCCACGCAAAACCGGCAGGACGCGGTCAAGCAATTGGCTGATGAATGTGACGTGGTGTTGGTAGTCGGCAGCCCTAACAGCTCCAACTCCAATCGCCTGCGTGAACTGGCTGAACGCATGGCGACTCCGGCCTACTTGATCGACGGCGCCGAAGACCTGCAAAAGAGCTGGTTCGACGGTGTCGAGCGGATCGGCATTACTGCCGGCGCCTCCGCACCGGAAGTACTGGTGCGTGGTGTGATCCAGCAGTTGCAGGCGTGGGGTGCTACCGGTGCCGATGAATTGGCCGGGCGCGAGGAAAACATCACGTTCTCCATGCCCAAGGAATTACGCGTCCGCTCCCTTCTCTGAGTCTTCTCCTCCCACGCATAACGTCTGTGCAGTTTTATCACTGCGCAGGCTGACGCGGCCGTTGGAAGCCAGCACCACCTGGTGTTGGCTTACCGGCTCGCTGATTGCACACACATGTAATGTTCCATTTTGAAATCCTCTACTTGCTGGTCTGCCAAGACCGGTGAATCGTATGGATGTCGTAACATGCGTGTTGCCGACAATCGGCGCGCCAATGCCACTTTGACGCTCGATCAACACCGGATTGTCGCTGTCCTCATACCCCTTGCCGCTGACGTCCAAAATGATTCGCCACCCCTGGCTCCAATCGCCATTGATGCCGTGAATCATCACTGTCTGATTGCGCGTGATCGCCTCGCTTCGCGCGCTGCGTACACCGGCGACCAAACTCTTCGCCGCTTCTTCGCGTTGGTTCGATTCGGTAAGTGCTGCGAACGCCGGACTGACCAGCGACAGAACAATCCCGGCAATCGTCAGTCCCATAAGCAGTTCGATCAGGCTGAAACCTTGTTGGCGCATGACATCTCCCTCCCTGGAGTGTGGTGACACGCACATTCGAGCGCGACTAATGGCAAAACAACCCTACATCTGCCGGCTGAATGCTCTAGCGTGTAACAGCAGGTATAGCCGACGGCAACGGAGGGCATCGATGGATCATCGTACAAAAGGTTTCACGCTGATCGAGTTGTTGGTCGCGCTCGCCATCTTTCTGATCCTGATCACGCTGGCGGTACCGGCGTTCACCAGTTCGGTTCAAGGGACCAAGGCTGATACCGAGATCGGTGACCTGCGACGCGCTTTGAATTTCGCGCGACTGGAGGCGATCGACCGGGGCATCACCACACGGGTTCGTCCGACGGCGGGTGGTAGTGTCTGGACCGGCGAATTGACGGTGTACGACGGTATTGGCACGCCCGCCAATGTATTGCGGGTTGTTCCCGCAATAAGCAGCGGCGCGACTCTGACGCTACCCTCAGGAGTGACCGCCATCGATTTCAACAACCTTGGCGGGTTGTCGGCACCTTCCACTGCGGTGGCGATCAGCTATGCGCTGGGCGCGCAAAGCAGGACACTGAATGTGTGTTTGAACGGACGAATCATATTGAGCGGAAATTGCGGATGAGGGGATGGAGCAAACGCGCACAGGAAGGCACGACGCTGATTGAAGTCCTGGTTGCGATGTTGATTCTGGCTGTGGGCCTGTTGGGGGCGGCGGCCATTCAACTCAATGCGTTGAAGTACACCGACAGCTCGCGGATGACCAGTCAGGCCAGTTTTATTGCCTACGACATGATGGATCGAATTCGCGCCAACTCGGCAGCCGATTACACGGTCACGCCACCCACCTCGGCCAACCTGAGCGTCGCCCGGGATCAGGATCTTTACGATTTCACCACCAACATCGCCAGCGCCCTTGGCGCCACCGCCACAGGCAGCGTCGCCCTTAATCAGCGGGTATACACCATCACAATTACCTGGGATGACTCCCGAGCCGCCAACACCGCCAATGCCCGTCGCAGTTTTGTATTGACCAGTCGTGCGACCGTCGACCCGGTGTCTACACCATGACCCGGCGCGACAGCGGTTTCGGCCTGGTCGAACTATTGATCGCCACGGCGTTGAGCCTGATCGTGGTGCTGGGCGTCGCGCAGATTTTTATCGCAGCCAAAAATACCTATGTCACCCAGAACAGCGCGGCCAACATGCAGGAAGATGCACGCTTCGTACTGAGCAAGATGATTCAAGAGATTCGCATGGTGGGCATGTTCGGTTGTTTGGGGACTATTACAGAGGCTGTTCCGGGCAGCGACTTCAACACCCATCAAATCACGCCCATCAGTTGGGACAACGCCAACCTTAAACTCACGCTCGTGACCGCTGATGTTGGGGGGAGCGGGGGGACGCCGACCTGGACTGTGATTTCCGACTGCCGAAGTACCGCGACGGCCTACCCCCAGACCAGGGCACCTGCCTCAGGGCAGCTGGCGTTTCCGATTCGACGATTGATCTATAGCCTGAAAAATGGACAGCTGACGATGGGGGCGGGAATTGGTTCGCCGACTCAGTATGTGCTCGTGGATAACGTCAGCGCGTTCAATGTGAGCTTTGGCCTCGCCAGTTCTGCCACGGAGGCTGCTGCCTCCAGTTACAGCAGTAATCCTTCAGACCCCGCGCGAATCCGCAGCGTGCGACTGACGTTGACGCTCACGGACCCCGACAAGCGGGTACGCGATCAAACCTTCAACGTGGTTGCCGCCTTGCGCAACCGCTTGCCATGAGAGGAGGGCCGATGAGTTTTTCTGCAGTCACCCCTCAATCCCAGCGCGGCATGGCGCTACTGATTAGCCTGGTATTCCTGTTGTTGTTAACACTGATCGGTATTTCCTCGATGCAGAACGCCACCCTGCAGGAAAAAATGGCGACCAGCGTGTCCTTGCGCAATCAATCGTTCCAGAATGCCGAAGCGGCATTGCGCATCGGCGAAAGTGCCGTGCAGCTGGACACTTATTCATTGGCGGTTTGCAGTGGAACCGTCCCATGCGCACCACCCGCGGAGTCATCAACTATTAACGGCGCCGGGTTCAATGCGACCTCCGGTGTCACCTGGGTCGCGGCCGGCAGCGGCTTCTATGGCGTACAGAACCTTGGCACCACCTTGAATGCCGTGAATGTGCCGAGCAACACCTCGGCGACGTTGTACCGGGTCACGGCAGTGGCCGTGGTGGGCAACAACGTTCGCAGTGTGGTGGAGAGCATCTATGCGAAGTACTGAGAGGCGCGCCGGGTGGTGGCAAATACTGTGCGGCGCGCTGCTGGGTTTGTATCTCTCGGCACCGGCCTATGCGTTTACGCCTTCCGACTCACCGTTGTTGAGTGCGGCGGCCGTGGCGCCGAATGTGATGCTGCTGATCGACGACTCAGGCAGCATGAACAACATCATTTACGCTGCTGCCTTCGACCCGACGGCGAACTGGACACCGGCCCGCGAGTGCAACGTATTCCTGGGTTTATGCTTGAGTTCGTCCGCGATTACGGGGGATTCGATCTTTCTCTCGAGCCTGGCCACGTCAGGCTGTTCAAGCGGCTACAACGCTTTTTATAACAACTCACTGGCGCCCCTGTGCATCAAGTTGCCTGACCCGGCGGGGAACGGCGATACACGGTATTCGGGGGACTACATTTCCTACGTGGTCGGTTTGGCGAATGGGCAGAGAACCGACTTTTCAACCGCCAGTTCCCCCATTTCCATCGACTCGCGCATCAGTGTTGCGCGAAATGTATCAACCGCTTTGGTCAGGGCGAATCGCACGCTGCGCATCGGGCTTGCAACCTTCAATGCGGTCAACAGCAACAACCGCGGCAATGGTGGTTACATCGCCGTCCCCATCGACGATCTGACGACAGATGCAAAATTCAAGACGCTGACCGATTCAATCGCGGCCTTGGGTGCCGTGGCGAACACGCCACTGGCAGAAACCTACTACGAAGTCACCCGTTACATGCGCGGTTTGGCTCCGTACTACAACACCACGCCCAGCCTGTACACGAGCCCGATCCAGTATCGCTGCCAGAAAAACTATGGGGTGGTGATCACCGATGGATTGCCAACCTACGACCGCACTTTTCCCACAAATGACCCTCAAGCCATTGCCCAAGGCGGCCCCCGACTGCCGAACTGGGACGGCATCAACAACGATGGCGATAACCCGCTGGGCGGCGACGACGAAGGTGATTCGCTGTTTCTGGATGACATCGCCAAGTTTGCCTTCGACATCGACATGCGCTCGACCGGTGTCGATCTGGCGAAAAAAAGCTGGGACGCGACGGACTTTCCCAAGCAGAACATGAACACCTACACCGTGGGCTTCACCACCGCCAATCAGATGCTGGAGGATGCCGCGAGGTACGGTCAGGGCAAGTATTACCTGGCAACCGACAGTACTGGCCTGACCACCGCGCTGTCATCGGCGTTGAGCGACATTACCTCCAAGGCGGGTTCAGGGGGCAGCGGCACCACCAGCAGCGCGATCGTCGGGTCGGGTTCCTCGTACTACCAGACCAGCTACGACCCCAAAGACTGGCGCGGCACAATCAAAGCGTTCGGCTTCACTTCTGCAGGCGCGGTGGATACATCTTCGGTGCTCTGGACCACGGACAAGGCCATTGTCCCCGGCGCAACGGCACCCACTTACCAGTCCTGGAACTCCCTTAACAATACGCCCGTGACATTGGCGTTCACGAATTTCTCTCCCGCTCAGCAAACAGTCCTCAACCAGGGACTGCCCACCAACATAGGCGGCGGCGATCTGGTGGAGTGGAGCAAGGGGACGAACAAAGCAGGGCTGAGGGTACGAAGCGTTTTGCTCGGCGACGTCATCAATTCGCCACTGGTACTCGCTTCGTCCTCGGAGAAAACCGCCTCGGATTTATCGGGTAATTCGAGCTACACCACCTATCTGGCCAAGAAGGCCCAGAATATGACTACCAGTCTGGTGGTGAACGGCAACGATGGTTTTGTCAGCGTCATCAATGCAAACAATGGCGCCCGACGTTATGCCTACATGCCCTCCAGTGTGTTGCCATCGCTGCGTAACATTGCCGATGTCGCTTACATCAATGGCGTCAGCCACAAATTCCTGGTGGACGGTCAGGTAGGTGTGTTCGACGCCCAACTCGACAGTGACTGGAAAACCCTGGCGCTGGGCGGAACAGGTGCCGGTGGCCGGACGTATTACGCGTTGCAGTTGTTTGATGCTTCGCCCAACAACACTCCCAAGGCGTTATGGGAGATCAGCGCGCCGGCCACGGCAAGCCCGTCGAATGCTTTCAACGATCTGGGTTACGCCTACGCCCGTCCCGAGGTAGCACGCCTTGATGATGGTCGCTGGGCGGCGTTTATCTCAAACGGTTATGGCAGCAATTCGGGTGTGGCGGCGTTGTACGTCGTCGATATCCGCAACGGCTCGCTGATCAGGAAGATCGTGGTCGACAGTACCGAAACCACGAACGGCCTGTCCTCGGTGAAGCTCAAGGTCAACTCCCAGAACGTGGTGCAGGCGGCTTATGGTGGCGACCTGAAAGGACGGCTGTGGAAGTTTGATTTGAGCAGTACAAGTCCCGATGCATGGGGCGTGGCGTTCTCCGGTAAACCGTTATTTACCACCGCCGGGGGCGCCACCCAACCGATCACTGCACAGCCGTTGCTCGCGGACAATTCCCAGGGCGGCAAAGTGGTATTTTTCGGCACCGGAAAATTCAACGAAACCGCCGATAAAACCAATAAGGACCTGCAGGCGTTTTATGCGGTGTGGGACGCAGATGGCGGCTCCGGGCAGATCACCACCGCGAGCCTGCAAGCTCAATCTGTCACGGGTGTGTTCTCGGGAAGTTCGGGACAGTTCATCACCACAAGCCAGAACGACGTGACCTATCCGGCGGAGAAGGGCTGGTATTTGCCGTTGGTCTATAACAGTGCCCTGACCGGTGAACGGGTGATCAATCAGGCCGCTTTGGTGTTGGGGCGGATCGTCTTTACCACGGCCAGTGTCGACACCACCGACCCTTGCGCCAGTTTTGGCACGGGCAAACTGGTCGAACTCGATGCGTTCAGCGGTAAGATGCTCAACTACGCGGTACTCGACACCAACGGTGACGGGTTGGTTGACGGCACGGACACGATTTCCAGCGGCGTGATCTTCACGGGCGGAATGCCGGTGCTCAACGCCATCGTCAACGGCGGCGCCCGCAAGATCGTGAACGACTCCAGCGGAACGCCAACGACGCTGGTGGAAAAGGCCGGCGGCGGCAGCCGTCGCATCATGTGGCGACAAATACAGTAAGTGAGAGTTGAGGCATGCGCAGATCCAACCGAGGTTTTACCCTGATCGAAATCATGATCGTGATTGCGATCATCGGGATCGTCATCACCATTGGCTACCCGAGCCTGACCGAATACGTGAAAAAGGGGCGCCGAACTGAAGTGGCGGGGTTGCTTTCGGAGCAGGCGCAGATACTCGAGCGGTTCTACTCGAATTCGAAAACCAGTGTCTACACCGGTGCCACCGGGCTGAGCGCCGGCAATGACTTCTACACCATCACCCCGACGCTGACCGATCAGACCTTCCTGCTGACGGCTGTGCGCAAGGCTGGCACTGCCATGGCGGGTGACAAGTGCGGGGACTTCACCATCACTAATACCGGCATCAGGAGCATGGTGAACGCGACAGCCGGACTGACCACCAAGGACTGCTGGGGTCGCTGAATTACGTTTTGGGCGCTCCTTGCGCCCTCTGTCTATCTAACGGTTGGATCAGAACATGACCAGGCAACAGCAAGTAGTGATTGTCGGCGGCGGTGTGATTGGCTTGCTGACAGCGTTCAATCTCGCGTCCGAAGTACAAAGCGTGGTGCTGCTGGATCGCTCGAATGTTGGCCAGGAGTCCTCCTGGGCGGGCGGCGGGATTGTGTCGCCGCTCTATCCATGGCGATACAGCCCGGCCGTCACCGCGCTGGCGCACTGGTCACAGGATTTCTATCCACAGCTGGGTAAGCGATTGCATGCTGCGACCGGCGTCGATCCCGAAGTGCATGTCACCGGGCTGTATTGGCTGGATCTGGACGATGAAGCGCAAGCGCTGGCCTGGGCGCTGCGGGAAAACCGTCCGTTGCGGGCCGTGGATATCTCCGCGGCTCATGACGCGGTGCCGGTGCTGGGTGCCGGTTTTTCGCGAGCGATCTACATGGCTGATGTCGCCAACGTACGTAATCCGCGGCTGGTGAAGTCCCTGAAGGCGGCGTTACTGGCACTGCCGAACGTCACGATTCACGAGCAGTGCGAGGTCGACGGGTTTATCCGCGAAGGTGATCAAGTGGTGGGTGTGCAAACGTCCACGGGTGCCATTCGTGCCGACCAGGTTGTGCTGACCGCAGGTGCGTGGAGTGGGGACTTGCTTAAAAGCCTGGGTCTGGATTTGCCGGTTGAACCGGTGAAAGGGCAGATGATTCTTTACAAGTGCGCAGCGGATTTCCTGCCGAGCATGGTGCTGGCCAAAGGGCGCTATGCAATTCCACGGCGCGACGGGCACATCTTGATTGGCAGTACGCTCGAACACGAAGGCTACGACAAGACGCCGACCGAAGTGGCTCTGGAGAGCCTGAAGGCTTCGGCGGTGGAATTGATTCCGGCGTTGGCGGATGCCGAGGTGGTAGGGCATTGGGCCGGGTTGCGTCCGGGGTCGCCGGAGGGGATTCCCTATATCGGCCCGGTGCCTGGATTTGAAGGGCTCTGGCTCAATTGCGGGCATTATCGAAACGGGTTGGTGTTGGCGCCTGCGTCGTGCCAGTTGTTTGCGGATGTGATGCTTGGGCGTGAGCCGATTATTGATCCTGCGCCTTATGCGCCGACAGGCCGGATTTGACAGAAAAGCAAAAGATCGCAGCCTGCGGCAGCTCCAACAGAGGAATGCACTCTCCAGTAGGCGCTGCCGAAGGCTGCGATCTTTTTTGGCGTTAATCCAATCCCAGTTTCTTGAGCCGATAACGCATCGACCTGAATGAAAGATTCAACCGCTGAGCCGCTGCGGTGCGGTTCCAGCGGGTTTCCTCCAGAGCCTGGAGAATCAGTTTTCGTTCAACGTTTTCCAGATAATCTTCCAGGTTGTCGATCTGTGTCAGGTCTGGCACATCTCCCTCTGCGTTGCAGTTGCCATCAACCAGCCGCAGGTCGCTCGCCTCAATCTGCTTGTTCTCACACAACGTATGAGCGCGCTCAAGGACGTTTTCCAACTCCCGTACGTTGCCTGGGAAACGATAGCTTTTCAGCGCATCCAGAGCTTGGGGGTGAAGTTTTGTGACGGGTTCGCCGCTGTCCGCTGCCAGACGCTTGAGTACATGGCTGGCGAGCAGTTCGATGTCGTCGCGACGCTCTCGCAAGGATGGAACCCGCAGTTCGATCACGTTGAGCCGATAGTACAAATCCTGACGAAAGCGTTCAGCGGCGACTTCAGCGTCGAGGTCTTTATGCGTGGCGCAGAGAATGCGGACATCAACGACGGTTTCCTGTTGACCGCCGACACTGCGCACGGCTTTTTCCTGAATGGCGCGCAGCAGTTTGACTTGCATCGCCAAAGGCAAGTCAGCCACTTCATCGAGGAACAAAGTGCCGCCATGAGCGGCCTGGAACAGCCCTGGCTTGTCCTCGACGGCGCCGCTGAAGCTGCCTTTGCGGTGCCCAAAAAACTCGCTTTCCATCAACTCCGATGGAATCGCGCCGCAGTTCACCGGGATAAACGGTTGAGTGGTACGCGGGCCCTGTTCATGGATCAGGCGTGCGACCAGTTCCTTGCCACTTCCTGATTCGCCGCTGATGTAGACCGGCGCCTGGCTGCGAGCCAGTTTGTCGATGTGTTTACGCAGGTTGCGCATGGGCAATGAATCACCCAGCAGCCGACGTTCGATTGACGTGCTGGCGCCACCGGGCACAGGCAGGCGCAGTGCGCTGCTCACCAGCTCCCGCAAGCGGGTCAGGTCGACCGGTTTGGTCAGAAAGTCGAACGCGCCAGCTTTGAGGGCGTTGATCGCCGTTTCCAGGTTGCCGTAGGCCGTGATCATCGCCACTGGTACTTGCGGGTAGCGCTGCTGGATGAACTGCACCAGTTCGAGTCCGGTACCGTCAGGCAGGCGCATGTCGGTCAGGCACAAATCAAACTTCTCCCGAGCCAACAGCGCCTGGGCTTCGCCGAGGTCGCGAGCGCTGAACGTATCGAGCTTCATTCGGCCGAGCGTGATTTCGAGGAGTTCGCGTATGTCGGGTTCGTCATCGACGATCAGGATTTTTTGCAGTGGGCTCATGTTCAACTTTGTTTCCGTCCGTGAGCAAAGGTGATGCGAAAGCAGCCGCCGCCTTGGCGTGGTTGGAAGTCTAGGCGGGCTTGATTGCTTTCGCACAACTCACGGGACAGATAAAGCCCAAGACCTGTGCCTTGGTTGCTGGTGGTAAAGAATGGTTCGAACAAATGGGCTTGGGATTGCGCAGTCACACCAGAGCCGTCGTCCCGCACTTCGAGCATTGGCAGCTGGCTTTGCGGGTCTACGAACAATGCCAGCCAGACCTGTGCCTGATCATGGATCTGGGCGCTGTGGCGCCAGGCGTTGCGTAACAGATTGTCGAGAATTTGGGTCAGTTGGTTCGGGTCCATCAGGGTCTTGAAGTCTCCCGGACCGATGTTCAGATGAATCTTCTGCTTCTCGGTAGCGCTTTCGCGGACGTCACTGACGAACTGTTCCAGCCACGGCTTCAAATCAAGTCGTTGCGGTAAGGTTTGCTGGCGCCGAGACAGTTGTAGAACGTTTTCGATAACCCGATTCATCCGCTGGGAATGGTCTTGAATGATCTGGGTCAGACGCCGATCCGCGCTGTTCAGTTCCTCGGATTCCTGTAATAGCTGGGCGGCATGACTAATGGCGCCCAGTGGATTACGGATTTCGTGGGAAATGCTGGCGGTCAGTCGACCCAAGGCGACGAGTTTGAGCTGCTGAGCCTGTTGGGCAATCTGGGCCAGGTCTTCAAGAAAAATGAGTGTCTGCTGGCTTGGACTGTTATCCAGCGCAATGAAGCTCGGTTGCAGCTCCAGTCCGTTACTGACGACTTTCAGGCTTTGGGGGCGCAGCGTCGGGTTGTTTTGCCACAGTTGCAGGCGTTCGACGAGGAGGGGGAAGACGTCTTCGATCAGAAGGCCTTCAAGTGTTTCCTGGCCTAGCAAGGTCAGCGCGCTGATGTTCGCCAGTTGAATGCGCTGCACGTCGTCAAGGACGAGGATGCCGGTCCGCATGCGTTGCAGGATCAGCGCATTGAGGGCTTCAAGGCCGACGACTTCGTTCGCCCGCTGATGGGCCAGGCTTTCACTGACTTCCAGACGTCGGATAAGGCCTTGCACCAGCAATGCCACTGCAAAGCACAGGGCGCCGACCGTACCGACCTGTAAATAATCGTTAGGGCTGGCGGGGCGACTGAAGCTCAGCAGGAAACTCGAGCTTACGATGCCAATCGCGCCGATGGCGGCGATCAACAGTCCGATGCGTCGGCGCAACAAGGTGTTGCTGATGGCGACCGAGACGATCAGTAGATTACCGATCGTGCTGGCGACGCCGCCGGCGGCATAGAACAGCCCGCACAGCAACACGACGTCGACCAGCGCCAGGGTGAACAGCTGGGCTGGACGGCGGGTGTTCTCGAGGAACACCACCAACAGAATATTCAGCACCAGGTACAGCCAGCTGCCGTTGCTCAGCAGGTCGCCATTGGCACGTGAAAGCAACTGACCGTCCATGTTGCTGGAGATCAGCAGCACCAGAATGATGCCAACGCTTAAACGGTAGAGATGATAGAGGCGCAGCAGTCGCTGGGCTTGTTTGTTGCCGGGACTGGACGTCTCAGCGATCACTGGTGCCCGGGCCTTGCTCAAGGTGAGCCTGGCTGCAATACCACTGCTGCTGAAGGTTCAGCGCTCGGTCACGGGGCAGGTGCACGCCGCAGTGAGCGCAGCGAACCATGGGGGCCGCTTCCAGCTCGGCAGATGACTTTGGCGCGGAAGCCTGTCCCTTGAACTTGCGCCAGAACCATATGGCGGCGGCAATCAGGGCGATCCAGAACAGTAAACGAAGCATGGTCAGCTGCTATTTGATTGATGATTCGGCAGTTTAGCCAAGGACGGGGCAGGCGCACAGCGGATTAACTCGCCGTAATCATCAGGCAATAAAAAGGGAGACTCTAGAGTCTCCCTTTTCGCGCAACGTTGAAGCGTTAGTCGAACACGCCAAACGTCATGTAGCTGAACCAGGAACGGTCGTCATTATTGCCTTCGGACTCTTGTTCCTCTTCTTCGATCACGTCGCCGTTTTCATCGCGCGGCTTGAGATCGTTAGGGATCGCGTCCTTGGCATCCTGGAATTGCTTCTGCACGTCCTGATTGGCGCGAGTTTCACCCGGCGGCAGTGGCGGACGGGATTCGATCAGGCCCAATGTGGCCTTGCTCAACCACGAACGGTTGTCGGCTTCGGCAACCGAAGGCTTGAACTGACCGTCTTCCAGGCTTGGATGGTTCGGGTAGTTGAGCTTCAGGGTTTCGAGACTGGTGCTGGCCAGTTCGTCCAGGTGCAGACGCTGGTAGGCCTCGACCATCACCGCCAGACCGTCGCCAACCGATGGGGTTTCCTGGAAGTTTTCCACTACATAACGGCCACGGTTCGCAGCGGCAACGTAGGCCTGACGAGTCAGGTAATAGTCGGCGACGTGGATCTCATAGGCCGCCAACAGGTTGCGCAGGTAAATCATGCGCTGCTTGGCGTCAGGCGAGTAACGGCTGTTCGGGAAGCGGCTGGTCAGCTGGGCGAACTCGTTATAGGAGTCGCGAGCAGCGCCCGGGTCACGCTTGGTCATGTCCAGCGGCAGGAAACGCGACAGCAGACCGACGTCCTGGTCGAAAGACGTCAGACCCTTCAGGTAATAAGCGTAATCCACGTTCGGATGCTGTGGGTGCAGGCGAATGAAACGCTCGGCAGCCGATTTCGCAGCCTCAGGCTCGGTGTTTTTGTAGTTGGCGTAGATGAGCTCGAGTTGAGCCTGATCGGCGTAGCGACCGAACGGATAGCGCGATTCCAGGGCCTTCAGCTTGGCTGTGGCCGCGGTGTAGTTATCGTTATCCAGATCGTGCTGAGCCTGCTGGTACAGCTCGACCTCGCTCAGGTTTTCGTCTACGACTTCCTTCGATGAGCAAGCAGCGGTCAATGCGAGGATGGCGATCAGCAGCAGGTGTTTCACTTGCATGGCGGCTTGCGTCCCTATGACGGCCGCTGTCTTGGGCGAGGCCGTCCTGTTATGATGAGCGCCCCGTTGAAAAGCCTCGGGGCAAAAGACGCCGTATTTAACCACAAGCGCGCAGCCGAAACCAAAGGCTGTGCCGACGCCTAGTCTGAGCATGTCCGATAAAATTGAACTTCGCGCAGAGGTGCCGTCCGAATTGGGCGGCCAACGCCTCGATCAAGTCGCCGCACAATTATTCGCTGAGCACTCGCGCTCGCGCCTTTCCGCCTGGATCAAAGACGGCCGCCTGACTGTGGATGGGGCGGTAATACGCCCGCGAGACATCGTTCACGGTGGCGCCATTCTTGAGTTGACTGCCGAGCAGGAAGCTCAGGGCGAATGGATCGCTCAAGACATCGAACTGGACATCGTCTATGAAGACGACGACATCCTGGTGATCAACAAGCCTGCGGGCCTGGTGGTGCATCCGGCTGCCGGTCATGCCGATGGCACCTTGCTCAACGCCTTGCTGCACCATGTGCCGGACATTATCAATGTGCCCCGCGCCGGTATCGTGCATCGCCTGGACAAGGACACCACCGGTCTGATGGTGGTGGCCAAGACCATTCAAGCGCAGACACAACTTGTCACTCAGTTGCAGAGCCGCAGCGTAAGCCGGATCTACGAGTGCATCGTGATTGGTGTGGTGACCGCTGGCGGCAAGATCAACGCCCCGATCGGTCGTCACGGCCAGCAGCGCCAGCGCATGGCCGTGATGGAAGGTGGCAAGCAAGCCGTCAGCCACTACCGCGTGCTTGAGCGTTTCCGCTCCCATACTCACGTGCGGGTAAAGCTGGAAACCGGTCGTACGCACCAGATTCGTGTGCACATGGCTCACATCAACTACCCGTTGGTCGGAGATCCTGCCTACGGCGGTCGTTTCCGCATTCCGCCGGCAGCCAGTGTAACCATGGTCGAATCTTTGAAGGCGTTCCCGCGCCAGGCATTGCACGCGCGATTCCTGGAACTGGATCACCCGACGACCGGTAAGCGCATGAGCTGGGAATCGCCATTGCCGGACGATTTCGTCTGGTTGCTGACGCTGCTCAAGCAAGACCGCGAGGCGTTCATCGGATGAGTGACTGGCTGATTCCCGACTGGCCTGCGCCTGCCGGGGTAAAAGCCTGTGTTACCACCCGTTCGGGCGGCGTCAGTCTGGCGCCGTTCGACAGCCTCAACCTCGGTGATCATGTCGATGACAGCCCTGAAGCTGTTGCCGAAAATCGCCGGCGCCTAACCGATTGTTTCTCTATTCAACCTGCCTGGTTGCAGCAAGTTCATGGCATTGCCGTGGCTCATGCTGATCCGGGCGTGGTAGCCACGGCCGACGCGAGCTGGACGGCAACCGCGGGTATCGCCTGCGCGGCGATGACGGCGGACTGCCTGCCTGTGCTGTTCTGTGATCGTGCCGGCACTCGCGTCGCGGCAGCTCATGCCGGTTGGCGCGGGTTGGCGGCGGGTGTGCTCGAAGCAACACTCGATACCCTGGCGTTGCCATCAGCAGAAGTGCTGGTCTGGTTCGGTCCGGCCATTGGCCCACAGGCCTTTGAAGTCGGCCCCGAAGTCCGTGAAACCTTCATCCAGCAGTTACCCGAAACCGAGAAAGCCTTTGTCGCCAGCCAAAACGTCGGCAAGTACATGGCCGACATCTATGAGCTGGCACGCCTGCGTCTGGCGGCTCGCGGAGTAACCGCTGTCTATGGTGGTGATTTCTGCACGGTCACCGATCCACGCTTCTTTTCTTACCGCCGTTCATCCCGTACCGGCCGGTTTGCCTCCCTTATCTGGCTTGAACGCTAGACTTCCCTGACCTGCATCAACTGATCAACGCTTGAAACTCCCAGAATCGACCGCATCTATAACGGTATCTGGCAGGTTTCTTCATTCAGGATGTTTTATAGGTCCGGCCTGCTCAAAAGGAAGGTGACTTATGCGTATCGACCGTTTAACAAGCAAATTACAGTTAGCACTATCCGACGCCCAATCGCTGGCGGTTGGCCTTGACCATCCGGGCATTGAACCGGCGCACTTGATGCAAGCCATGCTCGAACAGCAGGGTGGTTCGATCAAGCCTCTGCTGATGCAGGTAGGCTTCGACGTCAACAGCCTGCGCAAAGAGCTGACGAAAGAGCTCGACCAGCTGCCAAAAATCCAGAACCCGACCGGCGACGTCAACATGTCGCAGGATCTGGCGCGCCTGCTCAACCAGGCCGATCGTCTGGCACAGCAGAAGGGTGACCAGTTCATCTCCAGCGAGTTGGTATTGCTGGCGGCGATGGATGAGAACAGCAAGCTCGGCAAATTGTTGCTTGGCCAGGGTGTCAGCAAAAAAGCCCTGGAAAATGCCATTAACAACTTGCGCGGTGGTGAGGCCGTCAACGACGCCAACCACGAAGAGTCGCGTCAGGCGCTGGATAAATACACCGTCGACCTGACCAAGCGTGCCGAAGACGGCAAGCTTGACCCGGTTATCGGCCGTGACGACGAAATTCGCCGCACGATTCAGGTGCTGCAGCGTCGTACGAAAAATAACCCGGTACTGATCGGTGAGCCTGGCGTTGGTAAAACAGCCATCGCTGAAGGTCTGGCGCAACGGATCATCAATGGCGAAGTGCCGGATGGCTTGAAAGGCAAACGCCTGTTGTCCCTGGACATGGGGGCGCTGATTGCCGGCGCCAAATATCGCGGTGAGTTCGAGGAACGTCTGAAATCCCTGCTCAATGAACTGTCGAAGCAGGAAGGGCAGATCATCCTGTTCATCGACGAACTGCACACCATGGTTGGCGCCGGTAAAGGCGAAGGCTCGATGGACGCGGGCAACATGCTCAAGCCGGCATTGGCTCGGGGTGAGTTGCACTGCGTGGGTGCTACCACGCTCAACGAGTACCGCCAATATATAGAGAAGGACGCGGCCCTCGAACGGCGCTTCCAGAAAGTCCTGGTAGACGAACCGAGCGAAGAAGACACCATTGCCATCCTGCGTGGCTTGAAAGAGCGTTACGAGGTTCACCACAAGGTGGCGATCACCGATGGTGCGATCATTGCTGCGGCCAAGCTCAGTCATCGCTATATCACTGACCGTCAGCTGCCGGACAAAGCCATCGACCTGATCGATGAAGCTGCCAGCCGCATCCGCATGGAGATCGATTCCAAGCCGGAAGTGCTGGACCGTCTGGAGCGTCGCTTGATTCAGCTGAAGGTGGAATCCCAGGCGCTGAAGAAAGAAAGTGACGAGCCGGCGATAAAACGCCTGGAAAAACTCCAGGAAGAAATCGCCCGCCTGGAGCGCGAATACTCGGACCTGGAAGAAATCTGGAACGCGGAGAAAGCTGAAGTCCAGGGTTCTGCGCAGATCCAGCAGAAAATCGAGCAGTCGCGACAGGAGCTGGAAACGGCCCGCCGCAAAGGCGACCTCAACCGTATGGCAGAGTTGCAGTATGGGGTTATCCCGGATCTGGAGCGCAGCCTGCAGATGGTCGACCAGCACGGCAAGAGCGAAAACCAGTTGCTGCGTAGCAAGGTCACTGAAGAAGAGATCGCCGAAGTCGTCTCCAAGTGGACCGGTATTCCAGTATCGAAAATGCTCGAAGGCGAGCGCGACAAGCTGATGAAGATGGAAAGCCTGTTGCACCAGCGTGTGATCGGCCAGGACGAAGCGGTGATTGCCGTTTCCAACGCGGTGCGGCGTTCGCGGGCCGGGTTGTCCGATCCGAATCGTCCGAGTGGCTCGTTCATGTTCCTCGGCCCGACCGGTGTGGGTAAAACCGAGCTGTGTAAGGCTTTGGCCGAGTTCCTCTTTGACACGGAAGAGGCGATGGTGCGGATCGATATGTCCGAGTTCATGGAAAAACATTCCGTGGCTCGACTGATTGGTGCGCCACCAGGGTACGTAGGGTATGAAGAAGGCGGTTACCTGACTGAGGCAGTGCGTCGCAAGCCTTACTCGGTGATCTTGCTGGACGAGGTCGAGAAGGCCCATCCCGATGTGTTCAACATCTTGCTGCAAGTGCTGGAAGATGGCCGCTTGACCGACAGTCATGGCCGCACGGTGGACTTCAAGAACACCGTGATTGTCATGACCTCTAACCTGGGATCGGTACAGATTCAGGAATTGGTCGGTGACCGTGAGGCTCAGCGCGCTGCGGTGATGGACGCGATTTCCACACACTTCCGTCCGGAGTTCATCAACCGGGTCGATGAAGTGGTGATCTTCGAGCCTCTGGCTCGCGATCAGATCGCCGGCATCACTGAGATTCAGTTGAGTCGCCTGCGCAGTCGTCTGACTGAACGGGAACTGAAGCTTGATCTCAGTCCTGAGGCCATGGACAAGCTGATCGCGGTGGGTTACGACCCGGTATATGGCGCACGGCCGCTCAAACGAGCGATCCAGCGCTGGATCGAGAACCCGTTGGCACAGCTGATCCTTTCGGGTCGGTTCATGCCTGGCGATACCGCTCAGGGTGTCGTGGAGAACGACGAAATCGTCTTCGTCTGATCCAAAGCGGCAGCAAAATAGAAGAGGCCTCGCATTGCGAGGCCTTTTTTTCGTTAGGCTGTTGAACTCAAAGGAAAAGGCTTGTAAAGTGCGCCCCGCAGTAAGTCACCCGCAAGGGTTTCTGCTCCCCAAGCAGAAATCTGAAATAAGTTGCAAATCATTAACTTGAAAGCAATTTAGGGGGTTGACAGAGGTGCTTAAGATTGTAGAATAGCGCGCCTCAGACACACGAACGCAGCGATGCGAACGGGTCGAAGAGAACGCTGTAAAGCTTCAATGTTGTAAATTGAAATATGTAGTTCCGTGATAGCTCAGTCGGTAGAGCAAATGACTGTTAATCATTGGGTCCCAGGTTCGAGTCCTGGTCACGGAGCCAATTTCAAACCGGGGTATAGCGCAGTCCGGTAGCGCGCCTGCTTTGGGAGCAGGATGTCAGGAGTTCGAATCCCCTTACCCCGACCATTTTTGGGTCGTTAGCTCAGTTGGTAGAGCAGTTGGCTTTTAACCAATTGGTCGTAGGTTCGAATCCCACACGACCCACCATTTTTGAAACCAGTTAACGCTGGAATCAGATCTTAAGATCAGAGGCCAAAAGCACTGATCGAAGAAGGCGACTGATAAGGTCGCCTTTTTTTTACCGGGGTATAGCGCAGTCCGGTAGCGCGCCTGCTTTGGGAGCAGGATGTCAGGAGTTCGAATCCCCTTACCCCGACCATATTAAAAATCCTCGTATCGAAAGATACGGGGATTTTTTTTGCCTGCTGGAAATGCACATAAAAAGCCCCGCGTCTCTTGTTGAGAAGCGAGGCGTGGGTGCGACGTTCAGGGCTTAGCTGTTGTCCTTCAGGTGTTCGAACAAGCCTTTTGGCATTTTTTTGCCATTGGCTTCGTAATTAGCCTTCACGTTATCAAATGCCTCCTGCTCATCGATCTGCCCGTCATGATTGGTATCGATCTTGTCGAAGTCCGCTTTGGGCGCCACCTTCAAAAATTCTGCGCGGGATACTTTGCCGTCACCGTCGGTATCGGTCCGGGCCATCGACTCGTCGCCACACTTGCCTTCACCACATTTTCCTTCAGGGGTCTTCACGACCTGTTCGGCCGACGCCAGCAAATAGCCCTGAGTCAAAGGCTGGGAGGCAAATACGGAGCCGGACAACATCATGCCGCCGGCCAGTACAGCGCCGAGCAGACCAAAAGTGTTCTTGCCGAGAGTAGGGATGCGGGACATTTGAATTCTCCTGGGTTGCACGACACAACCGCTCGATAAAGGGTCTGGTAGCCAGAGCAGGCGGGTTGCCTTGATCGGGTGTGGCCATTTAGCGGGATGGGTGTATCGCTACTGTGTCGCGCCAGGGGGAGGTTTGTAAGCGAAGGGGCTGAATCGGGGAGGGGATACAGTGGGACACAGTTTGCGCAGGTTAAACCGAGGCGACCGCATCGTCGGAATGCCGCCCAGACCAAGCCACGCTCCCACAGGTTTAGTGCTGGACCCGGATTCCAAGATCAACACCTAACCTGTGGGAGCGGGCTTGCCCGCGATGAGGCCCTGACGGGCGCCGAAATTTAATGCAGTTTCAAACGCGGCTCAGTCCCGCGCCCGATCTTGCTGCCCAGCATCAACATCGCCGTGCGAAACGCGCCATACAGCGCCATCTGGTGCATGCGATACAGCGACACATAAAACATCCGAGCCAGCCAGCCCTCAAGCATGACGCTACCGGTCAGGTTGCCCATCAAGTTACCCACAGCCGAAAAACGCGACAGCGAGATGAGCGAGCCGTAGTCGGTGTATTTGTACTCGGGCAACGCTTTGCCTTCGATGCGCAGCTTCAACGATTTGGCCAGCAATGACGCCTGCTGGTGCGCGGCTTGCGCCCGTGGCGGCACGTTGCGATCTGTGCCCGGTTGCGGGCAGGCCGCGCAGTCACCGAAGGCGAAGATGTTTTCATCGCGAGTCGTTTGCAGGGTCGGCAGCACCTGAAGCTGGTTGATGCGGTTGGTTTCCAGACCATCGATGTCCTTGAGGAAACCCGGTGCGCGGATCCCTGCGGCCCAGACTTTCAGGCTGGCATTGATCACTTTGCCATCCGCCGTAATCAGGCTGTCAGCCGTCACTTCACTGACAGCAGCATTGGTCATGACGTTGACCCCAAGTTTCTCCAGGGTTTTATGCACAGGCCCGCCAATTCGCTCCGGCAATGCTGGCAACACCCGTGGTCCGGCTTCAATCAGGGTGATGTGCATATTCTCTGGTTTGATCCGGTCCAGTCCGTACGCTGCCAGTTCATGGGCGGCGTTGTGCAGCTCGGCGGCCAATTCGACACCCGTCGCACCTGCGCCGACGATGGCGACGCTGATTTGCTCGACCTTGTCGGTTTGTCCTGCGTGGGCGCGCAGATAATGATTCAGGAGTTGCTGGTGAAAGCGCTCGGCCTGTTTGCGGGTGTCGAGGAACAGGCAATGCTGCGCCGCACCCTGTGTGCCGAAATCGTTGGTGGTACTGCCAACGGCAATCACCAGCGAGTCATAACCCAGTTCACGGGCAGGCACCAGTTCTACGCCCGCTTCGTCATAGGTCGCGGCCAGCTGGATCTTCTTCTGGGTGCGATCGAGCCCGCTCATGCGCCCCAGCTGGAACTCGAAGTGGTTCCATTTCGCCTGGGCGACATAGTTGAGTTCATCTTCGGAAGAGTTCAGCGATCCAGCGGCCACTTCGTGCAACAGGGGTTTCCAAATGTGAGTCAGGTTCGCGTCGACCAGCATCACGCTGGCTGTGCCGCGCTTGCCCAGAGTCTTACCCAGACGGGTAGCCAACTCCAGGCCGCCGGCGCCGCCGCCAACGATGACAATACGATGAGTCATGGGGATATCTCGCAAGGCTAAAAGAAATCGGTGCAATTACCCGAGCGAGCGCGAGGCGGCTCATAGCGTCAGGTAACTGATGAAACGGCTCAACAAGCCCAAACCAATGGTCACTGCCAGCACCAGCACAAGGAGCATCCACGGCCGGAAGGGCCGGCGCTCGACTTGGTGTTGGGACAGGTGCAGGTACTCTTCGACATGCTTCTGGTCGTCCGGGTTCAGGCGGCTGGTCATAAAGGCCTCATCAGGTAGACGTTGCTGAATGTATAGAAGCTACAGGCTGATTTAACGCACGTTGAACGGAGCATAGCCGCTGTCCGGAATGGGCTCGACGCTCACGGTGTCGTTTAGGCGAATGATTCCACTTTGTAACACTCGAGCTGTGATTCCGCCATGTCCACGAACGGCCTGAAACGTCCCGGGGCCGAGGTTGTTCTGCAGGCGTGCACAGGGCTGGCACCAACCGGTGGTTTCGAAAATCGCCTGGCCAATCCGGAAGCGTCGACCCTTGAGGCTGAACAGATTGATCCCGCTGATGACCAGATTGCGTCGCAAATCCTGTGGTAACACCGGGTTATCGACCGAACGCCCCATGAGTGAACTGATCACCGCCAGGTGTTCCCACTGAATGAGCGTTACCTGCCGGGCATTACGCACGCCGGGGCGGGCGCGATCGCCGGTCAGGCCTGCCTCGAGGCGCGCTTCCACGGCATCGAGTTCGATCATCGGCACGTGCGGTTCCGGTCGCACGCCAATCCAGCGAACGTGGCCGGTTTGCGGGACTTCAGCGAGCAATTCCTGCAACGGGCTCACAGACTGATTCCAACGTCGAACACAATGCTGCGTCCCAGGTTGCTGCGCAGGAAGTCCGGGGCGTCCGGATGCGCGAACAGCACGCGGGCGAAGGTCGGCCCGACCAGCGACAACGAGCGCCAGCCTTGGCGCAGGTATTCGGTGGGCGGTGGAAAGTGGCTGTTGAGGTCGAGGACTTCACGCTTGAGGCTGGCAAAGGCAATGATGTCCAGTTCCCCCAGGTCCATGCCGCGCTCTTTGTAGTTGTGCGCTTTTTTACGCAGGGTCGGCGCCAGTCTCATCAAGAATTCATTGGCCGGAATGCGTTTGGGTTTTGCTTCGCGGCGCACCAGGGAGCTCAAGGAAAATGCGCTGCGTCGGCGCTGCAGTTCATCGCGCCATTCGTCATTGAGGCGTCGGCCTTCGTCGAGTACGAAGAACACCTCGAAACTGGCGTCGCGAAACAGCACGTCTGGCGGCTCCCCGGCGGGGGCGAATTCGTCGGCGCGGTAGGGAATGTTCAGGCCTTGCAGCAGGCGCTGGCAAACCCAACGCTCACGCTCCCATTTGCGGGCATTGGACAGGAACGCGTTGGCTTGCTCGGCCGCAATGGTCAGCAGGCGTAAGTAGTCTGAGTCATCCATAGGCCCAAGCTTAGCGTTCAAATGCGACAAGCAGAAAGCTTTGCATCAGGTGGAGCGACTTTTAGGCCGGTGTAGACTGCTGATATGAGCTGCACTCAGCCAAGGAGACTACGGTGGTGTTCAAAGGAGTAGGCACATGATCGGCGTCGAGTTGCTGTCACCGGAAAGTCTGACGGTGGGCTGGCTGATTTATTTACCTGTGGTGATGTGGGCGATCTGGCGTGCGCCGTGGGTCGAATTGTTCACCGACCGGCGGCGTCAGCATTTACTGTTTGGCACGGTGTTCGCACTGTTCATGCTTTGGCTGGTGCGTCGGGATTTCGACACTGGCGTGAGCTATCACTTCATCGGTCTGACGGCGGTTACTCTGCTGCTGGATTGGCCTTTGGCAATCATTGGCGGCCTGGTGGCGCAAATGGGCCTGGTTTTCCTCGGGCGTCAGGACCTTGCTGCCGTGGGGGTCAATGGCGCCTTGCTGATTTTGCTGCCGGCGCTGATTACCGAATGCTGCGCCATTCTGGTCGAGCGCGCGCAGCCGCGTAATCCCTTCGTCTACATCTTCGTGTCCGGGTTCTTTGCGGCGGCGGTGTCTGCGTTGCTGTGCCTTCTGCTTGCGCTTTGGCTGCTGTGGTTCGATGGGCGTTTTGCGATGCCGTATTGGCTGGAGGATTTTGTCGGCTATCTGTGGCTGATCATATTTCCCGAGGCGTTCATCAACGGCATGGTGGTGAGCGCATTGGTGGTGTTCTGCCCCGAGTGGCTGGAAACTTTCAATCGTACTCGCTACCTGTCGGCACCCTGGAAAGACGACGATCCAGAATCCTGATTCTGAATTGAAGTCTTTCGCCCTTGGATTTGAAGCTCCGCCTGGGTCGTTCTCTTAGTGACGGGGTTCGAAGTCTTCGCTGAACAGGTCATCTTCGGCGTCCGGGCTGACGGGAATCTTGTGTTCTTCGGACGCCCAGGCGCCCAGGTCGATCAGTTTGCAACGGTCCGAACAGAAGGGCCGGAAGGTGCTGGTGGCACTCCATTCGACAGGAGCGCCGCAAGTTGGGCAGTTGACGGTTGGGGTCTGGCTCATGACTGGCCTCCACGCAAAGTAAGGTAAAAGTGATGCAGGCGTTCGACCTCGCTGTGCAGCCAGGCGAGGTCGCGGTCGTTGATCACGACATCGTCGGCATGGCTCACGCGATCCTGACGGCTTGATTGAACCTTGAGGATCGCCTGGACCTGTTGCTCGCTGGTCTGGTCGCGCTGCAGGGTGCGTTCGATCTGAAGCTGTTCGGGGGCATCGATGACCAGGACACGTTGCGTCATGGCGTACTGGCCGGATTCGATCAACAGCGGCGACACCAGTATCGCGTAGGGCGATTGTGCCTTGCCCAGGTGTTCGACGATTTCCTTCGCGATCAGTGGATGCAGCAACGCTTCAAGCCACATGCGCTGCTCTGGCACTTCGAAGATCAGCTTGCGCAACGCCGCGCGATCCAGCTGCCCGTCAGCCTGTAAGACACCAGGGCCGAAGTGCTCGACGATTTTCGCCAGCGCCGGGCGACCGGGTTCCACCACCCAGCGCGCTGCGTGGTCGGCGTCCACCACGTGCACCCCAAGATCGATGAAGTGCTGTGCCGCCGCGCTTTTGCCGCTGCCAATGCCGCCGGTGAGGCCGAGTATCCAGGGTTTTTCCACAGGGGTATTCATTTCAAACCGACAAACTGCCAATAGAAGTCGGTTATTTGACCACCCCAGAGCAACGCAATCCAGCCGGCAATTGCCAGATAGGGGCCGAACGGGATCGGTGTGGAGGTTTTGGCATTGCGAAAACGCAGCAGGGTCACGCCGATGATGGCGCCCACGAAGGACGAAAGCAGCAGGGTCAGCGGCAGAATTTGCCAACCGCCCCAGGCGCCGAGCATCGCCAGCAGCTTGAAATCTCCGTAGCCCATACCGTCCTTGCCGGTGATCAGCTTGAATAGCCAGAACACCGACCACAACACCAGGTAGCCGGCGATCGCGCCCCACAGCGCCTCATGCAGCGGCACGAACAGGTCGAAACTGTTGACGATCAATCCCAGCCACAGCAACGGCAGCACCAGCACATCCGGCAACAGTTGATGTTCTGCATCGATGAGACTCATGGCCAACAGGCCCCATGTCAGCACCAGCACTAGGCAAGCCGGCCAGCCGAATCCGAAGTGCCAGGCAATAAACGCCGACAAAACACCGCAGGCCAACTCGGTCAATGGATAGCGCTTGCTGATCGACGCCGCGCAGTTTGAGCAACGTCCCCGCAGAAACACGTAACTGATGAGCGGAATGTTTTCCCAGGCTCGAATGCTGTGATCACAGTGCGGGCAATGGGAGTGGGGCAGCATCAGGTTGTAGGTCGGCTGCGGCGTATCCAGCGGTTGACCGAGTATGTCGTGAGCTTGCAGGCGCCAGTCACGCTCAAGCATTTTTGGCAGGCGCCAGATCACCACATTCAGGAAGCTGCCCACCAGCAAGCCGACCAGCAAAGCAAGGGCGACAAAGGCCAATGGGTGCGCGTTGAGGATTTCATTCAAGGGCATGTCAGATCGTTGCGCCGAGTTGGAAAATAGGCAGGTACATGGCCACCACCAGGCTGCCGACGATAATCCCCAGCACCACCATGATGAACGGTTCCATCAGGCTGGTGAGGTTATCCACCATGTTGTCGATTTCGGCTTCGTAGAAGCTCGCCACCTTGTCGAGCATGTCGTCCAGCGCGCCAGACTCCTCGCCGATCGCTGTCATCTGGATCGCCATGTTTGGAAAAACGCCAGAGGTGCGCATGGCGAAGTTCAGCTGCATACCCGTCGAAACATCTTGCTTGACCCTTAATACCGCACGCTTGAACACGATATTGCCGGTCGCCCCGGCAACGGACTCCAAGGCTTCTACCAGTGGTACACCCGCGGCGAAAGTGGTCGACAGTGTGCGGGCATATCGAGCGACGGCGGACTTGTACATCAAGGTGCCCACCAAGGGCAGCTTCAACAGCCAGGTGTCCATCCGGTCGCGAAAAGCTTGAGAGGTTTTAAGCGCATGGCGTACACCGAAGATTGCTGCGATCAATAGCCCCAGTATGATCCACCACCACTCCTGCATGAACTCCGAGAGGCCGATGACCATCACGGTAAAGGCGGGCAATTCAGCGCCAAACCCCTTGAAGACGGACTCGAACTGCGGCACCACTTTGACCAGCAGAATCCCTGTCACAATCAGCGCGACGAACACCACGAACAGCGGATAAGTCATGGCTTTCTTGATCTTCGCCTTGAGGGCTTCGCTTTTTTCCTTATAGGTCGCGACCCGTTCCAGAAGGGTATCCAGGGCGCCCGCCTGTTCGCCCGCGTCCACCAGGTTGCAGTAGAGCTCATCGAAGTATTGGGGCTTTTTACGCAAGGCGGCAGCGAAGCTGTTACCCGCCGCGACTTCCTGTTTCACCTCGTCCACCAGTTTGCGCATGGCCGGATTCTCGAAGCCTTCGCCGATGATGTCGAACGATTGCAGCAGCGGCACGCCGGCTTTCATCATGGTCGCCATTTGCCGGGTGAACAGGGCGATGTCCTGGGCTTTGATGCGTTTGCCCAGGTTGAGAATCGAGACAGACTTCTTGCGCACCTTGCCCGGGTTGATGCCTTGCTTGCGTAACTGAGCCTTGATCAGCGCCGGATTCTGACCGCTCAATTCGCCGGTCATTTTCGTGCCTTTCCTGTCGGTGCCTTCCCAGGCGTAAACGCTGATTTTTACTGCTTTGACCGCCATGTTCAGTCCTTGGTGACCCGGTTGATTTCTTCAAGGCTGGTGATGCCTTGCATGGCCTTTTGAAGACCGGAAGTACGCAGATCATCAAAACCGTCTTTGCGCATCTGAATATCGATTTCCAGTGAGTTGCCTTCGGCCATGATCAGGTGTTGAAGCGCCGGCGTGTTCTTCACCACTTCATAAATCCCGACCCGGCCTTTATAGCCGTTGTTACAGAGGTCGCATCCGACCGGTTCAAAGATCGTGAACGAGCCGATGCGTTCCTCGGGAAAGCCTTCCTTGAGCAATGCTTCGCGCGGAATATCGATGGGTTTCTTGCAATGGCCGCACAATTTGCGCGCCAGGCGCTGAGCGATGATCAGGCTGACGGACGTCGCAATGTTGAAGCCCTGAACGCCCATGTTGTGCAGGCGGGTGAGGGTTTCCGCCGCACTGTTGGTGTGCAGGGTCGATAACACCAAATGCCCGGTCTGGGCCGCTTTGATGGCTATTTCAGCGGTTTCGAGGTCGCGGATCTCACCGACCATGATCACGTCCGGGTCTTGCCGCAAGAATGAGCGCAAGGCCTGGGCAAAATCCAGGCCTTGCTTGGGATTGACGTTGACCTGGTTGACGCCTTCCATGTTGATTTCCACCGGGTCTTCGGCGGTGGAGATGTTGATGTCCACGGTGTTGAGAATGTTCAGGCCGGTGTAGAGCGATACGGTCTTGCCGGAACCCGTGGGGCCGGTGACCAGAATCATGCCCTGTGGCTGCCTCAGCGCGGCCATGTACAGGTCTTTTTGCGCGGGTTCGTAACCGAGCGCATCGATGCCCATTTGTGCGCTGGACGGATCGAGGATCCGGATCACCACTTTCTCGCCCCACAGGGTGGGCAGGGTATTGACCCGGAAGTCGATGGATTTGCTTTTGGACAGGCGCATTTTGATCCGCCCGTCCTGAGGCCGGCGTCGTTCGGAGATGTCGAGGCTGGCCATGACTTTCAACCGCGCGGCGATACGACCGGCCAGTTGAATCGGCGGCTTGGCGACTTCGCGCAGCATGCCGTCGGTGCGCATCCGCACGCGGTAGGTCTTTTCGTAAGGCTCGAAGTGCAGGTCGGAGGAGCCACTTTTTATCGCGTCGAGCAGCATCTTGTGGACGAAGCGAACCACTGGCGCGTCATCGGCATCCTGTCCAGCGATGGCGTCCGCTTTGCTGTCATCGGCTGAATCGATGTCCACGCCATCAAGGTCAACGTCGGCCATGTCTTCCAGGCCGGTGGAGTGGGTGTCGAAGAGTTTTTCGATGGCGTCGCTTAGCTTGTCATCCTCTACCAGAATGGCTTCGGTGGTCAGCCCGGTACTGAACTGGATGTCATTGATGACTTGATGGTTGGTTGGGTCGGAGACCCCAACGAACAACTTGTTACCACGCCGCCACAGGGGCAGGACGTGGTGTTGGCGCACGAGCTTTTCGCTGACCAGTCCTTTGGGCTGGCCTTCCTTGTCGAGGGCATTGAGGTCGAACAGCGCCATGCCGAAATGCTCGGAGGCGATCTCGGCGACCTGCCGGCTCTTTACCAGCTTGTTCTGCACCAGATGGCTGACCAGCGAGATGCGGTTGCGTTGGGCTTGCTGATACGCCTGTTGCGCGCTTTTGTCAGTCAGCAGCTCGGCCAGGACCAATTGCTTGGCCAGGCCGCTAAGAGCGATGTCATTCATTGGGATACCGGACGCAGACAGTTCATGACTTATAGCCTAGTCAAGGGACGGAGCCAAACCAGCCGTGGTGAAGTGACAAAAAGTGTCAGATAGTGCGGTTTACGAGGGCCCGTCAGGCAGATCATTTGCGCTTGCCCCCAGCGTGCAGGCGTTGCGGCTGTTGGCATGCGCTGTGCTGGGATAAATTCAGATCATGAGATTCCGACTCATGCATGGAGCTTGTCTATGAATAACCAAAAAGGTTTTACCCTGATCGAGCTGTTGATCGTTGTGGCGATCATCGGGATTCTGGCGACGTTTGCTATTCCGGCCTATTCGAAATATCAGGCGCGGGCGAAGATGACTGCTGGTGCAGCTGAAGTATCGGCGCTCAAGGTCAATTATGAAGACGCGGTGAACTCCGGTACTGCGGCACCAGCTGTGACTGCCTTCAACCCGGGTGGCGATACGCAAAACTGCACCATCACCGCTGCTACGAGTCCTGCATCAGGAATCGTTTGCACAATCAAAGGCGCACCTTCCGTTATTACCGGTGCAACTGTGACGTTGACTCGCGATGCCGCCAAAGGCTGGTCATGCGCCACCAGTGTTATCGCAGACTACGCGCCGAAAGGTTGCACGCCTGCTGCTGGCTGATCCATTTTCAGCGTAATCAAAAGCCCTGTATCTCGCGATACAGGGTTTTTTTTGCTTTTTATTCGGTGCGATCGGGTCAATCAAGAAAACCCCCGACAATTCATGGCCTTAGGCCCACGCCAAAACCCGCAACTTGCATGTCCATTATTTCCAACTCATGCAAATTGCATGATTCCGAAAATCGGCCTGTTTGCTAAGCTGTTGATTTATAACGAATATTCAGGTGTCTCAAAGTTGGCACAGCGTTCGCAATATACCCAGTAACCCTGCTGACAAGACACGCAGCAGACTTTCCAGAAAAACAGGAGTTACTCGTATGAAGAAGTTCGCTATCACTGCCGCTGCTGCTACCGCGCTGACCCTGACCATGGCCGGTTCCGCATTTGCACAAACTACCCAGGCTACCCAGTCACCAATGGTGCTGGCTGCTGGTGAAGTGACCGAAGCCAAAGAAGCTACTTCCGATACCTGGATCACTACCAAAGTCAAAGCTGACCTGGTTACCGAAAAAGGCATTCCTGGTACCGACATCAAAGTTGAAACCAACAAAGGCGTTGTTTCCCTGTCGTCCACTGTTGCAGTGACTGACGCTCAGAAAACCACCGCAGTGGCTATCGCCAAGAAAATCAAAGGCGTCAAAGCGGTCTCCGCTGACGGCCTGAAAGCCGAGTAAACGGCACGACTTCTCGCCTGAACCGGGAGAAGGCGCGATAGACGGGCCGAGCTATACGTCTGTCGCAGCTTTGGAGTTCATGCGAAGGCCACAAGGATGTGGCCATTACAGGCCTCGGCATTCGTGTCGGGGCCTGTTCTATTGTGGGAGTTTGAAAATTTAGTGCGCTCTCGCTCCTGTAGCAGCTGGCGTAGGGGATTTATCAGCTTCCGCGCTTGCTGGTGATCTGCACCAGGCGGTTACCTTCGAACCGCAAGTACTGATACATCCCGCCATTCGGCCCGTAAGTCCATTCTTCGACCTGGAATTCTTCCCGTCGGTTAGCGCTGCGCTTATAGCCCAGCGGGTCTCGTTCGACGGGCTCCCCGCACTTCTGCAAGACCTCGCTGGAACGGTCCCCGACACTGATCAATTGACTGCCGCAGCGTAGGGTGTTGGCTGCCGAGGCATGCCCCGCAATCAATGTCAGCGCCAGGCTGAATAACACTTTGCGAATCATCACTCAGCATCCAGGTGCAGCGGCGTAATGACACGGCCGTCGCTTTCCGCTTCGCCAAGGTTGGCGTCGACGAAGTAAACGCGGTCATCGGCCAGTTGCCCCTTGTCGACCAGATAATCCTTGATGCTGCTGGCGCGGTCCTGACCCAGCTGGCGTAACAGCACGTCACTGGAACTCCAGAACTTGATAACGCCTTCGCGCATTTTCGCGGTGCGTTCTTCCTTGCCCAGATCCTTCCACTCGGCAGGAGGTTGAGTCTTCAGGCGTGTGCGGTAGATCCCTTCCAGCAGTGCGCCCTTTTCGCCGTCCGGCACCTCCAGAAGAGAGGCTTGGGCCGGCACTTTGTCGCCGCGACGCTGGAGCATCTTGTAGTAGTTGTATTGGTATTCCCGCTCCAGACGTTGCTCGGCGATCAGCGGGCCGTCACTGCTGGCCGCCGCAGTCCCTTCAATTTCCAGGCGCAGGGCTGGGCGTTCCTTGAGGGCCTGGGACAGTTTGATCAATGCCTCTTCGGCATCCTTGCTCAAGTCACTTGAACCTGGGGCGAAGGAGACGGTGCCCAGATCCTGCGAGCCACCACCGCTGACCAGTCCGCCGATCAATTTGAAGGGGGCAGCAGCCGCTTTCACGATCAGGTTGCGCAGGGTTTGCCAGACGATCGGCATAACGCTGAACTGGGGGTTGTTGAGATCGCCAGTGACCGGCAGTTCGATCGAGATCTTGCCGTCGACGTCTTTGAGCAGCGCAATCGCCAGTTTCAACGGCAGGCTCACTGCATCGGGGCTGTCGACTTTTTCGCCCAGTTGCAGCTGTTCGACCACCACTTTGTTTTCGGCTTTGAGCTGGCCTTTGGTGATGAGGTAATGCAGGTCGAGATTAAGTCGACCCTTGCGGATGCGGTAACCGGCAAATTTGCCGGAGTAGGGCGTCAGTGTGGTCAGTTCCACGCGCTTGAAGCTGGTCGCAATGTCCAGGCTGGCCATCGGGTCGAACGGGTTGACCGCGCCCTTGATGGTCACTGGCGCATAGCGGTCGACCTTGCCCTTGATGTCGACGGTGGCCGGTTTCATCTGGCGGCTGTCGATGGTGCCAATCGCACCGTTGAGCTGTTGGATGGCGGTGGCAAAGTTTGGCGTCAGGCTGAAGTCGGCGAAGTTGGCCGACCCGTCATTGATGGCAATGCCGCCAATGTGAATGCCCAGGGGTTTGTCCTTGCTGGCCGGTTTGGCGGCAGTGGATTTACTGCCAGAGTCGGCCGGTTGCGGGATCAGCAAATCATCGACGTTGGTTGTGCGGTCATCGTTGATCATGAAGCGTACGTAAGGCTGGAACAGGTTGACCTTGTCGATCGACAAGCTGTCGCCATGCTGATAATTCAGACCTTCGACCACGACCTGTTGCCACTTTAGAAAGTCGCGGGTCTTCAGGGTATCGAGGGTGTGCAGTTGATCGATCTGAGCCCGACCGGTGACGCTGAGCGCGAGGGGCTCGGTGCTTTTCAGGTCGACAGCCAGGTCACTGCCCAGCATGCCGCTGCGCAGCTCGAGGCGAATAAAGGGGTTGATGTAGGACTGGGCGACACGCAGGTCGATATCTTTGGTTTGAACCTGGAGCTTCGCATTGACCGGCGCCAGATTGACGGTGCCTTGCGCGGTGAGCTTGCCTTGCTTGCCGATGCCAGTGTCGAGCTTGAGGTCGAAAGGCGAGCCGTTGAGGCTATCGAAGTTCTGCAGATCAACGTTCAGCGGCCCGACATCCAGCGCTACGTTGGGCTGAGCCTGACGGTCCGCCAGGTGCACCTGGTAATTGCGCAGTTGCACGTCTTTGAGCAACACCTGCCATGGCTTGCCGGGCGCGGCAGGTTCAGGTTTCGGTGAATCGGCAGCGGCGGGTGTGCTGGCGGGTTCGGCGTCGGCTTTGACTTTGGCCGCCGGTTTGGACGGCTGGCTTGCGAACAGTTTTTGCCAGTCGAGCTGCCCGTCTGCTTCGAGGGCTGCCCAGGTTTCCAGTTTCTGGCTGCGAATCTTGCCGACCACCACTTGCTGCTTGGCCAGGTCGACGGTGGTCTCCGTGACATCCAGACGCTCAAGTTTCGCCAGAGGACGACCGTCCGGGGCTTTGATGGCAAAGGGCGCGACACTGACCGCGACGTTGCTCAACAGCAGCTCGGTTTGCTTGGACAGGTTGAGTTTGTAGTCAGTGCTGAGGTTTACAACGCCGTTCTCCAGCACCAGTGGCAAGGCATCGCGAACGTAGGGCCAAAAGAGTTTCATCTGGCCGTTCGTGATTTTCAACTTACCTTCGGACGCAATCGGGATCAGGCTGAAATTGCCCGTCCAGTCAATTTGACCGCCTCCTGGCCCGACCGCGACCAGAGTCATGTCGGCGCTGTCATCGGGCAGGGTGCTGAGGTTGTTCAGTTCGAAATCGAGTTTGTCGTAGAGAAACTCAATGGGTTCGCTGGGCCGCGCATCCTGGAAGTGCACGTAACCATCCGCGAATTTAATGCGCTCGATACGCATCGGGAAAGGTTTGGCGTCAGGGTCTACGGGCGTCGGTTCACTCGCGGGCAGTTTGAACAGACCGATCAGATTGAGCTGGCCTTCCTTGTTGAAGAGGATTTCGGTCTTGGCTTTGTCCAGCTCGATATCGGACAGGTGCAGTGCCTTGGTCCAGAGGCTGTCGATCTGCAAATTGGCGTAGAGACGTTCGAAACCGACTTGTTCCTTGCCTGGCTCACCGAGGGTCAGCCCCCACAGGGTCACTTCAAGGCTGAACGGGTTGAGTTCGATGCGTTGCAGATGCGCGGGCACGGTGGCGTAGTTGGCCAGTTGCTGGTTGGCCACCCGAAGCACAATGCCCGGCAAAATCAGAAACCCCAGCAGGCTGTAGAGGGCCAGAGCAGTCAACAAAGCGCCAATAGCGCGAATCAATCCTTTGGGCATGTGCGGCTTCATCTGTCTGAATCGGAGTGCCTTGGAGTATGGCACGCGTTTCTGGTTCCGAAGTGAACAGGCTTTATGGGATTTGTCTGAAAATGTCGGCAGATGTCAGAGCTGCAGGATCAGCGTTTTCAAGGGAGGCTGCTGGTCCATCGACGGGAAATCGGCGCCGGGTTTCATCACGGTCCACTCACGAACCGGCCGTCCAGCCTTCTCGGCACAACGCAGTACCTGCTCGCGCCAGTCGTCCATGCTGACTTTCGCCAGGTTGTTGCAGCAGATCAGCACGCCGTTGTCGGCGGTGGTCAGCAGCGCTGGTTTGAGCAGGCTCTGGTAGTCGCGCAGCAGGTCGACGGTGCCGAACGCGCTCTTCGCCCATGCCGGTGGATCAAGCAGCACCAGGTCGTGCTGACGTTGTTCCAGGCGCTGATAGCTTGGTAGTTTCTGCCCGCGACGCTGGCTGATCGGCAGACCGGCCAGTTGGCGGATCGCCGGGAAATAATCGGACTGGACGAATTCCATGGTCGGCAATTGCGGGTTGAGCAGGCCATTCTCGCGACCGACTGCCAGGTTACCCTCGGCAAAGTCCAGGTTGCACACTTCGCGCGCGCCACCGGCCGCAGCACTGAGGCCGACACCACAGGTGTAGGCGAACAGGTTGAGTACGCTTTTGTTGCTGCTGTGTGCCTTGACCCAGCCACGGGTGTTGCGCAGGTCGAGAAACAACAGAGGGTCCTGACCCGCGTGACGACCGCGGACCCGGTAGTTGAGCCCCCACTCGTGACCGACCAGGTCCTGCAACGCGGCTTCGTCGGCTTGGTAAACCGTGTCTTCGCGGTCAATGCGTGAGTTGCCACGGGAGCGGTCGTTGTAGACCAGCAGCGTTTCAACGCCCAAGTGTTGATTGATCGTGGCATGCAACTGCAGCAGGGCGTCGCGTTCCAGCGCTTGGTGGAAGCTTTGCACCAGCAACTGTGGACCGTAACGGTCGATGGTCAAACCGCCAGCGCCTTCCTGGCTGCCATGGAACAGTCGGTAGCAATCGGTGCCTTGCTGATGCAGTTCGGCAAGCAGGTCCTGGCGCTGATCGAGGGCGGCGCGCAGCGCCTGATTCAAGGAAGACATGCTGGGCGCCTTGCAGGAGGTAATTTGGCGCGGGAGTTTAACACTGTGTGGAAGGGGATTGCCTGTGGCGAGGGCGGATACCCGGCTCAGGTCAGTAAGCCCATCCGCCGCTTGGCCCGTTGAACCGAACCGTTACGGACTGCCCAGCGCAACATCGGCGCGCTGCGATTGACACTGGCGCGGATCAGTTTTCGTTGCAGCGGGGTCTGGTGGACACCCAGCATGTCGCTGGCCCAGTCCGGCAGCAGGTCGATCCCGGCTTGCATCATCAACCCGCCGAACGGCTTGGCCAACCGGCTGGGGGATGGCGCGTTCATGAGCAGCCGCAACACCTCGCGACTGCGCTCATCGCACAGCAACTGCGGACGGACGCGCTCAAGGTAGTTGGCAATGTCTTGCCGCGAGTGAGGTACATCACGGGCGCCTAACCGTTCGGCGACCAAAGCGATTTCGTCGTAATAGCGGTCCTGATCCGCCAGGGACAGGTTCGGATTTCGATACCGCAGGTGCGCAGCGAGAAAGTTGCTGACTTCGGCCACATGAACCCAGGTCAACAGATCGGGGTCGCTGGCAGCGTAGGGGCGTCCGTCAGGCGCGGTGCCGGTGACTTGAAGGTGAATGGTGCGGACTTTCTCGATCAACCAGTCGGCATCTTTTCGTGAGCCGAAGGTGGTGCCTGAGATGAACTGGCCGGTGCGGCGCAATCGGCCGAGCATGTCCTCGCGAAAATTCGAGTGGTCCCACACCCCGGCCAGCGCCAAGGGGTGCAAGGCTTGCAACATCAGCGCGCTGATACCACCAATCAGCATGCTGCTGAAGTCGCCATGAACTTGCCAGCTCACCGAGTCGGGACCGAACAGGCCGGGATCACCTTTGGGGTTTTCCAGGTCAAGTTTGCCGAGGGACAGACCGGTCAGGCTCATGATCTGGGTTTCGATGCGACTGCGGATGTATTCCATGGCGACTCAATGGCGAAAAAATTACGGACCTGAAATACCCCTGTAGGAGCTGCCGCAGGCTGCGATCTTTTGATTTTGATTCTCTAAAAAACAAGATCAAAAGATCGCAGCCTGCGGCAGCTCCTGCGGGGGGCATTGCGAGTCCAATGTTATTGATTCAGACGCTTATCAACCAACTCCTGAACCACACTTGGATCGGCCAGGGTCGAGGTGTCGCCCAACGTGTCGAGCTCATTGCAGGCGATCTTGCGCAGAATTCGCCGCATAATCTTGCCTGATCGGGTCTTCGGCAAGGCCGGTGCCCACTGAATAAGATCCGGCTTGGCGAAGCTGCCAATTTCCTTGCTGACGTGGTCCAGCAGCTCTTTTTTCAGCTGATCATTGGGCTCGGTGCCATTCATGGGCGTGACGAAGGCATAGATGCCCTGACCTTTTACGTCGTGAGGGTAACCGACCACAGCGGCCTCGGCGATGCTGTCGTGCAGAACCAGCGCGCTTTCCACTTCCGCAGTGCCGATGCGGTGCCCGGAGACGTTGATCACGTCGTCGATTCGCCCGGTGATCCAGTAATCGCCATCCTCGTCGCGCCGCGCGCCATCACCGGTGAAGTAATACCCGGGGTAGGGCTTGAAGTAGGTGTCGACCATTCGTTGAGGGTCGCCATACACGCTGCGGATCTGCGCCGGCCAGCTGGACTTGATCGCCAGTACGCCGCTGCCGGCGCCCTTGATTTCCTTGCCCGTTTCATCAAGTAACACCGGTTGCACGCCGAACATCGGTTGGGTGGCGCAACCGGGTTTGATGCGCTGGGCGCTGACCAGGGGGCTAAGCATGATGCCGCCGGTTTCGGTCTGCCACCAGGTGTCGACGATCGGGCAACGCTGCTCGCCGACGACGTTGAAGTACCAGTCCCAGGCTTCCGGGTTGATCGGCTCGCCGACGCTGCCGAGAAGTCGCAGGCTCGCCCGGGACGTTTCCTTCAAGGGCTCGGGGCCTTCGCGCATCAGCGAACGCAGGGCTGTCGGGGCGGTGTAGAAGATGTTGACGTGGTGTTTGTCGATGACCTGCCAGAAGCGCGAGCTGCTCGGATAACTGGGCACGCCTTCGAAGATCAGCGTGGTCGCGCCGTTGGCGAGGGGGCCGTAGACGATGTAACTGTGGCCGGTGACCCAGCCGACATCGGCCGTGCACCAGAAAACCTCGTTATCACGGTAATCGAGCACGTATTTGAACGTCATCGCCGCTTGCAGCAAGTAGCCGCCGGTGGTGTGCAGCACGCCTTTTGGTTTGCCGGTGCTGCCGGAGGTGTAGAGGATGAACAGCGGATCTTCAGCGTCCATCGGTTCGGGCGGACAGTCATCGCTGACATCGCGCAATGCCTGGTGATACCAGATGTCCCGGCCTTCGACCCAGTCCACTTCGCCTTGCGTGCGCTCGACCACGATAACGGTGCTGACGTCCGGACAGCTTTTCAGCGCCTGGTCGACCTTCTGTTTGAGCGGTACGGATTTGCCGCCACGCACGCCTTCATCTGCGGTGATGACCGTGCGGCAATCGGCGTCGAGTATCCGGTCGCGGACGGAGTCGGGAGAAAATCCGCCAAACACCACCGAATGTACTGCTCCAATTCGCGTGCAAGCGAGCATGGCGTAAGCCGCTTCGGGAATCATCGGCATGTAGATGCACACCCGGTCGCCTTTTTTGACCCCACGGCTTTTCAGCACGTTGGCCAGGCGGCAGACGTTGTGGTGGAGTTTTTTGTAGGTGATCTGGGCGGATTCGGCGGGATCGTCGCCTTCCCAGATGATCGCAATTTGATCGCCACGTTGTTTCAGGTGACGGTCGATGCAGTTGTAGCTGACGTTCAACTGGCCGCCGGAGAACCAGCTGGCTTCACCTGTTTTCAGGTTGTAGCGCTGGACAGTGTCCCAGGGGGCGCTCCAATCGAGGAAGCGTGTGGCTTGTTCGGCCCAGAAAGTACTGGGGTGTTCGATGGATTGGCGGTACAGGCGCTGGTAGTCGTCTTGACTCAGATTCGCAGCCCGGCGGACGGCATCGGCTTCGGGGAACGTGCTGATATCGAACATGACGGTTCCTTATTCTTGTTTTGCGACAAGATATAAAGATGCGCCGAGTAGTGGATCGGTTCAAGTCAGACACAAACCAATGTGGGAGCGGGCAGCCCGCTCCCACAAGGCATTGCTTACGATCAGCCGCGGTGACGACCGCGGAAATAGTTGATCAAGCCTTGGGTCGAGGCATCGTCAGCCGGAGTTTCTTCGCTGCCGACCAGGCGGTTGTAGACGCCTTTGCCGAGTTCTTTGCCCAGCTCCACACCCCATTGGTCGAAGGCGTTGATGCCCCAGATCACGCTTTGCACGAAGACTTTGTGTTCGTACATCGCCACCAATGCGCCGAGACGACGTGGGCTGATGCGCTCCACCACGATGGTGTTGCTTGGGCGGTTGCCCGGGATCACCTTGTGCGGCGCGACTGTGTGAATTTCTTCTTCACTCATGCCTTTGTCACGCAGCTCGGTTTCGGCTTCCGCCAGTGTTTTGCCCAGCATCAATGCCTGGCTCTGGGACAGGCAGTTGGCGTACAGCCACTGGTGGTGGTCGGAGACCGGATTGAAGCTGACGATCGGCACGATGAAGTCGGCCGGAATCAGTTGGGTACCCTGGTGCAGCAACTGGTGATAGGCGTGTTGGCCGTTGCAACCCACGCCGCCCCAGATGACCGGGCCCGTTTCGGTGGACACTGGCGTGCCATCCTGGCGAACACTCTTGCCGTTGGATTCCATGTCCAGCTGTTGCAAATGCTTGGTGATGTTACGCAGGTAGTGATCGTACGGCAGGATCGCGTGACTCTGCGCGCCCCAGAAGTTGCCGTACCAGACGCCGAGCAGCGCCAGCAATACCGGCATGTTCTGTTCGAAAGGAGCGCTCTGGAAATGCTGGTCCATGGTGTAGGCACCGGACAGCAGTTCCTTGAAGTTGGACATGCCGATGGCCAGGGCAATCGGCAGACCGATGGCCGACCACAACGAGTAACGGCCGCCAACCCAGTCCCACATCGGAAAGATGTTTTCTTCACGAATACCGAAAGCCACCGCTGCCGCGTTGTTGCTGGACACGGCAATGAAGTGACGATACAGCTCCGCCTCGGAACCGCCCTGAGCCAGGTACCAGGCGCGCGCTGCCTGGGCGTTCTTCAGGGTTTCGAGGGTGTTGAAGGATTTCGACGAAACGATGAACAGCGTGGTCTCGGCACGCAGCTTCATGGTCAGCTCGTGGAACTCACTGCCATCGATGTTCGCCAGGTAATGGCAACGCACGCCTTTCTGGGCGTAGGACAGCAGTGCTTCGGACACCAGTTCCGGGCCGAGGAACGAACCACCGATGCCGATGTTGACCACGTCAGTGATCGGCTTCTCGGTGTAACCACGCCATAAACCGTCGTGGATGCGGCCCACGAGATCGGTGATCTGATTCAGCACCTTGTGGACTTCCGGCATCACGTTGACGCCGTTGACCGACAACTTGTCGCCAACTGGACGGCGCAGCGCGGTGTGCAGGGCAGGGCGACCTTCGGACGAGTTGACGATTTCGCCTTCAAACAGCGACTTGATAGCGCCTTTGAGGTCGACTTCGTTGGCCAGACCCACCAGCAGGTTGCGGGTCTCGGCGTTGATCAGGTTTTTCGAGTAATCGAGAAACAGACCGCAGCTACTGAGGGTGAATTGGGTAAAGCGCTGCGGATCGGCATTAAACGCTTCGCGCATGCTGAAATCCTGCATGGCTTGGCGGTGATCATTCAACGCTTGCCAGGCGGGCAGAGCGGTCACGTCGTGAGGAGTGCGGTAGTACGCCATCGCTGCGGGTTTCCTTTTTACTTGAACGGCCTTTTGAACACTAAAAATACCGGATCGCTGCGGGTGGGCGTCCGGTCAACTGCGTCTTCACGTTTTCATGGCGCAGGGCGAATACAGTAACCTTCGCGCTGCGATCTGTCTTGACTTTGTCTGACCCGTCCCCGGTACTTTTTTATACATAAAGAAGAGGGTGAGCCGACAAACGGAAGGATGTGCGGGTTTTGGCTCGGTCAGGCGACCTGAACCGAGTAGGGGAAAGCTGAACCAGATTCGATGTGAAAGCAGGCGCGAATCTGCTGGGTCATCCAGCATCATGCTGGATGACCGACCGCACTTTCTACGCCGTGGCGTCGAGGTTGATGTGCAGGTTGTCGATCAGGCGCGTTGTCCCCAGATACGCGGCTACCAGAATGACCAGGTCCCGATCCTCCGGGGTTGCCGGACGCAAGGTCCGCGCTTCACGTATTTCCAGGTAATCCGGACGCAGCCCGGCGGTTTCCAGCTGTTTGATCTGGGCATCGATGAGCGCCGGGAAATCCCTGTCGCCCTGTTTGATCGCCCCGCCAATTTGCGTCAGGCCTTGATACACCACGGGTGCAACGGAGCGCTGTTGTTCATTGAGAAAGCCATTACGCGAGGAAAGCGCCAGGCCATCGGCTGCACGAACAGTAGGCTCGCCAATGATCTGCACAGGCATGTTCAGGTCATGAACCAGGGACTTGATCACGGCCAATTGCTGGAAGTCTTTCTGGCCAAAGATCGCCAGGTCCGGCTGGACCATGTTGAACAGCTTGCTGACCACTGTCGCCACGCCTTCGAAGTGACCGGGACGACTGGCGCCGCACAGGCCTTCGGAGAGCTGTGGAACACTGACGCGGGTCTGACCTTGCATGCCGTCCGGGTACATCTCTTCAACGCTTGGCGCGAACAGCAAATGGCAGCCCGCCTGGAGCAGTTTTTCCTGATCCGCAGCGAGGGTTCTCGGGTATTTGTCGAGGTCTTCGCCGGCCCCAAATTGCAACGGGTTGACGAAGATGCTCGCGACCACGAAATCCACTCGTTGAGTGGCTTTGGTGATCAGCGCGATATGGCCGCTGTGCAAGTTGCCCATGGTGGGCACGAAGCCGATGCGCTTGCCTTCGCTACGGGCGCGGGCGACGGCGGCTCGAAGTTCGCGTACGGTTTTTACGGTGTTCATGCAGAGAATCCGTGTTCGATACCTGGGAAGGTCGCCGCTTTGACGTCAGTGACGTAGGCAGTCAACGCCGCATCAATGCTGGTCTGACCGGCCATGAAGTTTTTCACGAATTTTGGCATGCGACCTGTAATCGACAACCCCAGCATGTCGTGCATCACCAATACCTGGCCATCTGTGGCGCTGCCTGCGCCGATGCCGATAACCGGGATCTTCACTGCCTGGGTAATTTCTTCGGCCAGCTCGCTCGGGACGCATTCAAGCAGCAGCATCGCTGCGCCGGCTTGTTCCAGCGAGATCGCATCGGCACGCATTTGTCGCGCCTGGTTTTCGTTACGTCCCTGAACTTTGTAGCCGCCCAGGATGTTCACTGATTGAGGTGTCAGTCCCATGTGAGCGCAGACGGGGATGCCACGCTCGGCCAGCAAGCGAATCGAGTCCGCAAGCCACAATGCCCCTTCAACCTTGATCATGTGCGCACCGGCCTGCATCAACAGCGCGCTGTTGGTCATGGCTTGTTCAGTGGTGGCGTAGGCCATGAAAGGCAGGTCGGCGAGGATCAATGCGTCGGTGTTGCCGCGTTTGACGCACGCCACGTGGTAAGCCATCTCAGCGGTGGTCACCGGCAGCGTGCTGTCATGACCCTGCAAAACCATGCCGAGGGAGTCACCCACCAACAGCACTTCGACGCCAGCCTGATTGCAGGCGTGGGCGAAGGTCGCGTCATAGCAGGTCAGCATGGTGATTTTTTCACCTTTTTGCTTGAGACCTTGCAGGGTGGTCAGGGTAATGGCTGGCATGAAAAGTTCCTCATTCAGGCGCTGTGAAAACTACTGCGAGTAACGCGCGTGATTCTTCGTTAAATACAGGCGCACGGTCTGTTGTCGTGCTTTTAAGGCCTGGATTGCGCCCTTCAACGCCGTGTTGGCGGCAACGGGACGCCTATAGTCGTGAGGAGAACTCGGGAAGTCAATTGCGTGTGTTACCGCATTGTTACGCATGAGGTGTTACCGGCGTAACTGATGCGATTCAGCAGACGGGATGCGGCGGCGGCATAAGGGGGGGCTCCGCGTTTCTATAGGAACAAAGCTTGCTCGTGATAGTGACGTGTCAGTCGACATGCGTGCCGTATTTCAGTCAGCTATCGCGAGCAAGCATTGCTCCTGCAGAGGGATTTCATCAATTTTGGGGAATGCGCTCCAGCCCGACAAACGGGCAAGCCTGGAGTAATTCGCCAAGTACCCGGCCATCGGCCAAGCGCAGGTCTGCAGGCGCCAGTTCGGCCAGCGGATACAGAACGAACGCGCGTTCCTGCATATGGTAGTGGGGGACTTTGAGGCGAGGCTCGTCGATCAGTCGATCGCCGAACAGCACGATATCGAGATCCAGCGTTCGTGGCCCCCAACGTTCGAGGCGTTCGCGCCCCTGGTCATTCTCGATGGCTTGCAGCGCATCCAGTAGCTCCAATGGCGGGAGCAGGCTGTCGAGGGCCGCAACCGCGTTGGTGTAACGCGGTTGGCCGGGCAGCAATGAATCGCTTTGATAAAACGCGGAAACGGCGACCAGTTCGGTGCATGGCAGTTGCGCCAGCGCGTCGACCGCGCTGCGCAATTGTTCGGCGGGGTCAGCCAGATTGCTGCCCATGCCGATGTAGATGCGTTCCATGAGTTACTCGCCCGTGGTGCTCGGTGCGTCGGCTGTACGCTTGCGCTTTGCGCCACCGCTACGGCGTCGTTTGCGCGGCGCACCGGTGCCTTCGTCTTTACCACTGAGGTCGCGGATCATGTCACGGCGCTCGCTGTCGTTGGCGTCCTGATAATCGGTCCACCATTCACCGAGGCCATCGGTTTGTTCCCCGGCGCTCTCACGCAACAGCAGAAAGTCATAACCGGCCCGGAATCGTGGGTTATCGAGCAACAGGTCGGCACGTTTGCCGCTGCGCCGTGGCAAGCGCTCCTGCATGTCCCAGATCTCGCGGATTGGCATGGTAAAGCGCTTCGGAATCGCGATGCGCTGACACTGTTCAGCAATCAGTTCGTGAGCGGCTTCCTGCATCGCCGGTATCGGTGGCATGCCACGCTCTTGCAGACGCAGCACGCGCGCCGGCAATGCAGGCCACAACAGCGCTGCAAACAGGAACGCCGGGGTCACCGGTTTGTTCTGCTTGATGCGCAGGTCAGTGTTGATCAAGGCTTCGCTGATCAGTGTGTGCGTGTAGGTCGGGTTGTATTCCAACGCTTCGGCACTGGCCGGGAACAGCGGGTCGAACAGCTGCAAATCCACCAGCATTTCGAAGGTGTCTGCGGCATGGCCGGAGAGGAACAACTTGAGGACTTCTTCGAACAGACGAGCCGACGGTATCTCCCGAAGCATCGGGGCGAGTTCGCGGATCGGCGCGGCGCTGTGCTTTTCGATGCCGAAATTCAACTTGGCGGCGAAACGCACGGCGCGCAGCATCCGCACCGGGTCTTCCTGGTAGCGCTGCTTTGGATCGCCGATCAGTCGGATCAGATGATTGCGAATATCGTGAACGCCGTTGGCGTAGTCGAGAATGCGCTCACTGACCGGATCGTAATACAGGGCGTTGATGGTGAAATCGCGGCGCTGCGCGTCTTCTTCCAGGGTCCCGTAAACGTTGTCGCGAAGGATGCGCCCGCTCTCGTTGCGTGAGGACTGGTTGCTGTCTTCTTCTTCATCGTTTTGCGGGTGATTGGCGCGGAAGGTCGCGACCTCGATGATTTCGCGGCCAAAATGGATATGCACCAATTTGAAGCGACGGCCGATAATCCGCGCGTTGCGGAATTCAGCTCTGACCTGTTCAGGTGTTGCACTGGTGGCGACGTCGAAATCTTTTGGCGTGATGCCGAGCATCATGTCGCGCACACAGCCGCCAACCAGATAGGCCTGGTAACCGGCGTTCTGCAGGCGTTCGACGATATTCACTGCGTATCGGCTGAATTGCGACTTCTGCAGCGAATGTTGGCTGCTGTTGAGCACTTCAGGCGTACTGCGAATGTGTTGCGTATGACGCTTGGGAGAACGGAATGACTGGAACAACTTCTTCAGCATGGGATGCACTGTTTGAAGGAATGTTCGGCCATAACGAAGAATGACCGCATGATGGGCGGGGATTCTAGCATTTAGTCGGGGGATGGTGTAGGAAGCTGCGCAACGGGATGAAGGGCGAATGATCGGACAGCGACGACAGGGGCCGCATGATCGTCAAATCCCGGAAACTACAAGGGGAGCCGAAGCTCCCCAAGAAGTAGTTGCATGCTCTATTTTTATTATTGGTTTCGGGCTTTTTGTTTTTGTTAAGTGCCCTCGTCATGGAGATTTTCCTTCATGACCCTCCCAATCGGGAGCCAAGAGCAAACGGATTGCTTTGGTCGCTGTGCTGCAGTGATCTATCGATCCAACCAGTTCAGGCTCTGTCTTAGGACAGTTTTTGTTGTTCTCGGCCTGGTCGTGGGGCAAGCCCCAAATACAACGCCTCTCCAAAAGAATCAGTTAGCTGCGCCTCTCGCCGTCTTGTTTTTATTGTGCGTGAGTCGATTCGTCTTATTTTTATTGTCTTGTGCATTGCTTGTTATTGTTCTTGTACCAAACATATAGCAGGGTGCGTGCCAACTTTTGCGAAGCCCAGCAAAACAAGGGGTTAGGCACTGGCGCGGGTATTTGCGAGGTCAAAAAAAGCCGGGGCTTCGTTACCGTAAGCCCCGGCTTCTGTTACGTGAAAAACCTGAGGTAACAGTTTTTTCACACAATCAGCTGTTACCTGCACATTCGAAAGGTGACGTTCAGCTTTCGCTGGCCACACCGGTCTTGCGCCGTGGAATGCCCAGGCGCTGACGACGTTCCCACAGGCATTTACGACTGACCCCGAGTTTGCGGGCCAGCTCGGTCTCGGTCATATGGTCCTGATGCTCGAGTACGAAGTGCTGGAAGTAGTCTTCCAGTGACAGGTCTTCCGTAGGCTCATGACTGGTGTTACTGGCGCTGCCGCCCTGTTGGGGTGCGAGGCCGATGAACTCATCGTCATCCAGATCATTCAGTTCGATGTCGATCCCCAGCAGTTCAGCGGAAATCTCCGGGCTTTCGCAAAGTATGACGGCGCGCTCTACAGCGTTTTCCAGTTCACGAACGTTACCCGGCCATGAATAGTGACGAATCGCTTGCTCGGCATCCGGCGCAAACTTCAGGTCGGTGCGGTTGACTCGCGCACTTTGTCGCGCCAGGAAAGCAGTGGCGATTTCGTTGACGTCTGCACCACGCTCGCGCAGCGCTGGCAATTTCAGGGCGATGACGTGGAGGCGGTAAAACAAGTCTTCACGGAACTGGCCGATCTTCGCCAGGCTCTTGAGGTCCCGGTGAGTCGCAGCGATCAGTCGCACGTCGACTTTCTGCGATTGCACGGAACCGACTCGGCGAATCTCGCCTTCCTGCAATACGCGCAATAGACGAGCCTGAGCTTCCAGTGGCAGTTCGCCAATTTCGTCGAGGAACAGCGTGCCGCCATCGGCAGCTTCCACCAGGCCGGCGCGACCGGCGCTGGCACCGGTAAACGCACCTTTTTCGTGGCCGAACAGCTCGGACTCGATCAGGCTTTCCGGAATGGCTGCGCAGTTCACCGAAATCATCGGTGCCTTGGCACGTTTGGACAGGTTGTGCAGCGCCCGTGCCACCAGTTCTTTACCGGTGCCGGATTCGCCCTGGATCAGGACATTTGAGTCAGTCGGGGCCACTTTGCGGATCTTGCTGTACAGATCCTGCATCGGGGGGCACGAACCGATGATGCCGATTTCGCCATTGCTGTTGTCGACACCTGTTTTTGCCGTGCCATTGCCCGCCTTGGCACTGGCAAGCTCACCCGCAGTGCTTTGCACCGATTGCCGATCACGCAGGATTCTTGCGACTGCCTGAAGCATTTCATCGTGATCGAAAGGCTTGGCGATGTAGTCCACCGCGCCCATCTTCATCGAGTCGACCGCTGAGCGCAGGCTGGCGTAGCTGGTCATGATCAGCACCGGCGTACCTTGGCCGAGCTTGATCAGCTCGGTGCCCGGCGCGCCTGGTAAACGCAGGTCGCTGACGATCAGGTCGAACGTGGGGATAGTGAAACGTTCTTGTGCTTCCTGCACAGAACCGGCTTCGCTGACCTGGTACTGGTTACGTTCCAGCAGGCGGCGCAAGGCGGAGCGGATAATTGTTTCGTCTTCGACGATCAAAATGTGCGGCATTGATTCGATACTCTCGACGGTCTCAGTTCACAGCGGACGTCGCTTCGACATGACGCGGCAAGGTCACCCGAATACGGGTGCCGCGTTGGCTTTGAACATCAGCCGGGCTGTCGATGGTGATTTGTCCATAATGCTCTTCAACGATGGAATAGACCAGTGCAAGGCCCAGACCGGTGCCTTCGCCAGGGTCCTTGGTGGTGAAGAAAGGTTCGAACAATCGGTCCATGATGTTCTTCGGAATGCCACTGCCTTCGTCTTCCACGATCAGGTCGACCGTGTGCTCGCCGGCTTCGCTTTTAACGCGCACTGCACTGCCGGGAGGCGAGGCGTCGCGGGCGTTTGAGAGCAAGTTGATCAAGACCTGGGCGAGTCGCTGCGGATCGCCTTCGACCCAGTGATCGGGGTCGCACAGGTTGTAGAACTGCACTTCGAAATTGCGTCTGTTGAGGGCCAGCAGGCCTATCGCGTCCTGGGCGACTTCCGCCAGACAGACGGGCTCGTCGCTGTGCTGGTGGCTGCCGGCATGGGCGAAGCTCATCAGTGACTGAACGATGCGCGACACCCGCTTGGTTTGCTCGAGAATCTGGCCGCTGATTTCCTTCAGCTCACTATCGTCCTCACGCTCTTCGCGCAGGTTCTGCGCCAGGCAGGCGATACCGGTGATCGGGTTGCCAATCTCGTGGGCCACGCCGGCGGCGAGTCGACCAATACTGGCCAGACGCTCGGAGTGCACCAGTTTGTCTTCGAGCATCTGGGTTTCAGTCAGGTCTTCTACCAACAGCACCAGGCCACTGTTACCCGGCGCGAGGGGCTCATCGATGGCGGCTTTGTGCAGATTGAGCCAGCGGGTCTGGCCGTCGAGCGCGAGATGCTGTTTGTGCAAGTGCTCGTCCGGCAGGTTGATGAAGCCTTGCAGCAGTTCTTTCCATGGATCGGCAATGGTGCTCAGGCGTGAACCGACCACGCGTTGGGCGGCAATTCCGGTGAGCTCCTCCATGGCTTTGTTCCACATCAGGATTTCCTGGTCCTTGGCGAGGGAGCAGACACCCATCGGCAACTCTTGCAACGTCTGGCGGTGGTAACGACGCAAAGCGTCCAGTTCCGCTGCCAGCCCGGTCAGACGCGAGTGGTAATCCTCTAAACGGCTTTCGATGAAGTGAATGTCTTCAGTCACGTAGTTTTCGCCGCCGGCCTTGTAAGGCAGGAAGGTTTCGACCATGTCCTGAGCGACGCTCGGCCCCATCAGGCCAGACAGGTTGGCCTCGATCCGATCCCTTAAACGGCGCAACGCGTACGGGCGGCGCTCATCGAATGGCAGGTAGAGATCGCGCAACGCCTGCTCGACTTCCTTTTGGGCAGCCTTCGCACCCAATGGTTTGGCCAGTTGGGTGGCAAATTCTTGTGGAGAGGCGGCGTGCAATTCGCGACGTTGCGGTCGGCGGACGTTGTCCACAGCGCAGGCTTCTGCAGCGCTGGCTTCTTCAGGACTGGCATTGGTGAACAGTGAAATCAGCGTGAACATCAGGACGTTGGCAGCCAGCGAAGCGATGGCCGCCATGTGCCAACTGGTGTCGTCCAGCACGTAAATCATGTTCAGGAGCGGAATATAGAAGCCCTGCAAATTGCCGACCAGCGGCAACAGCATCGTCACCAGCCACACCAGGATCCCGGCCAGCAAACCGGCGATAAAGCCGCGACGGTTGGCGGTCGGCCAGTACAGGACCGACAGCACACCTGGCAGGAACTGCAATGTCGCCACAAACGCGACGATGCCAAGGTTGGCCAGATCCTGCTCGGCGCCGAGCAGCAGATAGAAACCGTAACCGGCCATGATGATGGCGACGATCAGCGCGCGTCGCGTCCACTTCAGCCAGCGATAAATGTTGCCTTCGGCCGGCGGCTGGTAGAGCGGCAGCACCAGGTGGTTGAGTGCCATCCCGGACAGCGCCAGGGTAGTGACAATGATCAATCCGCTGGCGGCCGATAATCCGCCGACATACGCCAGCAGTGCCAAAGCCTTGCTGTTGGCGGCAATACCGATTCCCAGGGTGAAGTATTCCGGGTTAGTGGTGGCGCCAAGCTTCAGCCCGGCCCAGAGAATCAGCGGGACGGCCAGGCTCATCAGCAGAAGAAACAATGGCAAACCCCAGCTCGCACTGACCAGCGAGCGAGGGTTGAGGTTCTCGGTAAACGTCATGTGATACATGTGCGGCATCACGATCGCCGAGGCAAAGAACACCAGCAGCAGCGTGCGCCACGGACCTTCCTGCAACGGTGTATGCAGGGCAGCCAGCGCCGTCTGGTTTTGCAGCAGCCAAAGCTCAAGTTGCTGCGGACCATCGAACACGCCGTACAGCGCATAGAGGCCGACGCCGCCAATGGCGATCAGTTTGATTACCGACTCGAAGGCAATCGCGAACACCAGGCCTTCGTGTTTTTCGCGGGTAGCGATATGGCGTGAGCCGAAGAAAATGGTGAACAGGGTAATCAGCGCACAGAAGCTCAGTGCCACGCGATGTTGGACCGGCTCGCGAGTGAGAATGCCGATGGAGTCGGCCACGGCCTGAATCTGCAACGCCAGCAACGGCAGCACGCCAATCAACATGAAAATCGTCGTCAGTGCTCCGGCCCACGTGCTGCGAAAGCGGAACGCAAACAAGTCCGCCAGCGAAGACAATTGATAGGTGCGGGTGATTTTCAGGATCGGATACAGCAGCACCGGCGCCAGCAGGAAAGCGCCCGAAACACCGAGATAGCTGGACAGGAAACCGTAACCGTATTGATAGGCCAGGCCCACGGTGCCGTAAAAAGCCCAGGCACTGGCGTAAACACCCAGCGACAGGGTGTATGTCAGTGGGTGGCGAATGATCGCCCGGGGGATCATGCCCCGTTCGCTGATCCAGGCTACGCCGAACAGCACGGCCAGGTAGGCGGCGCTGATCAGGATCATCTGGGTCAGGCTAAAGCTCATCGGCATCTTTTTGGCTCTGCAGGATGAAGGTCACGACGATCAGAATCAGCCAGAGCAGATAAGGGCGATACCAGGCACCGGTGGCGTCGATCCACCAATCCATGATGGCTGGGGAGAACAGATAAATCCCCACTACCAGGAGCAGGACCAAGCGATAGATGTACATCCCGGCCTCTCTTTTTTATGCGCGTGCCCGAAAACGTGCGGCGATGGTAACGGATGGGCGCGCCACTGCAAGTGCGATCACTGCAGTTGCGCTTCGGGAAGGTCAAGTGTTCGCGGGATCAGCAGTGCATCCCAGTGGCCAATGGCCCAGTCCAGCACTTCCCTGGGCGTTGCGTACAACAATTCGGTCCCCGGATTTTGCCCGAGCGCGCGCAGGGCACGCAGCAACAAAGGTGTTGCCTGATCGGCTGTCAGGGGCGGAGAGCGGTAGGACTTGCCGAGCTTGTTGCCATCGGGCTGAGTGATCAGCGGGATATGCAGGTATTTCGGTTGCCGCAAGCCGAGCAGCTCTTGCAGGTAGAGCTGCCGGGGTGTGGAGTCCAGCAGGTCGGCGCCACGGACAATATCAGTGATGCCTTGCCAGGCGTCGTCCAGCACCACCGCGAGTTGATAGGCATAGAGTCCGTCGCGGCGGCGAATCACGAAATCACCGACGTCACGACCCAGGTGCTGGCGATACTCGCCTTGCACGCGGTCTATAAAGTGGTATTCCAGTTCGGGTACTCGCAATCGTATTGCTGCGTTTTCAGTGCTGTGCCCGGCATTGCGGCAGAATCCTGGATAAATGCCGTGATAAGGCTCCAGTTGTTTGCGCGAGCAGGTGCAGGCGTAAGCCAGGCCGTGGTTAAACAGACGATTGAGGACTTCGGCATAGGCGTCGTGCCGGTCGCTTTGGCGGATCATTTCGCCGTCCCACTCGAAACCGTAGCTCTCCAGGGCCTTGAGTATTGCAGCCTGAGCGCCGGGCTCTTCCCGAGGCGGATCGAGGTCCTCCATCCGCATCAACCACTGACCGCCCACCGAGCGGGCGTCGAGGTACGAGGCCAGCGCTGCGACCAGCGAGCCGAAATGCAGATGTCCGCTGGGCGTGGGGGCGAAGCGGCCGATGTAGGAGGTGGCGGTCATAAAGGCGATCTATGTTGTTGGGCCAGACGCAAATCACTTGAGGGCGGTGGCCTTCGTGGCGAGGGGATTTATCGGAATGCCGCACCACCCCGTTCTGCTGCGAAGCAGTCGCAAACCAGTAAATGCGCTCTATCTGATGCATCGCGATTACAGAGTTTGGGGCCGCTACGCGACCCACGGGGATAAATCCCCTCGCCACGAAGGTCCGCTCCCTCAAGGGAGGCCTGCTGGTTTGAATTTTGGAAACAAAAACGGAGCGTTCGCACGCTCCGTTTTTCGTTCAGGTCGACATTACTTGCCGACTTGCTTTTCCTTGATTTCCGCCAGGGTCTTGCAGTCAACGCACATATCGGCGGTAGGGCGGGCTTCCAGTCGCTTGACGCCAATCTCGACGCCGCAGGACTCGCACCAGCCATACTCTTCGTCTTCGATCAACTGCAGGGTCTTGTCGATTTTCTTGATCAACTTGCGCTCGCGGTCGCGGGCACGCAGTTCGAGGCTGAATTCTTCTTCCTGGCTGGCACGGTCTGCCGGGTCCGGGAAGTTGGCCGCTTCGTCCTTCATGTGATCAACCGTACGGTCGACTTCCTGCATCAAGTCCTGTTTCCACTTGTTCAGGATCTTGGTGAAGTGCGCGCGCATGGGCTTGCCCATGTATTCCTCACCCTTCACTTCTTTGTAGGGTTCGAAGCCGCTGATCGACTGGTTTTGCTGCTTTGCTTGGGTGGGCATGAAATGGACCGCCTCTACTCTTGTAATCCATTGCGCAGGATTGCTCCATCACCGACACCTGCCGGCCCTGCGGCTGCAAGCGGGCGAACTTACCAGATCAAATCGGACCGCGCTACTCCCGGATGTCGAGGTAATGGCCCGATGCTCTTGCAAATAGTTGCAAAGCCTTGTCTGGTGGTGCTGGAGACCTGATCAAATATTGATTTTAGTCAAACCTGGGATACACGCTTGAGTCGTTTGGGACCGGCGTTATGAGCGTCTGACCGCTTTAGGTTCTCGCTCGTTCCAGTGCTTGGGTAGAATCAGTTCTTTTTACCGTTGAAGGAAGGCCAATGGCTCAGTCCTACAGTGCCCGCAGTCGCGCGATCGAACCCTTTCATGTGATGGCGCTGTTAGCGCGGGCCAATGAATTGCAGGCCGCCGGCCACGATGTGATCCACCTGGAAATCGGCGAGCCTGACTTCACCACCGCCGAACCGATTATTCAGGCGGGCCAGGCTGCACTCACGGCCGGAAAGACCCGTTACACCGCCGCACGGGGTATTCCCGAACTGCGTGAAGCCATTTCGGGTTTTTATCAACAGCGGTATGGATTGAACATCGATCCGCAGCGAATTCTCATCACACCCGGTGGTTCCGGGGCGCTGCTGCTGGCCAGCGCCCTGTTGGTGGACCCGGGCAAACATTGGCTGTTGGCGGATCCAGGTTACCCGTGTAACCGGCATTTCCTGCGACTGGTGGAAGGTGCGGCGCAGTTAGTGCCCGTCGGCCCGGAGGTGCGATATCAATTGACACCTGACCTTGTGGCTCGTCATTGGGACCATGACAGTGTCGGTGCCCTCGTGGCCTCGCCTGCCAACCCGACCGGGACCATTCTGACCCGCGATGAGCTGGCGGGCTTGTCCGCTGCAATCAAGGCGCGACACGGACATCTGGTGGTTGACGAGATCTATCACGGCCTGACTTACGGCACCGACGCCGCCAGCGTGCTCGAAGTCGACGACAGCGCGTTCGTGCTTAATAGTTTTTCAAAGTATTTCGGCATGACCGGGTGGCGCCTGGGTTGGCTGGTTGCCCCGGAGGCAGCCGTCGGCGAACTGGAGAAGCTCGCTCAAAACCTCTACATCAGCGCCCCGAGTATGGCCCAGCATGCGGCGCTGGCTTGTTTTGAGCCTGCCACCATCAGCATCCTCGAAGAGCGCCGCGCCGAGTTTGGTCGTCGTCGTGATTTCCTGCTGCCTGCGTTGCGCGAGCTAGGTTTCGGTATCGCTGTAGAACCTGAAGGCGCGTTCTATTTGTATGCAGATATCACCAAGTTCGGCGGCGATGCCTTCGCGTTCTGTCGTCATTTTCTCGAAACCGAACATGTTGCGATCACCCCGGGTCTGGATTTCGGTCGTTATCAGGCCGGCCATCACGTGCGATTTGCTTACACCCAAAGCCTTCCTCGGCTGCAGGAAGCGGTCGAGCGGATCGCCCGCGGATTGCGGAGCTGGCAAGGCTGATGCGTTTTCATCCTCCCCTTGAAGAAGGTCGCCTGATTCGCCGTTACAAGCGCTTCCTCGCTGACATCGAAACTGTAGACGGCGAGTTGCTGACCATTCATTGCCCGAACACCGGCTCGATGCTCAATTGCCAGGTTGAGGGCGGGCAGGTCTGGTTCAGCCGCTCCAATGACCCGAAGCGCAAGTTGCCCGGCACCTGGGAAATCGGCGAAACCCCGCAGGGCCGGCTGTTTTGCGTGAACACCGGGCGCGCCAATGGTTTGATCGAGGAGGCATTGCGTGCCGGGGTCATCACCGAACTGAACGGCTTCACCGAGCTCAAGCGCGAAGTGGCTTACGGCCAGGAAAGCAGTCGCATCGATTTCCGTCTCGATTACCCGACTGGGCCGGCCTATGTGGAAGTCAAGAGCGTCACGCTGGGCTTTGATGGCTCATCGGTGGCTGCGTTTCCCGATGCGGTAACCCAGCGGGGTGCCAAGCATTTGCGCGAGCTGGCACACCTGGCTCGGGACGGGATCCGCGCGGTGCAGCTGTATTGCGTGAACCTGAGTGGCATTGATGCCGTGCGTCCTGCGCACGAAATCGATTCGGCTTATGCGGCAGCGTTGCGCGAAGCGGTGGCGTGCGGGGTCGAGGTGCTGGCATACGGTGTGAGATTGAGTCATGAAGAAATGGTGGTCGATCGACGTCTGGAACTAATGCTTGAAGATTAAAGGCTGATCCAGATGCCTTGTTCATCTTCGAGACTAGGGACGCTGGTCAGAAATTGTCCGGAACACGGGCCGGCGACGCACTCGCCGTCTTCGATCAGAAACAGTGCGCCGTGGGTGGCGCACTGGATCAGGCTGTTGCTCGGATCAAGAAACTGGTCGGGTTGCCATTCCAGTCCGACGCCACGATGCGGGCAACGGTTGAGGTAGACATAAACCTGTCCACTTCGGCGCACCGCAAGGAGCTTCTGGCCGTCAATGTCAAAGCCACGACTGCTGGAATCGGCGAGCTCCAGGCCCGCACAAAGAAACTTCATGTCTATCCTCAAGCACGCCTGCTCGTGACTGGATATGTCAGAGCTTGACGTTCAAATGCAAACAATTATCAAATGCCGGCTCCGCCCGTTGGGTGCAGGTGCCGACGCCGAGAATACTTGGCCTGTCAGCTCCACGCCTGGAAAAACTTTAAAGGAAGCTGTTTATGCGCCTGAGTCCCCGCGCTGCTGCGCTCTGTGTTGGCCTCCTCGCCAGCCACCACGTTGCCGCAACCGAGTTGCCACAACGTTGGGTCAGTGCCGGTGGCGCCCTGTCGGAGTGGGTCAGCGCGCTGGGTGGTGAGTCGAAGTTGGTCGGCGTCGACACCACCAGCCAGCACCCGGAGGCACTCAAGGCACTGCCGAGTATCGGTTACCAGCGGCAATTGTCGGCTGAAGGCATTTTAAGCCTGCGCCCGCAAATATTGGTCGGCACCGAAGAAATGGGGCCACCGCCGATACTGTCGCAGATCCGCAACGCGGGAGTGCAGGTCGAGCTGTTCTCAGCCCAGCCTGATTTGCCTGCCTTGCAGAGTAACCTGGAGCATTTGGGCAAGTTGCTGGGTGCCGAAGGCCGGGCTTCGAAACTGTTTCAGGCTTACCAGCAACAGCTTGATCAACAAAAGGTCCGGGTCACCAAGGCGCAGTTGAGTCAGCCGTCACCGGGTGTGCTGGTGCTGATCGGTCACGCGGGCGGCAAGCCACTGATCGCCGGCAAAGACACCAGCGCGGATTGGCTCCTGCAACGCGCCGGTGGGCATAACCTGGCGACGCATACCGGGTACAAGCCGTTTTCCGTCGAATCCCTGATCAGCCTGGACCCGGAAGTGCTGGTGTTTGCCGATCGCGCGCTGAGTGGCGAAGAGGCGCGTGCCGCCTTGTTTAAAGAAAACCCTATTCTGTCTTCGACACGTGCGGCCAAGGACGGGCGCGTCATCGAGCTCGATCCGACGTTACTGGTCGGCGGGCTGGGGCCGCGGTTACCCGATGAACTGAAAAAACTGTCTGACGGTTTCTTCCCCGGCACCGCCAAACAATGACGGTTCTGGTTAAACCGCGTGCATTGTTCATTGGCCTGAGCCTGCTGTGCTTATTGGCGATCTGGTTGTCGCTGGCGCTTGGGCCGGTCAGTCTGCCGTTGCTCGACACATTGCGCGTAGCGTTACGCATGATCGGCCTGCCCATTGCGCCAGACGGGCTGGAGCAGGCGGAGCTGATCCTTGGGCAAATACGCCTGCCGCGAACGTTGTTGGGTTTGGCGGTGGGAGGCGTGCTGGCGTTGTCCGGCGTGGCCATGCAGGGTCTCTTTCGTAACCCACTGGCCGATCCGGGGTTGGTGGGCGTTTCCAGCGGCGCGGCGCTCGGCGCGGCGATTGCCATTGTCGGTGGTTCGGCGTTTGGCGGTCTGCCGGAGGCTTTCGGGCCTTACCTGTTATCGCTGTGTGCCTTTCTCGGCGGCCTGGGTGTGACGGCGCTGGTGTATCGGCTGGGTCGGCGTAACGGTCAGACCAACGTTGCAACAATGTTGTTGGCAGGCATTGCTTTGACTGCTCTGGCGGGATCTGCCGTTGGGCTTTTCACCTATCTGGCGGACGACGCCACCCTGCGTACCCTGGCGTTCTGGAACCTGGGCAGCCTCAACGGCGCCAGTTATTCGCGACTTTGGCCATTGCTGTTGATCAGCGCCGGTGTGGCGCTGTGGCTGCCACGTCGTGCCAAAGCCTTGAATGCATTGTTACTGGGAGAGTCCGAAGCCGGGCACCTGGGCATTGACGTTGAAAGGCTCAAGCGCGAGCTGGTCTTCTGCACGGCGCTGGGAGTAGGGGCAGCTGTGGCGGCGGCAGGAATGATTGGCTTTGTCGGGTTGGTGGTGCCGCATCTGGTGCGTCTGCTGGCCGGACCTGATCATCGAGTGCTGTTACCCGCCTCGGTGTTGGCCGGCGCCAGTCTCTTGCTGTTTGCTGACCTGGTAGCGCGGCTGGCACTGGCGCCTGCCGAGCTGCCCATTGGCATTGTTACGGCGTTCATTGGTGCTCCGTTCTTTCTGTACCTGCTCCTCAGAGGACGCGCCTGATGCTGCGAACGCAAAATCTGCAAATCCGCCGCGGCCGCAAGACCGTGCTGATGGATATCACGCTTGAACTCAAACCGGGGGAAGTCCTGGGTGTGCTGGGACCTAACGGTGCCGGCAAGAGCACCTTGCTTGGCGCCTTGTGTGGCGAGTTGAAGGCTGATCACGGAAACATCTGGCTGGGTGAGCATGAGTTGAGTCACTGGACCGGGGCGTTGCGAGCCCAGCGTCTGGCGGTATTGCCGCAGGTGTCGACGCTGGACTTTGCCTTTCGGGTCGAAGAAGTGGTCGGCATGGGGCGTTTGCCTTATCAGAGTGGTCGTGTCCGGGATGACGAGATTGTCGCGGCGGCCTTGAACGCCGCCGATGCCGGGCATTTGCATGGCCGCAGTTACCTGGCGCTGTCCGGAGGTGAGCGTCAGCGAATACATCTGGCGCGGGTGTTGGCACAGCTCTGGCCAGGTGAAGCGGGGCAGACCTTGCTGCTCGACGAGCCCACGTCGATGCTCGATCCGTTGCATCAGCACACCACACTGCAAGCTGTGCGCGAATTCGCCGATCGTGGTGCGGCGGTAATGGTGATCCTGCATGATCTGAACCTGGCAGCGCGCTATTGTGATCGACTGTTGCTGCTCGAAGGCGGACGACCTGTTGCGCTGGATACGCCGGAACGGGTGTTACGTCCTGATCGACTCCAGGCAGTGTTCGGTCTGGAAGTGCTGGTGCAGCAGCACCCGGAACGTGGGCATCCGCTGATCATCGCCCGCTAGATCTGTTACTGGGGGGAATCCATGCGCGTAATGCTGATACTGGGATTGTTATTGCTGAGTGCCTGTACGCATGTTTCGGCGCCGCCACCTGTGGTGGGTGAGATTCGCGACTTGCACAGTGGTCAGGCTGTGACGCCGCAGGCGCTGATTGCGGCGTTGGCCAAGTCTTCTCGACTGATCGTGGGTGAGCAGCATGACAACCGCGATCACCATGAGCTGCAGTTGTGGTTGTTGCAGTCGTTGGGGGATAGGCGGCCTCAGGGCAGTTTGCTGTTGGAGATGCTCACACCGGATCAGCAACCTCGTGTTGATGAAGTGCGTCACGCCGCGACGCCGCCGAAGGATCTGCCTGGATCTCTGGCCTGGCAGTCTGGCTGGGAGTGGGACCTGTACGGGCCTATCGTTCGATTTTCCCTGACTCAACCGTACCCATTGCTGGCGGCAAATCTGGACGTGCCTGAAGTCCGTGCCATCTACGCAAACCCACCCACGCTGAGCGGTTCGCGTTCCAATGCATCGTCCGTGAGAGACGAGCTTCTGAAACAAGTCAGCGACTCGCATTGTGGACTGTTACCCGCGTCGCAAATGCCGGCAATGCTGGCGGTTCAGCAGCAGCGCGATCGACGCATGGCCGAGCGCTTGCTCGCTGCCCCCGAGCCTTCGGTGCTGTATGCCGGAGCTTTTCATGCGCGCAAGGATGTTGGTGTGCCTATTCATCTGCTCGATCTGGGAGCCCCCGAGGCGCCGACAGTATTGATGCTGGCTCAGCAGGGTAGCGAGGTCACGTCGCAGATGGCTGATTTCGTTTGGTACACCCCGAAAATGCCAACCCCGGATTACTGCGAGCAGATGCGAAAACAGTTCGGCAAGCCGTCGAAGAAGTAAGTCTGTACGGGGTTTTTTGACAGGCAAAAAAAGACCCGGCAAGAGCCGGGTCAAATAACCGTGATTAGCCTGATGAGGAGATATCTGAGAGTCCGAACCAAGGGCTGTTCAAATATCGACCAGTCTCGCGACTGGTTGTGATAATCATAGCGATTCTCATTACCATGTCAACAGCTGATTTTTCGTTGCCTTTGAATTTCCCAGAAAATCATCCGAGAGGCCCGTAATCATTGGGCTCCACGTCTATTCAATTTTTGTGACGGGACGAAATAGCCTCCAGTTGCTTGTTCAACGCTTCCTTTCGTTCTGCAGGAATGTCGTTCCAGTGCACATCCATCAGGGCGCCTTCGATTGCATACAACAACACCTTGGACGCCCGAAACCCGCGCGTACGCACGGCTCGATAGGCATCCACCGCCCCGAGGCGACGCAAGTCCGAGGCGCTGTGGATGCCCACGGCATGCAGCCATTGCGCCGACGTCTTGCCAAGATTCTTCAGGTGTTGCAGTTCATCATTCATCAAGCCTCCTTGCGACGGCCGAATGGTGCGTGGGCAAGCTTCTCAGGAGTGTAGCCATCAGTAGGAAAAGCGTGATTCTTTGGTCGGTTTCAGGGCAAATGCTTCTAAGAAACGTTGGCGCCGAGTCCAAGGAAATACGTGAATCGAATCGAAAGAGGGTGCCGGAATCGAGTGGATCGGATGTTACGACCCATAGTCCAGCGCAAAGCGGGGGCGCTGGACCGTTCGGTTAACAGGTCGTTTTTAGCGAGTGCGATATCGCAGACGGGTTCCGAAGTTCATCGACATAAGGATCTCGTCCGCACTCAGTTCTGCGGGGAAATAGGCACCGGAAATCTGCGCGTGGGCCAGGCTGGCGCCTTCGAGTGAGGATTTGCGAAAGTCGATGCCGCGCAAGTCGGCGGAGCGAAAATAAGCGTCGGTGAAGTCGACACCTTCGGCATTCAACTCACGCAGGTCCAGGCCGCGGAAGTCACCACCGATCATGTCGATGGTTCCTTCCTTGGGGCGTTCATTGTTGAAACCTGTGATGTCGTCTTTGTGCAGCAAGGCATAAAGCGGAGTGTCGAGGAGTTTGGGCTGGCTCATGTCACATCACCTGTTGGTTTTATGACGCCAGTATAGTGCCACTATTTGACAGCCGTGAAGCCACGCAGGCCCCACGGCTGAAATATCCTTACAGGCCGGGCAGTCGCTGGCGAATTTGCGCTACGACAGTGTCGAGCGTCCCGCTTTCGTTGGTTTGAACTCGTTTGCTGCACAGAATCTCTGCAGGTGTCAGGGCTTCGCGATTGGCCTGCTGATCGGCGATTACCGCGAGGTCAGCGTCGGAAGGGTCGGTTTTATCGGCTTGGCGCAATGCCAACCACCCCTCGATGACCGCTTGTGGGGCGTTGCAATCAAGGATCAAAAATGGCGCGCCAGTGGACTCGGCGATTTTCGCTGCGCCGTCGCGTTGCTCACGCTTGAGGTAAGTGGCGTCGACTACGACAGGGAAGCCGGCACGCAGGATCACGGCCGCGATTTCATGCAGGCGTGTATAGGTTGCGGCGCTGGCGTCGGCGCTATAAATGCCGGCATGCGGATCGTTTGTCACGGTCTGCTCGCCGAACAGGCGCTTGCGTTCCACATCGGAGCGCAGGCGAATCGCGCCCAGTGCTTCCACCAGGCGCATTGCCACACGGCTCTTGCCGACAGCAGAAACACCGTGGGTGATGGCCATGAAACGCGAAGGAATGGTGCTGTAGCTTTCAGCCAGGTTGGCGTAGTTGCGATATTGACGCAGCGTTGTCGCGCGCTGCACAGGGTCGGCTTCGGCCGGCATGCTGAACAGGGTGACCTTGGCACGAACCAGCGCGCGGTAGGCCTTGTAGAAGTTCAGCAGTTCAAGGCCCTGGTAATCGCCAGTCAGTTCCAGGTATTGGCTGATGAAACGGCGCGCCAGACTTTTCAGGCCGCGGTCTTCAAGGTCCATCGCCAGGAAACCGGTGTCGGCGTAGACGTCGGTGAAGCGGAACGGCTCGTTAAATTCGATGCAGTCGAAGATCACGACTTTGCCGTCAATCAGGGTGGCGTTACCCAGATGGATATCACCGTGGCATTCGCGGATAAAACCGTCGGCCTTGCGCTGGGCAAACAGCGGTTTGAGGCGTTCGAAGCTGCTTTCCGCCCAGGCTTGAAGGGCATCAAGTTGCAGCAGATCGGCCTTGTCGCTGAGGAATGGACGGATTTGCTCGAAGTTCTGACTGACAGGGGCCATCACGCTGTCCGGCTGACCGGCTTCATGTTCGGCGGGGACCTTCGGCGCGTTGAGGTGGAAATGAGCAATTTGCGCGGCCATCTCGTCGATGTGCGCGGTGGTCAGTTCACCATTGGCCTGCAGCGTGCTCAGCAGATTAGCCTGCGGAAACTGGCGCATTTTCAGGGCGAATTCGATGGCCGGTCCTTCGCCACCCAGTTGGGGGGCATCTGCGCTGCCAGTTATCGGCAACACTTCAAGATACAAATCGCTGGTCAAACGTTGGTTAAGTCGCAGCTCTTCGCCGCAAAAATGCTCGCGAGCGTCGAGACTGGTGAAGTCGAGGAAGCCGAAATTCATGGGCTTCTTCACTTTATAAGCAAACGGGCCGGTGAGCAGGACCCAGGAAATGTGGGTCTCGATGACCTGGAACCCTTCTACGGGATGCGGGTAGAGGGCCGGGTTTTGCAGGGCAGCGATCAGGGACTGGCTCACAGGCGATCCTTCAGAGTCTGGGAAAATTCACGGTCGCCATTATGGCCGCAAGTCCGCCCGACGCAAACCTCGGAGGGCTTCTGTTGAGTATGAATAAAGTGCGTATAATCCGCCGCCATGACTCGTACTCGATCCCCCCGCACTCCAAAAAAACCACCTTCCAAGGGCATGCGCCCCTGGCTGGGATGGGCCCTTAAACTCAGTCTGGTCGGCCTTGTGGTGCTCGCCGGTTTCGCGGTTTACCTCGACGCCATCGTCCAGGAGAAGTTCTCTGGCAAGCGCTGGACAATCCCGGCCAAGGTCTACGCCCGCCCGCTGGAACTGTTCACCGGCCAGAAGCTGAGCAAAGAAGATTTCCTCACCGAACTGGACGCTTTGGGCTACCGGCGCGAAAGCGTGAGCAATGGGCCGGGCGCTGCGGCGGTCAATGGCAACACTGTCGACCTGAACACCCGTGGCTTCCAGTTCTATGAAGGCATGGAGAAGGCCCAACCGGTGCGTGTCCGGTTCTCGGGTGACTATGTCGCCGAGCTCTCCGCGACGAACGGTTCGAAGCTGTCCGTTGTCCGGCTTGAGCCGCTGATGATCGGTGGGATCTATCCGAAAAATCTCGAAGACAGGATTCTGATCAAGATCGATCAGGTCCCGCCGTACCTGCTGGAAACCCTCGTCGCAGTTGAAGACCGGGATTTCTACAGTCACTGGGGCGTTTCGCCCAAGTCGATCATGCGAGCCCTTTACGTCAACACCTCTGGCGGCAGGATGACGCAGGGCGGCAGTACGCTGACGCAACAATTGGTCAAGAACTTCTACCTGACCAGCGAGCGCAGCCTGTCTCGCAAACTCACCGAAGCCATGATGGCGATGTTGCTTGAGTTGCATTACGACAAGCGGGAAATTCTTGAGGCGTACCTCAATGAAGTGTTCGTCGGTCAGGATGGGCAGCGCGCGGTGCACGGTTTTGGCCTGGCCAGTCAGTTCTTCTTCGGGCAGCCGTTGTCCGAGCTGAAACTGCATCAGGTTGCGTTGCTGGTCGGTATGGTCAAGGGACCGTCCTATTACAACCCGCGTCGCAATCCTGAGCGCGCGCTTGAGCGGCGAAATCTGGTGCTCGACGTGCTTGAGCAGCAAGGCGTTGCCACCGCCGAACAGGTCGCTGCAGCGAAGAAAATGCCACTGGGTGTGACTACGCGCGGCAGATTGGCTGATAGCTCGTTCCCGGGTTTCATCGATCTGGTCAAGCGTCAGCTGCGCCAGGATTATCGTGACGAAGACTTGACTGAGGAAGGCCTGCGGATTTTCACCAGTTTCGACCCGATTCTGCAGATGAAAGCTGAAGCATCGGTCAACGATACGTTCAAGCGTCTGTCCGGGCGCAAAGGGGCCGATGAAGTTGAAGCGGCCATGGTCGTGACTAACCCGGAAACAGGTGAAGTCCAGGCCATGATCGGCAGTCGGCAGGCCAGTTTTGCCGGTTTCAACCGCGCACTGGATGCGGTCAGGCCGATTGGCTCGCTGATAAAGCCGGCGGTTTATCTGACCGCCCTTGAGAAGCCAAGCCAGTACACGCTGACCAGTTGGCTGTCCGATGATGCTTTTTCCGTCAAGGGGGCTGACGGTCAGGTCTGGAAGCCGCAGAACTATGATCGCCGCTCCCATGGCACGGTTTTCCTTTATCAAGGGTTGGCGCATTCCTACAACTTGTCGACCGCGCGTCTTGGGTTGGCGGTGGGTGTACCCAACGTGCTCAAGACGCTGGCGCGCCTTGGAGTGACTCGTGAATTTCCGGCTTTCCCTTCGATGTTGCTCGGGGCGGGAGGTTTGACTCCGATCGAAGTCGCGACCATGTATCAGACCCTGGCCAACGGTGGTTTCAATACGCCGATGCGCGGGATTCGTAGCGTGCTGACTGCTGAAGGCGAGCCGCTCAAGCGTTACCCGTTCCAGATCGAGCAACGCTTCGATCCGGCGTCCATTTATCTGATTCAAAGCGCCATGCAGCGGGTCATGCGTGAAGGTACGGGCAGTTCGGTTTACAACGTGTTACCGAAAACCCTGACGCTGGCCGGCAAGACCGGTACCAGTAACGACTCTCGAGACAGCTGGTTCGCAGGGTTCAGTCAGGACTTGCTGGCGGTGGTGTGGTTGGGGCGCGATGATAACGGCAAGACGCCGTTTACCGGCGCTACCGGTGCATTGCAGGTCTGGTCCAGTTTCATGCGCAAGGCCGATCCGTTGCCGTTGGACATGCCGCAGCCCGACAACATCGTGCAGGCGTGGGTCGATTCGCGCACGGGACAGGGTTCGGATGCCAGCTGCCCAGGCGTCGTGCAGATGCCGTATATTCGCGGCAGCGAACCACCTCCTGGTGCCGCCTGCGGTGGCGAAAGCCCTGCTTCTGGCGAAACGGTGATGGATTGGGTCAAAGGCTGGATGAATTAAGCAAAGAGGGTTTCAAGTGAACAAGTGGTTGATTCCAGCGGTTACCGCCGTGGCTTTGCTCAGCGGTTGTTCCACCGTGCAGCGTGGTTCGATTCCGGTAGTGGATTCGGGCAGCGCCGTGTCGAACAGCGAACGTATTCAGACAAATGGCGGTTTCCGTCAGACGACAGTGAAACGTCCTGCACAAGCCCAGGCCCAGGCGATCCCGCAAGGTGATACCGGTGTAGTGGTCATGGTGCCCGGTGGCGGGGCGGTAGCATCGGCGCCGATCAGTACGTCGCCGATCACGCCTGGCCCTATTACTCCGGGGCCGATCGACACTTCGCCAGTGCAGTCGGCGCCGATCAATCAGGGTAGCTACAGCATGCCGTCGACGCCGAGCGGCATTCCCTCCGCCAGTACGGGAGGGGGCTTGTCTGCTGATGAGCAACTGGATGGTCCGGTATTGGCGCTGTTGACGACCGCGCAGCAGCAACAGGCCGGTGGTGATCTGAACGGTGCGTCGTCCAGTCTTGAGCGTGCTCAGCGAGTGGCGCCTCGGGAACCGCAGGTGCTTTATCGTCTGGCTCAGGTCCGCATGGCCCAAGGCGATGCGGCACAGGCTGAGCAGTTCGCGCGACGTGGCCTGACCATGGCCAACGGTCGTCCGGATCTTCAGGCCAGTTTGTGGGGGTTGATCGCTCAGGCGCGTGAAAAACAGGGCGATTCCGCTGGCGCCGCATTGGCCCGTCAGAAGGCCAAGGTTTCGCTGTGATGGACGAACGCTTCCCGAAGATCGCCGAACAGTTGCTGTTGATCGAGCGCGAGTTGCGTGTTCAGGGCTGGTGGGACGAGGTTTCTCCATCGGTCGAAGCGCTTTCCAGTGTCGAGCCCTTTTCGGTCGACACCCTGGATTTCGAGCAATGGCTGCAATGGATCTTCCTGCCGAGGATGAAAGTGATCCTGGAGCAGGATCTACCGTTGCCCAATGCCTCGGGGATTCAGGAAATGGCCGAGATGGTTTTCGCTGCCCGTAACGTCCAGGGCAAAGATCGTCAATTGCAGGTGCTGCTCAAAGAGTTCGACCTGCTGATCACGGCCTCGCGATAAGGCCGATTCATTGTTGGATCTGTAAGGCTTGTAGGAGCTGTCGAGTGAAACGAGGCTGCGATCTTTTGATCTTGTTCTTGAAAAGCAAAATCGAATATCACAGCCTCGTTTCACTCGGCAGCGCATACAGCTATCTATCCGCACCTATTGGCAGTTCTCCGCAATCTGTTTCTGTGCTTCGCTTGTTCGCTCCTGGCGCTGTTGATCGGTCAGGCGACGCATCTCGCCATCCACATCCTCTCGTAACCTTGGATTGTTCTGCAGTTGAGCAAGGTTGGTGCGTGCCTGTTCGCAGAACACTTTCAACTGGGCCTGTTGATCAGCGACCTGCTCTTTCACCGATTTGTCGATTGCCTGCTGATCGCCTATGACGTTGCTGCGTGCAGGTAGCGTCGATTTGCTTGCAGGCGCAGAGGGCGTGACCACTGTTGTCGACGCCTGGCCTTGGGGTGGTTGAGCGTCGAAATGGGTAACGCCTTGGGCGTCGACCCATTTATAGATTTGACCGGCCATACACAAAGGGCTGATCAACAGACTGACCATCAATAAAGTTCGCATGCCATTTCCTTGCCATGAGTTGCGCAATTGAAGCTAACACAGTTGCTGTTTAGCGGTTTTTTCTTGCTTTCTCATGCGCTTACTTCAATAAAGCACATAGACGACTTGACTTGGAGAGGGCGAAACAGAAGAATCCAAAGTCCGCTGTAGAGGGACTGCCAGAAGCAGACCCACTCAGCAGATCATGAGGCGCACATCCGCGCCGACCTGTTACACCCGCAACGCGTTACCTCGCGCTGGGTGGGAAAGGCCCGCAACACTTGGGACGATCCCAATACTTGCTCAGTCAGTGCTGACGTAGTCGGCGACCACCGTCGCTCATGCTCTGCTGAGAAGTAAACCTATTAAGACCCGTCCTCTTTGATGTGGGCGGTATTCTGGCGTTTTAGAGGTGAACAACGTGGAGCTTTTATCTGGCGGTGAGATGCTCGTCCGCTTTTTGCGTGACGAAGGCGTCAAGTACATCTACGGGTACCCGGGTGGTGCTCTTCTTCATGTTTACGATGCGCTGTTCAAAGAACCGGAAGTGACTCACATCCTGGTTCGTCACGAGCAGGCTGCGACCCATATGGCTGACGGCTATGCCCGCGCAACCGGTAAAGCCGGTGTGGTGCTGGTAACTTCCGGGCCGGGCGCAACCAATGCCATTACCGGTATTGCCACGGCGTACATGGACTCCATTCCGATGGTGATCATTTCCGGCCAGGTGCCTAGCACTATGGTAGGCACCGATGCATTCCAGGAAACCGACATGATCGGTATCTCCCGGCCGATCGTGAAGCACAGCTTCATGATCAAGCATGCTTCGGAAATCCCGGAAGTCATGAAGAAGGCGTTCTACCTGGCGCAATCCGGTCGTCCTGGTCCGGTCGTTGTCGATATCCCGAAAGACATGACCAACCCGGCCGAGAAGTTCGAATACATTTTCCCGAAAAAAGCCAAGCTGCGTTCCTACAGCCCGGCTGTCCGCGGTCACTCCGGGCAAATCCGCAAGGCAGCAGAGATGCTCCTGGCAGCCAAACGTCCTGTGTTGTATGCGGGCGGCGGCGTGATCCTTGGTGGTGGCTCCGCGCCGCTGACCGAGCTGGCGAAGATGCTTAACCTTCCAGTGACCAATACCCTGATGGGTCTCGGTGCCTACCCTGGCACGGACCGTCAGTTTATCGGCATGCTCGGCATGCACGGCAGCTACACCGCTAACCTGGCGATGCACCATGCCGATGTGATCCTTGCTGTTGGCGCTCGTTTCGACGATCGCGTGATCAATGGCCCGGCCAAGTTTTGCCCGAACGCCAAGATCATTCACATCGACATCGACCCTGCTTCGATTTCCAAGACTATCAAAGCCGACGTGCCTATCGTTGGCCCGGTCGAGAGTGTCCTGACCGAAATGGTCGCGATTCTCAAGGAGATCGGCGAGACCCCGAACAAGGAGTCCGTTGCCAGTTGGTGGAAGCAAGTTGACGAATGGCGCGGTGACCGCGGCCTGTTCCCTTATGACAAGGGCGACGGCAGCATCATCAAGCCGCAGACCGTGATCGAGACCCTGTGCGAAGTGACCAAGGGCGATGCCTATGTCACCTCAGACGTGGGTCAGCACCAGATGTTCGCCGCGCAGTACTACAAGTTCAACAAGCCGAACCGCTGGATCAACTCCGGTGGCCTGGGCACCATGGGGTTCGGCTTTCCAGCGGCCATGGGGATCAAGTTGAGCTTTCCGGATGATGACGTCGCCTGTGTGACGGGCGAGGGCAGCATCCAGATGAACATTCAGGAGTTGTCGACCTGCCTGCAGTACGGTTTGCCGGTAAAAATCGTCATCCTGAACAACGGTGTGTTGGGCATGGTTCGCCAGTGGCAGGACATGAGTTATGGCAGTCGCCACTCGCATTCCTACATGGAATCGTTGCCTGACTTCGTCAAGCTGGCAGAGGCCTATGGTCATGTTGGCGTACGCATCACCGACTCGAAAGATTTGAAGTCGAAGATGGAAGAGGCGTTCGCCATGAAAGACCGTCTGGTGGTTATCGATATCTCGGTGGACACCAGCGAGCACGTCTATCCGATGCAGATCAAAGACGGCTCCATGCGCGATATGTGGCTGAGCAAGACGGAGCGTACTTAATCATGCGGCACATTATTTCCTTGCTTCTGGAAAACGAACCTGGCGCTCTGTCTCGTGTAGTCGGCCTGTTCTCGCAGCGCAACTACAACATCGAAAGCCTGACAGTGGCACCGACCGAAGACCCGACACTGTCGCGTCTGACGTTGACCACGGTTGGTCATGACGAAGTGATCGAGCAGATCACCAAAAACCTGAACAAGTTGATTGAAGTGGTCAAATTGGTCGACCTGTCGGAGAGTGCTCACATCGAGCGCGAGCTGATGCTGGTCAAGGTCAAGGCCACCGGCGCCCAGCGCGCCGAGATCAAGCGCACTACCGATATTTATCGTGGGCAGATCGTCGATGTCAGCGCCAGCGTGTATACCGTTCAACTGACCGGTACCAGCGACAAGCTCGACAGCTTCATTCAGTCCATTGGCACTGCCTCGATTCTGGAAACCGTCCGCAGTGGCGTGACCGGGATTGCTCGCGGCGACAAAGTACTCAGCATCTAAACCAAATTAGTGAATGGCCTGAACGGCCTGGATATATAGGGGAATTTCATGAAAGTTTATTACGAAAAAGACTGCGACCTGTCGATCATCCAGGGCAAGAAAGTTGCCATCATTGGTTACGGCTCCCAGGGTCACGCTCAAGCGTGCAACCTGAAAGACTCCGGCGTTGACGTTACCGTTGGCCTGCGTAAAGGTTCGGCTACCGTTGCCAAGGCAGAAGCCCACGGCTTGAAAGTGACCGACGTTGCTTCGGCTGTTGCTGCTGCCGACCTGGTCATGATCCTGACCCCGGACGAGTTCCAGTCCGCTCTGTACAAGAACGAAATCGAGCCGAACATCAAGAAGGGCGCCACCCTGGCCTTCTCCCACGGTTTCGCGATTCACTACAACCAGGTTGTTCCGCGTGCCGACCTCGACGTGATCATGATCGCGCCGAAAGCACCGGGTCACACCGTGCGTTCCGAGTTCGTCAAAGGCGGCGGTATCCCTGACCTGATCGCTATCTATCAGGATGCTTCCGGCAACGCCAAGAACGTTGCGCTGTCCTACGCTGCTGGCGTTGGCGGCGGCCGTACCGGCATCATCGAAACCACTTTCAAGGACGAAACCGAAACCGACCTGTTCGGCGAACAAGCCGTTCTGTGCGGCGGTACCGTTGAACTGGTAAAAGCCGGTTTCGAAACCCTGGTTGAAGCTGGCTACGCGCCGGAAATGGCTTACTTCGAATGCCTGCACGAACTGAAACTGATCGTTGACCTCATGTACGAAGGCGGTATCGCCAACATGAACTACTCGATCTCCAACAACGCCGAGTACGGCGAGTATGTAACGGGTCCGGAAGTAATCAACGCCGAATCCCGTCAGGCCATGCGCAACGCCCTAAAACGTATTCAGGATGGCGAATACGCCAAGATGTTCATCAGCGAAGGCGCGACCGGCTATCCTTCGATGACCGCCAAGCGTCGTAACAACGCCGCTCACGGTATCGAAATCATCGGTGAGCAACTGCGCTCCATGATGCCGTGGATCGGTGCCAACAAGATCGTCGACAAAGCCAAAAACTAAGTCGCACGGTTGAACGGAAAACGCGGCCTAGGCCGCGTTTTTTCGTTTGGGAGTCCGGTTCTGGTATAAAGCTGCATCGTTTGTGGCCGAACCGTCGTCCCAGACACTTGTCGAAACTTTCCACCCTGTTGCAAGGTAATGTCCATGAGCGAACGTCCCGAAGAGCCAAACCAGGCTTCTGACGCCGAAAGCCTGCTGCCCATCGATGAACATATCGAAGAAGGGCATGACGCTGAAGGTCGTAAAGTCCGGCATCGTGGTATCTATCTTCTGCCGAATCTTTTCACTACTGCGAATCTGTTCGCAGGGTTTTATTCCATCATCAATTCGATGAGCGCCCAGGCGGCATTGAGTGCGGGTGATTCAGTCAATGCGAGCAAGTATTTTGCTTTCGCTGCGATTGCGATCTTTGTCGCCATGGTCCTCGACGGGCTTGATGGCCGTGTTGCTCGCATGACCAATACACAAAGCGCTTTCGGCGCCGAGTACGACTCTTTGTCGGACATGGTTGCCTTTGGTGTTGCGCCGGCATTGCTGGCGTTTGGCTGGGCGTTGGGCGACATGGGCAAGGTTGGCTGGATGGTTGCCTTCATCTATGTAGCTGGCGCTGCTTTGCGCTTGGCACGCTTCAACACTCAGGTTGGCACTGCGGATAAGCGCTACTTCATCGGTCTGGCCAGTCCGGCTGCTGCGGGTGTAGTTGCTGGTATTGTCTGGGCCTTCAGCGATTACGGCATCCAGGGCTCCAAGATGTCTTTCCTGGTGGCATTGATGGTTGCCGCTGCCGGTATGCTGATGGTCAGTAACATCAAGTACAACAGCTTCAAGGAGCTGGATCTGAAGGGGCGTGTCCCTTTCGTGGCGATCCTGGCTGTGGTCCTGGTATTTGCCGTTGTGTTCAGTGATCCGCCGCGCATTTTGCTGCTGGTTTTCCTTGCCTATGCAGCCTCTGGTCCGGTGCAATATCTCTTAAGACTTCGCCGGCACAAGAACGCGTAACATCCCTCATACTCCGCAGTCTATTGGTGTATCTGTTCTCCAATACTGCGGAGTAGCCATGCTGATCAAAGTCCCTAAAGCGTCCGACTGCTCTGAGTCTGACGTTACGCCTGAATCCCTCTATCTTTCCCGTCGCAATGTGCTCGGTGCTGCCGTGGCCGGCCTGGCTGTGAGCAGTCTTCCTCGCTGGGCTTCTGCTGATGAGGCTGCGCGGTATGCCGGCGTCGAGCCTGGCAAGGCGCCTTCCTGGTTTGCCGACAAGCTACCGTCCACTAAATGGGGGGCGGTGAACGTCAAGGATGAGGCTATCACCCCGTTCAAGGACGCGACCCACTACAACAACTTCTATGAATTTGGTACCGATAAAGGTGATCCGGCGGCGAATGCCGGTGCGCTGAAGACCGAGCCATGGAGCGTCGTGGTGGATGGGGAGGTGGGTAAGCCGGGGCGGTATGCACTGGAAGATTTCATGAAGCCCTACCATTTAGAGGAGCGGATATACCGACTCCGCTGTGTGGAGGCGTGGTCGATGGTCATTCCCTGGATCGGATTCCCCATTTCGGCGTTACTCAAAGAAGTCGAGCCAACCTCCAGCGCCAAATACATCCGCTTCGAAACCCTGCAGGACCCCACGAGCATGCCGGGCCAGCGTTCCGGTTTTGCGTTGATCGACTGGCCTTATATAGAAGGGCTGCGCCTGGATGAGGCGATGAATCCGTTGGCGATTCTTGCGGTGGGCATGTATGGGCGAGAGTTGCCTAATCAGAACGGTGCGCCGCTGCGTTTGGTGGTGCCCTGGAAGTACGGCTTCAAGAGCGTCAAATCCATCGTGCGTATCAGTCTGGTGAGCGAGCAGCCGAAAACGACCTGGCAGAGTATCGCTGCCGATGAGTATGGCTTCTATGCGAATGTGAATCCCGAAGTAGATCATCCTCGCTGGACCCAGGCACGCGAGCGCAGATTGCCGAGTGGTCTGTTCAAACCCAATGTGCGCGACACCCAAATGTTCAACGGCTATGCGGATGAAGTCGCTTCCTTATATGCAGGGCTCGATCTGCGGAAGAATTACTGATGCGTTATCCGTTCTGGCGTATCGGGATTTTCATCGCTGCGGCGATGTGGCCTGTACTTTGGCTTTATCAGGCTTGGGAGGATGTACTGGGTCCTGATCCCGGGAAGGTGCTGGTCGACCGCTTGGGGCAGGGAACGCTGGTGTTGCTCCTGATTACCTTGAGCATGACGCCTTTGCAGAAGCTTACCGGTTGGGCGGGGTGGGTAGCTGTACGGCGTCAACTGGGTCTTTGGTGTTTTGCATATGTGGTGCTGCATCTGAGCGGCTATACCGCTTTTATCCTCGGGTTCGATTGGTCGCAGCTGGGTGTCGAATTGCGCAAGCGGCCTTACATTATTGTCGGAGTGCTGGGGTTTCTCGGTTTGTTGGTGTTGGCAGTGACCTCTAATCGGTTCAGTCAGCGCCGTTTGGGGGGGCGATGGAAGAAGCTGCATCGCCTGGTCTATGTGATCCTCGGGCTTGGCTTGCTGCATATGCTGTGGATCGTGCGCGCTGACTTGAAGGAGTGGGTGATCTACGCCTCTATAGGCGTACTGCTATTGGTGATGCGAATCCCCTGTGTAAGCCGCCGAATTCCACGATTAACCAATAAAAAGGGATCTTCTGCACGAAAGGCGTAATTAAGGGTTGACGGCAGATTCAGGATGTCTATAATTCGCCCCACTTCCGGCGCAGTCGAAACGGAAAACTCCTTGGTAAACAAAGAGTTACGCAGTTTTCGGCAGTGAGTTGCTTCAGGTCATCGAAGCGCGAAAGGAGTTGAAAAAGAGGTG
>NZ_WFGV02000018.1 GCF_010095445.2 Pseudomonas sp. TNT3
TTCACAAAACACCGAAAGCTGTCACATACCCAATTTGCTGAAGCGCGGCCACTTGGCCACGACTCGGTACCCGAATTTCTTGACGACCATAGAGCGTTGGAACCACCTGATCCCATCCCGAACTCAGTAGTGAAACGATGCATCGCCGATGGTAGTGTGGGGTTTCCCCATGTGAGAGTAGGTCATCGTCAAGATTAAATTCCGAAACCCCTGTTTGCTAACGCGAACAGGGGTTTTGTTTTGTCCGCAGGAAAGTGGCCGCAGCATCACCTTATAGCCTTCAAGCTGTCACCGCCTGCCGACAATGCTAAGGTCTGCCCCTAGCATTTGTATTTTTCCAAGGAAGCCTTTATGCCGGACGCGACGTCCCTCAATGCTGGTTTTATGGTGGTTCATGGGAACCGCCTCGACGAGTTGCGCAGCTTGGTTGTGAGCTGGATGCGACGTTACCCGTTGGCTCCCTTGGAAAACGAAATAGCCCTGGTACAAAGCAACGGCATCGCCCAATGGCTGAAGCTGGCGTTGGCTGAAGACCCTGAAGAAGATGATATGGGTGGCTGCGGAATCGCCGCTGCGATTGACGTGCAGCTCCCCGGCAGCTTTATGTGGCAGCTCTATCGCATAGTTCTTGGGCGCGATGAAATTCCCGCCAAGTCCTTGCTTGATAAAGCCCCACTGACCTGGCGGTTGATGCGCCTGCTTCCACAGGTGATCAATCAGCCACATTTTGAGCCCCTTCAACGCTTCCTGACCCATGACACCGACTTGCGAAAACGCTATCAACTGGCTGAGCGTCTGGCGGACCTGTTCGACCAATACCAGGTCTACCGGGCCGATTGGCTTGAAGATTGGGCAGAGGGCCGTCATCAGCTGCGAAATGTCAGAGGCGAAGCAACGCCGCTGGCCCCTGCCAACTGTTGGCAAGCGGAGTTGTGGCGTGCACTGTTGCTCGATGTGGGTGAGCAAGGCATGGCGCAGAGCCGGGCAGGCGTCCACCAACGGTTCATTGAGCGCATCAACAGCCTCGAAGCAGCGCCCCCCGCCGGATTGCCTTCACGGGTGATCGTTTTCGGGATTTCCTCGCTTCCGGCCCAAGCCCTGGAAGCACTCGCCGGACTGGCCCGTTTCAGCCAGGTTCTGCTGTGTGTCCATAACCCATGTCGTCACCATTGGGCTGACATCGTCGCCGATAAAGACCTCTTGCGGCACCAATACAAGCGTCAGGCTCGTAAGAGTGGCATGCCGGTTGTGCTCGATCCGCAGACACTCCATCAACACGCTCATCCGCTGCTGGCTGCATGGGGCAAGCAGGGGCGTGACTACATCAACCTCCTCGACAGCTACGACGATCCCAGCAGTTATCGATCTGCTTTCCGAGAGGGCCGGATTGACCTGTTCAGTGACATTCACCCCCTGAACATGCTCAATCAGTTGCAGGACGATATTCTCGAATTACGTCCTCTGAACGAAACACGCGAGCGTTGGCCATCTGTCGATCTTGATGATGACAAGTCGATCCGTTTTCACATTGCTCATAGCGCCCAGCGTGAAGTGGAAATCCTCCACGACCAATTGCTCGCACGCTTCAGTGCTGATCCCGATTTGAGACCGCGGGACGTCATCGTGATGGTGCCGGACATCGACAGCTACGCGCCGCATATCCGCGCCGTATTTGCTCAACTTGAACATAAAGACCAGCGCTTCATCCCGTTCACGCTCGCAGACCAGGGGCAACGCGGCCGTGATCCGCTGCTGATCGCTGTCGAGCATCTGCTCAAACTCCCCGACAGCCGTTTCCCCGTCAGCGAAATTCTTGATCTGCTCGACGTTCCCGCGCTGCGTGCGAGATTCGGCGTTGAAGAGCGCGACTTGCCGACCCTGCATCGCTGGATCGAAGGCGCCGGAATCCGCTGGGGCATGAATGCCGAACAGAGAGCAGGCCTCGGTCTGCCCACGGAACTGGAACAGAACAGCTGGCGTTTCGGCCTGCGACGGATGTTGCTCGGTTATGCCGTGGGAAGCGCCAGTGCCTATGAAACCATCGAGCCCTATGACGAAATCGGCGGTCTGGACGCCGCGCTCATTGGCCCGCTGGTCGCACTGCTGGATGCGCTTGAAATCGCTCATCATGAACTCACCCAACCCGTCGCACCTCAGCAATGGGCTGTTCGTTTGCAAGCGCTGCTGCAACTGTTTTTCCAGGCCAGTAACGAGCATGACGACTACCTGCTGGGCCAGCTTGAAGAGTTGCGTGAAACTTGGCTGGAGACGTGTGAGTCCGTCGGCCTGCATGACGAGTTGCCGCTGACCGTCGTTCGCGAAGCCTGGCTGGCCGGTCTTGATCAAGGCCGTTTATCCCAGCGATTTTTGGCGGGCGCGGTCAACTTCTGCACGCTGATGCCCATGCGTGCGATCCCGTTCAAACTGGTCTGTCTGCTTGGAATGAATGACGGGGATTACCCGCGCGCCCAACCGCCCCTGGACTTCGACCTCATGGGCAGTGATTACCGCCCTGGCGATCGGTCCCGGCGCGAAGATGATCGCTATCTTCTTCTAGAGGCGCTGCTGTCGGCGCGTGATCAGCTCTATATCAGCTGGGTCGGCCGCAGCATTCGCGATAACAGCGAACGTCCGGCTTCGGTGCTGATTGGCCAACTCCGTGATCATCTTGCCAGTGGGTGGCGACTGAAAGATGACCGGGAAAACCTGCTCGAAGCGTTGACTCAGGAACACCCACTGCAACCCTTCAGCGCCCGTTACTTCCTGGAAGGCGATGAGCTATACAGCTACGCCAACGAATGGCAGGCGCTCCATCAAGCCCGTGAACAAGTCTCCGATGTCGAAGTGCTTGAAGCCTACACATTGGACGAACCGCTTAGCCTTGGCCAGCTGCAGGATTTCCTGCGAAACCCCGTGCGACATTTCTTCAGCCAGCGCCTGAAAGTCTTCTTCGAAGCCGCCGAAGTACCCCTGGCTGATGAAGAGCCGTTCGTGCTCGACGCTTTGCAGCGCTACAGCCTGAGCAGCAGTTTGCTCGATGCCGCGCTCAGCCAGCCCGATCAGTCTGATCAGACACTGGTGGCGCACGCTATTCGCCTGCAAAACAGTGGGCTGCTGCCGATGGCGGGCTTTGGTGAATACTTGCAACGAGAGCTGATCGAACCCCTGCCGGATCTGCTGCTGCGCTATCAGCAACTTCTGACGTTGTGGCCAACCCCGCTCACCAGTGCGCTGCCGGTCAATCTGGAGTTGCAAGGTATGCGACTGGAAGGTTGGCTCAGCGGTCTTCATCAGCGCGCAGACGGTGGGCTGCTTTCAGTCACCACAATTCCCAACAGCATCGGCGCGATCAAGTCGCGCAAATGGCATCGCCTCATACGGCCTTGGGTAAATCATCTGGTCGCTTGCGCCAGTGGCCTGCCGATGACCACCGCTCTGGTGGCCAGTGATGACAGCCTGCTGCTCGCCCCTCTGGAGGAGACGCAAGCAGTGCGATTGCTCGAAGACCTGCTGCTCGCCTGGAAAAACGGTACGCGCCAACCTCTGCCGATTGCGGTGAAAACAGCCTTCGCCTGGCTCGGGCAAACCGATCCCGTCAAAGCGGATGCTGCCGCTCGCAAAGCCTATGAAGGTGATGGCCTGACGACTGATGGCGAACGTCGTGAGAGCCCGGCGTTGGCTCGTCAGTTTGCCGACTACGACGCCCTGATCGGCGACGAGTCATTCCCCGGATGGTGCGAAGCGTTATACCGGCCACTGCTGCAAGCTCCATGGCGATCATTGACCAGCGAAGAGGCTCGTTCATGAGCACAAAACCACCCCTCGCCCTGGCGTTCCCGTTGCGCGGCAGTCAACTGATCGAGGCCAGCGCCGGGACCGGAAAGACCTTCACTATTTCTGCCCTTTACCTGCGCCTGGTCCTTGGTCACGGTGGCGAAGCCAGCGGTTTCGGCCGCGAATTGCTGCCGCCGCAAATACTCGTGGTGACCTTCACCGACGCAGCCACCAAGGAGCTGCGCGAACGTATCCGTACGCGTCTGGCGGAAGCGGCAAGGTTTTTCCGTGACGAAATAACCGCTCCCGATACGCTCATTGCCGAGCTTCGCGATGAGTACTCGGAACAGCAGTGGGCTGGTTGTGCAAATCGTCTGGACATCGCCGCACAATGGATGGACGAAGCGGCCGTCTCGACCATCCACAGTTGGTGCCAGCGGATGTTGCGCGAGCATGCCTTCGACAGTGGCAGCCTGTTTACCCAGACCCTGGAAACGGATCACAGCGATTTGCTCGGCGAAGTCCTGCGCGATTACTGGCGGCTGTTTTGCTATCCGATGCAGGGCGATGCATTGAGTTGGGTGCGCGGCAATTGGGGAGGGCCGGCCGCGCTTCTGCCTCGCTTAAGAGGTCTGTTTGCCAGCGAGCGTGAAAGCGCTGAAGGCAAGGAACCTGCCGAGCTGATCATCGAGTGTTTGCAGGAACGTCGCGCTGCCTTGCTCGAGCTCAAGATGCCATGGCAACAATGGGCGGACGAGTTGCTCGCGATCTGTCACCAAGGCGTTGCAAGCAAGAGCGTCGATGGGCGCAAGATGCAGGCTCGTTACTTCGAGCCCTGGTTTGAAAAAATCAAAACGTGGGCCGAGGACGAACTGGCTGAACAGCTGGACATTGGCACCGGCTTCACGCGGCTGACGCCCGACGGCATGGCCGAAGCGTGGAAGGGCGAAGCCCCCCGTCATCCGGGGCTGGACGCCATGCCTGGCTTGAAGGCCAGCCTCGATGGATTGCCGACACCTGACGCAGCTGTGCTGCAACACGCCGCCCATTGGGTCGGTGCACGGTTCGAGGAAGAAAAGCGTCGCCGGGCAGAAATGGGTTTCGACGACATGCTGCTGCGTCTGGATGCAGCCTTGCAAGCTGAAGGCGGCGAGCGTCTTGCCACGTTGATCCGCGAACAGTTTCCGGTGGCCTTGATCGACGAGTTTCAAGATACCGATCCGGTGCAGTATCGAATATTCGAAACCATTTATCGCATCGAAGACAACAACCCTGAGTGCGGCCTGTTCCTGATCGGTGACCCGAAGCAGGCGATTTATGCTTTCCGCGGCGCCGACATCCACACCTATCTGCGCGCCCGCCAGGCCACGACTGGCCGGCTGCATACCCTGGGTACCAACTTCCGCTCCAGCCATGGCATGGTCGGCGCGGTGAATCACGTGTTCGAGCGTGCGGAGTCGCGCGTGACCGGGCGCGGCGCGTTCCTGTTCCGTGAAAAAGATGGCACGAATCCGGTGCCCTTCCTGCCGGTGGAATCCCAGGGACGTAAAGAGACCCTGTTCGTCGATGGCGAAGGCGTTCCCGCTTTGAACATTTGGCACCTTCCTGCCGAACAACCACTGTCCGGTGCGGTTTACCGGCAGCATCTGGCCTCGGCTTGCGCGAGTCAGATCACCGCGTTGCTCAACGGCGGGCAACAAGGACAGGCGGGATTTGTCCAGGAAGGTAAAGACTTCAGAGGTCTGCTGCCCGCCGACATCGCAATCCTGGTGCGCGACGGCAAAGAAGCCCAGGCCGTGCGTGCTGAACTCTCGGTGCGTGGCGTGCGCAGCGTTTACCTGTCGGACAAGGACTCGGTGTTCGCCGCCCAGGAAGCGCACGACGTGTTGGCCTGGCTGAAGGCCTGTGCCGAACCGGATGTCGAGCGCCCACTGCGTGCCGCACTGGCCTGCATCACCCTGAACTTGTCCCTGGCAGAACTCGAGCGATTGAATCAGGACGAGTTGGCCTGGGAAGCGCGGGTCATGCAGTTCCGCGGTTATCGCGAGCTGTGGCGCAAGCAAGGCGTGCTGCCGATGCTGCGTCGATTGCTGCACGATTTCAAATTGCCTCAGGCATTGATCGTCCGCAGCGACGGCGAGCGGGTGTTGACCAATCTGCTGCACCTGTCGGAACTGTTGCAACAAGCCGCCGCCGAGCTCGATGGCGAGCAGGCGCTGATCCGTCATTTATCCGAGCATCTGGCATTGTCCGGCCAAGCGGGAGAGGAACAGATCCTGCGCCTGGAGAGCGATGAACAGTTGGTCAAGGTCGTGACCATCCACAAGTCCAAGGGCCTTGAATATCCCCTGGTGTTCCTCCCGTTCATTTGCTCGGCCAAACCGGTGGACGGCAGTCGTCTGCCGTTGCACTACCACGACGCCAACGGCAAGGCACAGGTGACGTTGAAGCCAACCGCCGAATTGATTGCGCTGGCGGATGATGAGCGTCTGGCCGAAGACTTGCGGTTGCTCTACGTGGCGCTCACCAGGGCGCAACATGCCTGCTGGCTTGGCGTGACCGATCTCAAACGCGGCAATAACAACAGCTCGGTGCTGCACTTGTCGGCACTGGGCTATCTGCTGGGTGGCGGTGCTGTACTGGCCGAATCCGCCGGCTTGAAACGCTGGCTGGAAGACCTTCAGCAAGATTGCCCGGCACTCCGCTATGCAGAGATGCCCGAGGCCACTGCCGAGCATTATCATCCGCCGCGCAACGATGCACGCTTGCTCGCTCCGCTGATTCCCAAGCGCAAGGCCAGTGAAAACTGGTGGATTGCCTCTTACAGTGCTTTGCGCATTGGCGACAGCCTGAGCATCGGCAGCGACGAAGCGCCCGAAAACCCGCAAGCGCAAAAACTCTTCGACGACGAACGCCTGGATCCGAACGCACCACGAGAAGTGGCGGCCGGTGGCGCGGACATCCATCGATTCCCCCGTGGTCCAGGCCCCGGCACCTTTCTCCATGGTTTGCTGGAATGGGCCGGTGATGAAGGTTTTTCTGTCAGCCCGCAAGCGGTCGAGGATGCGATTGGGCGTCGCTGCAATCGACGAGGCTGGGAAGGCTGGATCATCACGCTGAGCGACTGGCTGCAACACCTGCTCAAATCGCCGCTGCACCTTGGCGCCGGGCAATCGCCGGTGGTGTTCGAGCAGTTGACGCAGTATCGCGTCGAGATGGAGTTCTGGTTCGCCAGCCATAAAGTCGACGTGCTTAAACTCGATGAGCTGGTGCGCCAATACACCCACAACGGTGTGGCGCGGGTGGCGGCTGAACCGGTGATGCTTAACGGGATGTTCAAAGGCTTCATCGACCTGACGTTCGAACACGAGGGTCGCTATTACGTCGCCGATTACAAGTCCAACTGGCTCGGTGTCGATGACACGGCCTACACCGATCAGGCCATGGAGCAATCGATTCTCGACAACCGATATGACCTGCAGTACGTGCTGTATTTGCTGGCCCTGCATCGCCAACTCAAGGCGCGGCTTGCCGATTACGATTACGACCGGCATGTCGGTGGTGCGTTGTACCTGTTCCTGCGCGGCACGCGTGCGTCCAGCCAAGGTGTATTTTTCGCACGACCGCCCCGTGAGCTGATTGAACGACTGGATCGTCTGTTCCAGGGCAAACCAGAGCCCAAGGCCGAGCCCGCTTGGGAACAGGGAGTATTGCTATGAGCCGCACCTTCGCCGATCTGCTGCCCACCTCACTGGCAGCAGACAGTCTCGCGGAACTTGATCCGCTCCGTCGGGCCGATGACTTGCTCCTGTTGCTCACGCGCTGGGTCGAACGCGGCTGGTTACGCGCGCTCGACAAAGCGTTTGTGGCCTTTCTGCATGAACTGGCGCCCGATGACGATCCCTTGGTGCTACTGGCTGCCGCGTTGACCAGCCACCAGTTGGGCCATGGTCATGTGTGCCTTGATTTGTTCGAAACCTTGAAAGAGCCGGATTTTGCCCTGTCGCTGCCGCCGGAAGGTGATCTGCAAGGCGGTGCGATGGTCTTGCCCTCGCAGTTGCTCGAGGCGCTGGACGGTGCGCATTGGTGCAAGGTGCTGGCTGCCAGTCAGCTGGTCGCACTGGCGGCCGATGGTAGTAAAACGGCGCAGCAAAGACCTCTGGTGCTGTCGGGCAAACGCTTGTACCTGCGCCGTTACTGGGCTTATGAAAGACGCATCGACCAGTCGTTGCGCCAGCGTCTGGCCGAGCACGAAACAACGCCGAGTGATTTGTCCGAGCGTCTCACGGGGCTGTTCGGTCCCGCCAAACCGGATGACGTCATTGACTGGCAGAAGCTCGCCTGTGCGCTGGCCACTCGCAGCGCGTTCAGCATCGTCACCGGCGGTCCCGGAACAGGCAAGACCACCACGGTCGTGCGGTTGTTGGCATTGTTGCAGGCGCCCGCGGTCGAGGCGGGAAAACCGCTGCGCATCCGTCTCGCCGCACCCACGGGCAAAGCCGCTGCACGGTTGACCGAGTCCATCAGCCAGCAAGTTCGAACACTCAAAGTTAGCGAAGCCGTCAGGGAGAAAATCCCCTCGGACGTCACCACCGTGCACCGACTGCTCGGTAGCCGTCCCGGTACCCGGCACTTCCGTCACCACGCTGGCAACCGCTTGCCTTTGGATGTGCTGGTGGTGGATGAAGCGTCGATGATCGACCTGGAAATGATGGCCAATCTGCTCGATGCGATGCCAGCCCACGCACGCCTGGTGCTGCTCGGCGACAAGGATCAACTGGCGTCGGTAGAGGCCGGCGCCGTGCTCGGCGATTTGTGCCGCGATGCAGAGGCCGGCTGGTACAGCCCACAGACTCGCCAGTGGCTGGAAGCGGTCAGTGGTGAAAGCCTGGCGGGCAGCGGTTTGCACGAAGACGCCCACGGCACTCATCCGCTGGCCCAGCAGGTGGTGATGCTGCGCCACTCCCGACGGTTCGGCGAGGGCAGCGGCATCGGTCAATTGGCGCGCTGGGTCAATCAGCAACAGCCTGATGAGGCGCGCAAGCTGTTGACCGCGCGTAGCCATGACGACGTGTTCTCGCTGTCGCTCAAGGGCGAGCAGGACCGTGCACTGGAACGCCTGCTACTCGAAGGTCATGGCGATGGTCCATTAGGTTATCGGCATTACCTGAGTCTTCTGCGCACCCAGCGCCCGGCACTTGGCCGGCCACTTGATGATTCGTGCTGGACCGAATGGGCTCGCCAGGTCCTGGAAGCCTTCGACGCATTTCAGTTGCTGTGTGCTGTGCGTAAAGGTCCTTGGGGCGTGGAGGGTTTGAATCAGCGAGTGACGTCAGCGCTGCTCAAGGCTCGACTGATCGACAGTGATCACCAATGGTACGAAGGCCGCCCCGTGCTGATGACGCGCAACGACTACGGTTTAGGGTTGATGAACGGCGACATCGGCATCGCCCTCAAGCTGCCGGAACGTGACGGACCCGAGGCGGGAGCACTGGTGCTGCGCGTGGCGTTCCCGCGAAATGACGGTCAGGGCGGTGTGCGATTCGTACTGCCGAGCCGGCTCAATGATGTCGAAACCGTGTACGCCATGACCGTGCACAAATCCCAGGGCTCGGAGTTTGCTCACACCGCGTTGATCTTGCCGGACGCCCTCAATCCCGTGCTCACCAAAGAGCTCATCTACACCGGGATCACCCGAGCCAAAAACTGGTTCACGTTGATCGAGCCCCGTACAGGCGTGTTCGAAGAAGCGGTTCGGCGCAAGGTCAAGCGCTTGAGCGGTTTGATGCTGGAGCTGGAAGAGAGGCCAACCCAAACGATTGACCCGTAACGGAATCTGTCCGATGTGGCGCAGCGCTTGCCCTCGCTGGCAACAGGGCACTGTGCTATCGTTGCGGCATCATTTCGCTACATCACGAGAATCCCCGCATCATGAAGCTGGCTGTCTGGACGACAGGACGCGTCGCTGTCTGCAAGCATCTGTTGCTCGCCGGGGTTCTCTGTTTCTTGACCAATCTCGCTTTCGCACAGCCGCAAGCACCGGTAAGCATGGCAGACCAACGGGCCAGCGCCGTTACTCAAGTCGTGCTGGGCATCCTCAGCTATGCCCGCTGGCCGGTTGAACCTGCGCAACTGCGCCTGTGCATCGTAGGCCCCACCGAGTACACCGACGACCTGGTCAAGGGCACCACTCAAGCCACTGGCCGTCCCGTTGCCGTGCGCCGGTTACTCGCCGCCAATCCGTCCATCGCTACTGAATGCAATGCCGTCTACATCGGCAAACTGACCAGCGACGAACGCAGTCGGCTGTTTGCTTCGCTGGCCGGGCTTGCGGTGTTGAGCATCAGCGAAGCCGACGATCCATGCACCGTTGGCATTTTGTTCTGTCTGCGGGTCAGCGATGATCAAGTGTCTTTCGAGGTCAACCTCGACTCCGTCGCCCGAAGCGGTGTACGCATTCACCCGAGCGTGCTGCAACTGTCGCGCCGCAAATCGGCGGCGCCATGAGCCTGTTTAAAGCTGACACCCGTCCCACGTTGCGCTCGGTCATTGGCCGCGGTCATTTGGTTGTCGCGCTGGTGGCCCTGGCCATGGCCAGCGTCTCCCTGACCCTGCTCGGTGTATTGGCCTTGCGGGTCTATGCCGACCACAACCTGCACCTGATCGCACGCTCCATCAATTACACCGTGGAGGCGGCCGTGGTGTTCAACGACAAGGCCGCAGCCACCGAAGCCCTGGCGTTGATAGCCTCCACCGAAGAAGTCGCCGATGCTCAGGTGCTGGATAGTCACGGTCGGTTGCTGGCGCGTTGGCAGCGACCTGAAACAGGTCTGTTTTCCGAGCTGGAAGTCCAGATTGCCAAGACCTTCCTGGAAAAACCGATCAGCATGCCGATCGTCCATCAAGGCCGGGAGGTCGGCAGCATCGAACTCACCGGTCATGGCGGCAGCTTGTTGCGGTTCCTGCTCAGTGGCCTGATGGGCATCATGTTGTGCACCGCCGTCAGTGCGTGGGTGGCGCTCTATCTTGCCCGTCGGCAACTGCGCGGGATCACCGGTCCATTACGCAGCCTGGCGTCTGTGGCGCACGCGGCTCGCAGCGAACGCGCCTTCGACCAGCGCGTCCCCCCGGCCGACATTGCCGAACTCGACGACCTGGGCAACGACTTCAATGCCTTGCTCGATGAACTCGAATCCTGGCAAACCCATTTGCAAAGCGAGAACGAAACCCTCGCCCATCAGGCCAGTCATGACAGCCTCACCGGATTACCCAACCGGGCCTTTTTCGAAGGTCGCTTGATGCGCGCACTGCGCAACGCCAGCAAGCTCAACGAGCGCGTCGCCGTACTGTTCCTCGACAGTGACCGGTTCAAGGAAATCAACGACAACTTCGGCCACGCCGCGGGCGATGCGGTACTGGTGGCCGTCGCCAACCGGGTGCGTGCGCAGCTGCGCGAAGACGATCTGGTCGCGCGTCTGGGGGGTGACGAGTTTGCCGTCCTGTTGACGCCGCTGCACAAAACCGCAGACGCCGAACGGATCGCCGATAATATCCTCGCCAGCATGGAAGAGCCGATCCTGATTCCGGGCGATGCCCACGTATTTACGTCCCTCAGTATTGGCGTCGCCGTTTTCCCCGATCATGGCGTCTCGCCGGGTGCGCTACTGCATGCCGCCGACGCCGCCATGTATCAAGCCAAGCGCCTTTCCCGAGGCGCGCAACACACCGCAGAGTCGGAGCACTCTGCCGTCGCAGTTCAAACCAGGAGCTAACCCCCGTGTTCTCAATGACCCAACGATCCCTTCATTTTTTCACCGTTACGCTGTTCATGGCGGTATTGGCGTTGACCGGTTGCCAGACGGCACCCCAGAAAGGCCTGACACCTGCGCAGATTGCGGTACTGAAACAACAAGGGTTCGAATTGACCGACGAGGGTTGGGCCTTTGGTCTGTCCGGCAAAGTGCTGTTTGGCAGTGACGACGACAGTTTGAATAGCGCCAGCACCGACATCGTTGAGCGCATCGGCAAGGCGCTTCTAGGCGTCGGAATCAATCGGGTTCGGGTTGACGGCCACACCGACGCATCGGGCAAAGAGGCCTATAACGAACAGCTTTCCGTGCGTCGCGCGCGAAGCGTCGCCAAGGTCCTGACCACCGTCGGCATGAAGGAAGAAAACATTCAATTACGCGGCCTGGGCAGCAGTGTCCCGGTCGCCACCAACACCACCACCGCTGGCCGAACCGAGAACCGCCGCGTAGCGATCGTCGTGTCCGCCGACTAATCGGCGAACAGCGTTTCCCGACTGTCACCCATCAACAAGCCCTGATTCTTCTCAGTCACCGCGCGGATGTAATCCCACAACAGGGTGATCCGCTTGAGCTTCCTCAAATCCTCCCGGCAGTACATCCAGAACTGCCGGGTGATGTTGATTTCTTCCGGCAACACCGGCAGTAACCGTGGATCCTGGGCTGCGAGGAAGCACGGCAGAATCGCCAGTGACCGTCCTTGCTGCGCTGCCACGAACTGCGCGATCACGCTGGTGCTGCGCAGGTTGGCGCTGGCGCCGGGCAGTGCGTTCGCCAGATACAACAGCTCTGAACTGAACGCCAGATCATCCACATAACTGATGAAGGCATGCTTGCTCAGGTCTGCCGGGCGGCGTATCGGTGGGTGTTTGTCGAGATAGTCCTGGGTCGCGTAAAGCTGCAATCGATAGTCGCAGAGTTTGCAGCACACATAAGGACCGTGCTCCGGTCGTTCCAGGGCGATGACGATGTCTGCTTCGCGCTTGGACAAGCTGATGAAGTGCGGCAGCGGCAGGATGTCCACCGAGATCGCCGGGTAGGCATCGACGAAGTGGCTGAGCTGCGGGGTAATGAAAAAGCTGCCGAACCCTTCGGTGCAACCCATGCGCACGTGACCCGACAACGCCACGCCCGACCCCGACACCTGCTCGCACGCCATGTGCAGGGTGCTTTCAATCGATTCGGCGTAACCCAGCAGGCGTTGGCCTTCTGCGGTCAGGACGAAACCGCTGGTCCGGGACTTTTCGAACAGCAACGTGCCCAATGCCGATTCCAGCGAACTGATGCGCCGCGAGACGGTGGTGTAGTCCACCGCCAGACGCTTGGCGGCGGTGCTGGCCTTGCGGGTGCGGGCGACTTCGAGGAAAAACTTGAGGTCATCCCAGTTCAACGAACCTAATGACGTGATGTTTTTTTGCATGATGGACCGGCTTTTATGTGCGTTCTTATTAGAAGTTTGCACATCTATACTCCAAAAACCGTCCGATCACCAATTCGCGACACACGCCTCATCTCAAGGCGACTTTCTCGCCTTGGCTCCCTGATAACAACAAGTCCAGGAGACCCAACATGAACGCATCGCTCACGCCTAACGAAACCACCGTGCAAAAGGTCAAGCTGTTGATCAACGGCGAGTGGGTCGAATCCCAGACCACCGAATGGCACGACATCGTCAACCCGGCGACCCAGCAAGTGCTGGCCAGGGTTCCATTTGCCACCGCCTCCGAAGTCGACGCCGCCATTGCCGCCGCCCATCGCGCCTTCCAGACCTGGAAGCTGACGCCGATCGGCGCACGCATGCGCATCATGCTCAAGCTCCAGGCCTTGATCCGCGAACACTCCAAGCGTATCGCCGTGGTGCTGAGCAGCGAACAGGGCAAAACCATCGCCGACGCTGAAGGGGATATCTTCCGCGGCCTGGAAGTGGTCGAACATGCCTGCTCCATTGGCACCCTGCAAATGGGCGAGTTCGCCGAAAACGTTGCCAGCGGCGTCGATACCTACACCTTGCGCCAGCCCATCGGCGTGTGCGCCGGCATCACCCCGTTCAATTTCCCGGCGATGATTCCGCTGTGGATGTTCCCGATGGCTATCGCCTGCGGCAACACTTTTGTCCTGAAACCTTCCGAGCAAGATCCATTGTCGACCATGCTCCTGGTTGAGCTGGCACTCGAGGCCGGCGTTCCGGCGGGCGTCCTCAACGTCGTGCATGGCGGCAAGGACGTGGTGGACGCGCTGTGCACCCATCAGGACATCAAGGCTGTCTCCTTCGTCGGCTCGACGGCGGTGGGCACTCACGTTTACGACCTTGCCGGCAAACACGGCAAGCGCGTGCAATCGATGATGGGCGCGAAGAACCACGCGGTGGTACTGCCGGACGCCAATCGCGAGCAGACCCTCAACGCCCTGGTCGGTGCCGGTTTCGGCGCGGCCGGTCAGCGTTGCATGGCGACCTCTGTGGTGGTGTTGGTGGGCGCGGCCAAGCAATGGCTGCCGGATCTGAAAGCACTGGCTCAGAAACTCACGGTGAATGCCGGCAGCGAGCCAGGCACTGATGTGGGGCCCGTGATTTCCAAGCGTGCCAAGGCGCGCATTCTTGATCTGATTGAAAGCGGCATCAAGGAAGGCGCCACGCTGGAACTGGACGGTCGTGACATCAGCGTCAAGGGATACGAGCAAGGCAACTTTGTCGGCCCGACCCTGTTCTCCGGTGTGACCACCGACATGCAGATCTACACCCAGGAAATCTTCGGCCCGGTGCTGGTGGTGCTGGAAGTCGACACCCTCGACCAGGCCATTGCGATGGTCAACGCCAACCCGTTCGGCAACGGCACGGGCCTGTTCACCCAAAGCGGTGCGGCGGCGCGTAAATTCCAGAACGAAATCGACGTTGGCCAGGTGGGTATCAACATCCCGATTCCAGTGCCGGTCCCGTTCTTCAGCTTCACCGGTTCGCGCGGTTCCAAACTCGGCGATCTCGGTCCTTATGGCAAGCAAGTGGTGCAGTTCTACACTCAGACCAAGACTGTCACCAGTCGCTGGTTCGATGACAACAGCGTCAACGACGGTGTGAACACCACCATCAACTTGCGTTAAGGAGCCGGACATGAAAATTGCTTTTATCGGTCTTGGCAACATGGGCGCGCCGATGGCGCGCAACCTGATCAAGGCCGGCCATTCGCTGAACCTGGTCGACCTGAACAAAACCGTGCTGGCCGAGCTGGAGCAACTGGGCGGCAGCATCAGCGCTTCGGCCCGTGAGGCCGCGCAAGGTGCAGAACTGGTGATCACCATGCTGCCGGCGGCTGTGCATGTGCGCAGCGTGTGGCTGGGTGAAGACGGCGTGTTGGCGGGAATTGCCAAAGGCGTGCCTGCGGTGGATTGCAGCACCATCGATCCGCAGACTGCGCGTGAAGTGGCCACCGCCGCCGCCAAGCAAGGCGTGGCGATGGCCGATGCGCCGGTGTCCGGCGGAACGGGTGGTGCGGCTGCCGGTACGTTGACCTTCATGGTCGGTGCCACGCCTGAGCTGTTCGCCACCTTGCAACCGGTGCTGGCGCAAATGGGCCGCAACATTGTCCATTGCGGCGAAGTCGGCACCGGTCAGATCGCCAAGATCTGCAATAACCTGCTACTCGGCATTTCCATGGTCGGCGTCAGCGAAGCCATGGCCCTGGGTGATGCGCTGGGTATCGACACGGGCGTGCTGGCCGGCATCATCAACAGCTCCACCGGGCGTTGCTGGAGTTCGGAGATGTACAACCCGTGGCCAGGCGTGGTCGAAACCGCACCAGCCTCGCGCGGCTATACCGGCGGATTCGGAGCCGAATTGATGCTCAAGGATCTGGGGCTGGCCACTGAAGCGGCACGTCAGGCACACCAGCCGGTGGTACTCGGCGCGGTGGCCCAGCAGTTGTATCAGGCGATGAGCTTGCGCGGTGAGGGTGGCCAGGACTTCTCGGCGATCATCAATAGCTATCGCAAGCCGCAATAAAGCAGCTGCTGTTTTAATCAGGGTTGTTGTGGCAGGGGAGCTTTTGTGGCGAGGGAGCTTGCTCCCGCTCGAGTGCGCAGCACTCGCAAATGCCAGGTCCGCTTCGCGCCCCAGCGGGAGCAAGCTCCCTCGCCACAGGGTGATCTATCAATCCTAAATAACCAATTTTCCGGGAGACCACGTCCAGTGATCTCCCGGTTTTTTTGCATCAAGCAAACACGAAATACTTGCGCACGGTCTCAACCACTTCCCACGTGCCTTTCATGCCCGGCTCGACCACGAAAATGTCACCCGCGCGCAGATGGATCGGCGCCATGCCTTCCGGGGTAATCACGCAGTAGCCTTCCTGGAAATGGCAATACTCCCACTTCACGTATTCCACATACCATTTGCCCGGCGTGCAGATCCAGGTGCCCATGATCTTGCTGCCGTCTTCGCTGGTGTAGGCGTTGAGGTTGACGGTGTGCGGATCGCCTTCGAGTTTTTCCCATTTGCAGGCGTCGAGTACCGGCAGCGGGTGAGTGTCGCGAAGAACGGTAATAGGTGCGGTCATGTGGACTCCAGGCAATGGATGCAAGAACGAAGTCGCACCCTATAGCGCCCCTCGCACGATCAGTTGTCTGTGCTCGACATCGGGGTGTCCAGAAACGCGCAGTACCCTTAAAGACTCTCCAGCGGGCAATCGGCTCTGGCCTGTTCGATGCTGTGTTCGAACGCGACCAATTGAGCATGTTGCCGCCCTAACACCTCGATCCGTTCGCTGATTTCGAGCTTTTTGCTCGCGATGGCCTGATGCGCCAATGCCCAAGGCACTTCCTGCCCTTGATGGCCGCTGAAGACCGCTTGCAACTCCTTCAACTTGAAGCCCAGTTGCTGAGCGCATTTGATGAAGATCAGCAGATCGATACTTTGCTGGTCATACACGCGGTATTTCCCCTGACGCTGGGGAGCAGGCAGCAGGCCGATTGCTTCGTAGTGACGGATGCTTTTGATCGTGGTGCCGGAACGTTGCGCCGCTTGGCCGATGTACATGAAAAATCCCTTTTATCGAGTCGGCTGCATTATCGGCAGACTCAGCCGCAGGCGATAGCCTCGGCTTGCCTGAGCCACCGCTCGCGCTGCGTCGGCTTGGAACCGAGGATCGGACCGAAGGTGAGGGTTTTGGTGGGTTTGATGCCACAGAGTTCCAGGGTGGTCTTGCGCATCTGATGCAGGCCGGGCATGCGATAGAACCAGCGGTAGTACCAGGGCGGTGTGTCCATGGTCACCAGCAAGTGCGCGCTACGGCCGCGCAGAAGCTTGTCGGGAAATGCTTTGCCTTCGCGGTATTTGAACGCGAAACCTGGCAGGAACACCCGATCGAGAAAACCCTTGAGCAAAGCCGGAATCCCGCCCCACCAGATGGGATAAACCAGCGTCAGTTGTTCCGCCCACAGGATGTCCGCCTGGGCCTGGCGCAAGCCGGCTTCCAGCGGTTGGACCTGTTGATAGCCTTCCCGCAGTACCGGATCGAAATCCAGTTGACCCAGAAACAACTGGCGCACTTCATGTCCGGCGCTCAACGCCGATTGGGTGTAGCGCTCGACCAGTCCCGCGCAGAAGCTGTTGCTGGAAGGATGGCCGAGAATCACCAGAATACGCTTGCCCATTGTCACCGTCCTTGAAGAGGAAAGCGCAAGGGTAAAGTCTGCCCCTCAGGGGAGAGTCAAGGCGTTCAGCAGCGCCTTCGCGTATCCGGGCAGCAGCGCAAAATCCCGGGCGCACAGCAGCAGTTTGCGCTGGGCCCAGGGTTCTTGCAGCGGGACGCTTTTGAAGGGGCGTTCACCTGTCCAGCGGGTGACGGCGGCACGAGGCACGACCGCCAACCCGACGCCGCGAGCCACCATGCGCAGCACACCGTCGAAGCCATCGGCACGGATGCGGATCTGCAGGCGTGAACCGCTGTGCAGGGCTTGTTCTTCCAGGTAAATCGCTAAAGCGCTGCCGGCATTCAGACCGACATAATCGTGCTGCAAGGTGTCGCTGAAGCTCAAGGCTTCGAGGTCGGCCAAGGGGTGGGTGAGGGGCATGATGAGTACCAGCGGATCGTCACGAAACGCGCGGGTCTGCAAGTCATGAGTGTCGACGGCGTCGGAGATGATTCCGAGCTCCGCCGCGCCCTGGCGCAAGGCGTGGGTAATGCGGGCGCTGGGCAGCTCTTGCAGGTCAATGTCGAGGTTGGGGTGGGTGCACAGAAAATCCGCGAGCAATTCCGGCAGGTACTCGGTGATTGCCGTGGTGTTGCACAACAATCGAACCTGGCCTTTCACGCCCTTGGCGTACTCCGCCAAGTCTTGCTGCAGGCGCTCGGCCTGTTGCAGCAGGAGCCGGGCGTGATGCGCCAGTGCTTTACCGGCGGCGGTCGGCGTGACACCCCGGCGACCGCGTTGCAGGAAATCAATCCCCAGTGACGCCTCCATGGCGCGAATCCGTGCACTCGCCGCCGCCAGGGACAAATGAGTGCGCGCGGCACCGGCGGTGATGTTGCCGGTGTCTAGGACGTTCAGGTAGAGGCGCAGGTCGGTGAGGTCGAAGTGCATGGTTTTTCCATGAGTTTATGTTGCCTGAGCTGTCGCTATCGCGAGCAGGCTCGCTCCTACAGTGGAATGCGATCAAATGTGGGAGCGAGCCTGCTCGCGATGGCGTCATTAGCTAGACAGAAAATCAAAGCCTCAATCAAATCAAGAGGCAACCTCAGTATAAGCCAGCTTTTCAACTTCCCCGCCCATCTCCACCATAACCCCATGAATACTCTCGTCGCGTTCTACCAGAATCTCGGCCTGGCCCTGTCGCTGATGGTCATCGCCACCTTCCTCCTGGCCGGCATGATCAAAGGCGTGATCGGCCTCGGCCTCCCGACCATCGCCATGGGTTTGCTCGGTCTGGCTATGGCTCCTTCGCAGGCTGCTGCGCTGTTGATCATTCCTGCGACATTGACCAACGTCTGGCAACTGGCATTCGGTGGTCATCTGCATCGATTGATCAAACGGTTGTGGCCGATGTTGCTGGCGATTTTCATCGGCACGGGCGCGGGCACGCTGTGGATCGGCATGGCCGGTGGGCATTGGGTCGTACGAGGATTGGGCGCAGCGTTGCTGCTGTATGCGTTGAGCGGCTTGTTGCTGCCGACCTTGCACGTCGCCCCGCGCACGGAGCGCTGGCTGGGTCCGCTCTGTGGCGTACTGACGGGCGTCATCACCTCGGCCACCGGCGTGTTCGTGATTCCAGCCGTGCCGTATCTGCAAGCGCTGGGGTTGAACAAGGATGAGTTGGTGCAAGCGCTGGGGCTGTCATTCACCGTCTCGACCCTCGCGCTGGCCAGCGGCCTGCTGTGGCGCGGCGCCCTCGGTGGAGGCGAGTTGAGCGCGTCGCTGCTGGCGTTGATCCCGGCAGTCGCCGGCATGCTGCTGGGTCAATGGTTACGCCAGCGCATCAGCGCCCCGTTGTTCAAGCGTGTTTTCTTCATTGGCCTCGGCGTGCTCGGCGGCCATTTGCTGATTAACGGCTAGCGGATGACGGGCTGAGCATATCAATGGCGCGGATATCGAAATCACGCTCCAGATACTCCATGCGCATCTCCCGAAACTTCGCCATGTGCGGCAGGTTCGAGTGCACGTCGAGGTGAGCCTGGGACTGCCAGATCTCATAGAAGATAAACAGTGTCGGGTCCTGTTTATCGCGCAGCATGTGGTACTCGATGCAACCCGGTTCGGCGCGGCTCGCTTGCACATAGCCGCTGAAAAGCGCCTCGAACGCGTCCGCCTTTTCCGGACGGGTCTTGGCCTGCAGGATGAAGCCTTGAATCTCACTCACTAAAAAATCCTCGATTAAGAATGAGTGCCAGTCTAAAGCAACAATACGCGGTCGATTCGTGCGTACAGGTCAAATGAGTTTTGCGAATTCAGCGGTTACTCCGCGCGAGGCCGGTCGATATTCTGCCGCCATCGAATTCCAGACCTTATGAGAACTCCCCATGAAAAAAGTCCTGTTGCTCAATGGCGGTAAAAAATTTGCTCACTCCGATGGCCTCTACAACACCACCCTGCATGAAGCCGCACTGAGCGTGCTGGACCGCGGCGGCATCGACGTCAAAGCCACTTACATCGATGAGGGGTACGACGTCGCCGAAGAGGTCGCTAAATTCCTTTGGGCCGACGTGATCATTTACCAGATGCCAGGCTGGTGGATGGGCGCTCCGTGGACCGTCAAGAAATACATCGACGAAGTGTTCACCGAAGGCCATGGCAGCCTTTATGCCAGCGACGGTCGTACCCGTTCAGATGCCTCGCAGAAATACGGCAGCGGCGGCCTGGTGCACGGCAAGCAATACCTGTTGTCGCTGACCTGGAACGCGCCGCAGCAAGCGTTCGACGACCCGACCGACTTCTTTGAAGCCAAGGGTGTGGACGCGGTGTATTTCCCGTTCCATAAAGCCAACGAGTTCCTCGGCATGACCCGCCTGCCGACGTTCCTCTGCGTTGACGTGATGAAACGCCCCAACATCGAGGCCGATGTGGCGCGTTATGAACAGCATCTGGCCGAGGTGTTTGGCCTGTCAGCCTAAGTGTTTCAGGCTACTATCGGTCGCAACGATTGAAGAGATCGCAGCCTGCGGCAGTTCCTACAGAGTGATCATTTCCCTGTAGGAGCTGCCGCAGGCTGCGATTTTGGCGATAAGTGCAACGCTGAGAGGACACACGTGAAAGCCAGATCCGATGAACTGCAGATTTTCGTCTGCGTGATTGAATGCGGGTCGATTTCCGCTGCCGCCGAGCAGGTCGGGCAGACGCCCTCTGCCGTCAGCCGCACACTGTCGCGGCTGGAGGCCAAGCTCGACACCACCTTGATCAACCGCACCACGCGGCGCATGGACCTGACGGAGGAGGGCAAGTACTTCTTCGAGCATGCCAAGCGCATTCTCGATCAGATGGACGAACTCGAAGAACGGCTGACCTCCCGCCAACAAACGCCGTCCGGGCGTCTGCGCATCAACGCCGCGTCGCCCTTCATGCTGCACGCGATCGTGCCGTACATCGACGAATTCCGCCGCCTCTACCCGGACATCCAGCTTGAGCTCAACAGCAATGACCTGATCATCGACCTGCTCGAACAAAGCACCGATATCGCCATTCGCATCGGCACCCTGGCCGACTCGACGCTGCACGCCCGCTCCCTGGGTTGCAGCCCGCTGCACATCGTCGCCAGCCCGGCTTATCTGGAACAGCACGGCGCGCCCTTGGCGGTTGCGGACCTGACCGAACATAACCTGCTGGGCTTCACCCAGAACGAAGGTTTGAACCAATGGCCGTTGCGCTACGTGCATGGTGACCGCTGGCCGATCCAGGCCTCGATCAGCGCCTCCAGCGGCGAGACGATCCGCCAGCTGGCACTGGAAGGTCAGGGCATCGCCTGCCTGTCGCACTTCATGACCATCGAGGATATTCGCGCCGGTCGCCTGCATGTGCTGCTGGCGGATTTCAACAGCGGCTATCGCCAGCCGATCAACGCCGTGTACTACCGCAACTCGCAACTGGCCCTGCGGATTCAGTGCTTCCTCGACTTCATCCAGGGGAAACTGGCCGCGTACGCACTTGCAGATTTCAACGGCTGATTCGTGATCCCTGCGCAAGAGTGATTTGGGCTGCACCGTCTGTTTCCAGGGGGCCAGGTCCTCAATACTGGACACATCACTTATTCACGCAGGGAGTTTCTCCATGAACGTATTCGTTACCGGCGCTGCAGGTTTTATCGGCGGTTCTATCGCTACCGGTCTGGTCCGGGCTGGTCATACCGTCACGGGGCTGGTTCGCAGCACTGAACAAGCCAATGAGTTGAAGGCGCTGGGGATCACTCCGGTCATCGGGACGCTTGATGACAGCGCACTGCTGACCGAGCAAGCCCAGGCGGCCGACGCCGTCATCAATGCCGCCAGTAGCGACCATCGCGGCGCAGTGCAAGCCTTGCTCGACGCGCTGCGCGGTTCCAACAAAGTGTTCCTGCACACCAGCGGTTCGAGCATCGTCGGCGATGCGTCGGGCGGCAAATCCAGCGACGTCATTTACTTCGAAGACAACCTGCCGGAGCCTACCGTCGACAAGGCGGCGCGCGTGGCCATCGACAACCTGATCCTCGCGGCAGCGAAAGACGGCGTGAACTCGGCCGTGATCTGCAACACCCTGATCTACGGCCACAGCCTGGGCGTCAATCGTGACAGCGTGCAATTGCCGCGCTTGCTGAAACAGGCGCGTAAAAGCGGTGTGGTGCGTCACGTCGGCAGCGGTCAGAACATCTGGTCCAACGTACACATCGAAGACGTGGTGGCCCTTTATTTGCTGGCGCTGACCAACAACGTTCCGGGTACGTTCTATTTCGTCGAAAGTGGTGAAGCGTCGTTCATCGACATGACCACGGCGATGGCCGAAGCGTTGAAACTGGGCGCGCCGCAAGACTGGCCGCTCAAGGACGCCGAAGCCGAATGGGGCTATGAAATGGCCAACTATGGCCTGGGCTCCAACAGCCGTGTGCGCGGCAAACATGCGCGCGAATTGCTGGGCTGGGTACCGAAACGCACGTCGGTGGTTGAATGGATTCGTGACGAAATGGTGTGAGTGCGCTGTAGACCGCGTCATCGTTCATCGCTAGCAAGCTAGCTCCCACAGGGGGCTTTGTTGAACACAAAATCTGTGTTCGGCAGAGATCAAATGTGGGAGCCAGCCTGCTGGCGATGGCATTTTCAGCCTCCCCGCAACTGGCCGAATTGCCCCCAATTCCGTAACATCCCCACCCTCGTTTCCGGCCACGTCCTGCGGCCCGTACAGTCTGGGTAACCCATGAAACCACAACATCTGCGCGCCGATGTCCTGGCCGGACTCACGACCTCGTTCGCCTTGCTGCCTGAATGCATCGCCTTCGCGCTGGTAGCTCATCTCAACCCATTGATGGGCCTGTATGGCGCGTTCATCATCTGCACCCTGACCGCACTGTTCGGCGGCCGGCCGGGCATGGTCTCCGGAGCCGCCGGATCGATGGCGGTGGTCATCGTCGCGCTGGTGGTGCAACACGGCGTGCAGTACTTGCTGGCGACCGTGCTGCTGGGTGGGCTGATCATGCTGGCCTTCGGTCTGCTCAAGCTGGGCAAGCTGGTGCGCATGGTGCCGCACCCGGTCATGCTCGGCTTCGTCAACGGCCTGGCGATCATCATTGCCTTGGCGCAGCTGGAGCATTTCAAGAACGGTGAAGCCTGGCTGAGTGGCGCGCCGCTGTACCTGATGACCGGCCTGGTGGCTGCGACGATGGCGATCGTCTACCTGCTGCCGCGTCTGACCCGCAGCGTGCCGCCCGCGCTGGTGGCGATTCTGGGCGTGGGGCTTGCGGTTTATCTGCTGGGCCTGCCGACCCGCACCCTCGGCGACATGGCCCACATTGCCGGCGGCTTGCCGACCTTCGCGCTGCCGGACATTCCCTGGAATCTCGAGACCCTGCGCATCATCGCCCCTTACGCCCTATTGATGGCCATGGTGGGGCTGCTGGAAACCCTGCTGACACTGAATCTCACCGATGAAATCACCGAGAGCCGTGGCTACCCGGATCGCGAATGCGTGGCGCTGGGTGCGGCCAATATGGTCTCCGGGCTGTTCGGCGGCATGGGCGGTTGCGCAATGATCGGGCAGACCGTGATCAACCTCAGTTCCGGCGGACGTGGGCGGTTGTCCGGGGTCGTGGCCGGCGTACTAATTCTGTTGTTCATTCTGTTTTTGTCGCCGCTGATCGAGCGTATTCCGCTGGCCGCGCTGGTGGGCGTGATGTTTGTGGTGTCGCAGCAAACATTTGCCTGGGCGTCGTTGCGGGTGCTGAACAAAGTGCCGCTGAACGACGTGCTGGTCATCATCGCCGTGACGGTCATTACGGTGTTCACCGACCTTGCCACCGCCGTGCTCTGCGGCATTGTCATCGCAGCACTCAACTTCGCCTGGCAGCAGGCCCGCGAGTTGTACGCCGACGCGCACATCGAGGCCGACGGCAGCAAGCTTTACCACCTGCACGGCACCCTGTTCTTCGCCTCGACCACGCCCTTTCTCAATCAGTTCGATCCCGCCAATGACCCGGCCGTGGTGACGATCGATTGCCGTCACCTGAGATTCGTCGACTACTCGGCGATCGCCGCACTGAAAACCCTGCGGGAACGCTACGCCAAGGCCGGCAAACACCTGCGCGTGTTTCACCTCTCGGAACGCTGCAAGCAAATGCTCAAGCGCGAAGGCGCCGAACTCACCTGACGCGGCTGCCACACACCCTGTGGGAGCCGAGCTTGCTCGCGATGAACATTACGCGGTGAACCTGCAAAGCCCGGCTGGGAGAAACGATGAAAATACGCGCCGCGTATTTTCATTACCTGCGACGCCGCATGCCTCTAAACGACAATCCATATCCCTGAACGAAAATAACTTTCATACGGTTTGAAAATCACGTCTCGAAATGATTTAAGAGTTTCACAACCCATTCGACGTGACCCTTTCGAGGAGTACCGCATGACACCGTCCTTCGGCTATTGGCTGCTGGTTTACGCCGCCATCGCCATCATCGCGCTGATCGTTCTGATCGCCCGTTACCGTCTTAATCCCTTCATCGTAATCACCTTGGTGTCTATCGGCCTGGCCTTGCTGGCCGGGATGCCACCTTCCGGTGTGGTCGGCGCTTACGAGGCCGGCGTCGGTAAAACCCTGGGGCACATTGCGCTGGTGGTCGCGCTGGGCACCATGCTCGGCAAAATGATGGCCGAGTCCGGCGGCGCCGAGCAGATGGCGCGCACGCTGATTGATCGATTTGGCGAGAAAAACGCGCACTGGGCGATGGTCTGCATTGCGTTCCTGGTCGGACTGCCGCTGTTTTTCGAGGTCGGTTTTGTCTTGCTGGTGCCGATCGCCTTTACCGTAGCGCGGCGTGTGGGCGTGTCGATCCTGATGGTCGGCTTGCCGATGGTTGCCGGCTTGTCCGTGGTGCACGCCCTGGTGCCACCGCACCCGGCCGCCATGTTGGCGGTACAGGCTTATCAGGCGTCCGTGGGGCAGACCTTGCTCTATGCGATTCTCATCGGTATTCCGACGGCGATTATCGCCGGTCCCCTGTACGCCAAATTCATTGTGCCGCGCATTCAACTGCCGGCGGATAATCCGCTGGAGCGCCAGTTCCTCGACCGCGAACCGCGGGACCGTCTGCCGGGTTTCGGCATCACCATGGCGACCATTTTGTTGCCGGTGGTCCTGATGCTGATCGGCGGCTGGGCGAACCTGATTTCAACGCCAGGCAGCGGCTTGAACCAGTTTCTGCTGTTCATCGGCAACTCGGTGATCGCCCTGCTGCTGGCGACCGTATTGAGTTTCTGGACCTTGGGCATCGCTCAGGGCTTCAGCCGCGAATCGATCCTCAAATTCACCAACGAATGCCTGGCACCCACCGCCAGCATCACCCTGCTGGTCGGCGCCGGTGGTGGCCTTAACCGGATTCTGGTGGACGCGGGCGTCACCGACCAGATCGTCGGCCTGGCCCAGGAGTTTCATCTGTCGCCACTGCTCATGGGCTGGTTGTTTGCAGCGCTGATGCGCATTGCCACGGGGTCGGCGACGGTGGCCATGACCACCGCTTCGGGCATCGTTGCCCCGGTGGCCATTGGTCTGGGATATCCCCATCCGGAGTTGTTGGTGCTGGCGACGGGCGCGGGGTCGGTTATCTTTTCCCACGTGAACGACGGCGGCTTCTGGTTGATCAAGGAATACTTCAACATGACCGTCGCCCAGACCTTCAAGACCTGGACCGTGCTCGAGACCATCATCTCGGTGGTTGCTTTCGGTCTGACCGTGGGTCTTTCCTACCTGCTTTAACCGGAGTCGCCCGCCATGGACATCCTCTACCACATCCGAGCCCGTCAGGATTCCTTCAGCGCTGGCGAAGGACGCATCGCCCGGCTGATGCTCGATGACGTAGGGTTTGCCGCGTCCGCCAGCCTCGATGAACTGGCGCAACGCGCCGAAGTGAGCACCGCGACGCTGTCTCGTTTTGCCCGCACGGTGGGCTGTCGCGACCTGCGTGATTTGCGCCTGCAACTGGCCCAGGCCAGCGGCGTCGGCAGCCGTTTTCTCGACCCGGCGGGCACGCCTGAACAGTCGGCGTTCTACGGGCAAATCGTCGGCGACATCGAGTCGACGCTGCGCCAACATTTGTCGGCGTTCGACGAGTCGCGCTTCGCTGATGCGGTCAAGTTGCTCGGCCAGGCGCGGATGATTCACGCCTTCGGCATGGGCGGCTGTTCGACCTTGTGCTGTGACGAGTTGCAAGTTCGCCTGGTGCGTTTCGGTTACCCGATCGCGGCGTGCCACGACCCGGTGATGATGCGCGTCACCGCCGCCAGCCTGGGTGCGGAACATACGGTTATCGCCTGCTCCCTGACCGGCATCACCCCCGAACTACTCGAGGCCATTGAACTGGCGCGCAACTACGGCGCGCGGATTCTTGCCATCACCCGGGCCGACTCGCCGCTGGCGCAATTGGCCGATGTGCTGATACCGCTGCAAGGCGTTGAAACTTCATTCATCTACAAACCCACCGCAGCGCGCTACGGCATGTTGCTCGCCATCGACGTGCTCGCCACCGAGGTGGCACTGGCCAATCCTGAAGACAATCAAGAGCGTCTGCGGCGGATCAAACTCGCCCTGGACGATTACCGCGGCGGCGATGACCATTTGCCGCTGGGAGACTGACATGAAGTACGACACGCTGATTCGCAACGCCCTGATCATCGACGGCAGCAACAGCCCTGGCTACACCGCCGACGTAGCGATTCTGAACGGGCGCATCGAGCGCATCGGTGACTTGCAACACGACTCGGCCAACGAAGAAATCGACGCGGCAGGTCGGGTGTTGGCGCCAGGATTCATCGACGTGCACACCCACGATGACACCGTGGTCATCCGCCAGCCGCAGATGCTGCCAAAACTCAGCCAGGGCGTGACCACGGTGATCGTCGGCAACTGCGGGATCAGCGCCTCGCCAGTGAGTTTGCGCGGCGATCCGCCCGATCCGATGAACCTGCTCGGCACCGCATCAGCGTTTGTTTACCCGACATTTCGCGATTACCGAGCCGCCGTCGAAGCGGCGCAAACCACGCTGAACGTCGCCGCGCTGGTCGGCCACACCGCGTTGCGCAGCAACCACCTCGACGACCTGTTCCGCACCGCCACGCCGGATGAAATCAGCGCCATGCGCGAACAGCTGCGTGAAAGTCTGCAAGCCGGTGCCCTGGGTTTGTCCACCGGTCTGGCCTACGCCAGCGCCTTCTCGGCCTCCACCGATGAAGTGATGCAACTGACTGAAGAACTGACCGCCTTCGGTGCCGTCTACACCACCCATTTGCGCAGCGAATTCGAACCGGTGCTGGACGCCATGGACGAGGCCTTCCAGATCGGCCGTCATGCAAAAACGCCCGTGATCATCTCCCACCTAAAATGCGCTGGCGCCGGCAACTGGGGACGCAGTCCGCAACTGTTGGCAGCGCTTGAAGAGGCGGCGAAGACTCACCCGGTGGGCTGCGATTGTTATCCCTATGCGGCCAGCTCTTCGACCCTGGACCTCAAGCAAGTCACCGACGCCCATCGCATCACCATCACCTGGTCGACGCCGCATCCGGAGCTGGGTGGTCGCGACCTGATGGACATCGCTGCCGACTGGGGTGTGCCACTGCTGGACGCCGCCCGCAAGTTGCAACCGGCGGGTGCGGTGTACTACGGAATGGACGAGGCCGATGTGCGCAGAATCCTCGCGCATCCGCTGTCGATGGTGGGCTCTGACGGATTGCCGGAAGACCCGTTTCCGCATCCGCGTTTGTGGGGCGCTTTTCCACGGGTGCTCGGGCATTTCAGTCGCGACGTCGGATTGTTCCCACTGCACACTGCGGTGCACAAAATGACCGGGCTGTCCGCCGCACGATTCGGCTTGAAGGAGCGGGGTGAAATCCTTGAAGGCTATTGGGCGGATCTGGTGTTGTTTGATCCTTTGACCGTTCGCGATGTCGCGGATTTCAACGATCCGCAACGCGCGGCGCAAGGGATTGACGGGGTGTGGGTCAACGGTGTGTTGAGCTATCACGACGGCCAGGCGAATGGCCGTAGGGAAGGGCGGTTCTTGGCGCGGGAAGGAGACCTGCGGGTGGGTTTTAAATAAGCGCAGTGGAGTCAAAAGATCGCAGCGTGCCGCAGCTCCTACATTGACCGGGTCCAGCCGGTTGTCCACGATCCCCGTAGGAGCTGCGGCACGCTGCGATCTTTTGATCTTCTACTTACACTGTCATGCCGGCGATTCGAGGCGATCCAGCACCCGATTCACCGCCAGCTCGCCCAGCATGATGACTTGCGCAATTCCCAACAGCGCATTACGCGACGTCCCCTCCAGATGATCCACCAGATCAGTGGCCATGACATTGGCCGACGCCAGCGACTCGCAGGCATAGGCCAGCAGGGTTTCGGTATCGGCCTCGGGATTGACCGTAAAGAGGGAGCAGAGTTTGTGTGGGGTGGCTTTGATGTCGGCGAACGAGGGTGTGTTGTTTGGAGTATCTGAGACGGGTTCGTCTGATGGTGCTGCCGGATCTGCGTCTGGCGGATTGGGGGTAACTTTGACCATGGGATCTTTCCTTTAGTAGGCCGTAACCGTCTCGCGACTAAACGAAAGGGAGGCGGCTGTGCGCAAGTTAGTCGACCGGTAAAGAACCCAAATCCGGCGCATCCGAAGACGCCTCGCGCACAGCCACCATCAAGTGCAGGTAGATGCCTGACTGATGACACGTGTGCAACCGTTGGGAACTATCCGGGCGACTAAACCCGATCACTGAAAATCAGTGACCCGAACCAAGTTACCGACCCGCCCCAAGGCGCACAAGCCGGCGGATTCTGGCGTACCTGTAGGTATCCGCGCAAGAAACTGTAGCTTTCAAGACGTGAAGCTGACACCGATTAAACAAGCCCCGCGCGCTCCAGAACACACATGCCCAACTGTGAGCGCGAGCCTGCTGGCGATGAGGCCCGAACAGCCAACTCAATCAATCAGGCAAGCCACATAATGCTGACCCACACCCGGATTCATCCTACGTATCAAACGGAAAATTCCTGCCGTCCGCTGCTTGAAAGTTTCAGTCATCAACCGCCACCCGATGAGTCTGCCGAAATTCCCCCGGCGGTATCCCGCGACGGCTCTTGAACGTGCGATGAAATGAGCGCGGTTCGGTAAACCCCAAGTACTGGGCAATGTCCTGAATCGGCAGGGCGCTATTGAGCAGGTAGTGCTCGGCCAGCTCCTGGCGCAAATCATCGAGGATCTGCTGGTACGACGTGCCCGCCTGATGCAGCTGGCGTTGCAGCGTGCGAACTGACACGGCGAACTGTTCAGCAACCTGTTCTTTGCGTGGCAGCCCTTCCTTGAGCAACTGGCGCAGGATGCTTTTGACGCGTTGCTCCAGCGACGCGTCTTCCAGCGTGGCCATCAACCCCTGCGCATGTTCTTCCAGGGTGCGCAGCAATTGCGCATCGGCCTGGCGCAATGGCAGCTGTAAATAGGGCAACGGCACAATCAGCGCCGAATAGGGCTGCTCGAACAACACGGGGCAGTCGAAGAATTCCTCGTACTGCGCCAGCGTTGTGTCGTGGGGCTGTGAATGTTCAAGCCAGACAGCAGCCGGAGACAGCTGGGTATCGGCAATCCAGCGCGCATATTGCAGCCACGAACCGAGGACATTCTCCACCAGGTGCCGGCGGATTCGCGGGCGTTGATGGCGGCACGTCCAGATCAGGTGCACGTGTGGGTCTTGCACTTCGGCGCGGCTGACGCCCATGTCCCCCACCAGTTTCTCGAACGGCATGATGCGGCTCATGGCGTCGCCCAATGTCGCGCAATTCATGGTGATGTAGCCCAGCACGCTCCAGGAGTTGGGCAATACAAAACGCGCTGCATTGAGGCCGAACAGCGGGTCATTCGAGTGTTCACAGAAATAATCGAGCAACCGTTCATGGACCTCGCCCGGCAATCGCAGGCTGTTGTCGCTCAACTGGTGCGACTGCAACCCGGCGGCCGTCAGCGCAGGCTCAATGGCAACGCCCAGCTGCTCGGCGTAGCGCAGGTACTTGAGCAACGGGGGAACTGAAGTGAAGCCGAGGGATTGCATGATCGTGTTCCTTTGATCAAGGCCCGCTTGCGCGGATGAATGCCCTGAAAGGTAGTTTGAAACCACAGCTAAAGTAAATGACTTAAACCGGCGCGGGTTTGACTCAATTGGCTACTCGAACTGGCCGGATACGACCGTGACACTTTCCAGCGGCTGGCTAGTATGGGGGCCTGAAAGATCACTGATAAAAACGATAAAAGGACACACGCATGCGACGCTGGAACGGCTGGGGAGATGCAACCACGGTGGTCGAGCTGCCGGCTCAGGGCGCGGGATTTCTCGCCGAGCGAGTGGGTGCCGGTCGTGCATTGCCCGATGCAACGCTTGAGGCAGCACTGGCCAGGGTGCCGGTCTCGCGATTGGCGGCGCACGGGCTCTACAGCGTCGAACCGCATGATCGCCTGCTGCATGCCCGAGGCCAGAGCCTGCCGGACTGGCTGGCGTTGCGCGAAGGAGCACCGGGGATTTATCCCGACGCCGTGGCGTTCCCTGAAAGTGCCGAACAGATCCGCCAGTTGCTGACACTCGCCGAGACCCGGGACCTGTGCCTGATTCCTTATGGCGGGGGCACGTCGGTGGCCGGGCACATCAACCCTCCGAGCTCCACGCGGCCCGTGGTTACGGTGTCCCTGGCCCGCATGAATCGCCTGACCGACCTTGATGAGCAGAGCTTGCTGGCCACCTTCGGTCCCGGCGCCACTGGCCCGCAAGTGGAAAGTCAGCTACGTGCCCGTGGTTATACCCTGGGGCATTTTCCGCAGTCGTGGGAGCTGTCGACATTAGGCGGTTGGGTCGCCAGCCGCTCCAGCGGCCAGCAATCGCTGCGCTATGGGCGAATCGAGCAACTCTTTGCCGGTGGCACCCTGGAAACGTTTTCCGGCCCCCTGGAGATCGCGACGTTCCCGGCCTCGGCTGCCGGTCCCGACATGCGCGAAGTGGTGCTGGGCAGTGAAGGTCGCTTCGGGATCATTTCCGAGGTCAAGGTGCGGGTCAGTGCGCTGCCCGCCGATGAGCGTTTCTACGGGGTGTTTTTGCCCGACTGGCCGCAGGCGCTGCAGGCGATCCGGCAGTTGGCTCAGGCGCGCGTTCCGCTGTCGATGCTGCGCCTGTCCAATGCCGTGGAGACCGAAACCCAGCTGGCACTGGCCGGTCACCCACAGCAAATTGCCTGGCTGGAAAAATATTTGGCTCTGCGAGGCGCCGCTGCAGGCAAATGCCTGCTGACGTTCGGCGTGACCGGCAATCGGCGGCAAAATGCGCTGTCCCTCACTCAGGCCCGGCAGCACCTGAAAGCCTTCGGCGGGGTGTTCACGGGCACCTTGCTGGGCAAGAAGTGGGCGCAAAACCGTTTTCGTTTCCCGTACCTGCGCGAGAACCTGTGGAACGCCGGCTATGTGGTGGACACCCTGGAAACCGCTACCGACTGGAGCAATGTCGACAACCTGCTGAACCGTATCGAAACCAGCCTGCGCGATGCCCTGGCCGCTGAAGGCGAGCGTGTGCATGTGTTCACTCACCTGTCCCATGTCTACGGCGAAGGTTCGAGCATCTACACCACTTACGTGTTTCGCCCGGCGGCGGATTACCCGGCCACGCTCGCACGTTGGCAGGCGCTCAAACAGGCGGCCAGCCAGACGATCGTCGACAACCACGGCACCATCAGTCACCAGCATGGCGTGGGCAAGGACCACGCGCCGTATTTGCTGCGGGAGAAGGGTTTTCTGGCGATGGACACGTTGCAGGCCCTGAGCCGGCATTTCGATCCGGCCGGGCGGTTGAACCCTGGCACGCTGTTGCAGGAGTGACGGCATGAGCCATGACTGGAATGCCGCGTGGCGACAGCGCGTGCTGCCGACACTGGGGGATGAAACCTGGGACCTGATCGTCATCGGCGGTGGCATCAGCGGCGCCGGCATCCTGCGCGAGGCCGCACGCCGTGGCTGGCGTTGCCTGCTGCTGGAACAGCGCGATTTCGCCTGGGGCACTTCCAGCCGTTCTTCGAAAATGGTCCACGGCGGCTTGCGTTATATCGCCAAGGGGCAGTGGCGCCTGACCCGTGACTCGGTCCATGAACGCCAGCGCTTGCTCGACGAAGCGCCAGGACTGGTGGAGCCCATGAGTTTCATGATGCCGCATTACCGTGGCGGCTTTCCCGGGCCACGGGTGATGGGCGGTTTGTTGACCGTCTACGACGCGCTGGCCGGGCGACGTGACCATCGTTTTCACACTGCGCAACAGCTGCGTTATCTAGCACCGGGTGTGAGGGAAGATGGCCTGTTGGGCGGCACCTGTTTCGTCGATGCCCTCACCGATGACGCGCGTTTGGTGATGCGTGTCCTGAGCGAGGCCCGGGCCGATGGCGCTACGGTGATTAACGGCCTGCGGGTGCAGCAGGTTGTACGTGAGGAAGGGCGGGTGTGCGGGGTTCAGGTCGAGGATTGTGAAGGCGGCGGATCGATGCAGCTGCGTTGTCGCGTCTTGGCTGTGGCGACGGGCGCCTGGGCCGAACGTCTTCGCCCATCCGACGTCCCTCGCCAGTTGCGTCCGTTGCGCGGCAGCCATGTGTTGCTGCCGGGCTGGCGCTTGCCGGTGGCTCAGGCGTTTACCTTTTTGCACGACAGCGACCGTCGCCCCGTGTTTGTTTTTCCTTGGGAAGGCGCCACGGTGGTGGGCACCACGGACCTGGACCATCACGAAGACCTGGACCAGAGCGCGAGCATCAGCGCTGAGGAACTCGACTACCTGCTGGCCGCCTGCACACAACAGTTTCCACAGGCCCAAGTGATCGCCACCGATGTGCTGTCGACCTGGTCGGGCGTGCGCCCGGTGGTGGGCAGCGCCGCAGGTGAGCGCCAAGGCAAACCCTCGAATGAAACCCGCGAGCATGTGCTGTGGCAGGAGCCCGGTTGCGTGACGCTGGCCGGTGGCAAGTTGACGACCTTTCGCCCGCAGGCCATCGAAGTGCTCAAGGCGTGCGCGTTGATGCTCGAACGACCTTTCGAGGATGACGGCGCACCGGTGTTCGCCGCCGTCCCTGATCTGTTGATTCCGGGGCTCAGTGGCAGCCAGTGGCGACGCCTGGCCGGGCGTCATGGTCGTGACCTGCCGAGGCTTGCGCGACTCATCGAAGCGTTGGGTCATGACACCGTTGGCGCGACGGACACCTTGTGGGCTGAACTGGCCTTTGCCTGTGACACAGAGATGATTTTGCACCTGGATGACCTGCTGTTGCGTCGTACCCGCCTGGGCCTTTTGCTGGCCCGAGGCGGCGAAGATTTCATGCCCGCCATTCGCCACCTCTGCCAGCCCCGGTTGGGCTGGGACGATGAGCGATGGCATCAGGAGGAACAGCGTTACCAGACGTTGTGGCAACGCCATCACGGCCTGCCCGGCAGCCCGTGGTTGGACGGGTAGGAGCATTGCGCCGGTTGAATCTATGTCACCTGTAGCAGCTGAGGAGCGAAGCGAGGCTGCGTTCGAGGACAACGTCCTCGCCATCCATAATTTGGCGACTGCTTCGCAGCCGAACGCAGCCTCGCTTCGCTCCTCAGCTGCTACAGGTGCCAGGTCTGTCAGGCGAGTCAGACAAGTGAGTTGCAACAGCACCTACGCATCAAGCATTTCAGGAACGTGCGTCACCCATGCCCATTGAAGAGAGCTCCATGGATAACCACTCGAACAAGCGTTACCTGCTGGCCATCGACAATGGAACCCAAAGCGTGCGCGCGTTGCTGTTCGATCTTCAGGGCAATCTGCTGGGCAAAGGCAAGGTCGAGCTGCAAGCCTATTACTCCACGCAACCCGGCTGGGCTGAACAGGACCCGGATTATTACTGGGCGAAATTGGGGGAGGCGTGCCAGCAGGTGTGGGCGCAAACCGGGATCGATCGCACACAGATTGCCGGCGTATCCCTGACCACCCAGCGCGGCACGCTGATCAACGTCGACTCCGAGGGCAAAGCGTTGCGCCCGGCCATCCTGTGGCTCGACCAACGTCAGACCGAGGTCGAAGGCGGCATCAAAGGCCCTTGGGGCTGGTTGTTTAAATTGGTCGGCGCCCAAGCCACTGTGGATTATTTTCGCGCCCAGGCCGAGGCTAACTGGATTGCTCGCCACCAGCCTGATGTGTGGGCAGCGACCGACAAATTCCTGCTGCTCTCGGGGTTTCTCACCCATCGATTGTGCGGACGCTTTGTCGATTCGGTGGGCTGCTGCGTGGGCTATCTGCCTTTCGACTTCAAGCGCTTGCGCTGGGCCGCGCCCTCCGACTGGAAATGGCAGGCGCTGGCCGTGCGCCCCGAGCAATTGCCTAAACTGCTCAAACCGGGTGAGACCCTGGGCTACATCAGTGCCGAAGCGAGCCGTCACACCGGCATTCCCGAAGGACTGCCCTTGATTGCCGCCGGTGCCGACAAGGCGTGTGAGGTGTTGGGGGCCGGCGTGGTCGACACCAGCACGGTCTGCCTGTCCTACGGCACCACAGCCACGATCACCAGCACCCGGTCGCGCTATCTGGAAATCGTCCCGCTGATTCCTCCTTACCCGGCGGCGGTGCCGGATCAATACAACTGCGAGGTGATGATCTATCGCGGCTACTGGATGGTCAGTTGGTTCAAGAACGAATTTGGCCTGCGGGAAATGCAGCAGGCCAAAGAGCAGGGCGTGGAACCGGAGCAACTGTTCGATGCCCTGGTGAACGCCGTGCCGCCGGGTTCCATGGGCCTGATGCTGCAACCCTACTGGTCACCGGGCATCCGCGAGCCGGGTGTGGAAGCCAAAGGCGCGATGATCGGCTTCGGCGACGTGCATACCCGCGCGCACATTTATCGGGCGATTCTCGAAGGCCTGGCGTATGCCTTGCGTCAGGGCATGGAGAACATCGAGAAGCGCTCGAAAACTCCCATCAAGTGTTTGCGGATTGCCGGTGGCGGTTCGCAAAGCGATGCGGCCATGCAACTCACGGCAGACATTTTCGGCCTGCCGGCGGAACGTCCGCATGTCTACGAAGCGTCCGGTCTTGGCGCCGCGATTTGCTGCGCCGTCGGCCTTGGCCTGCACGCCGATTTCCCTTCGGCGATCGCCGCGATGACCCGGGTCGGCGCGGTCTTCATGCCTCAGCCCGAAGCGCATCAGACCTACGAACGCCTGTACAAGGACGTGTATTTGCGCATGTACCGTCAGCTTAAACCCCTGTACCAGAGCATCCGGGAAATCACCGGCTATCCCGCCTGAAGTACCTGCCTGCACGCATCACCGAATACTGTGGGAGCCCATGTGGCGAGGGAGCTTGCTCCCGCTGGGTCGCGAAGCGGCCCCAAAAGCTTCGCGTCTGCTCCGCAGCCGAGCGGGAGTAAACTCCCTCGCCACATGGGCTTGCTTCCACAGGTGATCTGATTGTTTCCATGCATCATCGCCTTCGAAGGAAAGGTGGTTTTTTGCGCCACAGGGCGTGGCGCTATCGGAGAGGTTTTTTGGCGAGATTGGACAGTGTCAGGGGTGGGGGCGGTTGTTAGGCTCAACCCACTGCACATCCAATAAGAATTAAAAGCGATGAAGCTGACATTTTTCCTGCTACTGCTGTGTGGAACGGCTCCGGCGGCTTGGGGTTGGTCCAATCACACCGTGGGCAGCTACCTGGCCTTGCAAGACCTGCCCGCTTTGCGCGAAGCACCCCAGGTGGACGTCGAAACCCTGGAACAGTTTCTCGCTCAGCAATATGGCGCGGTAGCCGAGTTGCTGGAAGAACAGGAGCGCTTCGCCCGTCAGCACTTCGCTCAATACCCGGCACGCCCCGACAGCCTCAAGCTGCCCGCCGTGCCAGGGGACCATCTGCAACAGGCATTCCTCAACGCCATGCGCATCAACCCGAAGATTCATCTGGCTATGGTTATCCAGCCGATGCCGGGCAAGGATTTGCCAGAACGCGAACACTTGAAAGCCGAGCAGGTGATGGTCGAGCAGACCCTCTCGCCCTGGAATCGCCAGCGTTTTATCCGCGTGGCACACGGCGAAAAAGTATCGGCCCTGGAGGTGCTCGCCAGCGCCGCCGATGAGCCGGATTACGGTCACGACATCAACCTGTTCAGTGATAACCCCGGTGAGGTCGCCGGGCGGTATGGCTTCGGCCCACAGCCTTTCGGTGATCCGCGTTTTCAATACAGTTCTCAGGCGCCCTTCCACATGGGCTTTTTCCATGAGAACCCGGTGGTGTACGCCGCCGCCGATTTCCTGCAGCGCAGCTGGCCGGACTGGCGTGCCTACCAGTACATGGGCCTGGCGCGCCTGGCGTTCGCCACGGGTCATCCGTATTGGGGTTATCGCTTTCTCGGCTGGGGCCTGCACCACATTCAGGACCTGACCCAGCCGTATCACGCCAAACCGCTGCCAGGCGTAGAGCTCGCCAGCATGCTGTTGATGGAAGGCAAAGCCCTGGCGGGTTTTGACAGCGACAAACACGCGGCCATCGAGCGCGTCGCCACCCGCCATATGGAAGTGGAAAAGTATCAGTCCGCCTGGCTCCGTCGTTTGCTGCGGGCCGGTCAGGCACACCCGATGCTGGAGGCCTACGTCAATCTCACAGAGGACGCCAGTTACCCGCCTTACTCGGTGGATTACTTGCGCGAGGTGGTCAGCGCACAGTCCGCTGAACAGTCCGCTGCGTTTGATGAGGCCATTGGGCAGTGGCTGGAAACAGCGCCGGTCACCACCGATTTCAGCGCCGGCAATCAGGTCCAGCGCGAAGACTACAACCATCCGGCTCTCAATCAGCAGCTGTTCAGGTTACTCGGGCATTTCGGTGCGCACAGCCGGATTTACGTCAGCGCGGGACTGGTGCCGTAGTCGTTGCGGCGTCGCTGTCCAGGCAAACAAAAACAAGATCAGGGAAGGGAGAAAGATGATGAGGACTCGACTGCGCCTGTCCGGCGCGGCAATACCCGGCGTGGGCCTGGCAGGACTGCTGCAACTGTGCGCGGTCGAAGGAGTGCAGGCGGTGGAGTTCAGCGTGCTGGACCAGCAGGTCACCGGCTCGTTCGACAGTACCTTGTCTTACGGGCGCTTGTGGCGGGTGCAGGGGCGGGACAAGACCAATGATGACGTCAACACCAACGACGGCAATCGCAACTTCGATACCGGGCTGGTTTCCGAGGTGTACAAGATCACGTCGGAGCTGGAAGCCAACTACCAGAACTACGGGTTGTTCATGCGTGGCACGGCGTTTTACGACACCCAGCTGATGGACAAGCGCAACGATTATTACCGCAACAACAGCCCTTCGCAGCCGAGCCAGAGTTACCCGCAGGACAACCATTTCACCGACCAGACCCGCGACATCGCCGGTAACCGGATTGAGATGCTCGACGCCTACCTCTATGGCAATTGGGACGTAGCGTCGATGCCGGTCACGGCGCGGGTCGGGCGCCAGGTGTTCAACTGGGGCGAGGGCATTTTCTACCGCGGCGGGATCAACACGACGAACCCGGTGGACGCCGCCAAGTACCGCTTGCCGGGCGCCGAGGTCAAGGAAGTGCTGATACCGGTGGAAGCGCTCAGCTTCAATATCGGCCTGACCGATTCCCTGACGGTGGAAAGTTTTTACCAGACCAACTGGAAGGAGACCCGCATCGATCCGGTCGGCACGTTCTATTCCCAGACCGACTTGTTCGCCGATGGCGGCAACACCGCTTACAACAACTTCACCGGCACCGCACTGGACACACCGGTACCGGGCTTCGGCAATGTGATCGATCTGTACACCGCGCTGGGCAACAACCCATTGCTTAACCAGGCCCTGAGCACGACTGGCCTGTACGCCAACGGCGTGACCCCGTCCTTCGGCAACACCCTCAAAGTCGCCTCGGTGGGCAAGGACTACAACGCCCGTAACGACGGCCAGTTCGGCTTTGCCTTTCGCTACATCGCGGAAGCACTCAACAGCACCGAGTTCGGTCTGTACATGGTCAATTACCACGCCAAGGAACCGACCATCTCCGCCGATCTGGGCGGTTATCAGGGGATCGACATGGCCGCCCTGACCAACCTGTTGTCCGGTGTCGCCGGCAGTCAGGCCGGGCAACTCGCCAACGGTCTGGCGACGGCGGATGTGCTGGGCAATATTCAGGCGCATCGCCGCTATGCCGAAGACATTCGCATGTATGGCTTCAGCTTCAACACCACGGTGGGTCAGGCGTCGGTGTTCGGTGAAGTGGCTTATCGGCCGAACCTGCCTATCGGTGTCGCGGCAACCAATGACCTGATCGGCGACCTGGCCAATGGCGCTGCTGCAGCGGCTGGTGGGCAGACCATCAACATTGGCGGGCAGATGGTCACGCTCGACAGCCAGATCAACAACGCGGAGCGGGTCGAGGCGTTCAACACCTCCCTGGGCACCATCTACAACTTCGGCCCGGGCTTGTCGTTCGACTCGATGTTCGGTGTGTTCGAACTGGCGTCCGAGCACCTGCGCGGCAGCAGCCTGCATTACACCGCGTATGACGGCAGCACTCGTTACTACGCGGGCACCGGTAACTATTCCTACGTGTCCGGCGGTGATCGTGGCGATCAGGTCAACCGCGATTCCTACAGCTATACCGCGATGGTCAACGGCACCTGGAACGATGTGTACGCCGGGGTCAACGTCTCTCCGTATGTCGTCTACAAGGACGACTTCAAGGGCAACAGTTATCAGGCGGGCAACACCATCGAGGGGCGCAAGGCTTACACCCTCGGGATCAAGGCCAACTACCAGAACAAGCTGGAAGCCGAGCTGCAGTACACCGAGTTCTACGGCGGTGGCCAGAACAACGGTATTCGCGACCGAGACAACGTCGGCTTCAACCTCAAGTACTTCCTGTAACGGCTGCACGCTCCCACAGGTTTCCATTTCGGAGAACGTTCATGTTTCCTACGTCACGACTGATTAAAACCACACTGTCACTGGTCCTGAGTCTGGCGGCCGGCAGCGCGCTGGCGGCGATTACGCCCCAGGAAGCGCAGCAACTGAAAACCACGCTGACCCCGCTGGGCGCCGAACGCGTGGGCAACGCGGCCGGCACCATTCCGGCGTGGGAGGGTGGCATTACCCAGGCGCCCAAGGGTTATACGCCTGGCAAGCATCACCTTGATCCGTATGCGGCAGACAAGCCGTTGTTCACGATCACCAAGGCCAACCTGGAGCAATACAAAGCCCATCTCAGCGCCGGCCAGATTGCGCTGTTCAACAGTTACCCCGACACCTTCCAGATGCCGATCTACCCCTCTCGCCGTTCGGGCTCGGCGCCGCAGTGGCTGTACGACAACACGTTCAAGAACGCTACGTCGGCGAAGCTGCTCGACGGCGGCACCGGTTTTGCCGATGCCTATGGCGGCGTGCCGTTTCCGGTGCCCAAGGATGGGGTTGAAGCACTGTGGAACCACATCACCCGCTATCGCGGCATCTACGTGGTCCGCCGCGCGTCCGAAGCACCGGTGCAGCGCAATGGCAGCTTCGCGTTGGTGACCTCGCAGCAGGAAGCGCTGTTCAACTACTACCGTCCGGGCGGGCAATTTGCGGACCTGAAAAACATCCTCTTTTACTACCTGGCTTTCGTTAAGAGCCCGGCCCGTCTTGCCGGTGGTGCGGCGCTGATCCACGAGACTCTTGACCAGCTCAAGGACCCGCGTCAGGCCTGGATCTACGACGCCGGCCAACGCCGGGTGCGCCGTGCGCCGAACCTCGCGTATGACACACCGATCGCCTCGTCCGACGGCCTGCGTACCGCCGACGATACCGACCTGTTCAACGGCTCGCCGGATCGCTACGACTGGAAGCTCAAGGGCAAGCAAGAGATCTACATTCCCTACAACAGTTACAAGGTCGGCAGTCCTGATGTGAAATACGCGGAATTGCTGACACCCGGCCATCTCAACCCGAAATACACCCGTTACGAGCTGCATCGGGTCTGGGTGGTCGAAGGCACGCTCAAGCCCGGCTCGCGGCACATTTATTCCAAGCGTGTGTTGTTTCTGGACGAAGACAGCTGGGGCGCTGCCCTGGTGGATCAATACGACGGACGAGGGGAGTTGTGGCGGGTGTCGATGGGTTACCTGAAAAACTTCTACGACCTGCCGACCACCTGGAGTGCACTGGACGTGTTCCACGACTTGCAGGCGCGCCGCTACTACGTGCAGAACCTGGATAACGAAGAACCCGCCACCGTGGATTTCGCCCAGCCGATTCCGGAGGACGCGTATTTCATGCCGTCGGCGTTGCGCCAGCGCGGGACTCGCTAAAAGCAGACTGGCCGTTCGGGAGATTGCCCGATATTGGCAAGAGAGGCTGTGCTAGCCTGCAATCAATGATTTCATTGATTGCAGGAGGCGTTATGGCCAGCATCACCATTCGAAACCTTGATGAGGCGCTCAAGGAGCAATTGCGTATCACGGCGGCGCATAACGGACATTCCATGGAAGAAGAGGCTCGCCTGATTCTTGGCCGGGCCTTGGCAACTGTTGATCGCTCCGGTGGACTTGGAAGCCGGATCCACAACAGATTCAGCGCTGTCGGTGGATTGGACCTCGAGCTGCCAGAGCGATCAGAAAAGGCTGCTGCGGTGGACTTCTCTGAATGATAGTGCTCGATACCAATGTTCTATCTGAGTTCATGCGCGTTGAACCCGATGCAAAGGTTCTGGATTGGGTCGATGCGCAACCGACGCTGGAACTGGCGATCAGCGCCATCACAGTGGCTGAGATTCTTCACGGCATCGCGCGTCTGCCGTCCGGCAAGCGCAAACAGAAGCTTGAGTCTCATGCGATGGCAATGTTTGAAGAGGACTTCGCGGGAAGGATATTGCCGTTTGATGCTCATGCTGCCGTCGAATACGCGACGCTGGCCGCAGGCGCCGAAGCAAAGCGTCGAACGGCGGCCATGGCTGATGCGCAAATTGCCGCCATTTGCCTGAGTCATGGCGCTTCGATTGCCACGCGTAATGTGCGGGACTTCGAGTTTTCCGGAGTCGAAGTGATCAATCCGTGGGATGCATGAAGGTTAATGCCGTCCGTTTAAACGCACTCACACGCAGCGCCGCTTCGACATGTGATTTGTGAGTGAACGCGATCCCTGTAGGAGCTGCCGCAGGCTGCGATCTTTTGACCTTGCTTTTGATTGTTCAAAGCGAGAATCAAAAGATCGCAGCCTGCGGCAGCTCCTACATGACGTGTTGAATTTTGCGGGCATGCCGCTGATTTCACACGTTGATGAAAATTAGACGCGGAAGTGGCTCACCATCTGTTGCAACTGACCACCCAAACGCGCCAGTTCAACGCTCGACTTTGCCGTTTCATCGCTGGCGGCGGCGGTCTGTTCGGAGACGTCGCGCACGTTGACGATGCTGCGGCTGATCTCTTCGGCGACGGCGCTTTGCTGTTCGGCAGCCGCGGCGATCTGCTGGTTCATCGACTGGATATTCGACACCGTACGGGTGATGTTCTCCAGTGACAGGCCGGCCTTGCGCGTCAGTGCGACGCTGCTGTCGGTCAGGGTGCGGCTGTTGTGCATCACAGTCGACACTTGCTGGGTACCGTTCTGCAAACCGGCGACCAGGCCTTCGATTTCCTCGGTGGATTTCTGTGTGCGTTGGGCCAGGCCCCGCACTTCGTCGGCCACCACGGCGAAACCACGACCGGCTTCACCGGCGCGGGCGGCTTCGATGGCGGCGTTGAGGGCCAGCAGGTTGGTCTGTTCGGCGACGGCCTTGATCACGTCCATGACACTGCCGATCTTGTCGCTCTCTTGCTGCAGCACACTCATCGCTTCAGTGGAGCGCGCCACTTCGGTGGCCAGGCGTTCGATCTGTGCAATGGCTTCACTGACCACCTTGTCGCCTTCACGCGCTTCGCCGTCAGCAGCCGCTGCCGCCTGGGAGGCTTGTTCAGCATTGCGCGCGACTTCCTGCACCGTGGCGGTCATTTCGTGCATGGCCGTGGCCACCTGATCGGTCTCGATTTTCTGGCTGTTTACACCGGCGCTGGTTTGTTCGGTCACGGCGGACAATTCTTCAGCGGCGCTGGCGATCTGCGTGACGCCATCGCGGATACCGCTGATCAAGTCGCGCAGGGTCACGCCCATCCGTGCGATGCCTTGCTGTAACACACCGAGTTCGTCCCGGCGCGTGACCTTGACGTCCTGGGAGAGGTCGCCGCTGGCGATGCGCTCTACCACGGCCAGGGTGTCCCGCAGCGGACCGGTGATCTGGCGGGTGATGAGCACTGCAGCAATGACGCCCACCAGCAACGCCAGCAAGGTGCTGATCAGTTGCAGGGTGCGGGCTTGTGCGCTTTCGATGTCGCGGCGGTCAAGCTGGATCTGATACAGCTGATCGCTCAGGGACACGATGGCGGCGCCCTGGTCGGTCATTTCCTTGCGCGCCTGCACGGCATCGTTGCTGGCATTTTTATAGGCCAGCAAAGAGCTGCGGTAGTTGCCCAGCGCAGTCTCCAGCTGACGCAAGGCGTCGAGTTGGGTGTCGGCAAAATGCACATTCAGCGATTTCAGGCTGGCAATCGCCGCGTCCAGTTGGGTGACGGCTTTTTGTTCGGTCTCGGCATTGGTGGTCGCGGTGTAGCCGCGCACTTCGTAACGAGCCAGCAGGAATGCTTCCTTGGCGGCAGTGATGGCCAGGAATTGTTCGAAGCGCTGATCGCTCAGCGGCATTTGCTGCACGTGGGTGTAAAGGGTGTTGATCAGCGTGTTGGCGGTTTCAGCGTTGGCGCCCATGGCGTCGCGGGCGCTGTTGCCGGTGCGGTAGGCGCTGCGCATTTTGTTCAGGGACGTCTTATAGGCATCGATCTCGGCGCCTTGCTCCCTGAGCAACTTGAGGTTTTCCGGGCTCTTGAATTTCGCCAGCAGCGCTTGTTGCTGGGCGGAAAACGCATCAAGCGTGGTTTGTACATTCTGTGCGGCGGTTTCGTCGCCGTTGGTCAGCATGTACTGCAGGCGAACCACACGCAGCTTGGTCAGGCCGGCGTTGAGTTGGGTGATATCGCTCATCCAGTTGCTGCGGTCAATCAGCCCGCCAAGGCTGGTCCAGCCGGTCAGAGCGAGGACGCAGGTCAGCGCCAGGACCAGGCCAAAACCCAGGCCCAGTTTCAGGTTGACGCTGATGTTACCGAACCAGCTATTCATCAAATTCCTCCAGGAACGTTGTCTGTCTTGATCGTCGGTTGGCTGGAAGATTGTTGTTTTTGAGAGCCAGCAAAAATGGGTAGCAGGTGTGTATCGGCCGCACGTTGGGTAACTGAAGATCAAAAGATTGCAGCCTCGTTTCACTCGACAGCTCCTACAGAGGTACGCGCTCCCAATGTAGGAGCTGTCGAGTGAAACGAGGCTGCGATCTTTAAGCTTTTTTTCACAACCGTTTCACTCCCCGCCGACGCGGCCCTCTCTACCCTCGCGGCATCGAATGAAAGTGGTGCATGCCGACGGGGCGGCTTGATGTGGAATTAAGACTGAGTCTGTTCGGGATAAAACGCTCGATTGATGTGGGCTGGCTGAGCCGTTATCGAAACACCGCCGTAGTGCTGGCCTCGGCGCTGCTGGTCATCCCGTTGACGATATGGCTGTTGGCGCCGGCTGCCGTGCCGGACCTGTCCCACGGTAACGTCGCGGGCGCCCGGGCATTGGTCGACGGGTGGGCCAAAGGCGACATGATCGTGCTGGTGCGCCACGTCGAACGCTGCGATCACTCCAGCGCCGTGTGCCTGAATGGTGACGACGGCATTACTGATCGCTCCCGCAGCGTCGCAGTGAGCGTTGGGGCGCGGTTCGAGCAGTTGGGGCTGGAAAAAGCCGATGTCTACAACAGCCCGTTGCTGCGCACGGCGCAAACGGCCGGGTACATGTTCAATAAAGTGGGCGTGGGCGAAGACTGGCTGATCAATTGCCGGGGCACCATGCTGCGCGATGCGCTGAAGCACAAAGTGCCGGGTCGAAATCTCATTCTGGTTACCCACAGTGAATGCATGTCGCAACTGGAAAAAGACCTCAAACTTCCGGCCTCGACACTCGGTTATGGCGCGTCTTTGTTCATCACGGCTGAAGCGTTCAAAGCTCCGCGCATGCTCGGTTTTGTTGAAGCGTCGGATTGGCAATCGGTGTCCACTCAATGAGCAAATCCATGCGCTTCTATGGCTTCAATTTCGGTATTCCGCTGGCGCTCGCCGTCGTGGTGTTCCTGCTGTTCGACCTGACCCGAATCGACATCGCCTTCAACGATCTTTTCTATGACCCGGTCACGCAGACATTCCCGCTGGACCATGTGCACTGGTTCGAAAAAATCACCCACAAGTGGGCGCGCATCATTCCGAACTGGACCGGCGAAATCGCCATCATCGGTGCCTTGCTGTCGTTTTTATGGCCGCGCCTGAAGGCTGAGAAGCATTCGAAAATCATCGCGTTCCTGGAGAAGATCAACGTTGGCCCGGTGCTGCGGTTTGCCACCAGACACCGTCGGGACTTTCTGTATGTGGTGTTCGCGTTCTCCATCAGTACCGGCGTGATCCACTACCTCAAGGGTCACACCAGCGTGTATTGCCCCATTGAAACGACGCAGTACGGTGGGAAGATCGAGCACAAGGAGTGGTATCAGAATTTCGACTTGCTGAAAGTCGCGGGTGACGGGCGCTGCTGGCCGGGCGGACATGCCTCGGGTGGCTTCACCATGCTGGCGCTGTACTTCGTCGCGCGTCGCTATCGCTGGCGCTATTCCAAAGCGCTGATGTACGGCTCGCTGGCGCTGGGCTTCGTCTACGGCACCACACGTGTCCTGCAAGGCTGGCACTACATGTCCCACACATTCTGGGCCGGGATCTTTGTGTGGCTGGCGTGTTTGCTGACGGCGCTGGCGTTTTACGGGAGAGCACGGTTGGAGCTGCCGGTGGAGCACGCATCCGTGCACTCTGCTGGTCATGCGTTATCGCAAGCAGGCGCACTTCCACGGTAGAGATGTGTTGCGCAAGAAGGGTTCGTCGAACAAGCCGGTAATGCTCAGGCGAGACGTCGCGTCCAGCGCTGATCCGGTGTTTCAAAACGCTGATTGACCAACGCGGTCAGCACGTGATCTTGCCAACGCCCGGCGATGCTTAAAAAAGCCTTGGCGTATCCCTCTCGTTCAAAGCCCAGGCGCTCCAGCAGTTGCGCACTGCGCTCGTTGCCGGGGATGTAGTTGGCCATGATCCGGTGCAGGTTTTGTTCATCAAACATGTAATCGATAGCCCTGACCAAGGCTTCGCGCATCAGGCCCTGGCCTTCGTGTGATACGTCGATGTGGTAACCCAGGTAGCAGGCCTGAAAAGCGCCACGCACGATACTGCTGAAGTTGCAGGCCCCGATCATTTGGTTGCCGTCGTTGTTCAGTACAGCGAAATGCACCGCCAGGCCGGCTTTGAACGCGCTGGCCTGAATTTCAAGACGTCCGCGGGTTTTTTCAGCGCAGTGATAGTCCGTCGGACGAATTGGCGACCAGGGTGCAAGGTGTTTTTGGTTGCGTTGGTAGAAGTCGCTTTCCAGGTCTGCCTGGTCGGGGCTTAGCACCGCCAGCGTCAGGCGTTGGCAGGGGAGGGTCAGCAGTGACATGGAGCGCTCCGCAAGTGAGGGGTGCCCCAGAATTGCCTAAGCGGTTGTAAAACTCAAATGACGAGCTGGTTTTCTCCAGGCAAAAAAAAGCCCGCGGGAGGGCGGGCAAACCGTAGTTTCTTGAATGAGCGAGGGCAATGTACCGTTTGACGAGGCGCGATGGGGTGAAGAAAAATTCATCTGCACGGCGCACTGTTTTCACAATGCGCTCGCTCATTCCCGTTGGCCGCTATCAGAAGTCGTACTTGAAACTGGTCATGATATTGCGCGGTGCGCCGTAGTTGGCCGACAGGGCTGGGGAGCTGTAGTACTCGCGGTCAAACACGTTGTTCACGTTCACCGACGCCGTCAGGTTACGGGTGATGTCATAGCGCGCCAGCACGTTGGCAATCGCGTAGCTGCCTTGGGTAAAGGTGTGCAAGTCGATGCCGGTTTTGCTCTGCCAGTTGACGCCACCGCCGAGGGTCAGCTTGTCCAGCGGGCCGTGCAGGCGATAGCTGGTGAACGTCTTGACGCTGTTGCGCGGCATCATGGTGCTGATGCGGGCGTCGTCCGCGTCGGTGGTCACCGAGTAGGCATAGCCTGCAGACGCTTGCCAGCCTTCAGCCAGTTCACCGTTGAGCTCCAGCTCGATGCCTTTGGACGTGGTGTCCTGCTCGGCGCTGTACACGTTGTCGTGTTGCCAGATCGCCAGGTTGTCCTGCTCCAGTTTGAACAGCGCAACGCTGGAGTTCAGCTTGCCGTCAAGGTGCGTGCCTTTCAGGCCGATCTCGTAGCCCTTGCCTTCCATCGGGTCGAGGGGTTTGTTGTCTTCGTTTGTGACCCACGAGGCTTGCGGGCTGAAAATGCTGGTGTAGCTGGCGTACACCGACCAGGTGTCGTTGAGGTCGTAAACCACGCCGGCGTAAGGAATGAACACGCCGTTCTCTTCACGATTGACCTCGGTTTCGGGTGCGCCATACGGGCGGTCCGTGGTGTCGCGTTTCCAGTCGATCAGTCGGCTGCCGAGGATCAGGCTCAGGTCGTCGGTCACGCTGAAACGTGAGGTCAGGTAGGCCGCGTATTGGGTTTCGTCCATGGACGATTTGCCACTTTCGATGAAGTCGGGCTTGGGTGAGTTGCCGTCCCAGGTGAACAGGTTGTCGATCGCGCCTCCCGCAGAAGAGGCGTAGTCGTATTGCCAGCCGCCCCAGCCCGGAACACTTTCCTTGTATTTGGAAAGGGTCATCCCGCCGATCAACTCATGCTCGCGACCAAACAGTCCGAACGGGCCGGTGACGTACAGGTCGAGGTTGTCCTGCCTTGGCGTACCGGAGAACCGCACGGGCAATTGTGAAGTGCCGCTGCCGTCCTTGTTGAGATCGCCCATCACATAGTTGAAGGCTTCATCGAATTTGTTTTCCGCGTGGGTGTACTCGATCTTGCCGCTCCAGCCGTTGGCGAATTGCTGCTCGATGGAGGTGAAGAACGTGGTCTGTTCGTGATCGTTATAGGACCAGTCCGGCGCCCCGTTGATCGAGCGCTTGAGGTCGGTGCGTTCGCCGGTGCTGAAGCGCGAGGGCAAGCCCGTGCGCAGCGGCGAGTCGACGTCGGTGCGCTGGTAGCTGAAGCCCATGGTCAGCAGGGTGTCTTCGCTCAGGTCGAATTCGCTGATGCCGTAGAGCAGTTGCGATTGCAGGTTGAAGCGGTCGATCCAGGCATCCTGGGTCTTGTAGTCCGCCACCAGGCGCCCACGCACGTTGCCGCTTTCGGTCAGGGGGCCGGACACGTCGAAGCCGCTGCCGTAGCGATCCCAGTTACCGGCTTCACCGGTGATGCTGGCCCGGGCCTCGGCGGTCGGGCGCTTGCGAATCAGATTGATGGTCGCCGAGGGGTTGCCCATGCCGCTGATCAGGCCGGTGGCGCCGCGAATGATCTCGACGCGGTCGTACATCGCCATGCTCTGGGTGTAGTTGTCCAGACGCGTGTTGGTGGGCACGCCGTCGATCTCGTAGTTCTGGATAACGAAGCCGCGGGAATAGTAGGTGTCAGTCTCCGCACCGAGGCCGTCACGAACGACGGTGATGCCTGAGGTGGCATCCATGGCGTCGGTCAGGGTTGTCAGGTTCTGGTCATCCAGACGCTGGCGGGTCATCACCGTCAACGACTGCGGGGTTTCACGCGGGGTGAGGTTGAGCCGGGTCGAACTGCTGGACGAGTAGGTGGTGTATAGACCGGTGCCTTCGGTAGTCGACCCCGGCGCCTTGCCGGAAATGGACACCGCGCTCAGCTGCAACGCATCGCCGGAACTGGCCACCAGCGAATAGTTGCCGTTGGCGCCACGGCTGGCTTCCAGGCCAGTGCCCGCCAGGAGCATCGCCAGGCCTTGGTCCACGTCGTACTGGCCGTTGAGCCCTGGCGTTGTCTGGCCTTCGGTCAACGGGGTGGAGTAGGACAGCAGGATGTGCGCCGTTTGACCAAAACGCGTCAGGGCAGGTGCCAATGGCCCGGCTGGAATATCGAACGACTGCAACGTTTGTTCGGCGGCCTGCGCCCAGTTCGGGGCAATCATCAACGATGTGGTCGCCGTCATGCAGGCGATACCTTGAACCACTGCGCCGGCCAGTTTTTGTTTGAGGGATAAGTGCCAGAGCTGGCCGTTGCGAGCGGTGAAATCCACGAGTTGTTCCCCATTGAATGTAAGTGTCTGGGGTTTAAGTCTCGCGAGATTCGAAAACGGACCACCCAATCGCAAAAAAAAGTGGTGTCAGGTCAGCCGGGGTTTCAGCGTGACCCAATAGCGGGTGAATTGCTGAACGTCGAGTTGCAGGGTGTCGGCGACGGCGAAAATGATCCGCTCGGTGTTGGCCAGGGGAAATGTGCCTGATACGCGTACGTCGGCCAGGCTCGGATCACAGGCCAGATGTCCGCGCCGGTAGCGGCTCAGTTCTCCGAGGAAGTCTTGGAGTGGCTGCCCCTGGGCAACCAGCATGCCCTGGCTCCAGGCGGGAGGCGTGAGTGCCACGGCTTGACGGGTAATCAGGCCCTGGGCGTTGAAACTGAGCTGCTCGCCCGCCTGCAAAGTCATTGCCAGTTGGCGTTGTGCCAACGGATTGATCACCAGCGAGCCTTGGTAAACGCTGACCTGTGTAATACCCGAGCGCTGCCTGACGCTGAACCGTGCCAGCGCCACATCCAGACGACCTTCGGCGGTTGCTATCGACAGTGGGCGGCCATCGGTAATCTTGTCCCGGGTGACCAACATCTCCCCGCGCAGCAGTTTGATGCGTCGTACTTCTCGTTCGAACACCACGTTGATCGCACTGTCGGTGTTGAGCTGTACGTGTGTGTTGTCCGCGAGCGCGATACGCCGCTGCTCGCCGATTCGACTGTGGTAATCGGCGGTCAAGTCCTGCAGGAACGCGGCGTCTTTCATGCTCCAGGCCCCCGCGCCTGCTGCCATCAATACACCGAGTTGCTTGATCGCCATGCGCCGCGACATCGTCGGGCGAAGGGCGGCGTGGGCCAGCGGGCGCTGGTTCGGGGAGCGGATATCGCTCATGCGTTGAGAGAATGCTTCGGCACGCTGCCATGCGTGCTCGTGAACGGGGTGTGCCTGGCGCCAGTTCATCCACGCAGCCAGGGTGTCTTCGCTGACGTCGCGTTCCTGCAGTTCCAGATGCCAGTGCATGGCTTGTTCGGCGACGTCGCCGGGGATGGGCGGCTTCACTGCAAATCCAGGCTGTCATCGAACATGATGCACAGGGCGCCCGCTTTGACGATGTAGCGCTTGACGGTGGTGATGGAAATGGCGAGCCGATCAGCGATTTCGCCATGGCTCAGCCCATCCACCTGCGACCACAGAAAGGCCTCGCGAACCGGGCGCTCAAGGCATTCCAGTGCGGCATCGAGGGCGATCAGGGTTTCCAGCAGGATGGCCTGCGTTTCAAGACTGGGTGCGGTGAGCTCTGGCATGGCTGCCAGTGCTTCAAGATAAGCGCGTTCAAGTTTTTGCCGGCGGTAATGATTGGATAAAACGCTTTGTGCCACCTTCGCCAGAAACGTGCGTGGCGCATGCAACTCCGGCACCTGCTCCTTGGCCAGCAGTCGCATAAAGGTGTCCTGTGCCAGGTCAGCTGCACTTTGCGAACAGTTGAGCCGGCGCCGTAACCAGTTCTGCAACCAACTGTGCTGTTGTCGATACAGCACGGCCACGTCGCAAAAGCCGGTTTGAGAGGGTGAGGACATGGTCTGATAGCGCCGGATGAGTAAATATCACAAATGATAATACTTATCATATAGATCGGCCGGGTGTGGCTGCAAGGGCGGTGTTTGATTGCTCGGGCAAATGGTCGGTCGCATGCGCCTGTTGACCCGTCACAGGAATGTCAGGGCAGGAAATAGGGCGTTACCCAGGATAAAATCTTTAGGTCGCGCGAATGTTATGTATGCGGTACATTTATTGGCAAATGTTAAGGATACTGAACATGGATTACGCTCTTCTTGTAGATCGTCTCGGCGAACAGATACGCGAAAAGCGCATCAATCGCGGCTTGACTCAGGCACAGGTCGCTCAACTCGCCGGTTTGACACGGCAGAAAGTCATTGCTGTAGAGAAGGGTACATTGTCGGTGAGCATGCTCGCGTTTGCCCGGGTGTTGGGTGCGCTGGATTGTGAGTTCGAGGTGGTTCCAGCCCGCATGCCCACTCTAGAAGAACTGGGGGACATGTTCTAATGAAAATGACCTCGCTGAACGTCAGTACTCCCGAAGGCAATAGCGGGAGGGTCTTCGCCAGTGCAGCAGATTTTGTGTTCCGCTACGACGACGATGCGCGCTCCGAAAGTGCGATCAGCTTGTCGATGCCTGTGCGACTAGACGATTTCCGTCGGCGGGATCTGCATCCTGTTTTCCAGATGAACTTGCCGGAAGGGTATGTGCTGGAGCAGTTGCGTAATCGCCTGGCTAAAACAACCAATGTTGATCCGTTTCTGTTGCTCGCGCTTTCCGGTAGCAGTGCACCCATTGGTCGGGTTCACGTGCGCTCACAAGCAGTTGATGCGCTGCTGGGGGAGCAGAGATTTGCCGGGGAAAATCTCGAAGAGATTCTGACGTGGGACGGCACGGAAGATATTTTTGCCGACCTGCTGGATCGCTACATTCTGCGGGCAGGCATTTCAGGTGTTCAGCCAAAAGTCATGGTTCCTGAATATCAAGGAGTTGACTTGCCACGCGTCACCTCCAAAACCTCTGACTTGATTATTAAAAGTGGCCGTGATGAGTTTCCCGGGCTGGCAATCAACGAGTTCCTCTGTATGTCGATGGCTAAGGAGGCGGGCATCCCCGTCCCGCCGTTTTACCTTTCGGAAAACGCCAAGCTCTTTGTCATGCGTCGATTTGATCGTGACGATCAGCTCAACCCGATTGGATTCGAGGACATGGCAGCGCTGATGGGGCTTTCAGCCGATCAAAAGTACAGCAAAAGCTACGCAGCGATTGCCAAGGCAGTCCGAGTATTTTGCCCGGCGGTGCACATCAGATCGTCATTGGACCAGCTATTCGATAGCGTCGCGTTGAGTTGTATTGTCGGAAATGGTGATGCGCATTTGAAAAATTATGGCTTGCTCTATTCCGAGCCGACCCAACGCGACGCGCGACTGGCGCCGGCTTATGACATCCTCAACACAACGGCCTACATCCCGGAGGATATCCTGGCGCTGGATCTGGCGGGTAACAAATCACTGTTTGCCTCACGCCAGGGGCTATTGGAGTTCGCGCAGACATGCGAGGTCGAGCGACCTCAGGAGCGAATTCAGCACCTGCTTACGGCTGTTGAAGGGGTGCTAGAGCGCTACCCCCAGTATCGGGAGCAGGCGCCTAATGTAGTGGGAGCAATTCAACGAGCGGCAGCACCTTTCGCACTCACGTTCGGGTAGTGTTTGGTCGACAGTCAGTTTAAAGGACGGCTCACCTGGTTACTTGGATGCACCAAGCCCGAATTTCAGCCCGCCCCAATTCCACTCCTTCGATTGCTTCACATAGCATCCAGGCTGATTGGCGGGGGTAGCATCACAAGCGATACGACCACCCTTGCTGGTGTCGGCCGTGCGGTCGTTGTAGTGCGCGCAGCCGGAGGCCATCGAAAAAATCAGCGCGGCGGTCAGGGTTTTGAGGGTCATGACAGCATCCTTGCAGGTGGATCTGAAGCATAGGTCCCGATGTGTCGGGACGTCCAGAGACTCTTCGAAGGCAGGGACGCCCCAGGATTAGAAACCTCCAGATGCAACAAAGCCCGCACTGGGCGGGCTTTGTTGGTGCTTCGTATTTGGTGGAGCCGGGGGGATTTGAACCCCCGTCCGCCAGTACTCCGCTGTCGGTACTACATGCGTAGCCGTTTCTATTAAGTTAACCCTCAGCGACCCGAAGGGCAGGGTGCTTTGGGCGAGTTGTGTAAGTTTTAGCCGCTTCGTCCACAACGTACTGCACGGCGATTCTGTTCTATATGACAATCACTTCGGGTTTACAGACATCCCCTAGTGATTGCTGGACCCGAAGGTACCAGAAGCTCAGGGCTAAGGCTGCTTACGCAGCGAGAGCGAATTCCTGGCCGTAGTTTTCGTCATTGGCAACTATAAGTAGTTGCAACAGTGGATTTACGAGTTCTGTTACCAACTCGGCATGCACCTAAAGTTTCGCAACCGGCGTCGAATCCTAAACGGCCCCGAGTCTGTTGCTCGGTGAATCAAGTGAGCAACAGACCTGCGCAGTGTACGCCAACGCGACTCAGAAGGCCAACCCGAAGGTTGGCCGCGAGTGATTATGTGCTCGCTGCTCAGTTTGCCATCGACAATGCCTGGGTGGCCTCAGTGGCGCATTTTTTTTCATCATTGGCAGCCTGTGAAGCTTTGGCGCTGGCCAGCAACCTCCTGATCTCCGGTGCGTTGGCGGAGGTCGCTGGCAGCGAATTCACTTTGGCTTCGAGTTCCTGCAGCTTGCTCGTACACAGGTTGTTATCCGCAGCAAATACGGGAGAGGTCAACATTGCAGCGGACATGAACAGACCAGCCAGTGCGGTACGTTTCATGGATATCTCCTAAGAATGATGGTCTCGGTGCTATCGCATGAGCGGGCTCGGCCGAGGTCGATCGACCGGCCGCGATGCTTGAGGCCTACTCAAAAGACCACGCCACTGCAAAGTAATTCGGTTTTAGAGAATCGTGAACGACGACAGGCCTGTTGCTCTGTCAATCGAGATGAGCAACAAGCCTGTGTGATTTACATCAGCGTCTGCGAAGCAGGCCATCCCAAAGGTTGGCCTTGTCGGGACTACTGCTTGCCGCCATCACTGGACTTCTGAATATCCTGAATCGTTTGGGTCGTTTCGGCGATGCAATCTTCCGTGCCTTTTTTGGTACCCGTCGCGTGATCAGCTTTGGCTTTTTCGACGGACGCCTGCACCTGTTCAGTCATCTCCGGAGAGATTTGCGACTTGGCATTTTCGATAGTTTTCAAATTGACCGCACAGAGGTCTTCGGCTGCGAACGAAGTGGACGCCATCATGGAAGCAGTAACGAATAGACCTAACAGTACAGAACGTTTCATGTGTATCTCCTTGAGCTGAGGGTCCAGGCATTTGCTGGCCATCAGGACGGGCTGCCGATTGGGGGAAGCCCGGCGATGTCCGGGCTTAATCTGTGGACTACAGCGGCGCGTCAGGGTTCTATTTTTTCTTCAGGTGACCTCGACCGTGTCACCCGGTCCACCAGATAGACCAGGCTGTGGTAGTCAATTCCACCGTGTTGTGTCAGACCAATCTCACAGGTGCGGCTCGTGGAAATCCCTTCGCTGCATTGTTGCACCGCATCCTTGAGCGTTCGCAGTGAATGAGCGTTCAGCTCCGGGGTGGTAAAGCCTTTGTCGCCGGCGAACCCACAGCAGTGAATGCCTTCGGGAATGACCACGGTTTTGCTGCACTTGCGCGCCAGATCGATCAGCGCCTGGCTCTCGCCCAGGTGCTGGGTGCTGCACGTGACGTGAACGGCGATCGGCGCTTCCTGTGGGGTGAAGTCGAGGCGATCCATCAGGTGGGTGCGGATGAAACGTACCGGGTCGTATAGGTCCAGGCGCACATCGCCCACATCCTGGACCAGGCGCAAGGTGCAGGGGCTGGTGTCGCAGTAGATGGGGTCGAGCCCACCTCGACTGGCGTGCAGCAGCGCGCCGATCAGTTCCTGGCGTTTGTGCTCGGCCTGCTCTGCGTAGCCTTTGGATGCGAAGGGCTGGCCACAGCAGAGGTTGTCCTGATTGTCCGGAAAGACAACCTGGTAACCGGCTTTTTCCAGCAGCCCACGGGTTTTGTCGTACAGCGACATTTGTTCGTTATCGCCGGCTGCCGGTCCCATGACTCGCGAAACACATGCCGCCAGATAAACCACCCGAGGGCGCTCGTCCGAGACGGTCGGGCTGAAGCGAATGGCTTTTTCCGGTTGCGGCATGGCGCTGGTCCATTGCGGGACCTGGCCTTTGGATAAGCGGTTCAGTGTCGCCGACAGCTTTGCCAGACGCGGCGCCCCCAGCATCATTCGTGCACCATTGGCGACGTGCAGGGTAAAACGCGCCCCTTGCAGTGCCGTGGCGAAATTACCTTCAAGCCAGTTGGCAGTTTTCGTATGCGTCGCCTTACGGCTGCGGAGCTTTTTCACCAGCTCGCCGGTATTGATTCCTACAGGACAACGCTGCGCACACAGCCCGGTGGCGGCACACGTTTCGATGCCTTGGTAGTCGTAGGCCGCTTCCAACTCGGTAGTGTCCACGCCGGCACGCTTCTTCGCCTGAATATCGCGCCATATCACGATGCGCTGGCGCGGGCTCAAAGTCAGGCCCTTCGACGGGCAGACGGGTTCGCAGAAGCCGCACTCGATGCACTTATCCACAATCTCATCGGCGGCCGGCAGCGGCTTCAAGTGCTTGAGATGAATTTGCGGATCGTTGCTGAGCACAACGTCGGGGTTGAGAATCCCATGGGGATCGAGCAGACGTTTGAGTTGCCACATCAACTGGTAGGCGTCGCTGCCCCATTCCAGTTCGACGAAGGGGGCCATGTTGCGCCCGGTACCGTGCTCGGCTTTTAAAGAACCGCCAAATTCCACTGCAACCAGCTGTGCGACGTCGTCCATGAAGGCCTGATAGCGTGCGACTTCTTCCGGGCTGTTGAAGCCTTGGGTGAAGACGAAGTGCAGATTACCTTCCAGTGCGTGTCCGAAAAGGATGGCTTCGTCGTAGTGATGCTTGTCGAACAGCTCGATCAAGCGGTTCACGCCGATCGCGAGTTGTTCCACCGGGAACGTCACGTCTTCGATGATCACCGTCGTGCCGGTTTGGCGTACGGCGCCAACGGCGGGAAAGGTGTCTTTGCGGATCGCCCAGAGGCGCGCGTTTTCGACCGGATCTTCAGTGAAATCGACTTGCTTCTCTACGGGAAAACCGGCCAGCGACGCCATGATTTGCCCGAGCTGTTCCTGCAACAGCGAGGACGATGCGGCGCGGGATTCGATCAACAGGGCGCAGGCATTATTCGACAGTTGTTGTACGAAAGCGGGCATGCCGGGTTTTTCCTGCACTGAGCGCAGGCTGCGCCGGTCCAGCAGTTCCACGGCGGACACCGGTTGGGTTTTCAACACGGTGACAGCGTTGCAACAGGTTTCCACGTCCGGGAACACGATCAGCGCCGACGCCTTGTTTGGGTGGTCGATGACGGTGTCGTAGGTCACAGCGCTGATGAAGCCAAGGGTGCCTTCGGAGCCGACCAGCAAATGGCTCAAGATATCCACAGGCTCATCGAAATCGACCAAGGCATTGAGTGACAGGCCAGTGGTATTTTTCAGACGGTATTTGTGGCGAATTCGTGCGGCGAGTTCGGTATTGGCGCGTGTCTCACGGCCCAGGGTTGCCAGACGTTCCAGCAATTGCCCATGGCTTGTGCGAAAGGCTGCAACGCTGGTTGCATCCTCGGTGTCGAGACGGCTTCCGTCTGCCAGCACCAAACGAATGCCAGCCAGCGTGTGGTAGGTGTTTTGCGCAGTGCCGCAGCACATGCCGCTGGCATTGTTGGCAACGATGCCGCCGATTTTGCAGGCGTTGATCGACGCCGGGTCCGGCCCGATCTTGCGTCCGAAGGGGGCCAGCCAGGCGTTCGCCTGCGCGCCGATAACGCCCGGTTGCAGGCGGATCTGCAGACCCTCGCCGCGGATCTCGCGCGCGTTCCAGTTATCCCCGAGGACGATCAATACCGAGTCGCTGATGGCCTGGCCGGAGAGGCTGGTGCCTGCGGCGCGAAACGTCACCGGGACCTGATCCCGTTGCGCCAGTTTAAGCAGCGCCACCACCTCATCTTCGGATTCGACGCGGATCACCAGTTTCGGAATCAATCGGTAGAAACTGGCATCGGTGCCGAAGGCCAGGGTCGACAGCGGATCATCGAAACGCCGGTCCTGGGGAATCAGTTGCTGCGTATCTCGCAGGAAAGCCGTCGGTAAACTCATTGATCCTCCAGGATCAGCACCACAAGGTCTTTCGGCCCGTGCGCGCCGTACGCCAGCACTTGTTCGATATCGGCAGTTTTCGAGGGGCCGGACACCAGCAGCGCGTTGGTCGGCATGCCCTTGGCCCATTCGAACTCTTGCTGCACCTGATAGAAGTTGTCGCGGATTTCGCTGGCCTTGAGCAGGGCGAAATGCACCGGCGGTACCAGGCTCATCAAGCGCGGTTCTTCTCGCGTCGGCCAGATAATGAGGCTGCCCGTGGCAGCGATTGCACCGAGTGTAGTGGTCAGGCTGGCCGGAGTGTCGTTGAACAATTCGGCTTTCCATTCCTCGACCGGGCGGTCGTAGGCTTTGAGCGTTGGAAGCGTGGGATTGTTCGCCCAGTGCTGAGTGACACGTTCGCCGTGGGGCGTCGTGGGTGCGATCAACAGGCTCGGTAATTGACGATCCTGCAGCAATTGCGCGAGCAGTGTCGGCCACTCGGCACCTGAAGTCAGGTGGATTTCCGTGTGCACCGCTTCCATCTGTTTGCGCAGTTGCGCGATGCGTTGTTCGGGGGCGTAGGTGTAAGGCGCTGTCACCAGTTCGACGTCGAAGTTGTCAGCCACCGGCGTGGTGCCGGTCAGACTGTTGCGCAATTTGGCGAGGATGTTTTGCTTGGCGCTCATCAACGGTCTCCCTGTTTGGCCAGGTGCGCGCGGGCCATGTCATGCAATGAGCGGGCGGCGGGTTTGGGTGCGCTGTGGTTTTGCGTCCAGGGCCCGACATTGTTCGGCGCCAGCGCGCGCAGGCGTGTGGCGAAGAAACCGAACAGCCGATAGAGCGTCGGCGAGCTATTGAGCCTTGCCCAGGCATTCCAGATAAACCGTTCCTTGCGTGAATATTTGCTGCCTTGGCCGCGCATCACTTTATGGGGCGTATCCGGGGCTTTCACGTTCTCTTCCCGTAGGCGCCTAAGCAAGGCTGGGATAGGAATTTTTACCGGGCAGACTTCGCCGCAGGCGCCGCACAGTGACGAGGCACTGGGGTGGTCCGGAACTTTTGCCAGCCCGACCATGTGAGGGGTGATGATCTTTCCGATAGGACCCGGGTAGACCTCGCCGTAGGCATGACCGCCGATTCGGGTATAGACCGGGCAATGATTCATGCAGGCGCCGCAGCGGATGCAGTTCAAAGTCTGGCGCAACTCACTGTCGGCAAAGGCCTGGCTGCGACCGTTGTCGAGCAAGACCAGGTGCACTTCCTGCGGGCCGTCGAGTTCATGATCCTGGCGTGGGCCGGAAATCATATTGACGTAGGTGGTGATCGGCTGGCCGAGGGCGGAGCGGGTCAACAAGGACAGCAGCGGGACAACGTCGCGCAGGTTTTCGACGACTTTTTCTATGCCGGTGACCGCGATGTGAACCGGCGGCACGGTGGTCGACATGCGCCCGTTGCCTTCATTTTCCACCAGCAGCAAGGTGCCGGTTTCGGCCACTGCGAAGTTGACGCCGGAGACGCCGATGTCCGCTTCGAAGAATTTCTGCCGCAGGACTCTGCGACCGATTTGAATGAGTTGGTCAACGTCCTTGGTGTATTCCACGCCAAGTTTGTCGTGGAACAAGGACGCGACCTGACCGGCATTCTTGTGGATCGCCGGCATAATAATGTGTGAAGGCTTCTCGTGGTCGAGCTGGACGATGTACTCGCCCATGTCCGATTCCAGGCATTCAATGCCACGATCAGCGAGGAAATGATTCATTTCCATTTCTTCGCTGACCATCGATTTGCCCTTGATCACTTGCCGCGCCTCGTGAGCCCGGATGATCGAGAAGACGATGCCATTGGCTTCGTCCACCGTTTCCGCCCAATGCACTGTCACACCGTTGCGGGTCAGGTTGTGTTCAAGCTGCTCGAGCAGGTCGGGCAGCTTTGATAACGCACGAGCGCGGACAGCGTTGCCCAGCGCTCGCAAATGTTCCCTTTCGTGGGCATCGCTGAAAGACGCTGCCCGTTTTGTCATCAGTGAATCCATCGCCGAGCGAAAGTTGTTTCGCAACTGCGTGTCACCCAGAGCCTCGTGAGCCCGAGTGCGGAAATCTTCTTCTACGGCAACCGTAGGAATAATCGCGGAAGCGTTCATAGAACACCTCCGGTTCGTTGCCAGAGGAAGCTGGCCAGGTGTTGGCCGCGCAACGCTTCCTGCTGTTTTTCCAGCGAGCCGTTGATGTTCATCAGGCAACCGCAGTCGGCACTGAGTACCTTGTGCGCGCCGGATTCCTTCAACGACCGGGTCTTGTCAGCCACCATCGCGCCGGAAATGTCTGGCATACGGACGCTGAACGTCCCACCAAAGCCACAACATTCGCTTTCGTGACCGTGCTCGACCCGTTCCACGTTGCTCAGTTGCGACAACAGCTTGCGACCGTGCAGGTGGGTGTTCATCTCACGACGCGCCGAACACGAGGTGTGCAGCGCCACTTTGATCGGCGCACCGCTGTCCTTGAGCTGCACCTTGCAAACGAACAGCAGAAACTCGGCCAACTCGTAGGTCCGTGCCGCCAAGGCCTGGACCTGTTTCAACGTGTGCGGCTCATCCTTGAACAAGTCGGCGTAGTGCTCGCGCAACATACCCGCGCAAGAACCTGACGGCACCACCACCGGGTAGTCCTCGGCGAACAGCGCCAGCTGCGAGCGCGCTACGGTCCGGGCCTGTTCGGTGTAACCCGAGGTGTAGGCCGGTTGTCCGCAGCAGCTTTGCCCTTGCGGATACTCGACACGAATGCCTTCGCGCTCCAGCAGGTGGATCGCATCCATCCCAGCTTCGGGGTAGAACAAATCCACCACGCACGTCCCGAACAGGTAGACCCGCTGCGGTTTTTCGCTGGGGTATTGCCGTGGCTCGGGCAGTGGCGGGGCGACTCGGGTCGCGTTCGGCACAGCGTTGTAAAAAAGCTCGCTCATCAGGCGTGTCTCCGGGTTGTCCCGGTTATCCGTCCGCTGAGGCTGCTGAATATAGTGAGGGAAGCTTTCAGCAGCCTTACAGACCGGGTTGTGAATAGCTGACGCCGTAGTCGTGGTACGGCGTCGGTTTAATGCGTGCAGCGTGTAGTCCTTAGTGCACCAGCATGCCGGTGAACCAGTAGGCCTGGGCCAGGGTGATCAAGCCGACAATCGTCGCGAAGAACAGGCTGTGCTTGAGGGTGAACCGGAACAGGTCGGATTCCTTGCCCACCAGGCCGGTCGCGGCGCAGGCCACGGCGATCGACTGAGGCGAGATCATCTTGCCGGTGACGCCACCGCTGGTGTTCGCGGCGACCAGCAACACATCGCTCACGCCGATTTGGTGTGCCGTGGTGGCTTGCAGCGAGCTGAACAGTGCGTTGGAAGACGTATCGGAACCGGTCAGGAATACGCCCAGCCAACCGAGGAACGGCGAGAAGAACGGGAACGCTGCGCCTGTACCGGCCAATACCAGCGCCATGGTCGAAGACATGCCTGAGTAGTTGGTGACAAAGGCGAAGGCCAGCACCATGCCAATGGATAGAATCGGCCAGCGCAACTCGTAGAAGGTCTCGCGCAAAGTGGTCAGACCAGTTTTGAAGTTGATCTTCAGCACCAGCATCGAGATCAGCGCGGAGAAGAATATCGCCGTGCCTGTAGCCGAAATCGGGTCGAGTTTGAACACGGCGGGGAGAGCGGTCGGAGCGGTCACGATCGGTGCGACCTTGATCACCATCTGGTCCAGGTGCGGAATGGCGAAGTTGAACACCCAGCTGTACATCGAGCCGCCCGCAGCGAACATCGCCTTGAACGGTTTCAGGGTCCAGATAGTCACCAGCACGGTGAGGATCAGGAAGGGAGACCAGGCTTTGAAAATCTCACCCAGGCTGTAGGGAGAGGCAACGGTGCTGCGCGGCAAGCCGAAACCACCGGCGCTGGCGGTTACGACAGACGCGGAGACTGCACCGGCGATGTGTTGGCCGGCGGTGCGTTTCGGCTGCCAGACTTTCAGGAACAGCGTCAGGGAAATCAGGCTGGCGAGCGCCGAGGTGATGTCCGGCAGCTCAGGCCCGATGAAGTTCGACGTGAAGTATTGGGTGACAGCGAAGCTCAAGCCCGCCACCAGTGCCGCCGGCCAGGTTTCGCGGACGCCACGCATGCCGTCCATCATGAACACCAGCCAGAACGGCACGAATAGCGACAGCAGCGGCAGTTGGCGACCGGTCATTGCGCCGATCTTGAAGGCGTCGATGCCGGTAACTTGCCCGGCGACAATAATCGGAATGCCCAAGGCGCCGAAGGCCACTGGCGCCGTGTTCGCAATCAGGCATAACCCGGCAGCGTACAGCGGGTTGAACCCCAGTCCTACCAACAGCGCGGCGGTAATCGCCACAGGTGCGCCGAAACCGGCTGCGCCTTCCAGGAAGGCACCGAAGCAGAAGCCGATCAACAGCACCTGCAGCCGCTGATCGTCAGTGATCGACAGCACGGAGCTGCGGATCACTTCGAACTGGCCGCTTTTGACCGTCAATTTGTAGAGGAACACCGCTGCCACGATGATCCACGCGATGGGCCAAAGGCCGTAGGCGAAGCCATAGCCGGCTGCGGCGAACGCCATGTCGACCGGCATCTGGAAGGCAAAGATCGCTACTGCAATCGACAGGGCCAGCGTAATGCTGCCTGCCACATGGCCTTTGAGGCGAAACACTGCCAAAGCGAGGAAGAAAAACACGATGGGAATGACGGCGGCGAGTGCGGACAGGCCGAGGCTGCCGAGCGGACTGTAGAGCTGTTGCCAGGTTTGCATATGGGATGGCCCCTAATTGTTGTTGGTCAGGCACTGATGAGCGTTCTTGGTTAATTGGTAATACCAATTTACAATCGCTGTTGGCTAGGGTAAAAGCCTTGTAGGCGGTGTGTCAATTTGTCGCCCTAAAACTTTTGTCGCAGGCAGGGTGCAGAGGCTGATTTGTTTACGCTGTCGAGCGTCGTCTGGTAGGTGCTGCTGCAGCGCGGATAGGCCAGAATAGAGACCCCGGCGAGCTGCCGGGATCGTGGAGAATTGAGTTATGGGGTTTGATCAGATTCGTCAGCGCCGTTTGTCTGACGATATTGTCGAGCAACTCGAGGAGATGATTCTTGAGGGGACGCTGAAGTCCGGCGAGCGTTTGCCGGCCGAACGTGCACTCGCCGAACAGTTCGGGGTGTCACGTCCTTCGTTGCGTGAGGCGATTCAAAAACTGGCGGCCAAGGGCTTGCTGGTCAGTCGCCAAGGCGGTGGCAACTATGTGGTGGAGTCGCTGGGGTCGACATTCAGCGATCCGCTGTTGCACCTGTTGGAGAGCAATCCAGAAGCCCAGCGCGACCTGCTTGAATTTCGCCACACGCTGGAAGCGTCCTGCGCCTATTACGCAGCGTTGCGCGCCACTGATGTGGATCGTGAGCGGCTGACTGCTGCGTTCAATGAACTGCAGGATTGCTATACCCGTCACGACGAAGTCAGCCGGGCGGAGGAGGGGGCCGCTGATGCGAAATTCCACCTCGCGATTGCCGAGGCCAGTCATAACGCGGTTTTACTGCACACGATTCGTGGGCTGTTCGATCTGCTCAAGCGCAACGTGGTGACAAACATTGGCGGGATGTACAAGCAGCGTACGGAAACTCGCGACATGTTGATTACTCAGCACCGTGAGTTGTACCTGGCGATAGTCGAGGGACGGGCGGAGCAGGCGCGGGAAGTGTCCAGTCGGCACATTTTGTACGTGCAGGAAGTGCTGGAGGAGGTGCGGCAGGAAGTTCAGCGCATGGCTCGAGCGGAGCGGCGCAAGGGGACGTAGTCAGTCAGAGTTTGTGTCGGGTTTGCAATCGCCATCGCGAGCAGGCTCGCCCCCACATTTGTTTGTGTTGTTCACAAATCCACTGTGGGAGCGAGCCTGCTCGCGATGGTGGCCTCAGGCAAAAGGAGGATTAATCTTCCTTGCCCTTGTTCCGCACTGCACGCTGCAGCTCTCGGCCGGCATCGCGTTCGCGCTCGGTATCACGCTTGTCGTATTCCTTCTTGCCCTTGCCCAGAGCGATCTCGCACTTGACCATGTGCTTGCTCCAGTACCAGGACAGGCATACGCAGGCATAACCCTTTTGCTGCACGGCAGAGGCCAGCTTTTCCAGCTCGCGCCGGTTGAGCAGCAACTTTCGGGTGCGGGTCGGATCGGCGATGACGTGGGTGCTTGCGGTCATCAGCGGCGTGATATGGCTGCCGAGCAGCCAGGCTTCGCCATCCTTGAGCAGTACATAACTGTCAACCAGTTGCAGCTTGCTCGCCCGCAAACTCTTTACTTCCCAGCCGGCCAGGACCAGACCAGCCTCGAACCGATGTTCGATGAAGTAATCGTGTCGCGCCTTTTTATTTTGCGCGATGGTCCCTGTGGGGTGTTTCTTCTGTTTAGCCATAGGGGCGGCATTATAGGGAGTTGCGCGCGAGTCGGCTACGGTATCGCTACGTGCTTGAGCAGGTTGATTGAATCCCGGACAATGCGCCCTCTTTTTTGAACGCTTGGGCGTGATAACGATGTCGACAGACAAGGTTTCTGTCCACGGCAGTTGGGCTAGCCGCTGGGTCTTCATACTCGCCGCGACCGGTTCGGCCGTGGGCCTGGGTAGTATCTGGAAATTCCCTTACATGGTCGGCGTCTATGGCGGGGGCGCCTTCGTGCTGATGTTCCTGGCCTGTATCGCGTTGATCGGTGTGCCGGTCATGCTGGCTGAAACCCTGATCGGCCGTCGCGCCCGGCAAAGTCCGGCCAATGCCTTGAAGGTGCTGGCAATAGAAGCGGGGCATTCGGGCAAGTGGTCCTGGGGGGCATTCGCCGGGATGATCACGGCGTTGCTGATCCTGTCTTTCTATAGTGTGGTGGGCGGCTGGTCGCTCGATTACATCATCGACATGGGGCGTGGGGACTTTCAGGGCGTCACGCCAGACCAGGTCGGCGCGTACTTTGGCAATGTAATCGCCGACCCTTGGCGCCTGACACTTTGGCACACGGTTTTCATGCTCCTGTCAGCCGTTGTGATCGCCAAAGGCGTGGTTGCCGGGCTTGAGCGCAGCTTGCGGATCATGATGCCGTTGCTCTTTGTGATGATCCTGGTGCTGTTGGGTTACAGCATGACCACCGGGCATTTCATGGAAGGCGTGCATTTCATGTTCGACTTCCATCCGGAAAAAGTGCTCGATGGCTTGCTGCCAGCGATGGGGCACGCCTTCTTTTCCCTGAGTGTCGGCGTTGGCTCGATCATGATCTACGGCGCCTACATGCCGAAGAATTCGTCGATTTCCGGTACTGTCGTAGGTGTAGCGCTGCTGGATACGTTCGTATCCCTTGTCGCTGGTCTGGCATTGTTTCCAATTGTGTTCGCTGCGGGCTTGAACCCAAGCGAAGGCCCGGGCCTGATGTTTGTCAGCCTTCCTTTTGCTTTTGGCAACGTGGCTTTCGGTCAGTTGATGGGCGTCGTGTTCTTCGTGCTGGTCGCAGTTGCAGCCTGGAGTTCGGCGATTTCGTTGCTGGAGCCGATGGTGGCTTATCTGGTTGAACGAACCAAAGTCCGACGCGCCTGGGTGACTTTCTGGTTGGCGTTCACCTGCTGGTTCGTAGGGTTGGGCACGGTTTTTTCCTTCAATATCTGGAAGGAAGCCAAGTTTTTCGTGAACGAAGGCGGAATGTTCCACCTCTATCAATGGGGTGCGGCAGGCGGTCTGGACTTCTTCGGCGTGATCGATTTCTTCACCTCGCGGATCATGCTGCCTCTCGGTGGTTTATGTTTCGTGGTGTTTGCAGGCTGGGTGATGGGCCGTGAGGCCGTGCGTGATGAGTTGTCGATCCGCAGTCCGGTACTGTTTAACCTGTCCTTGTTTTTGATGCGCTATGTGGCGCCCATCGGCATTCTTGTAGTGTTTGCCGCCCAGCTGTGGAAGTGACGCTGACATGACGACACATATTCAACGTTCGGCCCTGCTGCCTTATCCGGCGCAAGCGCTGTACGACCTGGTAAACGACGTGGCGCGTTACCCGGAGTTCTTGCCGTGGTGCTCGTCAGCGGAGGTGCTGGAAAGCTCGCCCGAGCATATGCGCGCGAGTGTCGGTGTAGCCAAAGGTGGCCTCAGCCAGCATTTCGTAACGCGCAATACGTTGGTGCCCGGTCATTCCATCGAGATGAATCTCGAGGAAGGGCCATTCAATCAGCTGCATGGTGTCTGGGTCTTCAAGCCTTTGAGCGATAAAGCCTGCAAGATCAGCCTGGACTTGTCGTTCGACTACGCCGGGCCGATTATCCGCGCGACCTTGGGACCGTTGTTCAATCAGGCGGCTAACACGTTGGTGGATGCGTTCTGTCAACGTGCCAAGCAAATGCATGGTTGAGGACATGATCGAGGTCGAGGTGGTTTACGCCGCCATTGATCGTCAGGTGCTTCTCAGTGTGAAGGTGCCGGCGGTGGCGACAGTGCGAGAGGCGTTGCAGCAGTCAGGTGTTGGAAAGGAATTTCCAGAGCTGAATCTCGCCGATTGTCCTGTCGGGATATTCGGCAAAGTGATCAGCGATCCGGACAGCCGTTTGGTGAAAGCGGGTGACCGCATTGAAATTTACCGACCATTGCTCGCCGATCCGAAAGAAGTTCGCCGGTTACGTGCAGCCAAGGCCGCCGAGACCAAGGCTCGAAACCAGTGATCTGCTAAACACCAGACAATAAAAAACCCGGACAAGCCGGGTTTTTTAATGCGTCGCAAATTATTGCGGCGTGGTGTCCAGTGGTTCTGGAGTCGGGACTGGTACGGTTTCTACGCCGTCCACGTCCTTCTGGATCTGATCCAGCAACGAACCTGGTTTGACCGGTTTTTCCGGTTTCGGCTTCTCGACGTTTTCTGCAGGCGCGGTCACATTTGTGTCGCTATCCTTACCGAGAATGGCTTCGTCACGGCTCACGCCCGGCATGAAATCGCCGGAGAGGCTGACAAGTTGATCATTTGGGTTGAAGATAACGCTAATGCGTTCCTGTTGGCGTTCACCGCCACCCGGTTGCAGGCTGTACAGATAATCCCAGCGATCGGCATGGAACGTGTCGGTCAGCAGAGGGTTACCCATGATAAACCGTACTTGCCGACGGGTCATTCCCGGGCGTAACTGGTCTATCATGTCCTGCGTGACGACATTGCCCTGCTGGATGTCGATTTTGTAAACCCCGGGGAATGAACAACCGGCGAGTGCGAGCAGTCCCACAAAGGTGAAACTGGTTAGCAAGAGCTTGGTGTTTTGCATCGGTGGGCGACTTCCACTATCTTGGCTGGGACAACGTAAACGCCGATCATACCCGCATTAAGAGAAGCTGCGAAGCAGCATCGCGAGAAAGCTGACCATGGTTGAAAATAGCGAACTACGCAAAGCCGGCCTCAAAGTGACCCTTCCACGGGTCAAAATTCTGCAAATGCTCGATTCCGCCGAGCAACGCCACATGAGTGCCGAGGATGTTTACAAGGCGCTGATGGAGGCTGGTGAGGACGTCGGTCTGGCCACGGTTTACCGTGTACTGACTCAGTTCGAGGCAGCTGGCCTTGTGGTGCGGCACAACTTCGACGGAGGCCATGCGGTCTTCGAGCTGGACGACGGCAAGCATCACGACCATATGGTCAACGTCGAAACCAGCGAAGTGATCGAATTCTTCGACGAAGAAATCGAGCGTCTGCAGAAAGCCATTGTCGATAAGTATGGCTTTGAGATGGTTGATCACAATCTTGTGCTGTACGTACGCAAGAAAAAGTAAGCATGTCGCGCGAACTTAAGGTTCGCGAAACGAGCGAAGGCGACCCCAGGGTCGCCTTCGTGCTGTCTGCCTTCTTTAAATTCTCGCGGTAACTACCATCTTCTTAGCGTGCGCCAGGGATTCCTTGGTCAGGTCGATGCCACCCAGCATCCTCGCCACCTCTTCGACACGGTCATTTTTGCTTAGCTTGGAGACGGCTGTACGGGTTGCATCTTCGCCACGCACCTTGTGCACGAATAGATGCTGGTGTCCTTGGGCTGCGACTTGCGGCAAGTGAGTCACGGTCAGTACCTGGCCACGTTCTCCGAGGCGTCGCAGCAACTGGCCGACAATCTCGGCTGTTGGTCCACCGATTCCCACGTCCACTTCGTCGAACACCAGCGTAGGCACGCGTGAGGTCTGGGCAGTGATGACCTGAATGGCCAGGCTGATTCGTGACAACTCGCCGCCAGATGCTACTTTCGCCAGCGCTTTAAGCGGCTGCCCGGGGTTGGCGCTGACCAGCAGTTCAACCTGTTCAAGTCCATTGGGCAGCAATTCATCGCTGGTGTTGGGGCGCAGTTCAATGGTGAAGCGGCCGCCGGGCATGCCCAGTCGCTGGATCTCCTGCTCCACGGCAGCAGCGAGACTGCTAGAAGCTTGATGGCGAAGGTCGCTGAGCTCCCGGGCTTTTTCCTGGTAGTGACGGGCGTAGGAAGCGAGTTCGTCGCTCAGTCGCTCGATGGATTCATCGTTGGCATTCAATGTTTCAATTTCATCAAGCAGGCGCTGCTGCATCTCGGCCACTTCGGTCGGCTGGATGCGATGTTTGCGTGCCATGGTGTAGATCGCATCAAGGCGCTCTTCCAGGTACTGAAGGCGCGCCGGGTCGGCATCAAAGTTATCGAGGAAGCGGTTCAGTTCGCCCACGGCTTCTTCAACCTGAATCTGCGCACTGGTCAATAAGCTGCTGGCCTCGCCGAGCGCGCCGATCGAATTGTTCACGCTGGACAATCGATTAAGGCTGGCGGTAAGGGCGTTCAGGACATTGCCGGAGTCACTTTCGCTGCACTGTTCGACCACTTGCCGACAGATGCCCAGCAAGGTTTCGGCGTTGGTGAGGTTCTTGTGCTCGTGCTCCAATTGCTCCAGCTCGTTCTCGCCAAGGCCCAGATTTTCAAGCTCTTCGAGTTGGTAGCTGAGCAATTGGTGGCGGGCGCGCTGTTCGTCACCGGAGTTGGAAAGGCGTTCCAGCTCCTGTCGTGTCTGGCGCCATCGCTGGGCGGCCAGTTGAACGTGGCGGGCAAGATCGGTAGCGCCCGCGTACTCGTCAAGCAGGCGGCGGTGTGTATCGGTCTTCAGTAGAGACTGGTGTTCGTGCTGGCTATGAATATCGATCAACAGCTCGCCCAGGGACTTGAGGTCGCCAAGCGGGCACGGAGTGCCATTGATGTAACCGCGCGAGCGTCCTTCGGCTGTGATCACCCGGCGCAGGATGCACGGACCGTCACTGTCGAGGTCGCGCTCAGCGAGCCAGGCGCTTGCTTCTGGAATGTCGACCAGGTCAAAGGTTGCCAGGATATCGGCCTTGTCTGCTCCGGGGCGGACTACGCCACTGTCGGCACGATCACCGAGGGTCAAGCCCAGCGCGTCGAGCATGATCGACTTGCCGGCACCGGTTTCCCCTGTGATCACGCTCATCCCGCGATCAAGTTCAAGATCGAGATGTTCAACGATGGCGTAGTTGTGTACAGACAGGTGCACCAGCATAGAGGCCGCTCCCAGGTGTTAGGTCTGGTTATTTATACAGTGTTTTCAAGCGGGCTGACAATGCCCTCGCTTAGCTCTATTTGTTTGAATGGGAGCAATCCTTAGGCCGCCATGAATTCACAATGCAGCTCTTTTTGTAGGGTTAATACGACTCGACCCCTTGAAGCTTAATTTTGCGGCCCCATATAGCTGGGCAGAAGCGCGAGTTGAGCTCGCGGACGATATTGAAAGGAGAAATCTATGGCTGACGAACAGACAGTGGATACGCAAAATCTAGACGCCAATAAGGGCCCCGAGGCTTCGGGTGAAGACCTGGCGGCACGTGTACAAGTGCTCGAAGAGCAGCTGGCAGGCGCGCAGGATCAGGCTTTGCGTGTTGCCGCCGATCTGCAGAACGTCCGCCGTCGCGCCGAGCAGGACGTAGAGAAAGCTCACAAATTTGCGCTGGAAAAATTCGCCGCTGACCTGCTGCCGATTATCGACAGCCTGGAGCGCGGCCTGGAGTTGTCCAGTCCGGATGACGAAAGCATTCGTCCAATGCGTGAAGGCATTGAGCTGACCCTGAAGATGTTCCAGGACACCCTCAAGCGTTATCAGCTGGAAGCGATCGACCCGCATGGCGAACCGTTCAACGCCGTTCATCACCAGGCGATGGCCATGCAGGAAAGCGCTGATGTCGAGCCGAACAGCGTCCTCAAGGTATTCCAGAAGGGCTACCAGCTTAATGGCCGCCTGTTGCGCCCGGCCATGGTCGTGGTCAGCAAGGCTCCATCACCAGTTGCGCCTTCGATTGACGAGCAGGCTTGAAATTAGCCGCAAGGCCCCCATTTAGAAGTCAAGCGTTTAAGTACTACCGCAGTTAGCCATCACTGCTGCGGCAACCAAATCCAAAGTTTCGGGAGAGTGAACATGGGCAAAATTATCGGTATCGACCTGGGGACTACCAACTCCTGCGTCTCCGTGCTTGAAAACGGCGTAGCCAAAGTTATTGAAAATGCTGAAGGCGCGCGTACCACGCCGTCGATCATCGCTTACGCCAACGATGGCGAGATCCTGGTTGGCCAGTCCGCCAAGCGTCAGGCAGTGACCAATCCGCACAACACCCTGTATGCGGTGAAGCGTCTGATCGGTCGCAAGTTCGACGAAGAAGTCGTACAGAAAGACATCAAGATGGTCCCTTACAAAATCGCCAAGGCTGACAATGGCGATGCTTGGGTTGAAGTGAACGGCCAGAAAATGTCGCCGCCACAAATCTCGGCTGAAATTCTGAAGAAAATGAAGAAGACCGCCGAAGACTACCTCGGCGAGCCAGTGACTGAAGCGGTGATCACCGTTCCGGCCTACTTCAACGACAGCCAGCGTCAGGCGACCAAAGACGCCGGCCGTATCGCGGGTCTGGACGTTAAACGCATCATCAACGAACCAACCGCAGCCGCTTTGGCTTACGGTATGGACAAGGCGAAAGGCGATCACACCGTGATCGTTTACGACCTGGGTGGCGGTACGTTCGACGTTTCCGTGATCGAAATCGCTGAAGTGGATGGCGAGCACCAGTTCGAAGTTTTGGCCACCAACGGTGACACGTTCCTGGGCGGTGAAGACTTTGACATTCGTCTGATCGACTACCTCGTCGACGAATTCAAGAAAGAAAGCGGCATGAACCTTAAAGGTGATCCGCTGGCCATGCAGCGCCTGAAAGAAGCCGCTGAAAAAGCCAAGATCGAGCTGTCTTCTGCTTTGTCGACCGACGTGAACCTGCCGTACATCACTGCAGACGCTACCGGTCCTAAGCACTTGAACGTGAAAATCTCCCGCGCCAAGCTGGAAGCGCTGGTAGAAGACCTGGTTCAACGCACTATCGAGCCTTGCCGCATTGCTCTGAAAGACTCCGGCATCGACGTTGGCGCTATCAACGACGTGATCCTGGTAGGCGGTCAGACCCGTATGCCACTGGTTCAGAAGCTGGTAACCGAGTTCTTCGGTAAAGAAGCTCGTAAAGATGTGAACCCGGACGAAGCCGTTGCCATGGGTGCTGCAATCCAGGGCGCAGTATTGGCCGGTGATGTTAAAGACGTTCTGTTGCTCGACGTCAGCCCGCTGACTCTGGGTATCGAAACCATGGGCGGCGTGATGACTGCGCTGATCGAGAAAAACACCACGATTCCTACCAAGAAATCGCAAGTGTTCTCGACTGCCGACGACAACCAGGGCGCTGTGACCATTCACGTGCTGCAAGGTGAACGTAAGCAAGCAGCTCAGAACAAGTCCTTGGGCAAGTTCGACCTGGCCGAGATTCCACCAGCACCACGTGGCGTGCCACAAATCGAAGTGACCTTCGACATCGACGCCAACGGCATTCTGCACGTAGGCGCCAAAGACAAGGCCACTGGCAAGACTCAGTCGATCGTCATCAAGGCTAACTCGGGTCTGTCCGAGGAAGAAATTCAGCAGATGATTCGTGATGCTGAAACCAACGCTGACGAAGACCGCAAGTTCGAAGAACTCGCAGCTGCCCGTAACCAGGGCGACGCACTGGTTCACTCGACTCGCAAAATGGTCGCAGACGCTGGCGATAAAGTGAGCGCTGAAGAGAAGACTGCAATCGAAGCGGCAGTGGTTGCCCTGGAAGCCGCCGTTAAAGGCGACGACAAGGCTGCCATCGAAGCCAAGGTTGAAGAACTGTCGAAAGTCTCCGCTCCAGTGGCGCAGAAGATGTACGCCGAACAGGCTCAGCCTGCTGAAGGCGCTGCACCGCAAGGCGAGTCGGCTGAGAAGGCTGATGACGTTGTCGATGCCGAGTTCGAAGAAGTCAAAGACCAGAAGTAAGTTGTTGGTCGCCCGGTTGACTGCCTTAAGGCGGTGACTGGTAGGATGTCGCCGCGCGGGAGCCTGCTCCCGCGTTGGCGTGTCTGGAGTACACGAATTTTTACAGCATGCGACAACGCTCGCGCGCTGGTGGTATGGCCGAAGATGCTCCTGCTTTTCGAGCTGAAAGTACCGCAATGAATCAAAGACCAGGATCGTTGAATTGACGTGAGTTGGGTCCGGGCCTGTATTGGGGCTCAACGAGTTTGGCGAGGTTCAGGAGAGCTTTGTCGAACGTCCTTAAGAGTGCAAAGACTTATGGCAAAGCGTGACTATTACGAAGTATTGGGTGTTGAGCGTGGCTCAAGCGAAGCAGACCTGAAGAAGGCCTACCGCCGCCTGGCAATGAAGCACCACCCAGACCGTAATCCCGATGACAAAGCATCGGAAGAGCTGTTCAAAGAGGCCAACGAAGCCTACGAAGTACTGTCCGATTCCGGTAAGCGTGCGGCCTACGATCAGTACGGTCATGCCGGTGTCGACCCGAGTATGGGTGGCGGTGGTGCCGGGTTTGGTGGGCAGAATTTCTCCGACATCTTTGGTGATGTCTTCAGTGATTTCTTCGGTGGCGGTCGCGGCGGTACCCGTGGCGGCGCTCAGCGTGGCAGTGACCTGCGGTACACGCTGGAGCTGAACCTGGAAGAGGCGGTGCGCGGTACGACGGTGAATATCCGCGTTCCGACATTGGTTAATTGCAAACCGTGTGACGGCTCGGGTGCCAAGAAAGGCTCCTCGCCAGTCACGTGCCCGACGTGTGGCGGTATCGGTCAGGTTCGTATGCAGCAGGGTTTCTTCTCTGTGCAGCAGACCTGCCCGCGCTGTCATGGTCAGGGCAAGATCATTTCCGATCCGTGCGATTCCTGCCACGGCGAAGGTCGTGTCGAAGAGTACAAAACCCTCTCCGTCAAAGTCCCGGCCGGCGTTGATACCGGCGATCGCATTCGTCTGTCCGGTGAGGGCGAGGCGGGTGCTCAGGGCGGCCCGACGGGCGACCTGTATGTGGTGATCAACGTGCGCGAGCACGCGATCTTCCAGCGTGACGGCAAGCATTTGTTTTGCGAAGTGCCAATCAGCTTCGTTGATGCCGCGCTGGGCGGCGAGCTGGAGATTCCAACCCTGGATGGTCGGGTCAAACTGAAAATCCCGGAGGGGACCCAGACCGGCAAGCAGTTCCGTGTTCGTGGCAAAGGCGTCGCGCCGGTGCGTGGCGGTGGTGCTGGTGATCTGATGTGCCGTGTAGCGGTGGAGACTCCGGTCAACCTGGGGCGTCGTCAGCGTGAATTGCTGGAAGAGTTCCGCAGCTCGCTGGAGGACGACAATAGTCACTCGCCGAAAACCACCGGTTGGTTCGAAGGCGTGAAGCGCTTCTTCGGCGATTTGTAAGGAGGCAGGCATGCGACGTATTGCAGTGATGGGCGCCGCGGGGCGCATGGGTAAAACCTTGATCGAAGCTGTTCAGCAGACGCCGGGCGCGGGTTTGACGGCGGCTGTCGATCGTCCTGACAGCACCTTGGTCGGTGCGGATGCCGGTGAGCTGGCGGCGCTGGGTCGTATTGGCGTACCGCTGTCCGGTGATCTGGCTCGAGTCGTCGACGAGTTCGACGTGCTGATCGATTTCACACACCCGACAGTCACCCTGAAAAACCTCGCGTTCTGCCGCAAGCACGGTAAAGCGATGATTATCGGTACCACCGGTTTCAGCGTTGAAGAGAAGCAGTTGCTGGCGGAGGCGGGCAAGGACATCCCGATCGTCTTCGCGGCCAACTTCAGTGTCGGCGTTAATCTGTGCTTGAAGTTGCTCGATACGGCTGCTCGTGTGTTGGGTGATGATGTCGACATCGAAATCACCGAAGCTCACCATCGCCATAAAGTCGATGCGCCTTCAGGTACCGCTGTGCGCATGGGTGAAGTCATCGCCGATGCGCTGGGGCGTGACCTGAAGAAGGTGGCGGTCTATGGTCGGGAAGGCCAGACCGGTGCCCGCGAGCGCGAAACGATCGGTTTCGCAACTGTACGTGCGGGTGACATCGTTGGTGATCACACCGTGCTGTTCGCCGCCGATGGCGAGCGTGTCGAGATTACTCACAAGGCTTCCAGCCGGATGACCTTCGCCAAGGGTGCGGTTCGTGCCGCATTGTGGCTCGATGGTCGCGAGCCAGGCCTCTACGACATGCAAGACGTGCTCGACCTGCGTTAATATGCATCCGGAATCGGGTTCAAACATCGTGTTTGAGCCCGGTTTTACTCCGCCAAGCGACGACCTGTCGCATTCTCCAGCCTTTCGGGCTCATTGGCGGTAGACCAAAATTGCCTTTTTCTGTAAGCTACAGCTTTAGTGTGTTCACTAAAAGCGCGCAGAATAATTCAGTGAATGAGCGGAGTGACGTGTCCATACGTCACTCCGCTTTTTTACACCTGCGATCGCCCTTTCAGGCTTTATTTACGGGAGGTCTTCTTGACTAAGCCAGCCATACTCGCCCTTGCTGATGGCAGCATTTTTCGCGGCGAAGCCATTGGAGCCGACGGTCAAACCGTTGGTGAGGTGGTGTTTAACACCGCAATGACCGGCTATCAGGAAATCCTTACCGATCCTTCCTACGCCCAACAAATCGTTACCCTGACTTACCCGCATATCGGCAACACCGGCACCACGCCGGAAGACGCCGAGTCCGACCGCGTATGGTCCGCTGGCCTGGTTATCCGTGACCTGCCACTGGTTGCGAGCAACTGGCGTAACACGATGTCCCTGTCCGATTACCTGAAAGCCAACAATGTTGTGGCTATCGCCGGTATCGACACTCGCCGCCTGACCCGCATCCTGCGTGAGAAAGGCGCACAGAACGGCTGCATCATGGCCGGTGACAACATCTCCGAAGAAGCCGCCATCGCCGCTGCCCAGGGTTTCCCTGGCCTGAAAGGCATGGACCTGGCAAAAGTCGTCAGCACCAAAGAGAAGTACGAGTGGCGTTCGACTGTCTGGGACCTGAAAACCGACAGCCACGCAACCATCGATGCCTCCGAGCTGCCGTACCACGTGGTTGCCTACGACTACGGCGTCAAGCTGAACATCCTGCGCATGCTGGTCGCGCGCGGTTGCCGCGTCACCGTAGTACCGGCGCAGACGCCTGCTGCTGACGTACTGGCGATGAAACCAGACGGCGTGTTCCTGTCCAACGGCCCAGGTGACCCTGAGCCTTGCGACTACGCGATCCAGGCGATCAAGGACGTGCTGGAAACCGAGACCCCGGTGTTCGGCATCTGCCTCGGTCACCAGCTGCTGGCCTTGGCCTCCGGCGCCAAGACCCTGAAAATGGGCCATGGTCACCACGGTGCCAACCACCCGGTCCAGGATCTGGATACCGGTGTTGTGATGATCACCAGCCAAAACCATGGTTTTGCGGTAGACGACGCAACCCTGCCTGCCAACGTACGTGCGATTCACAAGTCGCTGTTCGACGGCACCCTGCAAGGGATCGAGCGCACCGACAAGAGCGCCTTCAGCTTCCAGGGTCACCCTGAAGCCAGCCCTGGCCCGAACGACGTAGCGCCTCTGTTTGATCGCTTCATCAATGAAATGGCCAAGCGACGCTAATCGCCAGCCCTGATGCAGCAAAGCTTGAGGGTGGTCCCGAGATCGGCGGCCCCCTCAAGTTTCACAGATTGAACAAGACGGCTTGCCGACTGACCTGCGGATTTGAGTGACAAACCCATGCCAAAACGTACAGACATAAAAAGCATCCTGATTCTCGGCGCTGGCCCGATCGTTATCGGCCAGGCCTGTGAATTCGACTACTCCGGCGCCCAGGCCTGCAAAGCCCTGCGCGAGGAGGGTTACCGCGTCATCCTGGTGAACTCCAACCCGGCAACCATCATGACCGACCCGGACATGGCCGACGCCACGTACATCGAGCCGATCAAGTGGCAGACCGTTGCCAAGATCATCGAGAAAGAGCGCCCGGACGCGCTGCTGCCGACCATGGGTGGCCAGACCGCTCTGAACTGCGCACTGGACCTGGAGCGCGAAGGCGTTCTGGAGAAGTTCGGCGTAGAGATGATCGGCGCCAATGCTGACACCATCGACAAGGCAGAAGACCGTTCGCGCTTCGACAAGGCAATGAAATCCATCGGTCTGGATTGCCCGCGTTCCGGTATCGCCCACAGCATGGAAGAGGCCAATGCGGTTCTCGAGAAGCTTGGCTTCCCGTGCATCATTCGTCCGTCCTTCACCATGGGCGGCACGGGTGGCGGCATCGCTTACAACCGTGAAGAGTTCGAAGAAATCTGCGCCCGTGGTCTGGATCTGTCGCCGACTAAAGAGCTGCTGATCGACGAATCCCTGATCGGCTGGAAAGAGTACGAGATGGAGGTTGTCCGCGATAAGAAAGACAACTGCATCATCGTCTGCTCCATCGAAAACTTTGACCCGATGGGCGTGCACACCGGTGACTCGATCACCGTTGCGCCAGCACAGACCCTGACGGACAAGGAATACCAGATCATGCGTAACGCCTCTTTGGCGGTACTGCGTGAGATCGGCGTGGAAACCGGCGGCTCCAACGTCCAGTTCGGCATTTGCCCGGACACTGGCCGTATGGTTGTCATCGAGATGAACCCGCGTGTATCCCGCTCTTCGGCGTTGGCCTCGAAAGCCACCGGTTTCCCGATTGCGCGTATCGCGGCCAAGCTCGCGATCGGCTACACCCTGGACGAGTTGCAGAACGAAATCACCGGCGGCGCTACTCCAGCGTCCTTCGAGCCGTCCATCGACTACGTCGTGACCAAGCTGCCACGCTTCGCCTTTGAGAAATTCCCGAAAGCCGACGCGCGCCTGACCACTCAAATGAAGTCGGTGGGTGAAGTCATGGCCATCGGCCGGACTTTCCAGGAATCCCTGCAAAAAGCCCTTCGCGGTCTGGAAGTGGGTGTCTGCGGCCTGGACGAGAAGCTCGACCTGAGCAACCCGGAAAGCATGAGCATCCTTAAACGCGAACTGACCGTGCCGGGTGCCGAGCGTATCTGGTACGTGGCTGACGCCTTCCGCGCGGGCCTGTCGGTCGAAGATATCTTCGGCATGAACATGATCGATCCGTGGTTCCTGGTGCAGATCGAAGATCTGATCAAGGAAGAAGAGAAGGTCAAGACCCTGGGTCTGGCCAGCATCGACCGCGACTTGATGTTCCGCCTCAAGCGCAAAGGCTTCTCGGACATGCGTCTGGCCAAGCTGCTGGGTGTAACCGAGAAAAACCTGCGTCGCCACCGTCACAAGCTGGAAATTTTCCCGGTCTACAAGCGCGTTGACACCTGCGCGGCCGAGTTCGCCACTGACACTGCTTACATGTACTCGACTTACGAGGAAGAGTGCGAGGCCGCACCAACGGGCCGTGACAAGATCATGATCCTGGGTGGCGGTCCTAACCGCATCGGCCAAGGCATCGAGTTCGACTATTGCTGCGTACACGCGGCACTGGCCCTGCGCGCCGACGGTTACGAGACCATCATGGTCAACTGCAACCCGGAAACCGTCTCCACTGACTACGACACCTCTGATCGCTTGTACTTCGAACCAGTCACCCTGGAAGACGTGCTGGAAATCGTTCGCGTCGAGAAGCCAAAAGGCGTGATCGTTCAGTACGGCGGCCAAACCCCGCTGAAACTGGCGCGTGCCCTGGAAGAGGCCGGCGTGCCGATCATCGGTACCAGCCCTGACGCTATCGACCGTGCAGAAGACCGCGAGCGCTTCCAGCAGATGGTTGAACGCCTGAACCTTCGTCAGCCACCGAACGCTACCGTGCGCAGCGAAGACGAAGCGATTCGTGCTGCCAGCAAGATCGGGTATCCGTTGGTGGTTCGTCCGTCCTATGTACTGGGCGGCCGCGCGATGGAAATCGTGTACGAAGAAGAAGAGCTCAAGCGCTACCTGCGTGACGCGGTGAAAGTGTCCAATGACAGCCCGGTGCTGCTGGACCACTTCCTGAACTGCGCCATCGAAATGGACGTCGATGCAGTTTGCGACGGCACCGATGTGGTGATCGGCGCGATCATGCAGCACATCGAGCAGGCCGGCGTTCACTCCGGTGACTCCGCGTGCTCCCTGCCGCCTTACTCGCTGCCTGGCCATATCCAGGACGAGATGCGCGAACAGGTCAAGAAAATGGCTCTGGAACTGGGCGTTGTCGGCCTGATGAACGTTCAGCTGGCGCTGCAGGGCGAAGACATCTATGTCATCGAAGTCAACCCGCGCGCTTCCCGCACCGTACCGTTCGTGTCCAAGTGCATCGGTGTTTCCCTGGCCATGATCGCAGCCCGTGTGATGGCCGGTAAGACCCTGAAGGAAATCGGTTTCACCAAGGAAATCATCCCGAATTTCTACAGTGTGAAAGAGGCAGTGTTCCCGTTTGCCAAATTCCCTGGTGTGGACCCGATCCTGGGCCCAGAGATGAAGTCCACTGGTGAGGTGATGGGTGTCGGCGACACCTTCGGCGAAGCATTCGCCAAGGCCCAGATGGGTGCCAGCGAAGTGCTGCCGACCGGCGGTACTGCGTTCATCAGCGTGCGTGACGACGATAAGCCGTTGGTTGCAGGCGTAGCCCGTGATCTGATCAACTTGGGCTTCGAAGTGGTTGCCACCGCCGGCACTGCCAAGCTGATCGAAGCCGCAGGTCTGAAAGTGCGTCGTGTGAACAAGGTGACCGAAGGTCGTCCTCACGTGGTCGACATGATCAAGAATGACGAAGTCACGCTGATCATCAACACGACTGAAGGTCGTCAGTCGATTGCTGATTCGTACTCCATTCGTCGTAATGCCTTGCAGCACAAGATCTACTGCACAACCACCATTGCTGCTGGCGAAGCCATCTGCGAAGCGCTCAAGTTCGGTCCCGAGAAGACCGTGCGTCGCTTGCAGGATCTACACGCAGGATTGAAGGCATGATCAAATATCCAATGACTGTCCAGGGCGCCAAAGCCCTGGAAGAAGAACACGCTCACCTGACCAAGGTCGTCCGTCCGAAGCTCAGCCAGGACATCGGTACGGCCCGCGAGCTGGGTGACTTGAAGGAAAACGCCGAATACCACGCTGCTCGCGAGCAGCAGGGGATGGTCGAGGCGCGGATCCGGGACATTGAAGGCCGGATTCAGAATCAGGTCATCATCGATGTCACGACTATTCCTCACACCGGCAAAGTGATTTTCGGCACCACCGTTGAGATTGCCAACGTCGAGACTGATGAAAGCGTCACTTACCACATCGTTGGTGAAGACGAGGCTGACTTCAAGCTGGGCAAGATTTCGGTGGGTTCGCCGCTGGCCCGAGCCTTGATCGCCAAGGAAGAGGGTGATGTGGTTGCGGTAAAAACGCCCGGTGGCGTTATCGAGTACGAGATTGTCGAAGTACGCCACATCTAAAAGAAGGCGCCCGCTACGTGCGGGCGCTGTTCTTTGGCAGCTGACCCAGATGCTTTGGGTTGGCGGCCTGTGGCTGTTGCATATCGGCCTGCTGCCGGTGCTGGGGCAAATTGGCTTGGCACCGCTGTTGATTGATGAAATTGCAGGCGTGTTGAACGGGCTGTTGGTCGCTTTTGCCACAGCTTGTGTGATTTTTCAGGCTTTGGTGCTGGTTCAGGCCGAGGGCCTTGCCAGTCTATGGCGCGATATTCGCGGGCAACTGCTGATGATAGCGTTCTACGCGTGCGGGATGTTTTTCGCGGTACGCTTCGGATGGCCGGATGCCGTGCGTTGGCAGGTTTTCAGCTATCTGGTGCTAGGTTTTTCCGGGCTTGTGCTGGTTTTACAGCCGGTGCCGGGATGGAGTGGCAGGGTGCGCGAAGCACACCCCTGACCCTTGCCATCACTTGAAGCGATGAACGTTCGACAGCTGCTTGTTGACGCTGAAGTTCTTGCGGTAAATCAGTGCCATCTTGCCGATGACCTGAACCAAATCGGCTTTGCCGACCTTGCAGAGTTCTGCAATGGTCGCCAGGCGCGATTCGCGATCGAGGATGTTGAGCTTGATTTTGATCAGCTCGTGATCCGCCAAAGCGCGTTCAAGTTCGGCTAACACACCTTCAGTCAAACCGTTGTCAGCCACGATCAAAACCGGTTTCAGATGGTGGCCAATGGATTTGTACTGTTTCTTCTGCTCTTGAGTGAGCGGCATAATCTGACCCCTGCGTCTGATCTTGTAAAAAGCGGCGGCCAGTTTACCCGAGCGAGTCCGGGACCGCCCAGTTAATCACGACCCGTTTTATTTTCGAGGTGGCCCGTGGCCCGTTCCAAGACAAGCCTTAAGTGGCTGCAAAGACATGTTAATGATCCCTATGTGAAGCAGGCGCAGAAGGATGGTTACCGTTCGCGTGCGAGTTACAAGCTTCTGGAGGTTCAGGAGAAATACAAACTGATCCGTCCAGGTATGAGCGTTGTCGACTTGGGAGCGGCGCCCGGCGGCTGGTCGCAGGTCACTAGTCGGCTGATCGGTGGTCAGGGGCGTCTGATAGCCTCGGACATCCTGGAAATGGACAGCATTCCGGATGTGACTTTCATCCAGGGTGACTTCACCCGGGACGACGTGCTCGCTCAGATCCTTGAAGCCGTGGGTAATTCGCAGGTGGACCTTGTGATTTCCGATATGGCCCCCAATATGAGTGGTACGCCTGAGGTGGACATGCCAAAGGCCATGTTTCTATGTGAGCTGGCTCTTGATTTGGCAGCTCGGATTCTCAAGCCGGGTGGTAATTTCGTGATCAAGGTGTTCCAGGGCGAAGGGTTTGATGCTTACGTGAAGGACGCTCGTCAGAAATTCGACAAGGTCCAGATGATCAAGCCGGACTCTTCCCGCGGCAGCTCCCGTGAGCAATACATGCTGGCTTGGGGCTACCGCGGCCGTAGTGAGTAAATCGCAGTTTTTTAGCGGGTCGATAGGATTTTCGTATTTCGCCCCGTGAGCATTAGCGAATATTGTGTAGAAAGTGTTTCACAAAGGGTTACAGACGGCGCCTGCCAGAGCCGTAGGTAATGTAGTAAGTTAGGCCGGTGAATATCATGCGAAGCGCGCGCCATTAGCGGAGCTTGCTTCAGAGGGTAGTTAATTGAACGATATGGCAAAGAATCTGATCCTGTGGTTGATCATCGCGGCTGTCCTGGTGACAGTGATGAACAACTTCTCCAGCCCTAACGAGCCGCAGACCCTCAACTATTCCGACTTCATCCAGCAGGTCAAGGATGGCAAGGTCGAGCGCGTAGCGGTTGACGGCTACGTCATTACCGGTAAGCGCAGTGATGGCGACAGCTTCAAGACCATTCGTCCTGCAATCCAGGACAACGGTCTGATTGGCGACCTCGTGGACAACCATGTGGTCGTTGAAGGCAAGCAGCCTGAGCAGCAAAGCATCTGGACTCAGCTCCTGGTGGCGAGCTTCCCGATCCTGGTGATCATCGCCGTGTTCATGTTCTTCATGCGCCAGATGCAGGGTGGTGCGGGAGGCAAGGGCGGTCCGATGAGCTTCGGCAAGAGCAAGGCGCGCCTGCTCTCCGAAGATCAGGTGAAAACCACTTTGGCTGACGTTGCCGGTTGCGACGAAGCCAAGGAAGAAGTCGGCGAGCTGGTCGAGTTCCTCCGTGACCCGGGCAAGTTCCAGCGTTTAGGCGGTCGCATTCCTCGCGGTGTGCTGATGGTGGGTCCTCCTGGTACTGGTAAAACCTTGCTGGCCAAAGCGATTGCCGGTGAGGCCAAAGTGCCGTTCTTCACCATTTCCGGTTCCGACTTCGTCGAAATGTTCGTCGGTGTAGGCGCAAGCCGTGTCCGTGACATGTTCGAACAAGCCAAGAAGCACGCTCCTTGCATCATCTTCATCGATGAAATCGACGCCGTTGGTCGCCATCGTGGCGCTGGTATGGGCGGCGGTCATGATGAGCGTGAGCAGACTCTCAACCAGTTGCTGGTAGAGATGGACGGCTTTGAAATGAATGACGGTATTATCGTCATCGCCGCAACCAACCGTCCTGACGTTCTGGACCCTGCGCTGCTGCGTCCGGGCCGTTTCGACCGTCAGGTCGTGGTCGGTTTGCCGGATATCCGCGGTCGTGAGCAAATTCTCAAAGTCCACATGCGTAAAGTGCCAATGGGTGACGACGTCGCTCCAGCGGTTATCGCTCGTGGTACTCCTGGTTTCTCCGGTGCTGATCTGGCCAACCTGGTAAACGAAGCGTCGTTGTTTGCTGCTCGTACTGGCAAGCGCGTCGTTGAGATGAAAGAGTTCGAGCTGGCTAAAGACAAGATCATGATGGGCGCTGAGCGCAAATCCATGGTCATGTCCGAGAAAGAGAAGCAGAACACCGCTTATCACGAAGCGGGCCACGCCATCGTTGGTCGCGTCGTGCCTGAGCACGACCCGGTTTACAAGGTGTCGATCATTCCGCGCGGTCGTGCGTTGGGTGTGACCATGTTTCTGCCCGAAGAAGATCGTTACAGTCTGTCCAAGCGAGCATTGATCAGCCAGATCTGTTCGCTGTACGGCGGTCGTATTGCCGAAGAGATGACACTTGGGTTCGACGGTGTTACCACCGGTGCCTCCAATGACATCATGCGTGCCAGCCAGATTGCACGGAATATGGTGACCAAGTGGGGTCTGTCCGAAAAGCTGGGTCCGTTGATGTATGCCGAAGACGAGGGTGAAGTATTCCTCGGTCGTGGCGGTGGCGGTCAGAGTGCAAGCTTCTCCGGTGAGACTGCCAAACTGATCGACTCCGAAGTGCGTAGCATCATTGACCAGTGCTACGGCACCGCCAAGCAGATCCTCACGGATAACCGTGACAAGCTTGATGCGATGGCTGATGCACTGATGAAGTACGAGACGATCGATGCTGAACAGATCGATGACATCATGGCGGGTCGTACGCCTCGCGAACCTCGCGACTGGTCTGGTGGCACCGGGACTTCCGGAACACCTCCGGTAGTGCAGGGCGAGCGTCCTGAAACACCGATCGGCGGTCCTGCTGCTGACGTTTAAGGTTTGAAATGACTTTTGTTCAGTCCTCAACCCGGTTGCCTTGCGGCAACCGGGTTCTTGATTTGGCCCAGACGCATGTCATGGGCATTCTCAACGTGACTCCTGACTCCTTTTCTGACGGCGGCCAATATAGCCAGCTGGATGCGGCCTTGCGCCACGCTGAGGCGATGGTGGTCGCGGGTGCAACACTGATCGATGTGGGTGGCGAGTCTACGCGGCCAGGTGCCAGAGCGGTGTCGCCACTCGAAGAGCTTGAGCGCGTGGCATCTGTCGTCGAGCGAATACATCGCGAGCTGGATGTGATCATCTCGGTTGATACTTCCACGCCTGCGGTCATGCGCGAAACAGCGCGACTTGGGGCGGGGTTGATCAACGATGTGCGTTCATTGCGACGGGATGGGGCTCTTGATGCGGCTGCGGACACCGGTCTTCCGGTCTGTCTGATGCATATGCTCGGGGAGCCTGGTGACATGCAGGATGATCCGCAGTATCAGAACGTAACCCAGGAGGTGGGAGCGTTTCTGGCTGAGCGAATGGTTCAGTGTGCGCGGGCTGGAATTCCGTCCGAACGGATCATTCTCGACCCGGGATTCGGCTTCGCCAAAACCCTGCAGCACAATCTAAGCTTGTTTAAGCACATGGAAGCTCTGCATGCCTTGGGGCGCCCCCTGCTGGTCGGGGTTTCGCGCAAAAGCATGATTGGTCAGGCGCTGAATCGTCCGGTCGGGGAGCGCCTGTTTGGCGGTCTTGCGCTCGCGGCGCTGGCTTCGACCAAGGGGGCGCGTATATTGCGCGTCCATGACGTAGCTGAAACAGTTGATGTAGTGCGGATGATCGCCGCAGTGGAATCAGCCGAATAAGAATGATGGAGCACTTATGACTAAGAAATATTTTGGCACCGACGGCATTCGCGGTCGGGTCGGTGAATACCCGATCACTCCTGACTTCATGCTCAAGCTCGGTTGGGCCGCGGGCATGGCGTTTCGCAAAATGGGCGCCTGCAAGGTGCTCGTTGGCAAGGACACGCGGATCTCCGGTTATATGTTCGAGTCTGCTCTCGAGGCCGGTTTAACGTCCGCAGGTGCTGACGTGATGCTGCTTGGCCCGATGCCAACTCCAGCCATCGCTTACCTGACACGTACATTTCATGCTGAGGCGGGTATCGTGATCAGTGCTTCGCATAATCCCCACGATGACAACGGCATCAAGTTTTTCTCGGGGAAAGGCACCAAGCTGCCGGACGAAGTCGAGCTGATGATCGAAGAGCTGCTGGACACTCCGATGACCGTGGTTGAGTCGAGCAAGATTGGCAAGGTGTCGCGGATCAACGATGCGTCGGGTCGCTACATCGAGTTCTGCAAGAGCAGTGTTCCGACTGGCACCAGCTTTGCTGGCTTGAAGATCGTGATTGATTGCGCTCACGGTGCGACCTACAAGGTGGCCCCCAGCGTTTTCCGCGAGCTTGGGGCTGAAGTTGTCGTCCTTTCTGCTCAGCCGAACGGCCTGAACATCAATGACAATTGCGGTTCGACCCATATGGGCCAGCTTCAGGCTGCTGTATTGGCCGAGCATGCCGACCTGGGTATTGCCTTTGATGGTGATGGTGATCGAGTTCTGATGGTCGATCACACAGGTGCAATTGTCGACGGTGATGAATTGTTGTACATCATCGCTCGCGATTTGCATGAGCGCGGCAAGTTGCAGGGCGGCGTAGTTGGAACATTGATGAGTAACCTGGGCCTGGAGTTGGCCTTGGCTGATTTGTCCATTCCCTTTGTTCGCGCCAATGTCGGTGATCGCTACGTCATCGCAGATCTGTTGGAGCGTAATTGGCTGGTGGGTGGTGAGAATTCGGGGCATATCGTCTGCTTCAGTCACACTACTACCGGTGATGCGATTATTGCCGCATTGCAGGTTCTGATGGCGCTGAAGAGACGCTCGGAAGGTCTGGCTCAAGCTCGTCAGGCATTGCGTAAGTGCCCTCAGGTGCTGATCAACGTGCGTTTTGGCGGCGGTGCGAATCCACTTGAGCATCCATCAGTTAAAGAGGCCAGTGAGGCTGTCACCCAGGCAATGGCAGGTCGTGGGCGGGTGCTGTTGCGCAAGTCTGGTACTGAGCCTTTGGTGCGCGTCATGGTCGAAGGTGAGGACGAAACACAGGTTCGTGGCTACGCCGAAGAACTGGCAAAACTGGTAACTGAAGTTTCTGCCTGATTTCGGCTTGCCAGCCATGATTGTCTTGGGTAACATCTGCGCCCACTTTGACCGACGAGGTACAGCATGCGTCGCCCTTTGGTAGCTGGTAACTGGAAGATGCACGGTACCCGCGCCAGCGTCGCTGAGCTGATCAACGGCCTACGTAATCTGGCCTTGCCGAGCGATGTTGATGTTGCGGTTTTCCCGCCTTGCTTGCATATCAACCAAGTGGTTGATGGTTTGAAAGGTCGGCCGGTCATGATCGGCGCGCAGAACTCTGCGGTGGAATCCATGCAAGGTGCGTTGACCGGTGAGGTTGCACCGAGTCAGTTGGTGGATGCAGGTTGTTCCCTGGTCCTTGTTGGGCATTCCGAGCGCCGCCAGATAATGGGTGAGCAGGACGGAATGCTGATCCGCAAGTTTGCGGCGGCACAGGCTTCCGGCTTAATTCCGGTGTTGTGCGTAGGGGAAACTCTCGAGCAGCGCGAAGCCGGCAAAACTCTTGATGTTGTCGGGCGTCAGCTGGACAGCATCATTGACGAGTTGGGTGTCGAGGTGTTTGCAAAAGCAGTAATTGCTTATGAGCCGGTCTGGGCCATTGGTACCGGGCTGACTGCTTCGCCGCAACAAGCGCAGGATGTGCATGCAGCCATTCGCGCTCAGTTGGCGGCAAAGAATTCTGAGGTCGCACAAGGTGTGCGGCTTCTATACGGCGGCAGCGTGAAGGCGGCCAATGCGGTCGAACTGTTCGGCATGCCGGATATCGATGGGGGGCTCATTGGTGGGGCTTCCCTGAATGCAGATGAGTTCGGTGCGATTTGTCGCGCCGCGGGAAACTGAAAAAATGCTGGAAACAGTCGTAGTCGTTTTTCATCTGCTGGGTGCATTGGGCGTAGTTGCTCTGGTTTTGCTGCAGCAGGGTAAAGGTGCGGATGCTGGTGCGTCTTTCGGTGCAGGTGCTTCAAATACTGTGTTCGGAAGCCAAGGTTCCTCTACCTTTCTTAGTAAGTTTACTGCTATACTTGCCGCAGGTTTCTTCATAACCAGCTTAGGGTTAGGTTACTTTGCTAAAGAGAAAGCTCATCAGCTGACTCAAGTAGGTTTGCCAAATCCAGCAGTGTTGGAAGTTCCAAAGCAACAACCGGCTTCTGATGATGTACCGGTGCTTCAAGAGCAAAAGTCGGCTACTCCAGCGACTGACGTGCCTCCAGCTCAAGAGCAAAAGTAAGAAGGGTTTCACACGTAGTATTGCCGAGGTGGTGGAATTGGTAGACACGCAACCTTGAGGTGGTTGTGCCCATAGGGTGTAGGGGTTCGAGTCCCCTTCTCGGTACCAATTATCAGGAGAGCCCGCTGTTGCGGGCTTTCTTGTAGGTGGAAGGTTACATTGACCCTGTCAGGGATCGGTCGTATACTTCCGCCCCAGCTTTGTCGCGGGGTGGAGCAGTCTGGTAGCTCGTCGGGCTCATAACCCGAAGGTCGTCGGTTCAAATCCGGCCCCCGCAACCAGTTTAAGGAGCCCCTTTTCAGGGGCTTTTTGTTAGCTGGACACTTTATAACGCCGCTGTTCGACGGCGTTTCAAGGATGGGCGTTTCGCCCATTTTTTTATTTTGCATAGCATGCACATACATGCACGAGGGGGTTCAGGTGTCGAGCAAGCTAGAAGAGTTGCAGGCCTTGCTGGCCCCGGTGGTCGTGGCCCTAGGCTATGAATGCTGGGGTATTGAGTTTTCGGCTCAAGGTCGCCACTCAATGTTGCGCGTTTATATCGATAAAGAGGGCGGTGTGCTGGTGGACGATTGTGCCATTGTCAGCCGTCAGATCAGCGGTGTCCTGGATGTTGAAGATCCGATCGCTGTGGAGTACACCCTAGAAGTTTCCTCGCCTGGCATGGAACGCCCGCTGTTCACTATTGAGCAGTTTGCAAAATTTGCCGGTGAACAAGTGAAGATCAAGCTGCGCTCGCCTTTTGAAGGTCGACGCAACTTTCAGGGCCTTCTGCGCGGTGTAGAAGAGCAGGACGTCGTGGTGCAGGTTGAAGACCATGAGTTCCTGTTGCCGATCGATATGATCGACAAGGCCAACATTATTCCCAGTTTTGACTGAGACGCGGATCCCGCGGATCCAATGGCTTGCGAAAGGCGAGGCGTACGATGAGCAAAGAAGTACTGCTGGTTGTTGAGTCGGTATCCAATGAAAAGGGCGTACCGGCAAACGTAATTTTTGAAGCGCTGGAGCTGGCTCTGGCCACTGCTACCAAAAAGCGTTTCGAGGACGAAGTCGATCTGCGTGTGGAAATCAATCGCCACACGGGCGCTTACGAGACATTCCGTCGCTGGACGGTCGTCGAAGAAGACGACCTGGACGATCCGGCGATCGAAACCTGGCCGAGCAAGGTTGCAGAAACGCATCCTGGTGCTCAGGTCGGTGACGTAGTCGAAGAAAAGATTGAATCCATCGAGTTCGGCCGCATTGCTGCACAGACTGCGAAGCAAGTCATCGTGCAGAAAGTTCGCGAAGCCGAGCGCGCTCAAGTCGTTGATGCCTACCGCGAGCGCCTGGGAGAAATCATCTCCGGCACCGTGAAGAAAGTCACCCGCGACAACGTGATCGTCGACCTGGGCAACAACGCTGAAGCGCTGCTGGCTCGTGAAGACATCATCTCCCGCGAGACTTTCCGGGTTGGTGTGCGCCTGCGTGCACTGCTGAAGGAAATCCGCACCGAGAACCGCGGCCCGCAGCTGATCCTGTCGCGTACCGCGCCGGAAATGCTGATCGAGTTGTTCCGCATCGAAGTGCCGGAAATCGCAGAAGGCCTGATCGAAGTAATGGCTGCGTCCCGTGACCCGGGTTCGCGCGCCAAGATCGCAGTCCGTTCCAAGGACAAACGCATTGACCCGCAGGGCGCTTGCATCGGTATGCGCGGTTCGCGCGTCCAGGCAGTGTCGGGCGAGTTGGGCGGTGAGCGTGTGGATATCGTCCTGTGGGATGACAACCCGGCTCAGTTCGTAATCAATGCAATGTCGCCGGCTGAAGTGGCGGCAATTATCGTTGACGAGGATGCCCATGCAATGGACATCGCCGTTGGCGCAGACAATCTGGCTCAGGCCATCGGTCGCGGTGGTCAGAACGTGCGTCTGGCTAGCCAGTTGACTGGCTGGACCCTGAACGTGATGACCGAATCGGACATCCAGGCTAAGCAGCAAGCAGAAACCGGCGACATCCTGCGCAACTTCATCGACGAGCTGGAAGTCGACGAAGACCTGGCGCAGGTGCTGGTAGATGAAGGCTTCACCAGCCTGGAAGAGATTGCCTACGTACCGTTGGAAGAAATGCTCAACATCGACGGCTTTGACGAAGAAACCGTCAACGAGCTTCGCGCTCGTGCCAAGGATCGTTTGTTGACCAAAGCCATCGCTACTGAGGAAAAGCTGGCAGACGCCCATCCGGCCGAAGACCTGCTCTCGCTTGAGGGTATGGACAAGGATTTGGCGATGGAACTGGCGGTGCGCGGCGTAATTACCCGCGAAGACCTGGCCGAGCAGTCTATTGACGACCTGCTCGACATCGACGGCATTGACGATGATCGTGCCGGCAAGTTGATCATGGCCGCCCGAGCCCATTGGTTCGAGTAATTAGGCGCGGCCTGAGGAGAGAAGTGCATGACGCAAGTCACGGTGAAACAACTGGCCGATGAGGTCAAAACACCGGTAGAGCGCCTGTTGCAGCAGATGCGTGAGGCAGGTCTGCCGCACACCGCCGCCGAAGAACATGTGACTGACAGTGAGAAGCAATCTTTGCTGACTCACTTGAAAAGCAGCCACAAGGCGAAAGTGGAAGAACCACGCAAGATCACGCTGCAGCGTAAAACCACCAGCACCCTGCGTGTTGCTGGCAGCAAAAGCATCAGCGTTGAAGTACGCAAGAAGAAAGTCTTCGTACAGCGCAGCCCGGAAGAAATCGAAGCCGAGCGCAAACGCGAACTGGATGAACGTCGCGCAGTAGAAAATGCTGCACGTCAGAAGGCTGAAGAAGAAGCCAAGCGTCGCGCCGAAGAAGAAGCGCGTCGCCAGCCTGCTGGTACGCAAGCTACTGCTAACGACGCTGTCGCAGCGCCTGCTGCGGCAGTCGAGCCAGTGCGTGAAAGCGCGCCGGTTGTGGCTGCTGCTCCAGCACCGTCTGCTGACGTTCGCAACAAGCAGAACGAACAGCGCCGTCCGGACAAACCACGCGCCGACGATAACAATCGTCGTGGCAGTGGCGATGGCGAGCGCAAAAACGCTCCACATCGTGCTTCGGTCAAAGAGAAAGCGCCTGCTCCACGTGTTGCGCCACGTACTACCGACGAAGAAAGCGATAGCTTCCGTCGTGGTGGTCGCGGCAAGGCCAAGCTGAAGAAACGCAACGCTCACGGTTTCCAGAGCCCAACCGGCCCTGTCGTGCGTGATGTGCAGATCGGCGAGACCATCACTGTTGGCGATCTCGCCAATCAGATGTCGGTCAAGGCTGCTGAAATCATCAAGTTCATGTTCAAACTGGGAACTCCAGCGACCATCAACCAGGTGCTTGATCAGGAAACTGCTCAGCTGGTAGCCGAAGAACTGGGCCACAAAGTGACCCTGGTCAGCGACACCGCCCTGGAAGATTCCTTGGCCGAGTCCCTGAAGTTTGAAGGTGAGACGTTCTCCCGTGCACCAGTCGTGACCGTAATGGGCCACGTCGACCACGGTAAGACGTCGCTGCTCGACTACATCCGTCGTGCCAAGGTAGCTGCTGGCGAAGCCGGTGGTATCACTCAGCACATTGGTGCATACCACGTTGAAACCGAACGCGGCATGGTCACGTTCCTCGATACCCCAGGTCACGCCGCGTTTACCGCAATGCGTGCCCGTGGTGCCAAGGCGACTGACATCGTGATTCTGGTAGTTGCAGCGGACGACGGCGTGATGCCGCAGACCATTGAAGCTGTCCAGCACGCCAAGGCCGCTGGTGTTCCGCTGGTTGTTGCAGTGAACAAGATCGACAAGCCGGGCGCCGATCTCGATCGCATCCGCAGCGAACTGTCGGTTCACGGCGTGACCTCGGAAGAGTGGGGCGGCGACACCCCGTTCGTATCGGTTTCGGCGAAAGTCGGTACTGGCGTGGACGAGTTGCTCGAAGCTGTCTTGCTGCAAGCTGAAGTTCTCGAACTGAAAGCAACCCCATCGGCCCCAGGTCGCGGTGTTGTGGTTGAATCGCGTCTCGACAAAGGTCGCGGCCCGGTTGCAACCGTTCTAGTTCAAGACGGTACCCTGCGCCAAGGCGACATGGTGCTGGTCGGTTCGAACTATGGCCGTGTACGTGCCATGCTCGACGAGAACGGCAAGCCAATCAAGGAAGCCGGTCCGTCCATCCCTGTCGAGATCCTCGGCCTGGACGGTACCCCGGACGCTGGCGACGAGATGAGCGTGTTGTCCGACGAGAAGAAAGCCCGTGAAGTGGCTCTGTTCCGTCAAGGCAAGTTCCGCGAAGTCAAGTTGGCTCGCGCTCACGCCGGCAAGCTGGAAAATATCTTCGAAAACATGGGTCAGGCAGAGAAGAAGACGCTCAACATCGTCCTCAAATCCGACGTCCGTGGTTCGCTGGAAGCGTTGAACGGTGCCTTGAACGGCCTGGGTAACGACGAAGTGCAAGTGCGTGTTGTCGGTGGCGGTGTCGGTGGTATCACCGAGTCCGACGCCAACCTGGCACTGGCCTCCAACGCTGTACTGTTCGGCTTCAACGTGCGTGCCGATGCTGGCGCTCGCAAGATCGTCGAGCAGGAAGGTCTGGATATGCGTTACTACAACGTGATCTACGACATCATCGAAGACGTCAAGAAAGCCCTCACCGGTATGCTGGGCAGTGATGTTCGCGAGAACATCCTGGGTATCGCTGAAGTCCGTGACGTGTTCCGCTCGCCGAAGTTTGGCGCGATCGCCGGTTGCATGGTTCTCGAAGGTGTTGTTCACCGTAACCGTCCAATCCGTGTACTGCGTGAAGACATCGTTATCTTCGAAGGCGAGCTGGAATCCCTGCGCCGCTTCAAGGATGACGCTTCCGAAGTACGTGCCGGCATGGAATGCGGTATCGGCGTGAAGAGCTACAACGACGTCAAAGTCGGTGACAAGATCGAAGTCTTCGAGAAGGTTCAGGTTGCTCGCAGCCTCTAACTCGCGCACTTCAAGGGCCACGCCGAGCCGCCGCATGCAGATGCGCGGTCAGGCGTCAGGACTCTAAACGCAACGCCCGGTCTGGCTTCTGTCAGGCCGGGCGTTTGCCGCTTTCAGACCACACGGGTTTCACCGTGGGGCAGTAACAGGTAACAAGACATGGCAAAAGAATACAGCCGTACCCAACGTATCGGCGATCAGATGCAGCGTGAGCTGGCACAGCTGATCCGTCGTGAAGTCAAAGACCCACGCGTAGGCCTGGTGACTATTACCGCTGTTGAAGTCAGCCGTGACGTCGGTCACGCCAAGATCTTCATCACCGTGATGGGCCAGGACAACGCCGAAGACATCGCACAGAGCATCAAGGTGCTCAACTCCGCTGCCGGCTTCCTGCGTATGCAGCTAGCGCGTGAAATGAAGCTGCGCAGTGTTCCGCAGTTGCACTTCCACTACGACGAAAGCGTCGTGCGTGGCGCGCATCTGTCGGCCTTGATCGAGCGTGCGGTGGCTGAAGACAGTCAGCGCCCGGAAGCGGCTGAACCCGAAGACGCCAAGGAGTAATCGGTGGCTCAGGTCAAACGTATCCGTCGTAACGTCAGCGGCATCATCCTGCTCGACAAGCCGTTGGGCTTCACTTCCAACGCGGCGTTGCAGAAGGTTCGCTGGTTGCTGAACGCCGAGAAGGCCGGTCATACCGGCAGCCTCGATCCGCTGGCCACTGGCGTGTTGCCGTTGTGCTTCGGTGAGGCGACGAAGTTTTCGCAGTACCTGCTTGATTCCGACAAGGCCTATGAAACTCTGGCGCAGTTGGGCAAAACCACCACGACGGCGGATGCCGAAGGTGAGGTTTTGCAGGAGCGCCCGGTGACCGTTGGTCGCGCCGATGTCGAAGCGGCACTGCCGAATTTTCGTGGACAAATCAGTCAGATACCGCCGATGTACTCGGCACTCAAGCGTGATGGCCAGCCGCTGTACAAGCTGGCTCGTGCAGGCGAAGTAGTGGAGCGCGAACCGCGTTCTGTTACTATTGCGCGCTTGGAATTGCTGGCCTTCGACGGTGATACTGCGCGGCTGGCAGTGGATTGCAGCAAAGGCACCTATATCCGCACCCTGGTGGAGGATATCGGCGAGCAACTCGGTTGTGGCGCTTACGTTGCAGAATTGCGACGTACCCAGGCCGGGCCGTTCACGCTGGCGCAGACGGTTACGCTTGAAGAGCTGGAAGCCGTACACGCCGAAGGCGGCAACGAAGCGGTAGATCGCTTCCTCATGCCATCGGACAGCGGTCTGCTGGATTGGCCGCTGTTGCAGTTCTCGGAGCACAGCTCGTTCTACTGGCTTAACGGCCAGCCAGTACGCGCCCCGGATGCACCGAAGTTCGGCATGGTACGGGTACAGGATCACAACGGTCGCTTCATCGGAATCGGTGAAGTGAGCGAAGACGGGCGCATCGCGCCGCGTCGACTGATTCGGTCAGAATGACCGGACGAGGGTGGCTGTTAACAGGCACGGTCACTACTCATTTTTAGATACAGGGATTTGTCCCTGGCCTGTTGAAGCTGTTTCTTTGAAACAGTTTCCTGATAAAAGGATTGCCTCATGGCTCTCGACGTTCAAGAAAAAGCTCAAATCGTAGCTGACTACCAGCAAGCTGTTGGTGACACTGGTTCGCCAGAAGTGCAAGTTGCACTGCTGACCCACAACATCAACAAGCTGCAAGGTCACTTCAAGGCCAACGGTAAAGATCACCACTCCCGTCGTGGTCTGATCCGCATGGTAAACCAGCGTCGTAAGCTGCTGGACTACCTGAAAGGCAAGGATCTGGGTCGTTATCAGGCTCTGATCGGTCGCCTGGGTCTGCGTCGCTAATAAGCGATTGCGCTAGAGGTTGGTTGTCTGTCGTACGTCAGTGGGATTCCCGCTGGCGCATGGCAGGCTCCCAGCCTCAAGTTTTATCTGGATACACGTTTTACCCTGGACAGGCGTTGGGCCGATTCCCGACATTGCCCAAGAATTTCGCAAGAAGACAAGTTCCCCAAGAGCCACAAAAGAAGGTAGGACACCGTGAACCCGGTAATCAAAAAATTCCAGTTCGGTCAGTCGACCGTTACTCTCGAGACTGGCCGTATCGCCCGTCAGGCCTCCGGCGCAGTATTGGTCACCGTTGACGACGACGTCAGCGTGTTGGTAACTGTAGTCGGCGCCAAGCAAGCCGATCCAGGCAAGGGCTTCTTCCCTCTGTCCGTTCACTACCAGGAAAAAACTTACGCTGCCGGTAAGATCCCTGGCGGTTTCTTCAAGCGTGAAGGCCGTCCTTCCGAGAAAGAAACCCTGACTTCCCGACTGATCGACCGTCCGATCCGTCCGCTGTTCCCAGAAGGCTTCATGAACGAAGTGCAGGTTGTCTGCACCGTCGTTTCCACCAGCAAGAAAACCGATCCGGACATCGCTGCGATGATCGGTACCTCGGCTGCACTGGCCATCTCCGGTATTCCTTTCGATGGCCCGATCGGCGCTGCCCGCGTTGCTTTCCACGAAAGCACCGGCTACCTGCTGAACCCGACTTACGAACAACAGAAAGCTTCGAGCCTGGACATGGTCGTTGCCGGTACGTCGGAAGCCGTGTTGATGGTTGAATCGGAAGCCAAAGAGCTGACCGAAGACCAGATGCTGGGCGCGGTACTGTTTGCTCACGACGAGTTCCAGGTTGTGATCAACGCTGTTAAAGAACTGGCTGCCGAAGCTGCCAAGCCGACCTGGACCTGGGCTCCACAGCCTGAAGCCACTGCTCTGCTGGGCGCTATCCGTGCCGAGTTCGGCAATGCGATCTCCCAGGCTTACACCATCACCATCAAGGCCGACCGTTACGCTCGCCTGGGTGAGCTGAAGGATCAGGTTGTTGCCAAGCTGTCCGGTGAAGAAGGCCAGCCTTCTTCCAGCGAAGTCAAAGCCGCTTTCGGCGAAATCGAATACCGCACCGTTCGCGAAAACATCGTAAACGGCAAGCCACGTATCGATGGTCGCGACACCAAGACCGTACGTCCTCTGAACATCGAAGTCGGCGTTCTGCCAAAGACCCACGGTTCGGCGCTGTTCACCCGTGGCGAAACCCAGGCCCTGGTCGTTGCAACGCTGGGTACTGCCCGTGACGCGCAGCTGCTGGACACCCTGGAAGGCGAGAAAAAAGACCCGTTCATGCTGCACTACAACTTCCCTCCGTTCTCGGTAGGTGAGTGTGGTCGCATGGGTGGCGCTGGTCGTCGCGAAATCGGTCACGGCCGTCTGGCCCGTCGTTCGATTGCCGCCATGCTGCCTGCTGCCGACGTGTTCCCGTACACCATCCGTGTTGTGTCGGAAATCACCGAGTCCAACGGTTCGAGCTCCATGGCTTCGGTCTGCGGCGCTTCCCTGGCCCTGATGGATGCCGGCGTTCCGATGAAGGCACCGGTTGCCGGTATCGCCATGGGTCTGGTTAAAGAAGGCGAGAAGTTCGCCATCCTGACCGACATCCTGGGTGACGAAGACCACCTCGGCGACATGGACTTCAAAGTAGCCGGTACCGCCAAAGGTGTTACCGCGCTGCAGATGGACATCAAGATCAAGGGCATCACCGAAGAAATCATGGAAATCGCTCTGGGCCAAGCCCTGGAAGCGCGCCTGAATATCCTCGGTCAGATGAACCAGATCATTGGTCAGTCCCGTACCGAACTGTCGGAAAATGCTCCGACCATGATCGCGATGAAAATCGACACCGACAAAATCCGTGATGTTATCGGTAAAGGCGGCGCGACCATTCGTGCGATCTGTGAAGAGACCAAGGCTTCGATCGACATCGAAGACGACGGCTCGATCAAGATCTTCGGCGAAACCAAGGAAGCTGCTGAAGCTGCACGTCAGCGCGTTCTGGGCATCACCGCAGAAGCTGAAATCGGCAAGATCTACGTGGGTAAGGTTGAGCGCATCGTCGACTTCGGCGCATTCGTCAACATCCTGCCAGGCAAGGACGGTCTGGTTCACATCTCGATGCTGAGCGACGCTCGCGTTGAAAAAGTGACCGACATCCTGAAAGAAGGCCAGGAAGTGGAAGTACTGGTACTGGACGTGGACAACCGCGGCCGTATCAAGCTGTCCATCAAAGACGTAGCAGCAGCCAAGGCATCGGGCGTTTAATTACCCCCTTCGCTTGAAAGCTTCAACGTTGTAAAAAATGCCCCGTAGTGAAAGCTGCGGGGTTTTTTTTGCCCTGTAGAAAAAGGTCAAAAGATCTTTGTAGCGCCGTCAGTTGCCTGACCCCAAAGTCAGTGCTAGGTTTAGCCCACCGCCCGTGTAGCTCAGCCGGTAGAGCAGCGCACTCGTAACGCGAAGGTCGCAGGTTCGATTCCTGTCTCGGGCACCAGCGACACGTTGTTTTCAGATGATCCCGAATGGTTCTGAAGGCCAGACAAGCCGGGTTTCAAGCGGCTTTTTGCGTCAGAGAGATCCTTGATGATCCAGATCCATCTTCCATTCCCCAGATCAAAGAGAACGCCATGACCGTTAAAGAATTGACCCAAGAAGCCAGACACCAAGAAGCGCTGAAAAAGTATTTGCTGGATTCCCCCCAGCTGGCCGAAGAGATCAAGGACTTGCCCTCCGACGATCAGAAAGACCAGATCCAATGGGCATTCGAGGACGAGGCTGAATCCCAGGGATTGCAGCCTTGGGAGCTGACGCTCAAGTACACCTCAACACCTGAAGAGTTTGAGGAGGCGCGCCTGGTTTTGCACAAGGAGGCGGCCGAAGTGCTGGGCGTCGAGTGGGAAGAGTACTGCGAGATGAATAATCTAGTGGTGTGATCGCCGTCTCATGCATGCGGCCGCAAGCCACAAGTTGAAGCGAGATTGCTTATGGCTTGTGGCTTGTGGCTTGCTGCTTTAGGCTTGCAGCTTCTTAAAGACTAAGGCGCATCGACAGATCAACGGCCTTTACATCCTTGGTCATCGCACCGATCGAAATGTAATCCACGCCTGTTTCAGCGATCGGCAGCAGCGTACTTTCGTTGATGCCACCACTGGCTTCCAGTTTCGCCTTGCCGTCGTTCAGGCGTACCGCTTCGCGCATGTCATCCAGGCTCAGCTCATCAAGCATGATGATGTCCGCACCTGCTGCCAGGGCTTGCTTCAACTCCTCAAGACTTTCCACCTCGATCTCAACCGGTTTGCCCGGAGCAATCTTGTGCGCGGCGTTGATGGCCTCTGGGATGCCACCACAAGCCGCAATATGGTTTTCCTTGATCAGGAACGCGTCATACAGGCCGATGCGATGATTGTGGCAACCGCCGCAGGTCACGGCATATTTTTGCGCCAGACGCAGCCCGGGAAGGGTTTTGCGGGTGTCGAGCAATTTGACCTGGGTCTCGGCAACGTAATCCGCCAGGTACTGCGCGCGAGTGGCCACCCCTGAAAGCAGCTGCAGGAAGTTCAGTGCGCAGCGCTCGCCAGTGAGAAGCGAGCGTGCCGGCCCTTCGAGGTGGAACAGCGCCTGATTGGGTTTCACCCGTTCGCCATCGCGCACTTGCCAATGAACGGCCACTCGAGGGTCCAATTGCCGGAATACAGCATCGACCCATGCGGTGCCCGCGATAACGGCAGCATCACGGGTGATGATGGTCGCTTTGGCCAGGCGTTCAGCCGGGATCAATTGTGCGGTGATGTCGCCGCTGCCGATGTCTTCGAGCAACGCACGGCGCACGTTGGCTTCGATTTCGGCGGTCAAGTCGGCGAGACGTAGATTCGGCATAACGGACTCCACAAACAAAGTGATCCGATTATAGGGGCATGGCACGCGGCAACCCAAGGCATCAGGGGCCTTTCCTGGGTGATGAAAGGTGCATTTGGTCGATTCTCCAGCGACATCAATTGTGGCAAGTGATCGCGTCGCGAGGGTCTATCGCGGCATACTGGGCGCCAATACAGTCGATGCTCAAGGAACCGGTATGCACTTGGATCCCGCAAGTGGTTGGTGTCAGGGCGTGCAGGTCTGCCCTTCGCCTAACTTCAATGCGCGCCCCACGGGCGAAATTTCCCTGCTGGTGATCCACAACATCAGCCTGCCGCCCGCGCAGTTCGCCACCGGCAAGGTGCAGGCGTTTTTCCAGAATCGCCTGGACGTCACAGAGCACCCTTACTTTGAAGGGATAGCTGATCTGCGCGTGTCCGCGCATTTCCTGATCGAACGTGACGGCAAGGTCACCCAGTTTGTCTCTTGTCTTGAGCGCGCCTGGCATGCGGGTGTCTCGGTTTTCGAAGGCCGGGAAACCTGTAACGATTTTTCCGTGGGCATTGAGCTGGAAGGTACGGATGATCTGCCGTTCACCGATGCTCAATACACTGCATTGACGGCCCTGACCCGACAGCTGCAAAGCGCCTTCACGGCCATCACGGCACAGCGTATCTGCGGTCATAGTGACATCGCACCCGGACGTAAAACCGATCCGGGTCCAGCGTTCGACTGGGCACGCTATCGCGCGGCCTTGGCAAAAGAGGAACAACAATGAGTTTTCTGGTGTTGCTGTTGGCGGTCTGGATCGAGAAATTCTCGGCCCTTCGTCATCGTGTTCAGCGCGACAGTGGTTGGGTAAGCGAACTGAACAAGCTTGAAGCAAGCCCACGCTTTGCCAGCCACCCATGGCTGATCTTGATCGTGCTCGTGTTACTGCCGGTCGCGGTGCTGGGGTTGCTGTTGATCGTGCTTGAGCCGGTGGCCTACGGTCTTTTGGCGTTGCCAGTGCATTTGCTGGTAGTGATCTACAGCCTGGGCCGTGGCGATTTGCTGGCCGGTCTTGGCCCGTTTCGCGATGCCTGGCGTCGGGAAGATCTACAGGCGGCAGCACACGTCGCGAACCGCGATCTGGGCATTTGTGCCGACAACGGCGAACAACTGCTGGAGCGCGTCGAAGGTCACTTGCTGTGGGAGGCTTACCAAAGCTTTTTCGCTGTGATTTTCTGGTATTTCCTGTTGGGTCCGGTCGCGGCACTCAGCTATCGCCTGTTAGCGTTGGCCGAAGAACACGGGAAAAACCCGGCGGTCACCGAGTGTGCTGCGCAATTGCGACATGCGTTCGACTGGATACCGGTGCGCCTGCTGGCGGCGAGCTTTGCGCTGGTGGGCAACTTTGTCGCGGTCAGTCGGGTGATGCTGCATGAACTGCTCAACTGGAACATCAGCGCTGCCCAATTGATCGAGAAGGTCGGGCTGGTGGCCGGTGAAATACCGGCACCGGTGGTCGGGCCCGACGGTATCAACAGCCTGGACCGCATTTGGGAACTGCTGCTGCGCGCAGCGTTGCTTTGGTACGCCGGGTTCGCCTTGTGGACTGTCCTTCCCTGAACACAACCACCTTGTAGCAGCTGGCGAAGCCTGCGTTCGGCGGCGAAGCCGTCGCAGGTTGCCAAAACCAATGACGGCTTTACCCGCTGCTACACGAATCCCTCCTCCGTTAACCTTAAGTTACAAAACCTCCTGCCGATTTAAGCTATACAGAGATAGCGCCCAATAGTGGCTATCTGCTTTCTCTGTGCGCCTGCCAATAAAAATAAGAAATCCAAGGGAGACTTCACAGTGAAGAGCTTGCTCTATCCCGCCGTTGCGCTAATGAATCGCCTGAGCTTCGGCATGAAGTTCAGCCTGATCAGCGTGCTGTTCCTCATACCGATGCTGGTGACCAACTTCTATCTGGTGCGAGATTCCTATCGCGAATTTCAAGGCACCCGCATCGAACTGCAAAGCATCGACTTACTCGGCAGCAGCCTGGCACTTCGTCGCGATCTCGAGACCCTGAACAACCTGGTGCAGATCAACGTCACCCTGGGTCAGTCGGGTAAAGCCGGCAATGTCGAATCGAAGATCAGCGCGCTGGAGCAAAGCGTACTGGCTCGTCTGCAAGGTCTGGCCGCAATGTCCACGGACCCCGAGCAGATCGCGGTATTCGATGCCAAGCGCGATGAGATGATTGCGGCGTTCAAAGCCCAGCAAGCGGAAAGCTCCCTGCAAAGTAAAAGCGGGATGATTGGCAAGTTACTCGGCAGCGCACAAATTTTCAGCCAGATCATTGCCAGTCAGGCGGGCCTGAGTCGCGACACTCAAAGCGACATGCGCCAATTGACCGAACTCATCACCACTGTCACCCCACCGGTCACCCAGCTGTTGGGTGAAGGCCGGGCGATGGGCTCTTTTTCCCTGGGGCAGGGTTTTCTCAACTCGGCATCGAGCACCCGATTTGATGAATTGCTGGTGCAGATCGAAAAGCTCCAGGCTGAGTACGGCCTGAAATTGCAGGACACACTGGGCTCGAGCAAAGCGGCCAAGGACTCGCTGACGGCTCTGGCCGACACCAGCAACGCCTCGCTTAAAAAAGCCAGTGAACTGTTCGAAGAACAGGTGGTGATGGCCGATACGCTTGATGCGCCGTGGCAAGGTTTTTACGACACCGTCACTGGCCTGATGGACCAAACCTACCAACTCAACGAAGCCACCCTGAAATTTCTCGGCACCCAGTTACAGCAACGACTGGAGCAGAATCGCACGCATATGATCCTTCAGGCCGTGGCGCTGTCGGTGGTGTTCGTGTTGATCTTTTACCTATACGGCGGTTTCTACGCCTCGACCCGCACCACCCTCAAGCGCCTTGGCGCCGTGATGGACAAAGTCGCGGCGGGCGACATGACAGTGACGTTCAGTGCCAACAGTCGCGACGAACTCGGCGAGTTGGGCGAAGTGTTCAACGGGACCGTGAAGAAAATTCACGACCTGATCGAGCGCGTCGGACAAACCGTCAGCGAGGTCGAGCGCCAGGCCGGTCAGGTCGAAAACGTTTCTGCCCAAAGTAACCAGGCAGTGGCGGGACAGCGCTCGCAGATCGAGCAGGTCGCCACGGCCATGAACCAGATGTCCGCCACCTCTCTGGAGGTAGCGCGCAGTGCCGCCGCCGCGGTTAGCAGCGCGCACAGCGTCAACGATGAAACCCTCAACGGCCGCGGACTTGTGCAGTCACAGCAGGGCAGCATCGCAGCCCTTGCCGGCGAAATTGATCAATCTGTCCTGGTGATCAATCAACTGGCCAGCGACAGCCAATCCATCAGTCGTGTGCTGGAAGTGATCAAAAGCATCGCCGAGCAAACCAACCTGCTGGCACTCAACGCGGCAATTGAAGCTGCGCGGGCGGGTGAGCAGGGCCGTGGATTCGCGGTGGTGGCCGATGAGGTCAGGACACTGGCCAAGCGCACGCAGCAATCGACCGAAGAAATCGAGCAGATGATCACCAGGCTGCACAGCGGCGTAGGCGCAGCGGTGAAAGCCATGGGCACCAGTCATCAGATGGCCAGCGGCACTGTCGGGCAGTCGGAGAAGGTCCAGCAAGCGTTGGAAAATATTCTTGGCGCTGTGGGCATGATCGTCGATCAGAACCAGCAAATCGCCGCCGCCGTGGAGCAACAAACTGCCGTGGCCCACGACATCGACCAGAACATCGTCGAGATCAATCGCGCAGGCGAGCGTACGGCCGAAGGAGCCCACCAGACCGAAGATGCCAGCCGTGCATTGTCGGCTCAGGTGGTGGAGTTGAAACAGCTGATCAGTGCGTTCCGGGTCTGAAAACACCGCAGCGCCTACAAGGCGCTACGTTGGTCACCAGCGGAACACGTCACGCGCATTGGCACTGCTGACCGCTGCCAACTGCTCGGGGCTGATCCCCATAATTTTCGCCAATGCGGCGCAAATGTCCGGCAAATGCGCCGGACTGTTGCGTTGATCGGCGAACATCGCGGGCGCCATGTCCGGTGAGTCGGTTTCCAGCACCACGGCGTCCAGTGGCAGTTCAGCAAGTACGCGGTGCATGCGCAGCGCCTGCGGCCATGTTGCAGCGCCACCCAGGCCGAGTTTGAAACCCAGCTTGATGTACTCGCGAGCCTCCTCCTTGCTTCCCGCAAACGCATGGATGATTCCCGCGCGTTTCAAGCGAAACCGTTTGAGCGTAGCAATCACTGCCGCATGGCTGCGACGCACGTGGATCAGCGCCGGCAAGTCAAAGTCCACCGCCAGTTGCAGTTGCGCATCGAACAGTGCTTGCTGGCGTTCGCGGTCCAGGGTTTCGATGAAGTAATCCAGACCGATCTCACCCACCGCGCACAGCTGCCGATGACCGGCTAACCGTGTCAGCCAGTCACCGAGTTCGGGCAAATCTCCTGGCTGATGTTGATCCAGGTACACCGGGTGCAAGCCGAACGCCGCGTGCAGGTCAGGATCGCTTTGCACCAGGTCCCAGACCCGTTGCCAATTCCCCTGATAAACGCCCAACACAACCATTCGCTGAACACCGAGCGCACGACTTTCGGCCAGCAACGCCGTGCGATCGGCGTCGAAGTCGGGAAAATCCAGGTGCGTGTGGGTGTCGATCAGCTCCACGGTTCAGTCCTGGCGAATACGCTGCTTGAATGTCCGCGCGATGGCTTGCACGCCGGGCTGGTAGTCCGACTGTTCAATCGCGGCCAAGGCCAGCTCCAGCGCCTTGTCGGCAATCAGTTGATGCTGCTGGGCCATGGCATTGACCGGTAACGGCAAGAAGTCCAGCAACTGCGTGTCACCAAAGGTGCCAAGGCGCAGCGGCCGGGATTTCAGCGGGAAGTCGTGCAAGGCATCGAATACGCCCTGCAACAACACGTAGGACGTCGTGACCAGAGCGTCCGGCAAATGCCCCAGGCGCTGAAGCATTTCGTCCATCAACTGCTTGCCACATTCGCGGCTGAAGGATTCGCCGTGTTCGATCAGCACCTCGCCTTTGAACCCGGCCAAGGCCTCTTTGAACCCGGCGGCGCGCTCCTGGCTGATACTCAGTTCGGGGCGAGCGCCAATCAGGGCGATCTGTTTGGGCACAGGGTCCAGTAGACTGCGGGTCAATTCCAGGCTGGCTTCCCGGTCGTCACTGATTACCGAACAGAAATGCTCGGGTTCCATGACCCGGTCGATCGCGATGATCGGAATGCCTTTGGCCTGTAATTGGCGGTAGCTGTCATCGCTGGTCGGCAGGCAACTGGCGACGATTAACGCGTCGCAACGCCTCGCTCGAAACAGTTGCAGCAGTTGCCGTTCGCTGTCTGGCGCGTCGTCCGAGCTGGCGATCAGCAGCTGGTAGCCGCGAGCACGAGCACCTTGTTCCAGCAGCTTGGCAATCCGCGCGTAACTGGGGTTTTCCAGGTCCGGCAGAATGAAACCCAGCGTGCGGGTGTGCCGGCTTCGCAGTCCGGCAGCCTGTGGGTTGGGCGTAAAGCCATGCAGTTCGACGACCGCGCGGACGCGCTCGACCGTGGCGCTGCTGATCCGCTGCTGTTCAGCCTTGCCATTGATGACATAACTGGCGGTGGTCACGGAGACACCAGCCAACTGTGCGATATCACTGAGTTTCAACTCGGGATTTCCTTGTTTGTTCGAGCGTGCCCCGACATTTTCGTCAATCCTACCCGATTCCGGCAGACGACCATTGTCGCAACGTAACCGACAAGTTGCGCTTCAAGGATGAGACATTATCGAGTAACGTGCCGATCATTATAGATTAAACGTTTCAGCAGGCGTATTTTCTACGTTTTAGGTGCCTTTGCCAGTTCTGCCGCGAAACTGCCAAATAAGATGAACAAGCGCCTAAGCTGAATCCTCAAAAACAATACCTGGCCTCCCAAAGGGTGCCAAAAGGAGAAAGCATGCTCGAGCTCACCATAGAGCAGATTTCCATGGGCCAATCAGCCGTGGATAAGCCTGCAGCGTTGGACTTGCTGGCCCGGCACCTGGTTGCCGATGGCCTGGTCGCCGAGGGTTACCTCGCCGGTTTGCAAGCGCGTGAAGCCCAGGGCTCGACCTTTCTCGGTCAAGGTATTGCCATCCCCCACGGAACGCCGCAAACCCGCGATCAGGTGTTTTCCACCGGCGTGCGGCTGATGCAATTTCCTGATGGGGTGGACTGGGGCGACGGTCAAATTGTCTACCTGGCGATTGGTATTGCCGCCAAGTCCGATGAACACCTGCGTCTGCTGCAACTGCTGACTCGAGCCCTCGGCGAAACCGATCTGGGCCAGGCCCTGCGTCGTGCCAGCTCCGCCGAAGCCTTGTTGAAACTGCTGCAAGGCGCACCGCAGGAACTGGCACTGGACGCGCAGATGATCGGCCTTGGCGTGTCCGCCGATGATTTCGAAGAGCTGGTTTGGCGTGGCGCACGTTTGTTGCGCCAGGCGGATTGCGTGAGCAACGGCTTTGCCGCGGTGTTGCAGCAGGTAGAAGCGCTGCCCCTCGGTGATGGCCTGTGGTGGTTGCACAGTGAACAAACGGTGAAGCGTCCAGGCCTGGCCTTCGTCACGCCAGACAAGCCGATACGCTACCTCGGGCAACCGCTGAGCGGACTGTTCTGCCTGGCCAGCCTCGGAGAAGCGCACCAAGCCTTGCTCGAACGACTTTGCGCGCTGTTGATTGAAGGTCGCGGCCATGAATTGGGTCGCGCTACCAGCAGTCGCGCCGTGCTTGAAGTCCTCGGCGGCGAGCTGCCGGCCGATTGGCCAAGCGCGCGTATCGCCTTGGCCAACGCCCATGGATTGCATGCCCGTCCGGCGAAAATCCTGGCTCAGTTGGCGAAAAGCTTTGAGGGCGAGATTCGTGTACGCATCGTCGATGGTCACGACAGCGCCGTCTCTGTGAAGAGCCTGAGCAAGTTGCTGAGCCTCGGTGCGCGTCGTGGCCAGGTGCTGGAGTTCATCGCCGAGCCCATCATTGCGGCAGACGCCTTGCCGGCCTTGCTGGCCGCCATCGAAGAGGGCCTGGGTGAAGAAGTCGAACCGTTGCCAGCCGTGAGCCAGCAGAGCACCGTGTTGACCGACATCGCCGAAGTGCTGCTCGCACCAGTCTCCGGCAGCGTCATCCAGGCCATCGCCGCCGCACCGGGAATTGCCATCGGCCCGGCGCATATCCAGGTGCTGCAAACCATCGAATACCCGTTGCGCGGAGAGTCCGCCGCCATCGAGCGCGAACGTCTCCAGCAAGCGCTGCAGCAAGTGCGCCGCGACATTGAAGGCCTGATCGAACGCAGTCAGTCCAAGGCCATCCGCGAGATCTTCATCACCCACCAGGAAATGCTCGACGACCCGGAATTGACCGATGAAGTCGACACGCGCCTCAAGCAAGGCGAAAGCGCCGAAGCGGCGTGGATGGGCGTGATCGAAGCGGCGGCCAGACAACAGGAGTCGCTGCAGGATGCCTTGCTCGCCGAACGCGCGGCCGACTTGCGTGACATCGGTCGTCGCGTACTGGCGCAACTCTGTGGGGTCGAAACCCCGAGCGAGCCGGAGCAACCGTACATCCTGGTGATGGATGAGGTCGGCCCCTCCGATGTGGCGCGTCTCGATCCCGTGCGGGTCGCCGGCATTCTCACCGCGCGTGGTGGCGCGACGGCTCACAGCGCGATCG